>CADAQM010000011.1 GCA_902790135.1 uncultured Coriobacteriaceae bacterium
CAATGTGCGAGGCAGAGAGGCGGCATCCCGGAGCACAAGAACGGGTGGGCTCCTCGCGGAACCCACCCGTTCTTCTCAGGAACTTTTGATACAGCCCCCTTTTGCTACTGGAAATCGCCTTGAGCAGATGTTGCCGGCACCCTAGATTGCCTCACGTTCCAGCTACAAGGCAATCTAGATTCCCATCTTCGCCTCGTAGAGTGCGCTCTTGTATAGGGCTTCCTTCAAGTCGGTCTTCGAGGCCTTTTTGAGGACTCCGTCCTCGCCTCTGAACACCTTAAGCTTGGGCAGATGGCGCTCGTTCTCTTCTAGGAACTCCGCGAGACTTGAAGCGTTGCCGATGCCCTTCACGCTGTGAGGTGTGGTGCTAACGAAGATGTCCGAGTACTCGCTGGTATCCAACAGCTCGCGCGCGTCGAACTTGCCGCTATGGACATCGTCGTAATCAAGATGCTCGAATGCGTCACGTGGCAATCCCACGCTCTTGAAGATCCCGGAGATGTCCTTGGGTTTGACTCCAAGCCCGCCGAGAATAAGAATCGTTGCGTTGTCGACGAACTGCGGTCGCCGCACCATGGGCTCATCGGGCTTCGTCGAAATAGCGCTGTCGCTCTTCTCACGTGCGCGATAGACGCGTAGTTCATCTTCCTGTCGACGCTGCTTCTCTTCGCTTTCTCGTAGCAGCCGCTGGCTCTTTTTCAGCTCTCGCTCGAGCTGAGCGATACGTGCTTTGGTGCTACTTTCTGGAGAGTCCTCCGTGCTGGCCTTTTGCAGTTCATTTTTAGCCTGCTCGACAGCCTCTTCGTTCTCAACTGTCTCTTTGACAAGCTGTTCGAAGCTGCTTCGTGATGCACGTGCTTGTGAATCGCGAATCTTGATAAGTGCGCGATGTGCCTCCGGATTCTCTGTGTCATCGATGTCGATATAGTCTGCGGAGAGTTCGACGAGCACTGGTGAGGGGCTGTTCGTCGAAGTCATCATGGTGAGCGTCTGCTTTGCGCGCGTCATGCCCACATAGAGAAGATGACGGTTGGTGTCTTCTTGGGTGTACTCGTTTGTGAAGTCGAAGGAATCATCGTCGAGATTTGCAAGGATTACATGGTCAGCCTCAAGCCCCTTGAGGGAATGAAGGGTCGTGGTGAGAGCCCAATGGCAGCGGCCTCTGAGTTCGTTGACGTATTCGCGTCGCGGCGCTGCGACAGCAATGACGCACTTTGGGTTGTCGCTCCTCAGCTTGGCAACAAGCTCGACAATCTTTTGGGTTTGAGAATCCTTGTCCTTGCAGAACACGAGACTCGGTTTGTCGCCATTGCGACGCTTTTGCTTGTCTCGGCCTGGCTCGGTTTCGGAGTTCTTGTCGAAGTCCATGAGCGAGCGGGCTGCGAGATATATTTGCTGGGTGATTCTAAAGTCTTCGCTCAAATGAATAGGCCTGACGCGCTGGCCAGTTACGTCTCGCCAGGTGAACCCGCGCCCATAGATGGACTGGGTCGGATCGCCTGCATAGACGATTTTTCCTCCCGTGGTTTTCCTCAGCGCGTCAATCCATGTCCTCGCGAGGTCTTGGACCTCATCGATGATGAGATGGGAGGCAATGGGCACACAGTTGTGGTGCTCACAATGGTGTAAGACTTGGTTGCCGATGTCGTCGTAGTCGATAATCTTCTTTCCGATGCGGCTCCCTTCGCGTCTGAGGTATGCCATGTACTCAACATAGGCCTGGAATACCTTATCTCGCTGTTGCTTGTTAAGTCTTGTTCGCCTTCCGGTACGTGACATGGTGAGGTACTTTTGCTGGCTCCTGATACCTTGCCCCAGCAGCCAGCCAATCTCCTCGTCAAGAAAGCTTGCGTTTGCGAGGGCACCTGTGAGTCCGAGGGCGTCCGCGTTGGTGAGGTAATCCTCCAAGAAAGCCCTGCGCTTCTTTACGCCTTCGCGCCTAGTTATCTTGTTGTGGAAGTAGAAATCTCCGTAATCGTTCTTGATAAGGAACTTTTTCAGGTACATGTGAACCGTCGAGACCTCAACGCTCTCCGGATCATGACCCAACGTCTCTTCCAGCTGGTCATTGACGAAGCGCTTGAGTTCGTTGGTATACGTTACGAAGAACACTTGCTGCTGGTTACGGCTGTCGAGCATACCGCCCAAAGAAGTCTGCGATGCGAATGTGCTTGCTATTTCTGTGGCGATGAGAGTTTTACCACTACCGGCTGGTCCTGCGATCGCCGTGGGAACCTGCATGTTTGCGGGATTAATGGCGCTTTGGATTGCACGGTTCTGCGCGGGTGTGAATGTGAGCCCATTCATATTATCTGCGACCCCCCAAAAAGAGTCCACGTATCGTCCAGTGCCTGCGCGATGACAATTGTTGTCACGTCTAGAAAGGAATGTCCGAATCGTAGAACCCGTTGGCCCATTCAGGCTCGTCTACAAAGGGCTCCTCCATATCGCTTGCTGCGAGAGGATTGAATCTGTTGCTCATCTTGAGTCCGGCGATTTTCTGGTAAAAATCGAATATCTTCCTGTCGATTGACCGCTCGTATTGCACCGTCTTGCCCATCATCTCCTCATCGAGTATCGGGACGGGCAGGCTCGCGAGCAGGCTCTTCGTCAGCAGCTTTCCCTCGCCGTCAATCCACTCCTTGGTGAATGCCCCCCGCATCCAGCAAGCCACGTAGTCCATGTCGACACCGTCGTTGAGCCGGATAACGAAGACACCGTTGCCGATGAGTGTGGGGTGATCGATCGCCTTGTAGACGGCGATTTCTTTGCTGCTCCTCGATACAAGGATTACCTCTGCGTCTCGATCGTCGACGACGTAGCGTTCCTGGCCCCTTGGTATGGAGTTGAGCACCTTCGGTTTGATTTCGCCATTCTGGAAGCAGGAGCCGTCGATATAGTAGTAGTCGCCTGGGTACCTGTAGTACCCACCAAACGATGGCGCCGTCCCTCCCACGCCAGAGTTCAAGATGGAAGAATCGCCATCTCCGTCTCCGTATGACACCAGATAGAAGTCCTCAGGGAACCAGCGGTTCAGTCCTTTCGCGGAGCTCGACTTCTCGTTGACATCAAGCTTCTTCTCACTCAACGTCGTCCCTCTACTGATTTTGGAAGCAAGGTCCCCCAAGGTTACTTCTCGGAGCACCTCAACACCTGACCTGAGGGAGCTGGGAAGGAGGTTGCCGTTGTTGACGGCGATGGTGATGGGGGCCATGTCGCCGACCCATGGGTGGTTGGGGTCGGACAGGTCTTCCACGTGTAGCGTGCCTTTCTGTATCCCAAGCGCGAGCACAATGTGCCCGCCAGGGAGTTCGGCTACGTTTGTAAAACCTCCTGAGTAGTAGGCACCCTCCGCATGGTGAGTGGGGAAGAGGGGAGTGGACCCTTCAGAGAGAGGATCCGTCTCGTGGGTAAGGGGGTAGATGACCGCACCTGTCGAACCCTTCGTGTCGAGCATGTCATTCCAGAAGGAGTTGTACAAGGACCATTCGAGTTGAGACCCGAACGGAATCCACTCGTATTTGTCAGTGATTAGCAGCTTGAAGGGTTCATGGGGGACAGAGGTTTTCAGCCCCTTGAACACGTTGCCGTAGCCCTCGAGAGAGTCAAGCAGCGTCGAGGCGTTCGCACGGAGCTTCAAATTGAAATCGTCCAGAAGCTCAGGGGTCAATTCGACGGTGCTGGCCAGGTGAGGAGGAATGATCCAAAGCTCCCGAATCCCGTTTCCTCTTGATATGGCATGCAGCGCATAGCTAAGGCACGTGGTTTCACAGAGGAGGACGTCATCCTTGTCAATGTTAATGAACCGGTCTATGGCTTCAAGGGCTGTGCCGTCGAGCTCGATCTGAAGAGAGGCCTTCTCTAGCCACTTTGCCATGGCTTCCTGAGCCATCTCCTCTTCGAATCCCGCGAACAGGTCTGAGGCGTCCTTCTTCATGTTCTGCCTTCCATCCAGTGTCATGATGTTCTGATCCTAGTCCTAGCGATAGGGTAAAACGATAGCTACGCTGCGAGTGCGTCTGGAGCAAATCTGACGCTCAAGCAACTGAATGCGAGAACTCGGGCAAGCTGCCGCGCCCGAGCATCGACCGTAACCCTGACGCCGAGGGACTTGAGCCTGCGAGCCTGTGCGGAGAAAAGGTTGTCCCCAGAGACGATGACAACCTCGCCAAAGCGCGCCTCGACATTCTCGGTGGAGAGGACGTTCTCCAGGGCGAGGTCAGCGCCGTCATGACCCTCCTTGAGGACGACCCGAGCGCCGTCCCATGCGTGGGCGGGGAAGAGATTGTTCTTGTGGCTCACGCCGATGACTGTCAGATCACTGCTGCCGGGGTGGTAGGTCTTCTCGATCCTGTCCCTGACGTTACGGCAGGAATCCTCGCTGATTGTGCCGGCGCCTACCGCGTTTTCGATGTCCACCACGAACAGCTTTCGCAACATCTTGTCGCTTCTCCGAAGCTCAATCCGCTTGTTCATCTCATCCGCCCTTCACCCTTGGATAGCGATTTCCAATCCATGACTGTATCTTACACTATGCTTGGATGCTGTCAACCAAGAATTTTGGAAAATCGAATCCAAGAAATATTACTAGTATCAAGAGGGGGGTGAAACGACCGTTTTGCCTCGGCAGACGGTTCTGAAGAATAGGGTTATTTCAGCGTGGCATGTCTCAGACCGTCGGTAGCGGACGTTGAAGCGCTTAGAGCAACTTATGAATCCATTGCGAACAACGCGGTCAACAGGCGCTCAGCAATCGCACGCTGGTGGCAACCGCCCTCTTAACGCGTCGCTTAAACGCTACCATAGCCCTATCAGCAACGTGGCGGTGAGGAGTGACACATGGCTGACGACCAGAACATCGAGAAGCTCGACGACATCGAAGAGATTGCTCCGGAGGTATCCGTCGAGGACGTGGAGGTCGACGAGGACATCCCCATGTCCGAGGAAGAGGCGTGGGCGTACAAGATCCTGAGGCGTGCTGCCACGCTCAGGGGCGTCACCATCGACCGTGAGACGTTCCTGCGTACCGAGCTCTCCAAAAAGTGTCCTCCCGATGTGGTTAAGGCTGCCGTAGAGACAAACCCGCAGGCTGCCGGCGTGCCAATGAGGATTATGGACGAGCTGGCTGACGCAGCCATTAGCATTGAGACGCGTAAGGTGACGGGTCTTTCGGCCTTGGCTGGCATGCCTGGCGGTCTTGCCATGTTCGGTACTATACCCGCCGACGTGGTGCAGTACTTTGCGCACTCGCTGCGCATCGAGCAGAAGCTTGCCTACATCTACGGCTGGGAGTCGTTCCTCAACGACGAGGACGAGGTCGACGACGAGACCATGTACCGGCTCATCCTGTTCCTCGGCGTGATGATGCAGGTGGGTAGTATCGACTCCTCGCTCGTCAAGTTTGCCGCCCAGACGGCAAAGGCGGGCGTGGCGAGAGCTATAGAGAAGCAGGCGTTGACCAAGACGTTCTGGTTTATCCCACTTAGGAGGGTACTGCGCGTTGTGGGCGTCAACATGACCAAGAAATCGTTTGCCGAGACGGTTGCCAAGGGCGTGCCCGTTGTGGGCGGGGTGGTCTCCGGCGGACTGACCTATGTCACTTTCCGACCCAGTGCCGTAAGCCTCAAGAAGCATTTGCGCACGCTGCCTCAGGCGACGGGAGTGGTGCTTCCCGAGGAGGAGATGGAGGCGGTTCTTGAGCAGATCGACGAGGAGACGAAGGCTGACTACAAAGCGGCGCTTGCGGCAGCGGGCGAGAGGGCTGCGGAGGTTGCGAACGTTGCGATGGACAAGGCTGCCGTAGCGGCTAGCTCTGCGAGGGACATAGCGGGCGGTGCGGCGAAGGCCGCGGCATCGGGCCTCCGCAAGGGGTTCGGAGGCCTATCTGCAAGGATTGGGAAAGCTCGTGATGCACGCGGCAAGGCGGAAGCTGCTGCTCCTGCTGCGGAGGACATCGCCACTCAGCTGCAGGCCTACAAGTCGATGCTCGACGCCGGCCTCATCACGCAGGAAGACTATGACGCCAAGAAGAAGGAGCTGTTGGGGTTCTAAGAGGTGGTTGTGGTTAAGGCGTAAGGGTCAAGGGCGAAGGTATTCCAAGGAGACCGTGATGCAAAACCGCTACGCAGGTGATATCGGGGATTACGGCAAGTTTGGCATGCTGAGGGCGCTTGCCTCCGAAGGCTTGTCGATTGGTATCAACTGGTATCTGGTGGAGACGCCGGCACGAGAGCTTGCCGTTAATGATGGCGGAAAGCTGATACCTGAGAAGCTGGCCGCAGTTGATCCCGAGCTCGCGAAGGCGCTGCTCGCAATCTCTCGCAGTTCCGAGCGTTCTGTTCGCGCGCTCGAGGAAGCGCGCCTGATTCCCGGCGCGACCTACTACTCTGATGTCGTTCCCGTCGAGGACCGGGCCGCCTGGCATGCCCGTGCCCTCGCTGCGCTTGCGGTCGCTGACCTCGTCTTTCTCGATCCTGACAACGGACTGCTCGTGAAGTCCGTCGGCAAGCGCTCGGCCAAAGCTCCCAAGTACACGTTCTACGACGAGGTTGCCGACTACGTGGCAAGGGGCCAGAGCGTGGTGGTATACAACCACCGCAGCCGCAAGAAGCCCGAGGTCTATTTCGGCGAGATCTGCGAAAAGTCCGCAGCCGCTGTCCCTCAGGCAAGCGATATCACAGCCATCACGTTCCCTAAGGGCTCCGTCAGGGACTACTTCGCCATCAGCGCGAGTCTGGAGCACGCTGCGCTCATCCGCAAGGCGTTCGGCGTACTCGCCAACGGCGCGTGGGGCAATGCGGGGCTGTGCAATCTCCAGTCCCTCCCATATCATCTACAACACGCATCGACCGCGATCAGAGACCGGAGAGCCACAATGACCGCCAACTCTACCAGCGGAAACGCGTTCCCAACGCAGCTCGGCTTCTGGAGGGAGAACGAGCGCCTCGGCTGCTGCAGCAACTGGCACCCCACGGGCTTCGACTTCCGCGGGACCCACTTCGCCACGGGCGAGCACTGGATGATGTGGCAGAAGGCGTGCCTCATGGGCGACATGGACAAGGCCGCCGAGATCCTCGTCGCACCGACCCCGCGCCGCGCCAAGGAGCTCGGCGGCGAGGTCAAGCCCTACAACGGAGCCCTCTGGGACGCCGTGCGCGAGCAGATGGTCTACTACGGTGTGCGCGAAAAGTTCCTGGCAAACGAGCCCGAGCGCGAGGAGCTACTCTCCACGGGCTCGGCGCTGCTCGCGGAGGCATCTCCCTACGACAAGGTCTGGGGCGTGGGCATGACCGCCGACGACCCGCGCTTCGCTAACCCCGCCAAGTGGCAGGGCGAGAACCTGCTTGGCCGCACGTGCATGCGCGTGCGAGCTGACCTTCGCCAGCTGATTGCGATGGGCAAGCTCGACGAGGTACGTCGCGGGCGGACCGAGATCGACCCGGCCATCGCGGGCATGACGCTCCTGCAGCTCTCACGCATCCCCGCCACCAGGGCCGCCATCTACTGCTACGCAACGATCGTGAGCCACACCGTCCCGCACGTCCCGTCAGCAGGCGCGTTCCTCAAGATGAATCCCAATCTGACCGTGGTGAGCGTCACGCAGTCCATGCAGACCAACATGGGAGGCGGGCTGCCCGTCACCGGCTGGTACGAGCTCCTCCGCGAGCTCGAGATTCAGCATGCGCTCGGGAGGCTGTAGGGCTGCGTCCAACACGCTTGCGTATAATCAGCGTGACATGACCGCAGGCCGAATGGATGCAGCTGCCATGACTCCGTCCAAGACAATCGACTACTACGACTCGAACGCTGCCGCGTTCGTACGGGAGACGGTCGGCGCGTCTATGGCCGATGTCCTTGATGCATATGTGTCCATGCTTCCGCCGGGAGGCTCCGTCCTCGACTGGGGCTGCGGGAGCGGCCGCGACTCGAAGGCGCTTCGGGAGCTGGGCTTTAGCGTGACGTCCACGGACGGTTCGGCTGCCATGTGCGTTGAGGCTCTGAGCGCCACGGGCACCATCGTGCGTCATGAGACGTTCCAGGAGCTCAGCGAGTCCGACTGCTACGACGGCATCTGGGCCTGCGCCTCGCTCCTCCACGTCCATCCCGAGGAGCTGCCCGCTATTCTCGCCCTGGCCGCAAACGCGCTAAAGCCCGGGGGAGTGCTGTACTGCTCGTTCAAGTACGGCAGCTTCGTGGGGCACAGGAACGGCCGATGGTTCACGTGCCTGGACGAGGGTGCGCTCGTCCCGCTTCTCGAGCCATGCTTCGGCGTCGCGCGGATGTGGGTGTCGGGAGACGTTCGGCCCGGGAGGGGCGGTGAGCCGTGGTTGAACTGCCTGGCAACCAAACGCTGACCGACGCGACGGGGGATGTTATCACGAGCATGATGTTACGCATGGTGTTGCCTTTGCGCCAGCTTGTGGCGAGCCAGGGGTTCTAGACGTACGTCATCAGCAAGTGATCGTGAGACTATCGCTACTCGGTTTTTGTAAGCGCCTCAATGATTGCTTTTTCTAGATTCTGCTGTTGAGACTTGCTCAGGTGTCTTGAAGTACGGATGACATACTTACCATTTGCAATATGCGCTCCAGCGAGGCTGAGGAAACTTGCCCCAGAACCCAAATAATCATTGCGTGCCTTGGCGTCTTCCTCGTTCCGATACACCTCTACGCATCCGCCGCCGTCAGTGCCCTTGTCGATAACGTCATCTCCCTGTACTTCCTCCTCGACTAGATCTGAGGAAAAGTAAACCGCGGCGATATATCCATCCTCCTTACTGAGTCCCTTGTTCGGGTCATGGTCCTTTGTCACTGCTGTCGGCTCTTGTATATGCTCGATACCAGATAGCTTATCTATGACAAAACTCGCAGTTTGGTCTACCTCAGCTTCAGTAGGCTGTTCATCATCGGACTGCTCGTCTCCCGTGTCTTCTTGACCCGAGCTTTCACTTTCCTCCTCATCCAAGGTCTGGACAGCCTCTGTCTTTGATCCTGTATCTTCGGTTTTGCTCTCAGAGTCACCACTGTTTGAGGGCATCATCCATATGAGATAGATAATCCAAGCAGCAATAATGATGCCCATTCTTACTTTCTCACTCAGCTTCTTATTGCGCATCATCAAGATTGTAAGAGGTATTGGGAAGATGAAAACCCAACCTAGTACCCAGAGCCAAGTCTTGCGCTTTTTCTTGGGCTCTTCGGTCTGCATGGGAATATGCGTTGGGATTTGGAATGGCTGCGAGCTCTGGTATGACTGTTGGCTCTGGTAAGACTGCTGGCTTGAGCTCTGAGCTAACTCCGCTTGTGCTCGTTGGCGGCCTTTCTCAAACTCGTAGCCCGCTTGCTCAGCATTGTCGTAGCGTATATGCTGCGCTTCATCGTCGATGGGGAATGTCGAACCACAGTACTGGCAAGATGCCATCTTCTTATCTATGTCGACGCTCAGCTGTGCTCCGCACCCTGGACAGGTGAATGTGACAAGTTTCATCTGTACTCCCAGCTAGAGGTTGAGTATCATGCGCCAAGACTCCCCGTATGTGGGTTTCGGCACGTCAGAACTAGGGGTAATACTTACTGGGTGATTGTAATCGCTTTGAGTCCCTTACACCCTAGTCATCGATCAAATCGATTGTCCATATTTTGCTTGTGAGAGAGGTGATAGTTAACCCGATGCTTGAATGAAGTGATATCTCACATCGCCCTACCCACACCCCAACCTCCCCGCACATCGAAACCGCTCCCAGAAACCCAGGCTGCCCCCGTATCATGAGAGCCATTCCGGACAGCGTCACGGAAATCGAGAGGATGGCGTTTGCGGACTGCAGGTCTCTGACCGAGATCACGATCCCCGATAGCGTCAGGGTGATAGGCGATGAGGCGTTCGCTGGCCACAAGAACCTGACGGTGATCTGCTCGGGCTCCTCCGCTGCCAACAAGTACTGCAAGCAGAACCTGATCAAGTGCAAGTCCCCGTCGGGCGGGTTGTTCTTCGGGCTCTTCGGCAGGAGAAAGCGGTAGGGGAGTGCGGGCTGGGCTCTCGGCCTGCATCTTAGGTTGTGTGGCGTGCGTTACTTCTGCGCGAACGCGACCTTGACCAGCTCCGAGATCATCCCGCTCACATTCTTGGGGGCGCCGCCCTCGGAGACCTGCTTGACGATGCTTCCAGCCTTGTCGACGAAGTCGTTTGACAGCTCGGACTCGAACAGCTTGCGTAGCCAGTCGAGGTCGTCGAGGGTCTTCTCGCCCAGGTAGACCTGCTCAAAGGCGAAGGCAGAGGCTTGTCCGATGGCGGCCACAAAGGAGCCGGCGATGATGGCGTCGAGCACGCTTGCTGCGATGTTGATGCCAGGGATGGCCTTGATGGCGCTGATTGCGGCGCGCGCGGCAATGCTCACGGTTCCCATCTCGATGATGGTGCTCAGGAACTCCTTCGAGTTCTCGTCGTGCCTGATCTCGTAGACGGAGGCTAGGGCGTTGACCTCGGTGGCCTCGAGCGTGGAGAGCACCACCGCGTCGGCGACGGGCATGGGGAAGGCCCCGACCGTGGCGCCCGCGGTCGTGAAGGTGCCGATGAGTCCGTTGGCCATCGCGCGCTTGCGCCTGAGCTTGAAGGCGGCCACGTCCTTCTCGGCTGCCATCTTGCCTTCGGGCATGAGCCGGTTGGTCGCGTCGATGAGCTCATCGATGCCGTCGGGCGGAACGATGACCGTGTCGTTGATGCGATACTGTTCGGCCACCACAGGGATGATCTCCTTGAGGTTCTTGGAATACTTCTTCTGCATGGCGAAAGCGTTCTGGACGGTCTTGATGTTCTCGTCGCGTTCGGTCTGCGAGTACGACTTGGTGATGACGACGATCACGGGGACGCTTTCCCAGAGTTTGGTGGCATCGGAGAGCGCCTGGATGGCCTGCGGGAAGAGCTTCTTTGAGGTGCCCTCGACGCAGAACCAGATTACGTTGATGTCGGTGTCGGGGTCGCCGTCCTTGGCAGCATCTCTGGACCATTTCTTGACCTTTCCGATGGCCTTGTATCGCTTGACTAGCGAGGGCTCAAACCCGATGGTGTCAATGACCCGGAAGGGAACCTTGTTGTCCGTGCTCACAAGGACATCGATGTCCTTGGTTACGCCCGAGCTGCCGCCGCCCGTGCGAGCCTTGTCCTCGCCAAGAACCGCGTTGATGAGCGTGGACTTGCCCACACCCGAGTTGCCGATGACCAGAACGTTGCCGTACACCATGGTCTCTCCGATGTCCGTGGCCTGTTGGGTCCCTAGGGGAATGGTACCCACTGGGGGCGTTGTTGAGGCGGGGGAGTGTAACAACGATTCACCAACGGCCACATCAAATCACGAATGCATTAAGTGGAACAAGCTGGCAAGGTGCCAGTTTGCGACACCTTGCCAGCTTGAAAGAAGTCTTGCGTATAGTTGAGTGCCTAGAGCACGATGTCCTGCATGCCAATCTCCGAAAGGACTTCGTTCTCAAAGACGATTGCAATTCCATGCTCGGGATCATACCGATAGTCACACATGAGGGCTACGACCCTCTTGGCGTCTTCATCAGCCACAAAGAGATACTTTGGGATAACGCACGTAAAGACGTTGTCAACGATCTGACCATCGACCTTCAGACAGTACTCCTTTAGGTCGGGTAGAGCGTCATTGATGACTTGCCACGAGGAAAGAATGCGCCCATAAGCGTCCCACTGTGCTTCGCTTGCTCCAGTGTCATCGAGATCTTCAAAATACACGGAGAGGGTGAACTCCCTACCCCATAGCTTACGCGTCAAACTGGTCATTGAAGTCTCCTCTATTGCTCAAACCTGCTTGAAGCTGTCTCTCACTAAAGATGCCAGCTATAGCGGCTATGCCGTGTCCTCCTAGATGGTTGAAGTGCGCGTGCACATCCTTTGGGACAAACTCGCACGTCTTGAGGTCTTCCTTTTCGTGGACGGTCAGATTGTTCTCCTTTGCCCAGGCCTTTACGTCCTTAGCGGTCCAATCTGATCTCCCGTCGCGACCTTCGGTGTTCCACTTTTTGGCAGCCGCTTTGTAAGCCTGCTTGAAGTTCTCGGGCCTATCAGCCGTCATTTTTGATATGGTCACGCTCTCGAAAGCTATCTTTGAGAAGTCGGGAAAACCATTTCGGTACTCAACGCCTTTGAAGCCATGGGCGTCAAGCCACTCCTTTGCTGCGCGTCCCTTGACCATAGACGTATCTGGGAGTGCGAGGGAATTACCACGGTCACCCTCGAAACGATCCTGACGGGGAACCTTCACTTGCTTTAGCTGATCGATGCGATTCACTTGTTTGTCAGTAAGGCTATCGAGCTTCGAGGCATTCGTGAGCTCCTGCTCAACGTGTGTGAAACCCTTCAACCAATCGGGAAGCTTGAGCTTGTCAGGGTTGGCGAAAGACTTTCCAGCCTCTTGTTTGCCCTTCACATCGACTGACTCACTGTTTTTGAAAGACTCGAAAAAAGACATGCTACACCTCCGTCCATCTTCTAGGAGAAGCGTTACGCCAACGCTCCCTTTGCGTCCCATTCGTTGTATGAATCGATGTCATTAAGCTCCCTTACTATGTAATCGACGATGACTCCCTGCGTTATGACGTATGAAAGGAAACTTGGGATTTCGAATCCATCGCGCTTGGAGAGGCAATTGTGGATTGCCCTTGTCCACTCAATGGGATTGTCCGACCTGTCCTTTGCCTCGACGGCAGCCTTTCTCTCCTCAGGGAAGAGGCTCGCTACGAGAGGTGCAATCTTTGTCATTCGAGGCTCGGGAGGCGGATCCATCAGAATGCGTAGGGCTGCGACTTGCAGTGACGCCTCCATTCCGCATGCTTTCATCTTGTCGCGTACATCTCTGAGCTTCTCTTCGTCTGTGATTGCGCGGCTCGAGCTCAGAAGTGTAACGAGTTCAAGAGCATCTGCGTCCCGTTTGTTGGAGACTATTGGTTCTTCAGGTTGATAGCTGTATCGGTCGCTTCCATGTTGCGCCTTTGCCACTTTGCACAGCACTGCCTCGATCCAATTGTTTTGATACACGGCGGCCACTCCGCGGGGAAGGCGCGCCAGTTCCTTAACCTGCGATTCGTTCAGTGCCTCTGAGCCGCCGGCAAGCTCCCGATCTCCACCATCAGGTAGACGCATAACAATCTTGGTATTTGTGTTGCGTATTGCCGCGGGGTCGAGGAGCCCCGGTGCCTGGTCCGCAATCACGAATCCCTCGCCATACGTGCGCATCTCGGCAATCGCATTCGCAAGCATTTCAACACTTTTTCCAGCAAGGTTTCCACCTTCGATGGATTGGCCCGCTGGAGAGCGCCTGAGTAAGTTGTGCGCTTCCTCCAGCACGGTTACGTGCCTAAGACTTGAGTTGGCCGGAATGCCTTGGCTCATGCGCCATTCTTGAAGCTTGAGGACGAGGATGCCCATGAGAAGCGATTTGGTTTCGCTCGAGCCAACCCTACTTAGGTCTACGATGGTTTTGCTGTCGAAGAGAATGTCGCAAGCTATCTCTTCTGAACAGAAGACCATGCCGTTGATGCCGTTAGTAAGCGAGTTCAGGCGTGTGAGCAGCGAGCCTTTGTAAGCGCCTTTGTTCTCGGTGTCGTATTCGCTCGAGTCTATGGCCTCTTTCACATTGCGCGCAACGTCCGAGAAGGTTGGGTAGAGATCGTCCCCAAACATGTTGGTTGAGGTTGTGAGATCCCATCCACAGTCTCGATAAGACATCTCAACAGCTTCCTTGAGTACCGCGGGCATCGCGGCATACATCGGCCAGCATACATTGAAGATTTCCACGAGTCGATCGAGATGCTCAAGCACGTGCATTCCCTTGGGGAAGCTAAAGGGATTTAGCTTCAAAAGCGGCGCATATGCAGGATTTGTCCCGTAGACATTTACTTCAGGGTCATTGCCAAAAGCATCCTTGTACTCACCCTTTGCAGGCTCCACGACGAGGAATCCCACGTCCTTCTTGTCAATCTGTTCAAGCATGCGATAGACGGCATTGCTTTTGCCCGCTCCCGTGCTACCGGTGATAAAGGTGTGTCCTGCCAGCGAGTCGAGGTCAAGAAGCACGGGCATCTTTTCCTCATGATGCATGTGAAACACCTTGCCAAGCTCAATGCTGCCCGCCGTCTCGGGGTCTTCGAAGGTGGCTACGTTCCGTCCGAAGCTTGCGCATTCAAAGACCGGTAGTCCCGCGACCGACTTGCGCGGGAAGTTGAGTGATCGTGCAAGTTCTTTACCCGTAAGTGTGGTAGTTACGGTCACGACGGAAGGGTAGGGGAGAACGTTGGGCTGGCGATCGACTAAATCTGGATTCAGGGCGAAGATGGGGTGGCGTAGGTCGCTCAGGTACGAGCAGATTGTTGGGGCTCCCACGTCCTCTGACCTGTCTCCACGCCAGAGATTCACGGACGCTTGAGATATGAAGGAGTCTTCACCCTGGGTAAGTGCCAAATAGGAGTGAGCTACGTTATTTGCAACGGAGGAATCCTCGCTCAAAGCGTATGCAGCAAACTCCCAGAGTCCCAGAGCCGTTCCCTGTTCAAGTCGCTTCATTTGCTGCTCAAGCAGCTCGAGGGCATGTTTAATTGAGTAGTTGGTGTGCGTCTGGTGAATGCCTTCGTTCTTTCCGATGGTGGCTGTGACTGTGGACGTTCTCGCAAAATTGACGCCAAAGTTTCCGCCAAGGTTCTGGCTGGCAAAAGATCCGACCGTGTTGGTCAGAGATCTGGTGACGGAACGTCCAAGACTGCTTGAGACTGCTTTCGCGGCGGTCTTGCCGAGAGCCTGACCTACGGTTTCAGTGGTGCCGTGAGTAGTGGTGTCAGTTTTTGATGCTCCTACCGATGCTTCCACAGTGTAACTATGGCTTACAGTTGCCTCCGCGTGTCCGTTTGCAACACCTGGTATACCAACTCCTCCGCCAGCAGTTACTGATCCACCAGTGGTTGCGCTTGCACCGACGGATGCGTTAACACCGATTGCATCTGATGTGCTGTCTGACACGGAGTCAGAAACCGTATCCGTTACAGAGCTTCCCTCAGTGTCTGTGACGCCTTGGGTACTCGAGTCGCTGATAGACTGACCATCTGCTAGCGACTGATTGGTGCCAACCTGCCTGCCGACGCTGACGCCAGCATTGAGCCCAACAGTGGCCGATGATGATACGGCGCCACTTTCTTGGTAGGTGTAGCTTGTCTGCCATGAGGCGTAAGGGGCAAGGCCTGTGTAAAGCTGCTCCAAGCGCAGTTTACGCTCCTCAGTGTCAAGCACGGGCGTCGCCAGGAGAATGAGGGTGTACTCTTCGCCTCTTCTTCTGGGGACTATTCCATCGAGCAGCTTTTCAATGGTTTGACTTATGAACTTCTCAGACTTCTCGGTTGGAACGTTGGAAACGGCTGCAACAGACAAGCCCTTTGTCTCCTTGAGGCAGGGGATTGCTCCGTGCGCAATGGTGTCTCCCCATTCCGATCCGGGGAAGTTGCCCCTCAGCGCGCCTTCGAGACGTTGGGCAAAGATGTCGACGTCCCTATTGTTGTCTGAGTTTTGGGAATCGACGACTGCCAGATATGCATCAGTAGACTTGCAGCCACGATGGAATACGAGTGCGATGTTGCACACTTCGGAGGAGAGGGTCTCGTATACGTTAACGAGCTTCTCAATGCTGTTCTCCTCGGGATCAGACACCCACTTGGTGATGTTGAAGTAGCGAATGTTACGGCGGTCGTTAAAGTCTTTGCCGTCATATTCTGCAGTATCAACTACTGGTACGTACACGGACGCGACTTGTGGAAGATAAGCGTTGTAGATCTCGACACCCGCTGCTGCAATTAACCTGCTTGTCAGCTCGACCGCAGCGGCATTGTCGCCGGAGGGCATTTCCGTTAAGTACTTCTGGCGCCTATCGTCGACTTCTTGCAGTTGCTGGGGGCTGAGGGATGAAAGCTTGGCAACGCTATCGCCAGCTTTTCCAGCAGCCTTCTTAACGATGCTTTTGATGCCCATGAGCCTAAGCCTCCTGCCACATCATTAAACGAGATACGCGGACCTCCGCCGTATGCAACCGCTCGCGCATTGTCTTAAGCAGTTCGATTTCATACTCGGTGCTTGTCACTGCTTCAACTTTTTCTCGGAGGTCGGGATTCATATCTTCAATGTTGTTGATGATTTCGCCCATGAGAGCATGCAACCAGTTTTGGAATTGCTCTTCGTGAGCGGGTTCTACGATGGCCCTCCAGATCGTTACTCGTTGAGCTAGTTCCGCATTGTATAGAAGGACTAATGGTGCTTTCCAAAGCTTGTTCTGATCGAAGGGATAGCGCACTTTTCTAATCTTGGAATTATTCGATTTAAAAGTTAGGCTCTTGTAATCAATAATGATTCTTTGAAGCTTTTCACGCTGTAATTCGCCAACCTCGCTCCCGCTGGTCACACATTCGAGCAGCTCTTTTCGGATGGCTTCAGATTGACCTTCCCAGTAGGTCTTTGAGTATCCCTCGGCCTCTTCAATAAGCTTTGTAACTGCCGAATCGAATTGAGCTTGCACTAGTCTGAGAAGGTCGTCTGATGCCTCTCGATCTGCAAAGTGATACGTTTCGACGCTTTCGGCACCAGCTTCTCTAGCTGCGTGGATGTCGCTAACGAGGCTCTTTGCGATTGCGGTGACACCGAGAATGTCTTTGGTGTCCCAGGCATTCTGTACTCGCGATCGCAAATTAGCCGTTATTGCTGCCTGCTTCCGTTCCGCGTCCTTTTGTTTTTCTTCAGCCCCCATCTCATACTGTTTTCGAGTAGTAATCTCACTCTCCCAATTGTTGAGAGCCTGCGACGTGATCGTTGAACTGTCTAAGCTCAGCTTGGCCCACTCATTCATTTTGGGAAGATAACCGGTTATTGCATCGTCACTTGCCTTAAGTGATAGCTTTAGGAGACTGTCAAGTACGCTTTGACGACTTTTATCGAGTTCATCCTTATATAGCCTGTAGATATTCTCGGAGAGCTTAGCCTTACTCTCAAGACGAGCATCAGCATACTCAACTAGATCATGGAAAAGAGACCCAGACTGGAGGCTCTTATTGTATGCGGAATACTTCGAGGCGAATTCAATAATACCCTGTTCGATACCAAAAAGTCCGCTATTTGCCAGAATAATGTTTGGACAGTTCTCAGAGGCATGGACAAACTTGACGCGAATTTGTTCGGGCAACAAATCATAGTCGAATAGCCGCACGTAATACTTATCTTCCGGATCCTCAAAACTATCCCTCAGGCGACGGAAGACCTTGTCATAGTGTCTTTCAGAGAAGATGCCATCAGTTTTAGCACCTAATCCGGCAATTGAGGAGACGAAAAAGATGCCTTGTGCATATAGGTTACGGGCTATGACAGTATCCATAACCCAGTCTTCGTGTCCTGCGAAGCCATTCTCTGGGAGATCGGCATCGTCGGCTTTATTCACCACAATCATGGCAAAGCGTTCGTCAAGAGCGGGGATCTGACTGATTTCGTTATAAAGATCGGCATTATCGTTGCTATCAAGAGAGTCATAAATAGTTACATAGATGGGCAAACCATCGGACATCCCGCGCATAGCCTCCTGCAAGACGCGCGTATGGTCAACATTCGTGTTCGAGTTCGAGCCAGGAGTATCAAAAATCACTATCCGCTTACCGGAATCCCAGCCAGTTGCTTCCCCGAAGGGAACGCAAACTTCAATGAGATCTGAAAGGTATGGCTCGTCTGGCTTGCCTCTGTATGAGTTAATGACAGCGAGCACCTTGCGGACACGTTCGCACATATCGACGCTCTTGTCGGATTCTTTGGCTCGGATTTCTTCAAACAGCTTTCCACCCATATTGAGAGGGCTTACCTGTGTCCATCCTCTAGAGAAGGTGATTTGTATCGGTTCGTTTGCGTATTCAAACTTGATGAACGCTTGGTCTGGTTGTGCCGATCGCTCAATCTGGAACACTCTGGCAGTGACGGGGCGGTCTCCGCTCGGAAGCAACTCAATGCCAATGAGGGCGTTGATGAAGCTAGATTTACCAGCGCTATAATTGCCGACAACGCATATGGGAATCACGTCGCTCGACGCTTCGCGGAACTTTTTCAGCTTTTCTTGCGCGTCAGGGCTTCCGGCTACTTGACCTGCGATGATTGGAGAGACTCCCTCAAAGGTGTCTCGTATAAAAGGTAAAACATCTCTTGCATTTGACAAGAATCGGTTGCTCCGTTCGAGAACGATCTTGTCTTGGAGGTTGTCGGGCGAGTAAGAGCAAACATCTTGGAGCTCGGCCCATTCGTCGTCAGGACCCTCAAACACTATCTGAAGCTCCTCCTCTTCGTCGGAGTACTCATCGAGGAGGATATCGATGATCTCGCGCGCCTTAAAGGGGAAGACGCCTTCGGTGAACTGTTTCTTTAGAAGGTTGCTGCTTTGGTTGCCCGCCTCGTCAATCGGGATCCACCCATCATCCCAAACAAGAAAGTCCGTACGGCGACGATAGGGGTCACTGATGATTTTGATCTTTGACATGCCGTATTCCTTTCACTACAAGAAGTGGGCCTTGGGGGTATGATGCATGGCCCATCAGAATGCAAATAACGGGACGCATTAACTCTAGCCTAAGGTTAGGACTGCTTACGGCTCAAACGGCTTTAAGGCCTGGTTTGAGTCGTTAGCGAAGAGATTCAAGCTGTGCGCCTCCTTGTAGCGAGTAGCCTTTACCTTGCCCGCACAATTTACACGCCGCTTTATGGCCCGTGCCCCCGCCCGCACCGGGATCATCCCCGGCGCGGGCGCATCAGGCCGACGTCCGCGTTCCAGGCGTACTTGCTCGCCATCTTCCGCATCTCTCGCGCGGGCCGAGTTCAAGATAGGGGAGCGGCGAGACACTAATTGCGTGCCACCGCGGACCGCGGAAACGCAAAGAAGTCTCGGCTAGTTAATGTCCGACCAAGCGTGTATAGTTTTTCGCCCACGCGTGAGCGCTGCTCAAACGGCTTCAGCCGGCGTCGGACGTATCTATAGGCTTCCATGTTGTAGCAGGTAAAACAGGAGACGGAGGATGCGATGGAACTCAGCGATTTCAGCAATGACGAGATCAGGACGCTCAAGAGCGTGATGAGCACGTACGGCGAGAAGACGGTCGATCTTTCCGACCTGCCGACGTATGACGCCGAGGAGAAGGAGACCATCCTCCAGTTCCTCGCGGAGCTCGTGGTGCTCCCCGTGGTCCTGCGCGACGGCCGGTATACCGGTGACGATCTGGTGCCTTACACCGCCTCGGTCTCCGCCGCCGCGTTCAGCCCGGTCGGCAAGCATCCCGAGAGCGAGATCAGCCTCATCACCTACTCGCTCCACGTGGCGCAGATGGCCTACGACCTCGGCGTTCACGATGCTGCCTCGGGCACTCTCTCCGCTGAGTGCCAGCAGCGGGTCACCGCGGAGGTGGAGGAGCTGTACGAGAGGAGCAAGAAGCTCTCCGAGTTCCACGACTGGCTCAAGGACCTGTAGGAGCACCGGGCGGCTGGGGAAACAGGTGCCCGTCCCCTGTTTCCCCAGCAGCGCTATCATGGACGCGCGTGAGTCGCGTGAGAGAGGCAAAGAATGGCAGTCAGCAAGGCGGAGCAGTCGCGCAAGCTCAGTGACGCGGAGAAGCGTCGCCTCGAGCGTGCCGAGCAGATAAGCGAGGAGCTCGTGTCGCAGGGTTACCGCAAGACCGACCTGACCATAGGTATCGTGCGGGCCAACGTCCTCACCTTCGTCATTGGCATCCCTGTCGTTGCCGTAGCGTTTGCCCTGTTCATGATGGTCAACGGGGCCGACGGTTTTGTCATTGGCGCCTTCTCCAATCCGCTTCTGCTTGTCGCCATGCTTGTTCTGGTCGTGGTACACGAGCTGATCCACGGCCTCACGTGGAGCCGCTTCACGCCAAACGGCATGGCTGACATAGAGTTTGGCTTCATGAAGGAGTTCCTCACTCCCTACTGCACCTGCAAGGCTCCTCTGCCAAAGACGGGCTACATCATTGGCACGCTGGCGCCGGGCGTGTTGCTGGGAGTCGTGCCCACGATGGTTGCCATTGCCATGGGCTCGGTCCCGCTTTGGTTTCTGGGTATCGTCATGACCTTGTCCGCAGGTGGCGACGCTTTGATTGTGGCTCTCCTGCTGGGACATAGATCCAACGCATCTGAGCAGCTCATATTTGACCATCCCACGCAGGCGGGATGCATCGTCTTCGAACGTTAGGACTTACCATGGCTCACTCTCTGTCTATCAACGTTTCCTTCATGCGCGAGCTCGTCTACGGCTCTGCCGTCGGCGATGCGCTGGGCGTCCCGTACGAGTTCAAGAGCCGCGGCTCGTTTACCTGCAAGGACATGGTGGGCTACGGCACGCACTACCAGCCCGCGGGCACCTGGTCCGACGACTCCTCCATGACGGTGGCAACCTGCGACAGCCTTGTGAGCTGCGGCTGCGTTGACCTGGACGACATGCTCGCGCGCTTCCGCGCCTGGATCTACGACGCTGCCTACACGGCCGGCGGCGACGTCTTCGACTATGGCAACACCACTGCCAAGGCACTGCGCCAGGGTCACGGCATGAGTGGCTCCTGGGACAGCGGCAACGGCTCGCTGATGCGCATCGCGCCTCTTGCGGCAACCGATGCCACCGACGAGGAGATCCGCGCAGTCTCCGCGATCACCCACGCCACCGAGGACTGCATGCGCTCCTGCGTGGATTTTGTCGCGCTGCTCAAGGGTGTACGCGGGCTCACCAAGGCCGAGGCTGATGCGTTGGTGCTTGGTGGCAAGGAGCCCATGGCGCGCGCGGACGTGCGCTCGGGCGGCTACGTCATCGACACGTACAACGCCGCTATCTGGTGTTTTGCCACCACACAGAGCTATCGCGACTGCGTGATCGAGGCGGTCAACCTCGGCGAGGACACCGATACGACGGCATGCGTGGCTGGCGCACTGGCCGCTGCGTTCTACGGCATGGACGCCATCCCAGCCGAATGGATGGACACGCTCCAGGGCAAGGACGTGATCGAGGCCGCGCTCAAGGGGTCTGAGTAGCGCTCACTTACTATGCCACCGGCGCCCCGTGACCCCAAGAGCCATCGCTCTCGCAGGCACGGGCTGCCGCGGTGGCTGCAAAGGCCAGCGACTGCTCGATGCGGTCGGACCCCTCCACACCCTGCTTGGTCAGGTCAAACCAGCTCACGATAAAGCCCGTGAGGAAGGTGTCGCCCGCCGCCATGGTGTCCACGAGGTGCTCGACGGGGGCGGGAGCCTGTCGGTAGAGACGCTCGCCGTCAAAGCCGATGGCTCCCTCGGCCCCACGCGTCGCGTTGGCGTATCTGGGTCCGAGCTCCACGACTCGGTGCAGGTGCTCGATGGTCTCCTGCTCGCTCATCTCGCTGCAGGACATGAAGGCAAAGTCCACGAGCGAGGCAATCTGCTCGTAGTACTCCCAGCTCGAGTCGTCGGAGAAGTCGAAGGAGATGGGCACGCCCGCCTTGTGGATCTTGGGTAGCTGGCGCTCGGTGAAGCAGTAGTTGCCCGTGTGCACCACGTCAAACTGCTTGATGTAAGCCAGGTCAAAGCGGTCGAGCACATAGCTCGTCTCGCCGCGAATGCCGCCCCCGTTGGAGCCTAGGAACACACGGTCGCCGTCCACCAGCGTCACGCGGGCGGCTCCGTTTGGCCCCAGAAGCTGCTTGCACTTGATCAGCTCGATGCCCTCCTCCTCGAGCGAGGTGATCACGTGCTCAGCCGCCGCGTCACTGCCGAAGTAGCCCATGTAGGCACTCCTCTCGGCTCCGCAACGCTTGGCCGCCACGGCAAAGTTTACCGCGTTGCCGCCCGGGTACATGGTGCCCGTGTGCTCGTAGATGTCCACCACGTTGTCGCCAAAGCCCAGGACGCTCACCTTGCGTGCCATGCCCATCTCCTCTCGTCAGACGCCTGCTAGTCTGCTAGTACTTTTCGATGCCCATGTAGCGACGGATGGACGGGTCGTGGTCAAACACGCGACCGCGAGCCGCGCGCAGCTCGACGTTCATGTAGTAGACCATGATGGGCTCGAGGTAGGCCCGCACGCGCTCGTCCACGCGGTCCATGCCGTAGGCCAGCGCGTCGAGCACCAGGTAGCTGTCGGTGTGCGTCTCGATGAAGGCCAGTGCGCGCTCGTCCTCCACGCGCGAGGGGCCGCTGCTCATCTGCAAGAAGTACAGCACGCCCGGCTCGGTGCACTCGAAGGGCCCGTGGAAGTACTCGGCGGAGTGGATGTAGGCGCAGTTCTGCCACTGCATCTCCATCAGCGAGCAGATGGCAAAGCCGTAGGTCTGCGCGAAGTTGGCCCCCGAGCCCAGGATGTAGAAGAAGTCGTGCTTGCGGCAGGCGTCAGCAAAGGTCTCGCAGAGCTCGGCGCGCACCTTCTCGCGGGCGTGGACGATGATGTCGTCCAGCTCGTCTATGCCCTGGTAGAGGGCATCGTATGCCACGTAGCCCTCCTGCGCCTGGATGAGCTCGGCACAGACCATCAGCGCCTGCGCGGCGTCGAGGTCGCGCTGCGGGGTTTCGTCGTTCCAGTCGTAGACGAAGCAGTCCCACGCGGGGTCGTCCACGGGCGTGTCGGCCATGGAGGTCATGGCAAAGATGTAAGCCCCACGGGAGGCGGCCAGCTTGCAAGCCTCTACGACCTCGGGCGTGCCGCCGGAGTGGCTGAGGGCCACCACCATGCTGTGCTCGCCCAGGCGCTTGGGCGTGGCCACGGTCAGCTCGCGCGCCGTGAGCGCGTGGCTCTCGATGGACGCGGACTCGGTCCTGAGCATGTAGTCTGCCGGCATGAGGTCGATCAGCGAGCCGCCGCATCCGATCCAAAAGACCTGCTCGATGGTGCCCTTCTGGGCCAGGGCTTTGGCGACGGCCTCGCGTGCGTTGATATGCATGATGCCTCCCGTATTGTTGCGTATGCTGAGACTGGCCACCCGTGGGCGGCTCGTTCTGACTGGTGCCTGACGGTGCGACCGCTGCTAGCCGTTGCGGTAGCGGCTGAGGAAGTCTGTGGTGCGCTGGTGCTTGGGATTGCCGAACAGCTGCTCCGGTGGCCCCTCCTCCACGATGACGCCCTGGTCCATGAAGACCACGCGCGTGGAGATGTCGCGTGCGAAGAGCATCTCGTGCGTCACGATCACCATGGTCATGCCCTCGTTGGCCAGCTCCTTGATGACCTCGAGCACCTCGCCGACCATCTCGGGGTCAAGCGCGGAGGTGGGCTCGTCGAAGAGGATGACGTCAGGTTGCATGCACAGGGCTCGCGCGATGGCCACGCGTTGCTTCTGGCCGCCGGACAGCTGCGCAGGCTTGGCGTTCTGGTAGGCGTACATGCCCACCTGGCGCAGGTACTTCTTGGCCCGCGCCTCCGCCTCCTCCTTGCTGCCCTTGCGCACCACCTCGACGCCCACCATGCAGTTCTTGAGCACGGTCATGTTGTTGAAGAGGTTGAAGCTCTGGAACACCATGCCCACCTGCGCGCGGAAGGCGCTCTTGTCCTTGGGCGCGTAGGAGATCGGCCGCCCCTCGAAGTAGATGGTGCCGGCGCTGGGCTCCTCGAGCATGTTGATGCAGCGTAGAAGCGTCGACTTGCCCGAGCCGGACGATCCGATAATGCTGATGACCTCACCCTTGTTGACGGAGAAGTCGATGTCGCGAAGCACCTCGTGGGCGCCGAAGCTCTTGCCCAGATGCTCGACTCTGAGAATCGCGTCAGCCATCTATGCCACCTCCGCCTCGGTGTCAGTGACCAGCTCGTAGTCGCGCGCGCCATCCAGGCGGCGCTCCATGATCGCCAGCAGGCGAGAGGTCACGAAGGTCAGGAACAGATAGATCATCGAGATGATGAAGAAGGTCTCGAAGAAGCGGTAGTACGCGCTCGACACGCCGCGGCCGATGAAGTACAGCTCGGTGACAGAGATGACGTTGAGGACCGAGGTGTCCTTGATTGACGAGATGAACATGTTGCCGATCTGCGGGATCAGGTTGCGGAAGGCCTGGGGAATGATGACCCGCGTCATGGCCTGCACGTGCGTGAAGCCGATGGCGTAGGCGCCCTCGAGCTGCCCGGGATCGATGCCGGTGATGGCGCCGCGGACCGACTCGGCCATGTAGGCGCCGGTGTTGAGCGACAGCACGAGCACGCCCGAGACAAACGGGTTGAGATCGATGCCGTACGCCTGCGCGGAGCCGTAGTAAATGACCATGGCCTGGACCATCATCGGCGTGCCGCGGAAGACCTCGACGTACACGGCGACAAGGCCCTTGAGCACCTTGACGAGTACGCGCGAGATGGGGGAGGAGTGCTTGTCCACTGTGATGCTCTGCACGATGCCCACCAGGAAGCCGAGCAGGCATCCCAGCACGGTGCCGGCAAAGGCCAGCTCCAGCGTGGTGATGGTGCCCTTTACGAACTGGGGGCCAAAGTTATCGAGGAGGAACGACACCCATCCGGTGAACGAGGTTGGTGATGTGCCCATACGTGTTTCCTTTCACCGCAGGTAAAAGTGCCCGGGAGGTCCCGGGCACTGGAAGGTCAAGCTGTTAGCCGACGGAGAGCGGTTGCTCCGCGAAGGCCTCGTCCATGAGCTTCTCCTGCGTGTCGCGGTCGAGGGTGGCCACGACTTTGTTGATCTTCTCGAGAAGCTCGTTGGAGCCCTTGGCGACGGCGATGCCGGCGGAGCAGTCGGAGAGGTCGACCTCGAAGCCCTTGCCGTCCTCGAAGGTCACGTACGCGAGGTCGGGGTTGGACAGGATGCAGCTCTTGGCCTCGGTCTCGCCCATGATGGTGGCGTCGATCTTGCCGGAGCGGATGGCCTGGATGATGGTGTTGACGTCGGGCAGCGACTCCTGCTTGTTGACGTCGGGAATCTGGTCGACCATGGCCTCCCACATCGAGCCGATCTGTGCGGCGACCTTTGCCCCGCCAAGCTCGTCGAGGCTCGTGGCCTTGACAAACGGGGAGTCTGCGAGCAGCAGCAGGCCTTGGCTGCTGGACCAGTAGTAGTCGGAGAAGTCGACGGACTGCTTGCGCTCCTCGGTGACGCCCATGCCGTCGATGATGCAGTCGATCTTGCCAGCGTTGAGGGCGGGGATCAGGCCGTCCCAATCGACCTTGATGAAGGTGACGTTCCAGCCATAGGCATCGCCGATCATTTGCGCGACCTTGGTGTCGTAGCCGCCCACGTAACCGCTGCCGTCAGCCAGCGCGATGGCACCGTTGGAGTCGTCGGTCTGCACCCAGCTGTGCGGGGCGTAGTCGCAGTCGGACCCGACGCGCAAGGTGGCGCCTTCGCCCCACTGCTCGCCGCCGTCAGCTGCGCTGTCGGAAGACCCGCCGCAGCCAACTATGCCGAGCGAGAAGAGTCCTGCGCCGGCCATCTTGATGAAGTTCCTTCTCGAGAGCGTGCTCATGCTTCCTCCTTATGCGGCGCCTGCTTGCGCCAAAGCGGCCCTTCCCTGTAGTTCAGAAGGCTGAACGGATATAACACATACTAAGACGTATTAACTTGTATTATCCGTTCAGCAGCGGAGGTGTTCGCGAACGTACTCTCAAGACGGGTTAGCGGCCAGCATTGTGGAGGCCTGGTGACTAGATGTCAAACTGGTAGCGCGAACCCACGAGGTACTTGTTGGAGAGGCAGAGCGGCGCGCCGTCCTGGTCGACGAAGAAGACGCGTTCGTAGAAGAGCGGGTCTCCGGTTGCGATCTGCAGGTTCTTTGCCATCTGGGCATCTGCGAGCGCGATCTCGATGGTGCTCGATCCGCTGGTCTGAGGATTGCGACCGCTCCCGGCGTTCAGCACCTCGAAGAAGGAGGCGTCTTCGAGGTCAGCCTCGAGCAGGAACGAGAACCCGTTCAGCGGAAGGAGATTGCGCTCCTCCATGATGGGCAGCCCATCGACAGTGCGCACGCGCGAAATGTAGACGAGCTTGTCGCAATCCTCGCCAAAGAGACGCCGTTCCTCGTCGCGGGCAGTGACGATGCGCTGCTCGAGCACGTGGGCGCCTGCCTGCATGCCCATCTCGGCGCAGACGTTGGTGAAGCTCTGCACGTCGCTGCTCTGGCGGATCTTACGGGTCATCTTGCGCTGGTTGACGTAGGTGCCCTTGCCCTGGCGCTTGGTGAGGTAGCCCTCGCCCGAGAGCTCCGCGATGGCGCGGCGGATGGTGACACGGCTGACCGAGTACATCTCCGAGAGGTCAGCCTCGGACGGGATGCGCTGCCCCGGGAGATAGGCCCCGGAGGTGATGTGGGCCTTGATGTCGTCGAGTACCTGCTGGTAGAGCGGGGTGAGCGAGTTGTCGTCGAGCTTCATGCAGCATCGGTCCTTTGGGCGGCATCGTGCCAAATGGGGCAAGAGAACACATATTATCGCTTCTAGTGTACCGTTATCCGTTTGATTGTGGCCACGTGCGTCTGAGGCCAAATGCTGCTAGGCTGAGGGTGCTCGGTGCGCGGGAGGTGACATGGACGGCTTTGAGGACGATCGGTGGCTGGGGGTGCCCTACAAGGCGCAACTGCCCAGCCCAGAAGAGATAGGTGCCTTTCTGACGGCGCTCACGCTGGCCAGCCCAGCGCTGTTGGGCGGGATTCCCGTGCTGCCCGTGAGCTATATCGAGGAGCGTCGTCGCCAGCAGGAGACGATCGTGCAGGAGAGCTCCTCGTCGGTGGGGACCTACCAGAGCGCCGAGGAGGCGCATGCCGGGCTCGTGCTCTCGCAGCAACGGCTGGCGGTGGCAACGCGTGAGGTCGAGCACACCACACAACGCGTGGTCACCGAGGCGGATGTGGTCCATGCCGCGCATAAGGTGCTCGCGGGGGAGGTCTCCCCGGGCAAGGGCCAGCGCTTCCGCTCGGCACTGGGGCACGTCGCCAACGATTCGGTCGACTACTACATCCTGCGGGACGACTACAAGGCGATGACGAAGAAGGGGACGGAGCCCGTGGACTACGAGACCGACCCCGAAGGTTGGCTGGAGTCCTTCGCGTAGTGCGTGCTCAGCCGTTGCCTGCCGCTCCCACATGGTTTGCGGAATGAAGGACGGGTATTCGTTCAAGAAACCGCACTACTGTGTCACGTTGCGCGGACGCAACCTTGGGGGCATGGCCGCTATGGGACAAAAGCGCAGGAAAGCTCGCCTCGAAAGTGACGCATCGGGAGCGGTTCGCAATCTCGGTGACACAGTAGTGCGGTTTCTTGAACGATTCTGCCCCTCCGGCTCCGCAAACGCGGTTGGAGGTTGTTTTTTGGCCCCGAGCACAGGGTCTCGTGGCATCAACGTCGGAGTCGACCTCGCATCCTGTCCTAGGGCTCCGCATCGCAGGCCACAAGAAAGGCGCAGGCAACCCGAGCTGCCTGCGCCTTCTTGTGCGCTCTGTCTAACGAAAGCCTACTTGGCGTCGTGCTCCTCGATGATCTTGACGGCGTCGGGCAGGAGTCCCTCGGGCAGCGTCTGCTCGAAGATGCCCTTGTCGCAGGCCTCGGCCATCTTGGGGTCGATGGGCAGCTGGCCCAGCATGTCGATGCCGTAAGTGGCGCAGGTCTCGGCAGCCCTGCTCGGCCCGAAGATCTCGTGGCGCTCGCCGCAGTTGGGGCACTTGAAGTAAGCCATGTTCTCCACCAGGCCCACTACGGGGATGTTCATCATGGCGGCCATGTTGACGGCCTTGCCGACGACCATCTGCACCAGGTCCTGCGGGCTGCTGACGATGACCACACCCTCGATCGGCAGGCTCTGGAACACGGTCAGGGCCACGTCGCCCGTTCCAGGAGGCATGTCGACGAGCAGGTAGTCGATGTCGCCCCAGATGGTCTGCTCGTAGAACTGCTGCAGCGCGTTGCCCAGGATGGGGCCGCGCCAGATGACCGGGTCGGTCTCGTTCTCGAGGGCCAGGTTGGTGCTCATGATCTTGATGCCACCCGCGGACTCGCACGGGATGATGAGGTCGTCCATGGCGTTGGCGTGGACGCCCGAAAGGCCGAACATCTTGGGGATGGACGGGCCGGTGATGTCGCCGTCAAGGATGGCCACCTTGTGGCCAGCGCGGCTGAGCTCGGTGGCGAGAATGCCCGTGACCAGCGACTTTCCTACGCCGCCCTTACCCGAGATAACGCCCAGCACATGCTTGATGGAGCTGTGCTCGTTGGTCTGGAACATGTCGGGACCCTGCTTGTGAGCGCCCTTGCGCGAGGCCTCGAACTGCTGACGAATGGCCTCTTCTTCCTCTGGAGTCATGTTGTTTCCTCTCCCTGTGTACATAGCAACGTGCATGATTCTACCCAATCGGCCGCCCCGCTAGCGGCTGGTTTGCGGGTTTGCGCGTGATGCGCAGACAAGGCCCGAGGTTGGTGCGGCGCGCAGGCGGCACCTTGTCGTAAGCTGGTACAGACGATGCCTGCGACGAGGGGAGTGACCCGTGGCAACGATGGTCGACTATGTGCTTGCGGCCCGCGAGAGCTTTGAGGAGCGCCCGCTGACACGCGTGGACTCGCTGGTGCTGTCGTGGCTGGCGTACTGTCGCTTCTCCGACGAGCACGACACGGCGAGCCTCGCAGGCGTGCGGATTGCCGAGCTAGGGGAGGCGAGCATCCGCTCCAAGCTGGTGGCCAACCTGCACGACGTGTACAACTCGTCGCTTCTGCTGCAGGCGCTGGCAGTCTCGCCGCGCTTTGCGGACGTGCGCGCGTGCCTGCACCTCTCCGACTCCGACGCGGACGAGGGCCGTCAGTTCTCGGCCACGTCCTTCGCGCTGCCGGGCGGGGGCACCTACGTCGCCTTCATGGGCACCGACAACACGACGCTCGGCTGGAAGGAGAACTTCCGGCTCATCTGCACCACGGCCATACCCGCGCAGCGCATGGCGGCCGCCTACCTCTGGCAGGTTGCCGAGCAGGTGGAGGGGCCGCTGTGGGTGGGCGGGCACTCCAAGGGCGGTAGCCTTGCCGTCTACGCTGCGGCGATGGCCGACGACGACACCCGTGCGCGGATCGTGCAGTGCTTCTCGCACGACGGGCCGGGCCTGCATCCGGCCCTGCGCGAGGCGCCGGGCTGGCACGACGACGTAGCCCTCGACAAGACCGTGCCGCGCGAGTCTATGGTTGGCATGCTCTTCGAGCGCAGCCAGGAGCAGATTGTGGTGGTGCGCAGCTCGGAGGAGGGCTTCATGCAGCATTCGCCTTTCTCGTGGCAGGTGCGCGGCAACGACTTCGTGGTCGAGCAGGGCCTCTCCTACGACACCTGGCGCCTCTCGCGTAGGCTGAACGACTACCTGAGCGAGCTTGGTCCCGAGGGTTGCGCGAGCGTCGCTGAGCAGCTCGGCTGGCTGGTGGACGCGACGGGCGAGATGACCTTCTCCGGCCTGATCAGGCGTTGGTCGTCCAACCGCCAGGCCATGGAGGCGGCGCTGGCGGCAGCGCCCGAGGCGGAGCGCCGGAGCTTCGAGGAGGCCATGGACGAGCTGGTGGCCACGCTGCTTCTGGGCTCGAAGACGGAGCTGGGCATCGGTGCGCCTGAGACGCCGCAGGCCACCTCCGACGCGGCCTCGCGCAAGCTGGACGACCTCTCCGCGCACGTCAACGACCGTCTCTCGCGCATTGACGAGTTTCTCGGCAGGTAGCGGGGGAGCGTGGCGGCCGGGCATCCGCCGAACAGGTTCTGCAGTCCATGTGATTCTGAATATGAGAACAACTGTTCCTATCCTTAGGGATAAACTAGGAAGTTACACAAGAATCCCGGTGGGAAAGGACCCCCGTCCATGGCATCAGACTCCATCGTCATTCGTGGCGCACGCGAGCACAACCTGCGCGACATCGACGTCAAGATTCCGCGCGACAAGCTTGTGGTGATTACCGGCCTATCTGGCTCGGGCAAGTCGAGCCTTGCCTTCGACACCATCTACGCCGAGGGCCAGCGTCGCTACGTGGAGAGCCTCTCCAGCTACGCGCGCATGTTTTTGGGCCAGATGGACAAGCCCGACCTCGACAGCATCGATGGCCTCTCGCCGGCCGTCTCCATCGACCAGAAGACAACAAGCCGCAACCCTCGCTCCACGGTGGGCACGGTGACGGAGATCTACGACTACCTGCGCCTTCTGTACGCGCGCATCGGCACGCCGCATTGCCCGGAGTGCGGGCGCGTCATCGAGCGCCAGACCACCGATCAGGTGGCCGACAAGGTGCTCGCGCATGCGCAGGGTCGCCGCGCGCTGGTGCTGGCGCCGGTGGTGCTGGGTCGCAAGGGCGAGTTCACCAAGCTCTTTGAGGACCTCTCGCATGAGGGCTTTAGCCGTGTGCGCATCGACGGTGAGGTGCGGGACCTTGGTGGCGACGAGATCAAGCTCGACAAGAAGTTCAAGCACACCATCGAGGTCGTGGTCGACCGCGTGGTGGTACGCGAGAACTCGCTCGGCCGCATTGCCGAGGCTGTCGAGACGGCCACTCGCATTGCTTCGGGCCGTGTGGGATTCTACCTGCTCGAGGGACGCGATAATCCCGAGCAGGAGCCTGAGGAGCTGCTGCAGTATTCGCTGGCACTGGCCTGCCCCGAGCACGGGCACTCGATCGACGACCTCCAGCCGCGCGACTTCTCCTTCAACGCCCCCTATGGCGCCTGCCCCGACTGCGACGGCATCGGCACCAGGCGCATCGTGGACGCGAGCGCCATCATCGAGGACCCAACGCTTTCGGTCTCGGAGGGCGTCTTTGGTAGTCTTTTCGACCGCTCTAACTACTATCCGCAGATCTTCTCTGCGGTGTGTGCGCATATGGGCGTGTCGGACGAGACTCCGTGGAAGGACCTGCCCAAAAAGGCGCAGGACGCCCTGCTCGATGGCCTTGGCAACACCAAGATTCGTGTTGACTACCACACGCGCGACGGCCGCGACACGCATTGGTTTACCAAGTACTCCGGCGTGCGTTCCATCCTGTTTGAGAAGTACCAAGAGACCACGTCCGACACCATGAGGACGCACCTCGAGAAGTACATTCGCGAGGTGCCGTGCCCTACGTGCCACGGTGCGCGCCTCAAGCCCGAGTACCTTGCCGTGACGGTGGGGGACAAGAACATCCAAGAGGTCTGCGACCTCTCGTGCCGTGCGAGCCTCGACTTCTTTGAGCATCTGCAAATGACCGAGCGTCAGCACCTCATTGGCGCAGCCATCGTGAAAGAGATCGCCGCCCGCCTGCGCTTCATGGTCAACGTGGGTCTGGACTACCTCACGCTGAGCCGTGCGGCAGCCACCCTCTCTGGCGGCGAGGCGCAGCGCATTCGTCTGGCCACGCAGATTGGTGCCGGCCTCATGGGTGTTCTCTACATCCTGGACGAGCCCTCCATCGGTCTGCACCAGCGCGACAACGACCGTCTCATTGACACGCTGCGGCGCCTGCGCGACCAGGGTAACACCGTGATCGTCGTCGAGCACGACGAGGACACCATCCGTGCAGCCGACTACGTCATCGACATGGGTCCCGGCGCAGGCGAGATGGGTGGCGACATTGTTGCCGCAGGTACTCCTGCCGAAATCGAACGCAATCCCGACTCGCTTACGGGCGCCTACCTTACCGGCAGGCGGATGATCAGCATCCCCGTCAAGCGGCGCAACCCCAGGCGAGGGGCGCTCAAGATTACAGGCGCCACCGCCAACAACCTCAAGAGCGTGAACGCAAAGGTGGAGTTTGGCACCTTTACCGTGGTCACCGGCGTCTCGGGCTCGGGCAAGAGCTCGCTGGTCACCGACACCATCGCGCCGGCGCTCACCAATGCGGTGCACCGCTCCAAGCGCATGGTCGGCCCCTACAAGAAGATCGAGGGCATCGACAAGATTGACAAGGTCATCGACATTGACCAGAGCCCCATCGGGCGCACGCCGCGCTCCAACCCGGCCACCTACATCGGCCTCTGGGACGACCTGCGCTCGCTGTTCTCCAGCACGCCCGAGAGCCGTGCCCGTGGCTACAGCCCCGGCCGCTTCTCGTTCAACGTGCCGGGCGGCCGCTGCGAGGCATGCAAGGGTGACGGCCAGATCAAGATCGAGATGAACTTCCTGCCCGACATCTACGTCCCCTGCGAGGTCTGCCACGGCAAGCGCTACAACCGCGAGACGCTCGAGGTCACCTATCACGGCAAGACGATCGCCGACGTGCTCGACATGACGGTGACCGAGGCCCTGGCCTTCTTTGCCAACATCCCGCGCATCAAGCGCAAACTGGAGACGTTGCATGACGTGGGCCTGGGCTACGTGCATCTGGGCCAGCCCGCCACCACACTCTCCGGCGGCGAGGCGCAGCGCGTCAAGCTGGCCAAGGAGCTGCACCGCCAGCAGACGGGCAAGACCTTCTACATCCTGGACGAGCCCACCACGGGCCTGCACTTTGATGACGTTCGCCAGCTGATCGAGGTGCTCGACAGGCTGGTCGATGCGGGCAACACGGTGCTGGTCATCGAGCACAACCTGGACGTCATCAAGGTGGCGGACCGCGTGATTGACCTCGGCCCTGAGGGCGGGGAGGGCGGCGGCACCGTGGTCGCCTACGGTACGCCCGAGCAGGTGGCCGAGGTGCCCGAGAGCTACACCGGTCGCTACCTGTCGCGCATTCTCAAGCGCGACCGCGCGCGTCAGGGCAACTAGATGCGGCCAATGGGGCTAAGCTAGTGGCAATCGATCAACACACGTGGGCCGCCGGGCTCTTGCGGCAGCCGAGACGACAACAATAGGGAGGCGCGGGGACATGCCCTTTACCGGCAAGCATGCAGCCCAGAGTGGCCCCAGTGAGCAGAGGCAGGCGGAGCAGACCGAGGCGGTGGCAACCGCCACGGAGCAGAAGGTCACCTCCGAGGAGGAGCGCGACGCCCAGGTCGGGCGCTCGACCGCACTCATGAGCGCGCTGGTCATCGTCAGCCGCCTCACGGGGTTCCTGCGCACATGGGGCCAGGCCTACGCGCTCGGCGTGACGGTGACGGCCAGCTGCTACTCGGTGGCTAACAACCTGCCCAACCAGCTGTACGAGATCGTTATCGGCGGCATGCTGGTGACGGCCTTCCTGCCCGTGTACCTCTCGGTCAAGCAGAAGCAGGGCACCAAGGGGGCGAGCGCCTACACCTCCAACCTCGTGTCCATCGTGCTGGTGCTGATGGGCGCGGTCACCATTCTGGGTTTCATCTTTGCCCGGCAGGTGGTCTGGACCCAGTCGTTCACGGCAACGGAGGAGTTTGACACCGACCTCGCCATCTACTTCTTCCGCTTCTTCGCGATTGAGGTCGTGCTCTACGCGCTCTCGTCGATCTTCTCGGGCGTGCTCAATGCGGAGCGCGACTACTTTTGGAGCAGCGCCGCACCCATCTTCAACAACTTTGTGACCACGGCCTCCTTCTTGGCCTACGCCTTCCTCGTGGAGTCAAAACCCCAGCTCGCGCTTGTCATCCTCGCACTCGGCAACCCACTGGGCGTGGCGGTGCAGGTCATCATGCAGATGCCGAGCCTGCGTGCCCACGGCATCAGGCTGACTCCCTACATCAACCTGCGTGATCCAGCCCTCAAGGACACCCTTTCCATCGGCGTGCCGTCGCTGGTGGTCATGCTCTGCTCCTTCGAGACGGTCTCGGTCATGAACAGCGCCTCGCTCTCGGTCACCGCGGTGGGCGCGTCGGTCTCCTACTACGCGCGCCTGTGGTACACGCTGCCCTACGCCATCCTGGTGGTGCCGATCACCACGGCCATGTTCACCGAGCTCTCCGACAGCGTCTCGCAGGGCGACATGGACTCCTACCGCCGTGGCGTCGGCACCGGGTCGGCCAAGATCATCTTCCTCATGATCCCCTTCGCGCTGTACCTGATCGTGTTTGCCGAGCCGCTCATCACCCTGCTCGCCGCCGGGCGCTTCTCGCCGGACGAGATCCACATGACGGCCACCTACCTGCAGGCGCTTTCCGTGTCGCTGCCGGTCTATGGCATCTGCACCTACCTGCAGAAGGTCTGCTCGTCCATCAGGCGCATGGGCCTCTACGCCGGCGCGCACGTGGTCGCCGCGGTCTTCCAGACCATCGTCTGCCTGGCGCTCGCCCCCCGCTTCGGCCTCTGGATCGTCGCGTTCAGCAGCACTATCTACATGATCGTCGTTGACGTCGTCTCGTTTGCGAGCCTGAGGCGCTCCCTCGGCCCGCTGGGTCTTGCCAGTGTGGTCGTCGCCTTCCTGCGCGCGTGCGTGTTCGGCGTGGCCGGCGCCGCGGTGGGTGGGCTCATCCTCAGGTTTGCCCCGCAGGCGCTGGGCTTCATCTCCTCGTCCACCCTGCGCGCCCTGCTGAGCATCTTCGCGGGAGGCATCCCTGCGGTGCTGGTCACCTTCGGCCTGGCTTTTGCCCTGCATGTCCCCGAGGTTGCGGTTCTGGGTCGTCTTATTGCCCGAATCACCCATCGCGGATAAGGTTGAGTGTGCGACAGGTGCGCGTTTCGTCCGCGTTAACGGATGCTGTGCCTGCCATGACAAGCACTTTAGCGTGCTAAAGTATTCGAGCCAATAGCAATGGGCTCATGTCCTGCCACGCAACGAAAGGAACCTACGTGCAGACGGGTACCCCAAGCGGTTTTCGCGACATTCTTCCCACCGAGGCCATGGCAAGGGAGCGCATCTCCGACGTGGTGCGCGCATGCTTCTCGTCCCATGGGTACCTTCCGGTGGAGACGCCGCTTCTCGAGGACAAGGCTGCCCTCGAACGTGGCGGTCATGTGCCGGCATCGCCGTTCCAGCTCTTTGACGTGGACGGAAGCCTGCTGGTCATGCGCCCCGACATCACCCTGGCCATTGCACGCATGGTCTCCGGCCGCATGCAGGAGGCGACGCTGCCGCTACGCCTGCGTTATGCTGCACCGGTCGTGCGCGAGGAGCTGAGCCTCTCCGGCCAGCCACGCCAGTTCACGCAGCTGGGCGTCGAGCTCGTGGGAGGGGAGGGCATCGAGGGCGAGTCCGAGGTCATCGACCTGCTTGCCGAGGCCCTGCGCACCCTCGAGGTCCCGGCATGGCGCATCGTCTGCGGCTCGGTGACGCCCTTCACCGCCCTGCTCGATGCCTGCGACGTCAGTGACGAGTTCCGCGAGCGGGTGCTCGCGCTGGTGCACGAGTCCGATCTTGTGGGGCTGGACGAGTACGTCCGCAACTCCGAGCTGAGCCCCGAGGCGGCAGACGCACTGATGCGCCTCCCGCGCCTCGCCGGCGACGAGAGCGTCATCGACGAGCTTGACGACCTGCTCGACGAGGTGGGCGTGGAGCCCGAGCTCAGGGGAACGACCGAGCTGAGGGCTCTCGTCGCCGACCTGGGCGACCTCGTGACCGAGGACACGCTGAGCTTCGACTTCTCGGTGATGAACTCCTTCGACTACTACACGGGCGTCATCTTCAAGGGCTATGCCGAGGGCATCACCGCAGCCATCGCCTCGGGTGGTCGCTACGACGCGGTGCTCGCGCACTATGGCCTCACCGGCGTGGCTGCCTGCGGATTCATGCTCTCGCTCGAGCGTCTGCAGGAGATCCTGGGCGAGCAGGGCGAGAGCGGCGTGGTTGCGCCGGGCGTGCGCGTGGCGGAGCGTCCGCTGCGCATCGCGGTGCCAAAGGGCGGGCTCTTCCGCGACGCGGTCAAGCTGCTCGAGGCGGCGGGACTGCCCGTCGACGAGCTCGCCAACCCTGGCCGCCGGCTGATCGTGCCGGCGGGCGACGTGGATTACATCATCGTGCGCGCGCAGGATGCCCCCGCCTTCGTGGCCCACGGCGGCGCGGACTGCGGCATCTGCGGCAGCGACTCCATCATCGAGGCCAACGTCGACCTCGTCCAGCTCGTTGACCTGCGCTTTGGCGGCTGCCGCTTTGTGGTGGCAGAGCCTGCGGACCGCATGGGCGCGGCCGAGCGAGCCTATGCGTGGCGCGGTACCGTGCGCGTGGCCACCAAGTACCCGCGCATCACGCGCGCCTATTACGAGCGTATCGGCCAGCAGGTGGACATCGTCCAGCTGCACGGCAACATCGAGCTCGGCCCCATCGTGGGCATGACCGATCGCATTGTGGACATCACCGCCACGGGGACCACCTTGGTGGAAAACGACCTCGTGGTCGTCGACGAGGTGTTGGAGTGCACGGCACGCTTCTTCTCCGGGCCCGCTGCCTATCGCAGCAACCCGCGCATCAGGGAGCTTGCCGAGCGCCTCTCCACCATCGTCAAGGGTTCGAAGGAATAGGACATGAACATGCGTGAGATCACCATCACCGGCTCCCGTCGCCTGACGACGGCAGACCTCAACCGCGCGGGCGCCCTGCCGCGCGAGATCGAGCAGAGCGCACAGGCCATTGTGGACGACGTGCGCGAGCGCGGCGACGCGGCGGTGCGCGAGTACTGCCAGCGCTTTGACGGCGCCTGCCCCGACAGCTTCCTAGTGCCCCGCTCGGTGGTCGAGGGTGCCCTCGACATGGTCGACGAGGAGTTCCTCGAATCTCTGCGCCTCGCGCAGCGCCAGATTCGCGACTTCCACGAGCGCGAGCGCGAGCAGTCCTGGTTCACCACGCGTGCCGACGGCACGATGCTGGGCGTGAAGGTGACACCGGTGCCCTCCGCCGCGGTCTATGTGCCGGGTGGTCGCGCGCAGTATCCCTCCACGGTGCTCATGGACGTCATTCCCGCCAAGGTCGCCGGTGTCGAGCGCGTCATCATGGTGACCCCGCCCCAGCGCGACGGGTCGCTCTCCGCCTACACCCTTGCCGCCGCGGCGCTCGCGGGCGTGGATGAGGTCTACGCGGTGGGTGGCGCCCAGGCCATCGGCGCGGTCGCCTATGGCACCGAGACCATCCCCAAGGTCGCCAAGATCGTCGGCCCGGGCAACGCCTTCGTGGCCGCCGCCAAGCGCTACGTCTCCGGTGACGTGGGCATCGACATGGTTGCTGGCCCCTCCGAGGTGTGCGTGCTGGCCGATGAGACGGCAGACCCCGTGGTCGTGGCCGCCGACCTCATGGCGCAAGCCGAGCACGATCCGCTGGCCACCTGCTACCTGGTTACCACGAGCGCGAGCCTCGCGAAGCCCGTGTGCGACGCCATCGAGCGCCTCGTGTCGCAGAGCCCGCGCGAGGAGATCACGCGTGCGTCTCTGGGCGACAAGGGCATTATCGTGACCTGCGACTCTCTCGATGCCGCCATCGATGCGGTCAACCTCATCGCACCCGAGCACCTCGAGCTGCACATGCCCGAGGCCATGCAGCTGGTGGGTCGCATCAAGAATGCGGGTGCCATCTTTGCCGGGCCCTGGAGCTCCGAGCCCTTGGGCGACTACGTTGCCGGTCCCAATCACACGCTGCCGACCGGTGGCACGGCGACCTTCTCCAACCCACTGGGCGTCTACGACTTCCAGAAGCGCTCGAGCGTGATCTGCTACTCGCCCGAGGGCCTGACTGCTGATGCCCCTTCGGTGCAGGCGCTTGCCCAGGCCGAGGGCCTGTGGGCGCACGCGCTCTCGGTAGGCCTGCGTCGCAAGTTGGTCGAGCAGGGCACGGAGTGCTTTGCCGATGCCGAGGCTGCCTGCGAGGACGCCATGCATACCGCCTGGCCGCGCGAGCTGGACGCCCCTGGCATCCCCAACCTCTCGGGCTGCGGGGAGGGCTAGACGATGGCGGGCCTCTCCAAGCGCATTCTCTCCCTCGTGCGTGACGACGTGGCGGCGCTCAGCCCCTACGACCCCAACTTCACGCCGTGCAAGATCAACCTTTCGGCCAACGAGAACACCTATGGCATGCCGCCCAAGGTGCGCGCCGCGATTGACGCGGCGATTGCCGCGACGCCCACCAACCGCTACCCCGACCCGATGTCCAACGAGCTCCGCGACCAGATTGCCACCTGGCATCACGTGCGTCGCGAGAACGTCTGCGTGGGTAACGGGGGAGACGAGCTGCTCTTCAACTTCTTCCTCGCCTTCGGCGGCCCGGGCAAGCGCCTGGTGGACTGCCCGCCCACCTTTACGGTCTACGACATCTACTCCAAGATGCTGGGTACGAGCGTGGTGCGCTGCTGGCGCGACGAGGAGACCTTTGACATCGACGTCAACGCGCTGCTGCTCATGGCACGCAAGGCGGACATGGTCATTGTGACCTCACCCAACAACCCCACGGGCAACGTCATGGCACCCGAGGACGTCGCTCGCCTCTGCGAGACCTGCCCCGGCATCGTGCTGGTGGACGAGGCCTACATCGAGTTCGCCGACGGGGGCTGCTCCTGCGAGGGCTTGCTCGCCGACTACGACAACCTCGTCATCCTGCACACCTACTCCAAGGCCTTCTGCCTCGCGGGCGTACGCGTGGGCTACGTGCTGGCGGCGTCCGACGTGATCGACGTGCTCGGCGCGGTGCGTCAGCCCTACACGGCAGACGTCTTCGCGCAGGCGGCGGCCCAGGCGGTCACCTCCCTGCGCGGGGTCTTCACCCCAACCATCAACCGCATCCGCTCGGAACGCGCGCGTCTCGCCGAGGCGCTTTCCGGTCTCGAGGGCATGCAGGTCTGGCCGAGCCAGGGCAACTTCCTCTTGGCGCGCATGCCAGAGGCCGCCATCGTGCGCGCCCGCCTGCGTGATGAAAGGTCCATACTGGTACGTGACTTCTCCTCGACGCAAGGGCTCGAGAACTGCCTGCGGATCACCGTGGGCACGCCGGAGGAGAACGACGAGCTCGTGGCTGCAATCGGCTCCATCCTGAGGGAGGTCGTATGACACGCACCGCTACGGTCGCGCGCAAGACGGGCGAGACCAACATCCAGATCACGCTCGACCTTGACGGCTCGGGCACCTGCGACATCTCGACGGGCGTGGGCTTCTTTGACCACATGCTCACGGCGCTCGGACGTCACTCCCTGCTCGATCTCACCATCCACTGCGAGGGCGACACCTGGGTGGACGACCACCACACCGTGGAGGACGTGGGCATCGCGCTCGGCCAGGCGCTGCGCATCGCGCTTGGCGACAAGGCGGGCATCCGTCGCTTTGGTGACGTGTGTGTGCCGCTCGACGAGGCGCTCATCCTGGCTGCCATCGACATCTCCGGGCGCGGCGAGCTCTACTGGGACGTGCCCATCGGTCCGGAGAAGGTCGGCACCTTCGACACCGAGCTCGGACACGAGTTCTTTGCTGGCCTCGCGCGCGACGCGGGCATCACGCTGCACCTGCGTGAGCTTTGCGGCGAGAACGCGCACCACATTCTCGAGGCGACCTTCAAGGCCTTCGCCCGTGCCCTGCGTGCGGCCGTCGAGCCCGACCCGCGCGTCGAGGGCATTCCGTCCACCAAGGGGGTGCTGTGATGGGTCACGAGATCGTCGTCGTCGACTATCACAAGGGAAACCTGCTCTCCGTCGCGCGGAGCATGTCCTCCGTGGGCGCCGAGGTCACCATCAGCGATGACCCGCGCACCATCTCCGAGGCTGCTGGCATCATCCTGCCTGGCGTGGGAAGCTTCGAGGACGCGATGAGCTACCTGCGCAGCTCCGGCGAGGCTGACGCCATCGTCTCGTCGGTGCGTGCCGGCGTGCCCTTCTTGGGCATCTGCCTCGGCCTGCAGCTGCCCTTCGACCGCGGTGACGAGAGCACGACCAACGCCTGGGGCAACGGCTGGGTGCCGGGTCTCGGGCTGCTCTCGGGCTCGGTCACGCGCCTCAAGTCAGACCGCCTCAAGGTGCCGCACGTGGGTTGGGACCAGCTGCACCTGACCGCCCACGGCAGGGAGTGTCCGCTCTTTGTGGACGTGCCCGAGGGGTCAAACGTCTACTTCACGCATTCCTACGCCCTTTCGGACGACATCGACGAGGACATCGTCACCACCCGCACGCACTACACGCGCAGCTTTGCCTCCAGCGTCTGGAAGGACAACATCTTTGGTCTGCAGTTCCATCCCGAGAAGTCCTCGGCGACGGGCCTGCGCATCCTGTCCAACTTCCTGCGCTTCGTGAGGGGGTAGGCCATGATCGTCTTTCCCGCCATCGACCTCATCGCGGGCAAGGTGGTGCGCCTCTCTCGCGGCGAGCGCTCCAAGATGGACGTCTACTCCGAGGACCCGGTGGCCGTGGCCGAGGACTTCGCTCGCGCCGGCGCGCGCTGGATCCACGTGGTGGACCTCTCTGCCACCTTCGAGGAGGACGACGAGGCCCTCGAGCGCAATCGCGCCGCCATCCAGGCCATTTGCCAGGTGGAGGGCATCTCGGTGGACACCGGGGGAGGGGTGCGCTCCATGGCCGCCATCGAGCGGCTTGCCTCGGCTGGTGCCAAGCGCATCTCCATCGGCACCGCCTTGGTGCGCGACCGCGCCTTTGCGCGCGAGGCCGCACGGACCTACGGCGATCTCTTGGTGGCGGACGTGGCCGCCAAGGAAGGCATCGTGCGCGTCAATGGCTGGCGCGAGGGCGCCGGCATCATGGCAGACGAGCTGGTGGGCGAGTTGGTCTCGCTTGGGTACCGCCATCTGGTCTTTACCGACGTGGCGCGCGACGGCATGCAGACGGGAATCGACGCCGAGGCCTACCGTCACATCGCCGAGGTGGCGGGCTTTGCCGTGGTCGCTTCCGGCGGCATTGCCACGCTGGACGACCTGCGCCAGCTGGCAGCGCTCGGTGACGACGTCATCGAGGGCGCTATCACCGGACGGGCGCTCTACGAGGGCGCCTTCACGCTCGAAGAGGCCCTGGCGGCCGTTCGCTGACAGACTTACAGGAGGAGCCATGCTCACCAAGCGCGTCATACCCTGCCTCGACGTCAAGGACGGTCGTGTGGTCAAGGGCGTGAACTTCGTCAACCTCGTGGACGCCGGCGACCCGGTGGAGCTGGCCACGATCTACGACCGCGAGGGTGCCGACGAGGTCATCTTCCTTGACATCACCGCCACCTCCGACGACCGCAAGACCACCATCGAGCTCGCCTCGCATGCCGCGGCGGAGCTGCGCATCCCCTACACGGTGGGCGGTGGCTTTCGTGACATCGCGGGCATGCGTGCCATGGTTGCCGCAGGCGCCGACAAGGTCTCGGTCAACTCGGCAGCCGTCAAGAACCCCGAACTCATCTCGTTGGCTGCGGCTGCGTTCGGCAGCCAGGCCGTGATCTGCGCCATCGACGCCAAGCGTCAGGGCAAGTCGGACAAGTGGGAGGTCTACCTCGCAGGTGGGCGCATTGCCACGGGAATCGACGCCCTCGAGTGGGCCCGCGAGGCCGCGAGGCGCGGTGCGGGCGAGATCCTGCTCACCAGCATGGACCGCGATGGGACCAAGGAAGGCTTCGACCTCGCACTCACGCGCGCTGTCGCTCGTGCCGTACCCATTCCGGTCATCGCGTCGGGCGGCGTGGGAACGCTCGAGCACTTTGCCGAGGGCATCATCGAGGGCGAGGCCGACGCGGTGCTGGCCGCCAGCGTCTTCCACTTTGGCATCTACAGCATTCGCCAGGTGAAGGAGTACATGGCCTCGCAGGGGATTCCCGTTAGGCTGGACTTCTAGCTCCGCTCGGCCTGTTCCCTTTGCTCTGCGCTCATGGCTCCGCCGCTAGGTGGGTGGAGGGTTGAGGTGGCCTTCCGCTGCGCAAATCGCTCAGAGCAAAGGGGACGGGGCATTGCGTGCCTATGAGACCTGCGGCGCAGGAGCCTGCGAGGCCAAGTTCTGGGGGACGTTTATTCGTACTCGCGGGCGTGTTCGAAGGTGTGCTTGATTCTTACCATCCTTCCCGCTCGCGTGCCCGTTTCAAGTGTAGACGAGAGATGTTGCGGTACTGGTGCAGTCAAGCTCTTCGGGCCAGACCGGCGTCTCGAACGGCCGTGCACGCCGAGTCCCGCGCTGGTACGATAGGTCATGGCTGCGAGGCTAAGTTCGAGGAGGAGCTCTTATGGTTGTTGCCCAGACGTACGCGGGGGAGCAGGTTGAGGCACTGACTCTCGCCGACCTGAATCTCAAGCTCGATGCCAATGGCCTCGTTCCCTGTGTGGTTCAGCAGGAGGGCACCGGCGAGGTGCTCATGGTCGCGTGGATGAACGAGGAGTCGCTGCGCCTCACGCTCGAGACGGGGACCACCTGGTTCTGGTCCCGCTCGCGCCAGGAGCTGTGGAACAAGGGCGCCACCAGTGGCAACATGCAGCGGGTCAAGCGCCTGCTCGTCGACTGCGACGCCGACACGCTCGTGTGCGTGGTCGACTCACCTGGTCCCGCCTGCCACACCGGGCATCGCAGCTGCTTCTTCCGCGAACTCGTCTCATAGGGCCTTCGACCGCCCAGCGCGGCGGCGAACGGTCGCCATCATCACAAAAGTACTGCAAATACGACTCAAAACATCCTCATTGATGTGTTTGCAGTGCGTTGAGGGGGCTAGGGCTAACCCGCTACCGCATGCAAGTGCTAACGTTAGAATCCATCTGACGGAACCCGCTGTTTAGGGAGACCGAATGAGACTGAACAAGCCGGGCAAAGCGGCCATTACGGCTGGCCTTGCCTTTGCACTTGCCATGAGTCCGCTGTCCACCACGGTTGCGGCTGCGGTTACCAACGACGCCATCGAGAGCACGTCCGCCGAGCTCGAGACTGCGCGCGCCGAGCTCGACGCGCTTACTGCCCAGTGCGACGAGAAGTTCGCCCAGCTCGAGGACCAGCAGGCCGAGCTCGAGGTCACGCGCACCAAGATCAGTGAGACCGAGGGCGAGATCGAGGTCAAGGAGAAGGAGCTCGTCGAGGCACGCGCGGTTCTCTCCGAGAGCATGGCCGAGAACTACAAGAGCGGCATCAACATCCTTTCGTTCCTGTTTGGCTCGAGCTCGCTCGACGACCTCGTCTCGCGCGTGTACTACGCCGACAAGGTGGCCGAGCATCAGAGCGACGCCATCTCGACGGTGCTCACTATCCAGGAGGAGCTCGACTCTCAGAAGGCAACGCTAGAGACCGAGCAGAAGCGCCAGGAAGAGCTCGTCGAGGAGGGCAAGCAGATTGCCAGCGAGCTCCAGAGCGCCGTGAACGACCAGCAGGACTACGTGAACGGTCTGGACGAGCAGCTGCAGGAGCAGATTGCGGCACAGATCGAGGCCGAGCGCAAGGCTGCCGAGGAGCAGGCGCGCAAGGAGGCTGAGGAGAAGGCCCGCAAGGAGGCCGAGGAGAAGGCACGCAGGGAGGCCGAGGAGCGCGCTGCCGCAGAGGCTACGCAGCAGGAGGAGCCCGAGCAGGTGGTGGACAACACCCCCGCACAGGCCGAGCCCGAGGTTGCGCCTACGACCACGACCACCACGGAGTCCAGCTCCAGCTCGAGCAGCTCGTCCTCATCCCATGCAGTACCCAACCTGGGTCAGGGCGTGTCCGCAGCCATCGAATACGCGAAGTCGCAGCTCGGCGTGAGCTACTCCTGGTCGGGTAGCGCCATCGCCAATCAGGAGTTCGACTGTTCCGGCCTGGTCTGGTGGTCCTTCAAGCAGGCCGGCATCTCCATTCCGCGCGGCCAGCGCCTGAGCAACGGCCGTGGCAACTCCATGATCGGCTGGTGCCTCGACAACGGTGGCTGGACGACCAGCCAGGCAAACCTCAAGGCCGGCGACCTCATGTTCTGGGGTTCCAGCACGAGCTCGACCGGACACGTGGGCATGTGCATCGGCGGCGGCTTGATGATTCACTCAAGCTGGGGTGGCGTCGAGATCTGCAGCGTCTACTACAACTCCGGCTCGTTCGTCGGTGGCGGCCCGATCGTCTAGCCCATCGGCAAGCAGCGCATCAACGTGGCGGTACGCTAGATTTCGAGCGTGCCGCCATTTTTGCGTGCGCGCTGGTAGATGTCCACGCAGCGCTCGGCGAGCACGTCGAGGGAGTCGTAGAGCCAGCTGGGGCGCTCGTCAAGCTCCTGGTAGATGACCGAGAGCTCGGTGCATCCGACGATGACGGCATCGCAGCCGCGCTCGTGCAGCCCGGAGGCCAGCTCGAGCAGCTGGTTGCGGTCGTAGCGCGCACCGGCCTTGACCCCGTCGTAGATGAGCGCGGTCACGACGCTCTGCTCTTCGCTGGTGGGCTCCATCGTCTTGAGCGCGTGGCGCTTGAGATAGTCCTGGAACACGCCCGAGGCGATCGTGCCCTCCGTGGCGAGCAGGCCGACGAGCTTGCCGCGCCCGATGTCGGCCGAGAGCTTGCTGGCCGTCTCCTCCATGATGTTGACCACTGGGATGCTCACCGCGTCGACGATGCCCTCGTAGTAGTAGTGGGCGGTGTTGCAGGCGATGGCGATGTAGTCGGCGCCGGCACGCTCGAGCCAGCGGGCCACCTTCTCCATCTCGGGCTGCGGGTTGGCCTTGCGATGGTCGAGGATGTGCGCGGTGCGATCGGGGATCTGCGGGTCGTTGAAGATGATCATCGGCATGTGGTCCTGGTCGCGCCGGGCGGGCGTCTTGCGGATGAGCGCCTCCATGAAGCAGGCGGTGGCCAAGGGCCCCACGCCACCTATGATGCCGAGAATGGGTTTGTTCATCGTGCGTCCCGTCGCTGTCACTTCCAAGCCGTCTTACCATTCTAGCCGCCTCGCGCCGCGCGTGCCCGTGAGGGATTACTCTGTTTCTACCGTGCAAATGGGCGGATGAGGCCTGCGGCTATCTACAATGGTCGAGACGAATAGTGCCAATGAACATCAGAACAGCAGATGTAAGGAGTTGTTCGTGACAGAAGTTAGAGAGCTCTCCCGTGACGAGTTCGAGCAGCTGATTGCCGACGCGGAGCTCATGGTGCCCATCGAGCAGACGATGGCCTGGGCGGACTACCAGCAGGGTGTCCCCGGCCGCACGTTCTGGGGCTGCCTGGCAATCGCACAGGACGGCCATGACGTGGCCTACGTGTCCTTCGTGGACTACGAGACGCACGGATACCACTACCTGCGCGCCCATCATGGGCCGCAGTGGATTTCCCACCCGACGGTGGAGGAGGAGCGCGAGGCCACCAAGGCACTCATCGCCTACGTGCGCAAGCGCGACAGGCGCGTGGCGTTCATGCGCATGTCGGTCGATGCCGAGCTGCCCGAGACCTGCCCCACGCTCTCCTCGATTCCCTACGACACGACGGTCGTGATGGACCTCACCGGCGGTGACGAGGAGATTCTCAACCGCATGAAGCCGCGCGGTCGCCGCGACGTGCGCAAGGCGCTCCGCGAGGCGCCCGTGACCTGCGCCGACGAGACGGACAAGGCGCTCGTGTCGTTTGACGAGTACTACGCCATCATGGTCGAGACGGCCGAGCGCGACGGCTTCAGCCCGGCGCCCAAGAGCGACTACGAGGACATGCTGCGCGTCCTTGGTCCCGAGCATGCCCGCCTGTTTGCGGCGCGCCTCGAGGACGGTACGGTGGCTAGCTGGTCCATCTGCACCATCTCCGGCAAGCTTGCCACCTACTACTACGCCGCCTCGCGCAGCGACGTCCGTCGCAGCTTTGCCACGGACCGCATCTTCTTCTTTGCCTGCTGCGAGCTGGGCAAGCGTGGCTGCACGCACTTCGACCTCATGGGCATCGGCTCGGACTTCTCGCCGGCGCTGAACGGCCTCAACACCTTCAAGACCAAGTTCGCCAAGGAGGTCACGCACGTGGCGCCCGACCGCGACGTCCCCGTCAAGGGGGCATTCTACAAGTCGCTGCAGGTGGGCAAGCGCGTGCTCACGGCCGTCCGCGAGCGTGGCAAGGAAGACTAGGGGGTCATGATGAAGCAGTTTGTTCCCGTGCTTCTGGGCACCGAGATCGGCGCCTACGGCATGGCGCGTGCCTTTTGGGAGGCCTACCAGGTCAAGAGCTACGCCTACGGCACCTTCCCGCTGACCCCCACGGCCTACTCCAAGTTCATCGAGCAGCGCTGCGACGAGAACTATCTCGATCCCAAGCGCTTCATCGAGGTGCTCAACCGCGATGCCGACAGCTTTGGCGACGCGGTGCCGCTGGTCATCCCGTGCGGCGACGACTACTCGGTGCTGCTCTCCGAGCACAAGGCGGAGCTCGACGGCCGTTACGTGGCGGTCTGCTCTGGCCCGGGCGTGCTTACCGAGCTCGAGAACAAGGCGCGCTTCTACGCGCTGTGCGAGCGTACGGGCGTCGCGTACCCCAAGACGGTGCGCATCGACAGCCCGCAGGTGCCCGAGCTGCCCTTCCCGTATCCCGTGGCGGTCAAGCCGACAAACGCAGCGCTCTACCGCGAGCATCCCTTCGAGGGACAGAAGAAGGCCTTCATCATCGAGGACGAGGCCATGCTCGAGGAGACCCTCAAGCGCATCTACGCCTCCGGCTACGACGAGGGCCTGGTCATCCAGGACTTCATTCCCGGCGGGGATGACAACATGCGCGTGCTCAACGGCTACGTGCGCTCCGACGGCTCGATCGCGCTTCTCTCCCTGGGCCATCCGGTCCTCGAGGACTGCGCACCCATGCGCATCGGCAACTATGCAGCGATCGTCAGCTACGGCGACGAGAAGGTCTACGAGATGGTCGAGCGCCTGCTGGAGCACGTCAAGTACTTTGGCTACTTCAACATCGACATGAAGTACGACATCCGCGACAACAGCTTCAAGCTGCTCGACTTCAACCCTCGCCAGGGTAGGAGCAGCTTCTTCACCACGCTGAGCGGCCACAACCTCGCGCGCCCGGTCGTCGAGGACGTCATCGAGGGCAACAGGGGAGCCTGCGTACACGCCTTCGACGAGATGCTGTGGGTGGGCGTGCCCAAGGACATCGTGCGCCGCTACGCCCAGGAGGGCCCTGCCAAGGCGCAGGCGCTGCGCCTGATGAAGCAGGGTCGCGTGGGCACCACTATCTTTGGCGCCCACGACAACCATCCCAAGCGCCTGTGGAACATGGCCAAGCTCTGGGTGCACTACCGCGTGGACTTCCGCAAGTACTTTGGCCATCGCGACCTCGAAGGATAGCGACCCATGCAAAACGCGCAACAAGAGCTCCGCAGCGCCTTGGCGCAGCGTACCGGCACCAGTGCCGACGACTGGTTTTTGGTCTACCGCGCACGCCACGGCATGCTTGCCTGTCTGCGCGTCTTGCATGAGCTGCGCGGCGCCGGCAGCGTCATCACGCAGCTGCTGACCTGCTGCACTGCCGTCGATCCCATCATCGCGGCAGGGCTCAGGCCTCTCTACGGTGATGTGTGCGCCGGCTCCTACGCGCTTGATAGCGAGGCACTGCCCGTCGCCGACGATGTGCTGGGGATTGTCGACCAGCATACCTTTGGCTACATCGACGAGGCCTCCTCCACCCGGCTGCGGGCCGCTGCCGACGCACGCGGAGCCCTCCTGCTCGAGGACTGCGCCCACTGTGTGGGTCGCATGGCCATGGGTTCTGGCGGCGCCCCGACGGCCGACCTGTCGTTCCACTCCTTTGGCGTGGAGAAGATGCTGCCCACCTACTTTGGCGGAGCGGTGTGGGTCAACCCCGCCATGCGCGACCGCACGCTGCACGATGCCCTCGTTGCGGCGCTCGCGGGCTTGCCCGAGCCCGACGCACGCCTTGCTCGTGCCATGCGCCGCTACCGCACGCAGATCAGGGTGCTCAACCACCTACCGCATGCGCTTTCGGGTGCCCTACGCCGTTGGATGGAAGCGCGCGGCCTCTTTGAGGCAGCCATCTCGCCCGAGGAGATGGCGGGCAAGGTTGCACACGAGCCGCTTGCGATGAACGAGTGGGCCTGCGAGCAGGTGCTCGGTCCGCTGCGCGCGCTCGGCGAGACCGATGCCCTGCGCGTCCGCGCGCTTGATGCCTACGCGCGCGAGCTGGCGGACAAGCCAGGGCTGCGCACGAGCGAGCAGATGCTGCGTTCGGGCCAGCCGCTCCTCCGTCTGCCGGTCACCATGCCAACGGACGCTCAGGCGGACGAGGCCATCGCGGGTATTGCAGGAGTCGGTCTCTATGCGGTGCCCTGGTATCGGCCGCTGCTCTATCCGGGAGTGAGCGATGCCGCGGCATATGGCTTCGACCAGACGCTCGCTGGCCTGCCCGTGACGGCGCGTCTTGTCACTGGTGCAGTGGCGCTACCGTGCGACCTTAACGACGACCAGGTCCACGGGGTCGTCGAGGCCCTCTGCCGTGCGGCGGAAGCTCGATGAGCACGCGCGACTCCTCCTACATGCCCGACTTCACCCAGCAGGCTCCGCGTCCCGAGGACGAGGGGCTGGCAAGCATCGCCGAGCAGGTCTCGCGCGTGCCCACCGAGCCGGGCTGCTACCTGTGGAAGGACGGCAAGGGCGAGGTCATCTACGTCGGCAAGGCCAAGAACCTGCGCGCTCGCATGCGTCAGTACGTGACCCTGCAGGACGACCGCGACAAGATTCCCCTGATGATGCAGGTGGTGCGCAGCTTCGACTACGTGGTGGTTGGCAGCGAGCACGAGGCCCTGGTGCTCGAGCGCAACCTCATCGAGCAGTACCACCCCTACTTCAACGTCGACTACAAGGACGACAAGAGCTACCCCTTCATCGCGATCACCGAGAGCGACGCGTATCCGTGCATCAAGTACACGCGCGAGAAGCACCGCAAGGGGACCCGCTACTTTGGGCCCTACACCGATGCCCGCGCCGCCCGTACGACCATCGACACGCTGCGCAAGGTGGTGCCCATCTGCATCGGCACCTGCGCGGAGTGGAAGCGCACCAAGCGCTACCTGGACAGCCATCCCGATGACGTTGCCGTGGCCAACCTCGTGCTCGCCGAGCGCGGGCGCCCCTGCTTCGACTCGCACGTGGGGCGCGGGCCGGGCGTGTGCTGCGGCGCCATCACCACGGCCGACTACGGGCGCCACGTCCGGCAGGTGGAGCAGTTTCTGGAGGGCCGCCGCTCGGCCATCATCGGCGACCTGCGCGAGCAGATGGCAGAGGCAGCGTCTGAGCTCGAGTTCGAGCGTGCCGGTCGTATCAAGCATCGCATCGACGTGCTCGAGGGCCTCGATGACAACCAGCAGGTGGTGCTCTCCTCCGACGTGAGCCTCGACGCGGTGGGCTTCTACCGCGAGGAGACCATATCCGCCGCCTGCGTGTTTGTGGTCCGCGAGGGTCGCGTGGTTCGTACCTGCGAGTTCGTGCTCAACAAGGGTGCCGACGTGAGCGAGGAGGAGCTCGTGGAGGGCTTCCTCAAGCGCTACTACGGCGAGACGGCCGACGTGCCCGCAGAGGTCTGCGTGCCGCTGCAGCTCTCCGACGCCGAGCTCATCGCCGAGTGGCTGACCACGCGACGCGGCCGCGTCTGTCGCGTGAGGCGCCCGCAGCGCGGCGAGAAGCGCCATCTTCTGGAGATGGCCGCGTCCAACGCCCATCACGCGCTCAACCGCTACATGGTGCGCACGGGCTACGCCGACAAGCGCACCAACCAGGCGTTACTGCAGCTCGAAAGCGCGCTCGCGCTCGACGCGCCTCCGATGCGCATCGAGTGCTTCGACATCTCCACGCTGCACGGCGCCTTCACCGTGGCGTCGATGGTGGTCTTCACCAATGGCCTACCCGACAAGGGGCAGTACCGTCGCTTCAAGATCCGCACCGAGCTCGACGAGGCGAACGACTTCGTGAGCATGCAGGAGGTGCTCGGTCGCCGCTACGGCGCCAAGAACATGTCCGACGAGCGCTTTGCGGCGGCGCCTCCCGACCTGCTGGTGGTCGATGGCGGAAAACCGCAGCTCACGGCAGCCATGGAGCAGCTCGCGGCCCTCGGTTTGGACATTCCGGCCTGCGGTCTGGCCAAGTCTGACGAGGAGGTCTTCGTCCCCTGGGACGACACGCCGGTGGTGCTGCCCTCGGGTTCCCCCTCGCTCTACCTCATCAAGCAGGTGCGCGACGAGAGCCACCGCTTTGCGATTACCTTCCATCGCGAGCTGCGCACCAAGGCGCAGAGCGTCTCCATCCTCGACGAGGTCGAGGGCGTCGGGCCCAAGCGCAAACGCGCGATCATGCGCCACTTTGGCTCCTTCAAGCGCCTGCGCCAGGCCAGCGCAGCAGAGATTGCCGAGGTCAAGGGCGTGCCCGAGGCGGTGGCGCAGGAGGTGTGGCGCACCATTCGCGCCTGGGAGGACGAGAACGACAGCGAGATTGGCTAGGAGAGACTCATGGACCTGACCAAGACAGTCGGCTACGTGCCCGGCTTTGCCACCGAGCTCAACCTGCGCGAGCTGGGTGGCCTTCCGACAAACGACGGTCGCACCGTGCGCAGGGGCCTCTTCTATCGCGGGAGTTCCCTCGTGGGTTTGAGCGCGCAGGAACGCACCCTCGTGGACGCCATGGGCCTGCGCTTCGTGCTCGACCTGCGGGCGGCGGGGGAGGCCTCGGGCAAGGCGGACTACCTTGCCGAGGGCACGGACTACCAGCGCATCGGCGGGATGCGCTTCGAGGACGGCAGCGAGGTGGACTTCTCGCCCGAGGCCATCGCCAAGTTCGAGCAGATGGACCCCAAGCTCTTTGAGGATGGCACGTTCATGGAGCGTCTCTACGTGAACATGGCCTTCGGCAACCCCGCCCTGCAAACGCTGGTGGAGCACGTGGCGTCCGGTGAGGTGCCCGTCTACTTCCACTGCACGGCGGGCAAGGACCGCACCGGCGTGAGCGCGCTTGTCGTCAACCTGCTCTTGGGCGTGACGCACGAGGCGATCATGGAGGACTTCCTGCTCACCAACGAGTACCGCCGGAGCATCATCGAGGCGGTGGCCGACAACCTGCCTCCCGATACGCCGCCCGAGATCATCGAGCGCTGGCAGAAGGCCAACGGCGTGAACGAGAGCGATCTTCTCGCCGTGATCGATGCCATAGACGAGCGCTACGGAAGCGTGGAGGCGTACTTCGAGGGGGAGTACGGCATCGACGGGCAGACGCTCGACGCGCTGCGCGACCGCTATCTGGAGTAGCGACGCAGGTCGACAAAGCGGGAACGACGGTGGGGGAGCGGGCCATTTGCCATCACCGCGCCGCAGCGGCTGCGTTATGCTAGTGCTTGTAAAACCTTGGTAAGGAGTGCCTCATGTCCCACGGCCCCCGCATAGGCGATTCTGCGCTCAACAGCCCCGACGTCATCGTCATCAGCGGCATGTCCGGTGCCGGTAAAACCGAGGCCATGCACACCTTCGAGGACCTCGGCTACTACGTGATCGACAACCTGCCGCCCAGCCTCATCCTCTCGGTGGCGCAGATGAGCGGCATTTCCTCCGGCGTCGGCCGCCACCTGGCCGTCGTCTGCGACCTGCGCAGCCAGAAGCTCTTCGAGGACCTCGACGAGGCGCTCAAGAGCCTCGAGGCGCACGAGTTCAGCTATGGGGTGCTCTACCTCGAGGCCTCTGACGAGGTGCTCCTGCGTCGCTATGCGCTCAATCGTCGTCCGCATCCCCTCGCTCGTGAGGGGGAGGCCACCATCGACGCAGTGCGTCGCGAGCGCGAGCAGATGGCTGCCATGCTCGAGCGGGCGACCCTCACCATCGACACCACCAACCTCAAGCCCAAGCAGCTGCGCTCGCGTCTTCTCGCGGAGTTCACCCACCTTACCGAGCAGCAGCTCATGGAGGTGCACGTCTTCTCCTTCGGCTTCAAGTACGGCATGCCAGAGGAGGCGGACATCATCATCGACGTGCGCTTTTTGCCCAATCCGTACTGGGACCCCAAGATGCGACCGCTCACGGGGCAGGACGCGCTGGTCCGCGACTTCGTCATCGGGCACCCGCAGACCAAGGCTTTCCTCGAGCGCTGGACGAGCCTGCTCGACACGGTCATGCCGGGCTACGTCAACGAGGGCAAGAGCCGCCTGTCGGTGGGTGTCGGTTGCTCGGGCGGCCAGCATCGCTCGGTGGCCATTGCGGAGGCCACGGCAGCGCACCTCACCCACGAGGGCTATCACGTCCTGACCAGCCATCGCGACCTCGCCCGCGCCGAGCGTAACGCCTCCTCGTAGAGCCATGTCGTTCACCGCGCAGGTAAAAGAAGAGCTCTCGCGCGTGGAGGGGACCTGTCCCAACTGCAACTACGCGCTGCTCTCGGCCATCATTCGCGTGTGCGGAACCCTCTCGTACCGGGGGCCGGGACGCTACACCATCCGGGTCTCCACCGAGACCGGGTCGGTGGCGCGCACCATGATCAAGCTCACCCACGAGCTCCTCGACCTCGAGACGCGCCTCACGGTCCGTCGCTCCAACCTCCATAAGACAAAGAATTACCTCATCGAGATACTGGAGCAGGACGAGCTCGAGGCTGTTCTCGTGCGCCTGGGCATTCTGGTGCCCGGCCGCGGCTTGGCGACCGGCGCCCCGACGCGGCTGCTCGAGAACCGCTGCTGTAGGGCGGCCTTCGTGCGTGGTGCGTTCATGGCGGGTGGCTTCGTGGCCGATCCGCGCGGTGACTTCCACCTCGAGATCGCCGTTACTGGTGAGCGGTTCGCCCAAGACATCATAGACCTCATAGGGGAGTGGGGGGTTGTCGCGCGCCTCAACCGTCGGCGCGGCGCCTACGCCATATACCTCAAGAGTTTCGACGACGTGGTTCGGCTGCTAAAGGCGATGGGGGCACAGCGCACCCCTCGCGCCATCGAGAACGTCCGGCACGTGAAGTCGCTCAAGAACGACGTCAACCGCCTCGTCAATGCGGAGACGGCAAACCTCTCGCGAACGACCCGCGCGGCGGGCAACCAGATCGAGCTCATCGCCGAGGCGGAGCGTCTGGTGGGGCTCGCAAAGCTACCGCCTGCCGTTCGCGAGTTTTGTGAGTTGCGTCGCGCCTATCCGGAGCTCTCGCTTGCGGACCTTGGCGCGCTCGCCTCGCCGCCAACCAAGAAATCGGGCATGTACCATAGGCTTCTTCGGCTGAAGGCCATCGTGGAGGAGCTCCGGGAGCAGCGCTAGCACAACTCCGCTCACCGTGCTCGTTTCAACTCTCAGCTACCAAATACGGATTAATTTGGCCACGTCTGGGGACTCGGCGTGACGACGCGTCAGGTTTGGGTGTATGCTGCCATCAGTATGTTGGTTAAGGCCTGTCTCGGGGAACGGCCTCGGGGGGCCTCGCGAAAGGAGAAAGTATGGCAGTTAAGGTTGCTATCAACGGCTTTGGTCGCATCGGTCGCCTGGCTTTCCGTCAGATGTTCGGTCATGAGGGCTCCGAGATCGTCGCTATCAACGACCTCACCTCCCCCAAGATGCTCGCTCACCTTCTGAAGTATGACTCCTCCCAGGGCAACTATGCTCGCAACCACACCGTCGTGGCTGGCGAGGACTTCATCGAGGTCGACGGCAAGAAGATCACCATCTACGCCAAGGCCAACGCGGCAGAGCTCCCGTGGGGCGAGCTCGACGTCGACGTCGTTCTGGAGTGCACTGGTTTCTACACCTCCAAGGCCAAGGCCCAGGCTCACATTGACGCCGGCGCCAAGAAGGTCGTCATCTCCGCTCCCGCGGGCAACGACCTCCCCACGGTTGTCTTTAACGTCAACCACGACATCCTGACCGCTGATGACGACATCATCTCCGCGGCCTCCTGCACCACCAACTGCCTCGCTCCGATGGCTAAGGGCCTGAACGACTACGCCCCCATCGAGAAGGGCCTCATGACCACCA
>CADAQM010000012.1 GCA_902790135.1 uncultured Coriobacteriaceae bacterium
GCAGGTTAAACTGAAGGGACTGACCCCGGAGGAGTTCCGGAATCAGTCCCTCGCTGCTTAGCACTTATTTGGTCGTCCAAGTTTTGGGACGCAGTTCACCTCTGGGCGACCCCTCTTCTAGTATCGATACGCGTAAGACAAAGGGGGGTTACCCTTTTGCCTTAGACCAGCTTGAAGCCAGAGTTCTCGCTGACGGGCGGCTCGGGCTCATCGTCGTCGCCAGCACCGGCGAACATCTGCTCCATCTGGCGATACTGAGAGACGCGGGCCTTCGCCTGCTCTGGAGTCTCGTGGCGATACGAGCAGGAGCACTCGGCCACCACGATCTGCGCTGCCTTGGCCTGGAGCGCCGCCTCGTGCAGGTCATCGGACTGCCCGGCAGCGCGCGCCTGCTCGATAACCTTCTTCATCTCCTCGGGCTCCATTCCCAGCAGACGGGCGTACTCCTGCTCGTCCACCTTGAGCTTCTTCTCGTGCGCATAGGCGGCTAGTGCGGCGTCGCCCTCGCACATCTGCTGCGCCTGACGGTCGAACATGGCGTCGAGCTGAGCAGCCGTGGTATGCGTGCGCTGCATGAACTGCCCGGGTGTCAGACCGTCGCTCTGCAGCTGCTGAGTGAAGCGCATGCGAACCTCCTCTCGTGCCCGCTCCAGGTGCTGCGGCGGAATGGACTGCGCCAGGCGTGCGGCAAGCGCCTCGATGCAACGCCCGAGCTTCTGCTGCTCGGCCATCTGCATGTTCATCATCTCGAGCTCGCGGCGCAGGGCGGCGCGCACTTCGCTTTCGGTGCTCAGACCCTCGAAGTTCTCGGACACCCACGCTGGGTCGGAGAGGTTGGCCAGCGACCCACCCATCTCCTTCAGCGTCATGCTCAGCACGTAGTCGACGTCCTCGTCGAGCGTGTAAGGCACGTCGACGGTGATCTCCACCGGGTCGTACGAGGTCAGGGAGTAGTAGGCCTTGTTGCCAACCATCAGGGGCAGGGGCTTTTCAATCGACATGTATCCTCCTCGGGAAAGCGGCGCGGGGCCGCGTGATTGCTGCGGTCAATACTACCCTTGTTCCCACTCTGGCGCCCTGGCTTACAATGGGGTAGAAAAACCGACTAGTACGACCACATGTCTGTCAGGGATACAGGGGACAGGTACCTGTTTCCCAGCCCCGCAGCATTTGGAGGACCAATGAGCGAAATGGCTATCCCCTCGGACACCGACGTCCTTATCATCGGCGCTGGTCCCGCGGGCATCTTCTGCGCACTGCAGCTGCTTGAACGCGGTGACGGTCGTCGCATCACCATGGTGGAGAAGGGGCTGCCCATCGAGCGACGCAGCTGTCCCAAGGAGCGCACGGGCTACTGCGTGGGGTGCCAGCCGTGTCGCATCACCACGGGATTCAGCGGCGCTGGCGCGTTCTCCGACGGCAAGCTCTCGCTTTCGCACGAGGTGGGCGGCGACCTGCCCGAGCTCATCGGCGCAGAGCTCGTGCAGCGCACGATAGAGCGTTGCGACGACATCTACCTGCGCTTTGGGGCCGATCCGCACGTGGAAGGCCTCGAGCATCCCGACGAGGTCGCGCAGATCCGCCGACGCGCCATCAAGGCGGGGCTCAAGCTGGTCGACTGCCCCATCCGCCACCTCGGCACCGAGCGCGCGCAGGAGATCTACGGACGCATACAGCAACACCTGCTGGAGGCGGGCGTCGAGATCCTCTTCGAGCACGAGTGCGTCGACCTGCTCGTTGAGGGCGAGGAAGGCCGCAAGGCCTGCACGGGTGCAAGCGTGAGGCCCACACGTGGCGGCACCGCACAGCTACTCCGCGCCAAGGAGACCGTCGTTGCTACCGGCAGGCGCGGCGCAAGCTGGCTCGCGGATGTCTGCGAGGCACACGGCATCGCGCACGAGCCCGGCCCCATGGACATGGGCGTGCGCGTGGAGGTGCGCAACGAGGTGATGGACGAGGTCAACAACGTCCTCTACGAGAGCAAGCTGGTGGGCTATCCCAACCCCTTCCGTGACAAGGTGCGCACGTTCTGTCAGAACCCCGGCGGCTTCGTTAGCCAGGAGAACTACGACAACGGTCTCGCCGTGGTCAACGGGCACAGCTACAAGGATCGCAAGAGCAACAACACCAACCTGGCCGTCCTCTGCACGCAGCACTTCCGCGAGCCGTTCGACCGCCCGATCGAGTACTCAAAGCGCGTGGGCTCGCTGGTCAACATGCTCGGCGCGGGCCACATCTTGGTTCAGCGCTTCGGCGATATCCTCGACGGTAAGCGCACGTGGCCTGAGGAACTCTCACGCTCCAACGTGGTGCCTACGCTGCCCGATGCGGAACCCGGCGACATCACCAGCGCCATGCCGTACCGCGCGATGACCGACATCGTGGAGTTCATCAAGGCCGTCGACCAGGTGGTGCCTGGCTTTGCGTCGGGGGAGACCCTGCTCTACGCTCCCGAGCTCAAGTTCTACAGCAATCGCGTGCGCATGGACGAGCGTCTTGCGACCAACGTGGCACACCTGCATTGTCTGGGCGACTCGAGCGGCTGGACGCGCGGGCTCATGATGGCCAGCGTGATGGGCCTGCTGATGGGCGAGTGGCTGGACTAGGGGCCGCAAACCCGCGTGACATCGCCGCTCGGGTGCTACTGCTGCTTCTCCAGTGTGAAGACGTCGGTAAAGCGGTCCGTGTGCTGGTAGGGGATGACAAACAGCAGGGTAGAGTCGTAGGTGTAGGCGCTCTCCAGCGCCGCACTCGCGGCATCTGGCGCCGCTGGGGTGCCAAAGGTCAGCGTGAGCGTGACGGTGCCACCAGAGATGTCCTGCGTCGCGCAGGTGAACACGAGCCCCTCGTCGGAGCAGGTGCCCGTAAAGGGCACGGAATCTAGCTGCTGGTCGCCGTCGGTGGCGTCGGCGTCGGCTTCGCGCTCGGGATGCATGTGGGCAATGCCGCTCAGGGTGCCCTCGATGACCGCCCCGTCATTGGCCGAGGCCGCCTTGGTGATTTGGACCGTCAGCCCGTTGTCACGCGCCGCGAGGCAGCGCCCGTCTACGGCGCTCTGCTTGACGAAGGTGCCCTTCCAGGTGCCCACTAGTGGCGAGAAGCCTAGGTCCTTGGCGCCTCTGCTGGCGGTGGCATTTGCCAGCTCCCAGGCGCCGCTTGCGGCGGCAAAGCGGAAGCTCGCCACGAGGTCGCACTCGTAGGCGACAAAGGTTCCGCTGCTGGTGAGGTGCAGGGCGTACTCGCAGGTCTGGGACTCCTCGTCAAAGTACGCATCGGATACCTCGGTGGTCGCCGTGCGGTAGAGGCTCTCGAGGCTGCTGCGCCCGTCCTCGTCGTTGTCGGCGGCCTGCAGCAGCTCGTCGAGGTGGTCGAGTATCAGCTGCTGGTCGATGGCGGCCATCGCACGATGCGAGGCGGAGCCCACGGTGCCGGCGGAGCAGGTCCAGTCGTCGCCCTCGCGCACGTAGGTCAGCTGCGCGTCGGCGCGCGTCTCGATGGCCGCGTTGGCAAAAGTGGCTACGACGTCTACCGTGCAACCGTCGTTGCGGCTCTTGCTCGGATGCTTGCTCACGATGTCGACCGTCTGGAGCACGAGCGGCTCGTCAAGGTCGAAGGAGCCCATCGTGTGCGCAGGTGCCCCGAGATGGGCGAGGGCGTCGGTGCGGATCTGCTCGTCGGAGGGCATGGTCGAGTTGCGTAGGCCCAAGAGCGTGATGGCCAGCACGGCGGCGACGCAGGTGAGCGCAACGCCGATGGCGACCAGTCGGTGGGTGGAGAGAAACGCGCCGACGGCCTTCGCACGACCCTTGAGCCACGCAGTTGTGGTGTGCCCGACGTCCCGAAGGCTGGGCGCCTCGACGCTGACGACGGGCTTGCTGGCAATGGGCTCGGTTGTGGCATCCGGACCGGGGAGGGGCACGGTCGCCTCGGGCATGGGTTGCGTGGCAGCCGCATCTGGGCGCGAGAGCGGTGCGGGTGCCGGGTGAGACTCGGTCGGCGTCTCGGGCTCGTCAGCAGGTGCAGGCTCGGCTGCAGCCTCGGGCTGCTCCGCAGGTGTGGACTCGGCTGCAGCATCCGGCTCGGCCGCAGGGGTGTCGCGCGGCTCGTCTGCCTCGTGTGCCAGTGTCTTATCCAGCTCGTCCTGCATGGCTGCCCTCTCGCCGTTGGCCTGCTCCTATCTTAGCGCAGCGCAAGCGGAGCGCCCGTCGTTGGGCTAAGGGACAAATTGCGTGTCTCCCGGAGCGGACTGGTGCAGACCGGTCCGTCGATGGAGCCGGAACGAGCCCCCGTTGCGTCCCGCGGGGCGGACTGGTGCCGACCGGTCCGCCGATGGAGCCGGAACCGCAGCCCGTTGCGTCCCCGGGAGCGGACCCGTGCCGACCGGTCCGTCGCTGGGGCCGGAATCAGCCCTCCCACACGCCTCGCCAAACGAAGCGCGCCCCCAGGTGCGAAATCCTGGGGGCGCGTCAAGAGGCGGCTCTTGCGAGCCGAGGCTTTGCCTGATAAGGCCTTACTTCTTCAGGAAGACGCTCGCCAGCTGGGCGATGGTGCCAAAGTCGAGGCCGGCGCTGGCCTGCTGCTGAACCGGCTGGGCCGGCTGGGCCTGCGGTACGGCCTGCGGCTTGGCGGCGTTGCCGCCGAGGAACTGGCCGGCCAGCGTGGCGATCTCGCCGATGTCGAGGCCGTCGGCGAGGTTGACGGAGGGCTTGCTGGGCTGCACGGGCTGCGCTGCCTGCTGGGCTTGCGGCTTGGCGGCGTTCATCAGCGTGCTAGCGAGAAGTGCCATGCTCACGAGGCTGCCGAGGTTGAGCGTGCCGTTAGAGGAGGTCTGCTGCTGGGCCATCTGCGTGGGATTGGCCGTGTTGCCGCCGCCGAACAGCATGCTGGTGAGCGAGTGAACGCTGTTGTTGTTCTGGCCGAGCAGCGCAGAAGCGATGTTGGCGATGTCGGAGGAGGGGAGCTGCTGGTTGTTGGAGAGCGCCGCGGCAGCGGTGACAACCTGGCTCATGTCCTCGCGGGACAGCTGCTCGTCGGAGCCGGTGGCCTGCGCGGTGGTGGAGTACGGATGCTGGATGAACTGCTGGATGAGCTGGGGGTTGTTGCCCAAAAACCCGAGAAGCTGGGAGGCGACCTGCATGACGTCCATAAACTGCTCCTTTGTTGTAATCGACCGAGAATCGACTGATAGACACATGGTACTACGGATGCAACTCAGTTGCGCCTACGCCTCCCACCTGCGGTAGAATGAGACAGTGTGCTGGTAGTCCGAGCGAAAGGCACCCGCTTCCTCGTGAATCCCGTCATCGTCATACCTTCGTACTGGTCTCGCACCGACGACCTCGTGTCCGTCGGCGATGTCGGCATATACGATCACTCGACTCCCATATCCAAGCCGCTTCCCGAGCTCGAGACCTGCCTGCAGTCGCTCGAGCAGGTCCGCGGCGTGCTGCGGGTCATCGTACTCGTGGTGGCCCCGCCCACCTATGCGGAGTCGGCACGCGCCCGTGTCAACACCATCTGCCGCGCCCATCCCGACCTCAACCCGCTGGTCATCGGCCGCAACGAGGCTCAGCAGGTCATGCGGGCCATCGACCACGTGGCGCCCGGCCTGGAGGGCGAGCCCTGCTCGCTGCGCGGTTACGGGGCCATCCGCAACATGGGTCTGGCGGTTGCCGCCGCCCTCGGCCACGACGTGGTGGTCTTTCTCGACGACGATGAGGTGGCCATCGACGAGAACTTCCTCATCGACGCGGTCTACGGTATCGGCCTCGAGACGCGGCAGGGTCTGCCCATCCAGGCAAAGAGCGGCTACTACATCAATCGCGAGGGCTCGCCCTACGCGGACGTCAACAAGCCGCGCTGGTACGACCGCTGGTGGTCAAAGCGCGAGGAGTTCAACGAGTGGATGCACGCCGCCCTCTCGGGCACGCGCATCTCGCGGTCCAACTACGTCTGCGGCGGCTGCTTTGCCGTGGGAGCCGAGGCCTTCTGCAGCGTGGCCTTCGACCCCCTGATCACCCGCGGAGAGGACCTCGACTACCTGATCAACCTGCGCATGTACGGCTTTGACGTGTGGTTTGACAACCAGTGGTGCGTCAAGCACCTGCCACCCAAGGTGCCCAGCCACGCCGCGCGCTACCTGCAGAATCTCTACCGCTGGAACTACGAGGTCAAGAAGCTCGCCGCCTCGCGCGAGATCATCAGCCTGCACCACGTGACGCCCGAGTCCCTGCGCCCGTATCCCGCCGCCTGGCTGGACGGCCGCATCCTCAAGGCACGCATCCTGCGTACCACCATCGCGCGTGCCATCGCGGGACCCGAGCGGCGCACGTACCTCGAGATCCTCTTCCACGGTCGCGCCGAGGCCGAGCGTTGGGCCACCTCCGTGGCGCGTGACTACTTTGCCTTCCAGACCTACTGGCCGCGCATCATGGCCTCGCTCTGGAACGACCGCGCCCTCGCCCACACGCTCGAGAAGATGGGCTCGCCTCAGCCCGCGAGCCAGACGACAAGGCGCACCGCAATCGGCAGCCTGGACGACGCCCTGCCCATGGCGGGAGGTATCGACTGATGAGCTCCGCCGATCGTAACCAGTTCCTGCCAAACGGCTTCCACCTGTTTTTGAGCATCGTCACCGTGGCGATGCTCGGCGTCCTCTCGGGAGGACTCATCAGGGCGAACCTCATCGCGGTCGTCCTGGCGGGCGTGGGCCTCGCAACGGTGATTACCATGGCAAGCTCGAGCCTGCTCGCATCGGACGACCAGCGCTCACAGGCCACCGAGCGCACGCTCCGCGTGGCGTCCGCCACGCAGTACCACATGCGCGGAGGCCTCACGCCCGAGGGCTGCCGCGCGGTCTGCCAGCTCCTGCTGCCCGAGACCGAGGCCTCGGCCATTGCCATGACGGACACCGAGAAGACCCTCGCCTACGTGGGCGAGGGCGCCTATGGCGGCGAGGAAGGCAACGACAACAGCAATCCCACCAGCGAGGTGCTGGAGAGCGGCCGCATCCAGACCTTCTCGCGCCTGAACGAGAAGAACTGGAAGCGCACGGGCGGCATGTTCAGCGCCACCATCACCGACACCACGCGCAGCTATCCCGTGGGCATCATCGTCCCGCTCACCGTGCACGAGCGCGCCGTGGGCACGCTCAAGCTGTACTACCGCAGGGGCAGCGAGATCAACCGCACGCAGATGGCCATCGCGCGCGGCTTCGCTGAGCTGCTCTCGTCGCAGCTGTCCGTCTACGAGCTGGACCGCCAGGCCGAGCTCACCGCGCGTGCCGAGGTCAAGGCGCTGCAGGCGCAGATCAACCCGCACTTCCTGTTCAACACGCTCAACACCATCGCCGCGTTCACGCGCACCGACCCAACCCGCGCCCGCGACCTGTTGCGCGAGTTTGCGGTTTTCTACCGTCGCACGCTCGAGGGCACGGAGGCGCCCATCACCCTGGCCGACGAGCTCGAGCAGACGCGACGCTACCTGACCATCGAGCGCGCCCGCTTTGGCGACGACCGCATCGTGCTCTCCGAGGACGTCGAGCCCGGCTGCGGTGACATCAAGGTGCCGGCCTTTATCGTGCAGCCGCTGGTGGAGAACTCCGTCCGCCATGCCATGCGTGACGAGGGCCCGCTGCATATCGACGTGCAGGTGGCGACCGATGGTAGTGACGTGCTGATCGCGGTGGCCGACGACGGCGTCGGCATGGACGAGAGCGTCGCCGAGCGCCTGCTCAGCGTGGACACGACCGCACAGCCGCAGGGCGGCAGCAAGGGCACGGGCATCGCACTGCGCAACGTGGCCGACCGCATCGAGCTCTTCTACGGCAAGGGTTCGGGTATCGAGGTCATGTCCAAGGTCGGGGCGGGCACGTCGGTCACGCTGCGGCTTGTCGGTGTGGCGCCCGTGAGGGAAATTGCCCCACCTGACGAGTGGGACGAGCAAGAGTAGAATAGAGAAGTTGCTATAGAATCAGGGGTTACTGGTAGCTGCCGGTATACGGGTTTTTAGAAAGTGGTGAAAGATGCTCAACGCGCTGATTGTCGACGACGAGGCACCTGCCCGTTCTGAGTTGAGGTTCCTGCTGGAGGAGACCGGCCGGATCAACTACATCTCGGAGGCCGCCAACGCCCGCGAAGCCGTGGAGAAGCTCGTGCGCAGCAAGGAGGGCACCGACGAGCGCACCGACGTGCTCTTCATGGATATCTCCATGCCCAAGACGAGCGGCATGCAGCTGGCCGAGGCCCTGCACAAGCTCAAGAACCCTCCCGCGGTGGTTTTCGTGACCGCCTACAGCGAGTACGCCGTCGAGGCCTTCAGCGTCGACGCGGTTGACTACCTGCTCAAGCCCGTGGAGACGAGCCGTCTCGCCCGCGCGCTGGACAAGGTGGAGGCCCGCGTCAAGCCCGCGCCGTCGTCGCACTCCGGCGTGGAGCGCATTCCGGTGGAGAAGGGCGGCCGCAAGGTGCTCGTTCCCATCGACCAGATCCGCTACATCGAGGCCAAGGACGACTACTCCTGCATCTACACCGAGGGTGACCGCTACCTCTCCACGATCAGCCTGGCCAAGCTCGAGCAGAAGCTCGCGCCGCACAACTTCTTCCGCGTGCACCGTGGCTACATCGTCAACCTGGACAACGTCGAGTCGGTGGACACCATCTCCAGTGGCATCCTGCAGCTGGGCCTCAAGGGCATCGACGAGAAGAAGATTCCGGTGTCGCGCCGCCGCGTGGTGGCCCTCAAGCGTGCCCTCGGGCTGTAGCTAGGCCCCAAACATGCGGTTTGACATCATCTCCGACACGCACGGCTACCTCTCCGAGGAGCTGCTCGAGGCCGTGCGTGGCGCGGACTACATCGTGCATGCCGGTGACATCTGCTCCGAGTACGACTACCGCACCTTGGAGCGGATTGCGCCCGTCCACGCATGCCTGGGCAACAACGACTGGGGCATGGGCTACGGTCCCTCGGTAAAGCGCGTGACCTCGTTCTTCTCGGCGGGACTGCGCTGGCAGCTCTGCCACTACGAGGAGCGCCTCGACCTTCTGACCTGCGACATCGCGATTTGTGGCCACACGCATCGTCCGTTTGTCAAGCGCGACCCCAAGACGCGCGTGCTGGTCATGAACCCGGGCAGCCCCACCTTCCCGCGCACGTCCAAGGGCCCGACCATCGGTCGCATCATCGCGGAGAACGGTCACGTGAGCGAGGTCCGCATCATCGAGCTGAACAAGAGGAGCTAGGCGGGCGTCCCTTGCGTGCGCCTGCCCCTAGTACGGCTCGCCCAGCGGCGGAAGCTGCTTGAGGCGATGCCACATCAGCTGCTTCTTGCGCTTGTCCGAAAGCGATGCCGCAAAGCCACCGAGGCTCAGCATGCGCATGCCTGCCACCTGGGCGAGCACCCCGTCCACAAGCATGGCCTCGTCAAAGCTCTCCAGCGTGGCGAGATCCTCCGCAAAGGCCTCGCGCACGAGGTCTGCCGCAGCACCGTCGCACACCACGCAGGTTGCCGGATCGAGCGCGCAGATGGCCTCCCTCAGCAGGGGAGCGTCCAAGGCTACGCCACCCTCGTCCCAGGTGGCCAGCCCCGACCAGTCCTCGGGGGCATATCCCAGCGCCTGCAGCGCGGCTCTGAGCGCCGTGCCGTCCTCGCCTGCAAACGGTGCGCCACCATCCCGCTCCTCGGCGGTAGGCTCGCCCTTCACCAGCAGTATCGAGGAGAACGCGTTTCCTGCCATAAGCACGCCGCGCTCGGCAAGGCTCGCCAGCTCGGCACGCGCCTTTGCCACATAGCACTCATGACGGTCTTCTCTGCTTGGTCCCATGGCTGTCTCCCACCTGCTGTCTGACCTCACCAGAATAGCAGTTGACCCAGGCAGTGCCAGCGCACCGTGCCTGACAGGGCATTCGCGTGACTCAATTGATTGTTTGCTGACAAATCATTCGGCCACGTGATGATTTTCTTTCTCATTGGGTATAAGCTAAGCTAAGCGAAGAAGAACGCCAGCAAGGCGTAGACAACAAGGAGATCATTATGGCCAACGAGATTACCACTGCCGACTTCGACGCCATCGTTGCCGCTTCCGACAAGCCCGTCCTCGTGGACTTCTGGGCCTCCTGGTGCGGCCCCTGCCGCGCTTTGGGCCCCATCGTCGAGCAGATCGGCGAGGAGATGGCCGATCGCCTGGCCGTGTACAAGTGCAACGTTGACGACGAGGGCGCCCTCGCCCAGCGCTTCGGCATCATGTCCATCCCCACGCTCATCCTCTTCAAGGGCGGCGAGGCCGTGCACACCATGGTCGGCAGTGTGCCCAAGGCTACCCTGGTGGCCGAGCTCGAGGCTCACATCTAACATCCAAGCGTGGCCAAACTGTTTGACACACGTGATGGGCGCCTGCTCCGTGCGATGGAGCGGGCGCCTCATGTCATCTGGCACAACCTGCGCAACAACAAGCGGGTTGTGCTCTTTGTCGTGGCGGTCGTCCTGTTTCTGGGCATCCTGCAGAACATGCTTGCGGGCGACCTCCTGCGCCTGGACTACTACGCCTACCGCATCTTTGTGGTGCGCATGCGCCGTGCCTGGCTGACGCCCATCATGCAGTCCATCTCTGAGCTCGCCCTGCCGGTGGTGTTGGTTGTCATGCTGCTTGCGGTGCAGGCCTTTGCGCCAGGCCGTCGCCCGGGCCTGTTTGCGGCGCTCAATCTGGTGGGCGTCGTGCTGGTCAACCAGGTGTTCAAGTTCATCGTGCAGCGACCGCGGCCGGAGGGCTTTCGACTCATTGCCGAGAGCGGCTATAGTTTTCCCTCGGGGCATTCGATGGTCGCCATGGGCTTCTATGGCCTGCTCGCCTGGATGGCCTGGCACTACGAGCGCGACGCGTTTGTCCGACGCGTGAGCGTGAGCGGTTTTGGGCTGGTCATCGTGCTAATCGGTATCAGCCGCATCTACCTGGGCGTGCACTACGCCTCCGACGTGATCGCTGGGTTCTGCCTGTCTGCCGCATGGCTCATGTTCTACACCACCATCGTGGCTCCCGTCTTCCTGTCTGAGGACGAGACGAGCCTCGACGAGGGCGAGATGGGCCCAGGCGAGGACGAAACATCGGCAGTGGGCGGACAAGGATCGTCGGAGTAGTCGCCGGTTTCATATCGCAGCAGGTCGGGCGGCCCGCCACCATGCCCCTCGTCAGAATTCCGCGTGACGCATCCCTGCCATAGTGCTAATCTGAAGAGTTGATTGCCAACTGAGAGCATGGAGCCGAAATGCGCATTACTGAACTGCTTTCTCAGCATAAGAAGGCTGTCATTGGCGCGGCTGTCGCGCTTGTCGTGGCGGCGCTGGCCATCTTCTTCGGGTTGAGATTCTTTGGTGGCGGGGCCGCCGGCGATGCCGTATACGTGCAGAAGGTGAGCGACGTCAACGCCGCATCGGGCGGTGCGACGGCAAATCGCTACGCAGGTGTGACCGAGGCGCAGAAGGTCGAGAAGATTGAGCTCGCAAATGGCGAGACGATCAAGCAGGTGTTCGTCAAGAAGGGCGACCACGTCAAGAAGGGCGATCCGCTCTTTGAGTACGACAATTCGCTCAGTGAGATCAAGGTGCAGCAGGCCGAGCTCGAGATCGAGCAGCTCAACACCACCATCGAGAACGACAACGGACAGATCAAGGAGCTCGAGAAGGCGCGCGCCTCATCGGATGACGCGCTGGCCATCTCGGCGGAGATCCAGGAGCTTCAGGCAGAGATCGCCCAGGCGAACTACGATCTCAAGCTCAAGGAGACCGAGCTCAAGAAGCTCAGGGAGGCCGCCACGGATCCAAAGGTGACGGCGCCTATCGACGGCACCATCCAGACCATGGACATGAGCAGGGTCGGAGAGGCTGGTCCCAGCATACCCTCGGAGGATGGCGAGGACATGGGCGACCCCGAGGACACGGGCGACCCCGAGGACATGGGGGGCGACGGCGAGTCCACTACGTTCATGACCATCCTGGCCGACGGAAACCTGCGCATTCGCTGCAAGGTGAGCGAACAAAACATCCATGAGGTGTCGGTGGACGTTCCGGTCATCGTTCGCTCGCGCGTGGACACCAACATCACATGGGGCGGAACGATCTCCTCGGTCGAGAGCCAGCCCTCGCAGGACGACAGCGAGGGCATGGGCGAGTCAGACGACCTCGCCACCTCCAACTACAACTTCTACATCGCGCTCGACGAGTCCGAGGGCCTCATGCTGGGCCAGCACGTCACCGTCGAGATCGACTATGGCCAGGACGAGACCAAAGAGGGCATCTGGCTCGATGAGGGCTGGGTCGTCCATGACAATGGTGCCGCATACGTGTGGGCGACCAGCCGCGAGGGCGGAAGCCTCGAGCAGCGCACCGTCATGATTGGCGAGACCGACGAGGATCTCGGCCTGGTGCAGATCGTTCAGGGCCTCGAGGACGGCGACTACCTCGCATGGCCAGACGAGGGCTGTCGCAAGGGCGCCCCAACGACGACCGAGTTCGTCGTGTACGACAAGGGCGAGGAAGTGGTCGATGACCCCAAGATGACCGAGGACGTCCAGATGGACGAGAGCCTCGAAGTGGAGACGGACTACTCGACTGACGAGGCAGGCGAGATGGCCGTCGTCGAGTCGTCGATCGAGGGCGAGACAACCGACGGCGAAGAGGGTGCATGATGGCAGGACTCTTGACTCCCTCTTCGTTACCAAGGCGTGGCCGTCACGCGCGCGTCATGGAGGAGGTCACGGAGCCGGTAATCGCGCCTTTGGCCGAGGCGACTTCCCCTGACAACTGCCCGGTGGTCAGCCTGCGCAACATCAACAAGAGCTATGGTGAGGGGGATTTTGCGGTCCCCATCCTCCACGACATAAACCTGCAGGTGGAGCAGGGCGAGTACCTTGCCATCATGGGACCTTCCGGATCGGGAAAGTCCACGCTCATGAACATCGTGGGCTGCCTGGATGAGGCGACCTCCGGCAGCTACCTGCTGAACGGCACCGATGTGACCCAGCTGGATGACGAGGGCCTGTCGCGCCTGCGCAACCGTACGATCGGCTTCGTCTTCCAGAACTTCAACCTGCTGCCGCGCGAGACCGCGCAGGAGAACGTCGCGCTGCCCATGCTGTATGGCGGCGTGCCTCGTGCCGAGCGAGCCGACAGGGCGCGCGAGGCGCTGGAGCATGTCGGCCTGGGCGACCGCATCGACTTCTTTCCCACGCAACTTTCGGGCGGGCAGAAGCAGCGCGTTGCCATTGCACGGGCCATGGTCATGCATCCGAGTCTGCTGCTGGCGGACGAGCCCACGGGTGCCCTCGACACGGCTTCGGGCGAGCAGATCATGGCGCTGTTCCAGGAGCTCTCCGACGGAGGCGCGACCATCGTGATGATCACGCACGAACGGGCCATCGCAGACCATGCGCATCGCCTTGCCTTCATCCGTGACGGCAGGCTCTATACCAGCGAAGAGGTGGAGGGGGAGTCCGTATGAGCAAGCGCGTAAAGCTCGCCGTGGCAGCCATGGCAATCCTTGCGGCCGCGCTGCTCGGCTTCTTCATCTGGCGAGGCCGCACCAGCGGTGTCGCCGAGGTGTATCCCGTGTCGAACCTCAACTTCTTTGGCGATGACTACGCGACCATGTCGGGCACCATCGAGGCCGGCAAGGTCCAGGAGGTGCGGCTGGCCAACAGCATCGTCAACGAGATGAAGGTCAAGGAGGGCGACAAGGTCAACGTGGGCGACGTGCTCATGGTCTACGACACCGAGTCGTATCAGATCACGCTGCTTACGGACGAGGCGAAGATCGCCGTACTCGAGGCGCAGATCCATTCGGCCCAGCGCGAGATCGAGCGCCTGTCGCGCCTTCGCCCCTCCGAGCAGGGTGGCGGCGGCGGTGGCACCAGGACCATCGACCACGGCGAACTCAAGCTGCTCGACTGGATCAACTCCGACAGCCAGGGCCTCGATGGCAAGGAGAATGGTTCGGAGTGCGACATCGTGTTTCTCTGCGCGCCCGACGCTGTGGTGTCCGCCGAGTACCTGAAGGAGCTGCGTAACTCCAAGAAGACTGCGGAGTTCAAGCTGTACAAGCAGGAGACGGTCGAGGGTGTCGATAAGCAGACCTGCTACGGCAGCTGGATCGTGGGGGGCAAGAGCCTGCCCAAGACGATCACGTCATACGAGGCCGCTGAGCCGGTGATCGAGAACGTGAAGGTCTCAGCGCGGCTTGACGGCGAGGCTGAATGGCCAGAGGGTGTCACGATCTCGGCCCAGCTGTACGCGGATGGCGCTGCCCTGAGAGATCCGGGCGTGCTGAGCGACGAGGAACGTTCCTTCACCTTTAAGAACCTACCCGTGAAGGGCTCGGACGACGAGGACGTCACGTACACGGTGGGCGTCGACCCAGTGGACCCCAACGCCGAAGATGATAGCGGTGATGAAGGCGGCACCGACGACGGCGGCGCTGACGACGGCGGTGCCGACGACGGAGACGGGGACGATGCAGAGCAGAGGCCCGTCCTCTCGAAGGACCTCGACGCGCTCTACGTGAACGTCGAGACGCTCGAGGTTCTCAATGACAATGTGGACGATAAGGGCGACGAGATCGACACGATCGTCCTCACCTATGACACGGAGTATCCCAACGACCTCTACCAGAAGGCAGGCACGGAGGCGTTGACCGAAGACTGGCAGATTGCCGAAAACGTCAAGTTTGGTGAGAACGGCGCTTTCCTCACCAAACCGCAGAAGCGCGTGTATGGCTACCTCCAGCCCTGTGTGGAGCCGTACATGCGCTTTGAGATCGTCGACTCCGAGGGCAACCCGGGCGAGGGCGAGGACTTTGCCTACACGCGCGCCGAGATTGCCCAGATGATCGCAGACAAGCAACGTGAGATGCGCACTGCCGACATCGAGCTGCGCAAGGCGCGTCTCACCTACCAGAAGGACCAGATCACCGCCCAGACCGGCGAGGTCAAGGCGAGTATCAGCGGCACGGTGACCAAGGCGGTGCCCTATGACCGCGCAGAGGTCGACTCGGTGATTATCGAGATTCGCGGCGACCGCGCCTACACGCTGGTGACCTACGTCGACGAGCTGTCCCTCGACACCATCCACGAGGGCGACGAGCTCGAGGTCTACGCCTACGAGTCCGGCAGCGCATCCACGGCAAGGGTTACGGACGTGCTCGACACCCCCTCGCCCGAGGGTGGCTACATGGGCTTTGGCGACGTCAACCCCAACAGCTCGTGGTATGCGGTGAAGGCCGAGATCCTGAACAAGGACGCAGAGTTCGTGGTGGGCGAATACTGTGACGTCAAGCGCCTCGGGCAGCAGGAGAGCTCTGGTGGGGTCTTCCTGCCTACTATGTTCGTGCGCAAGGACGAGCGGGGCCACTACGTGCTGGTCGCGGGCGAGAACGGTCGCCTCGAGCGTCGCCAGGTGACCACGGGAATGTCCCTCTGGGGTAGCTACCTGCAGATTCTCTCTGGCGTCAGCGTCGACGACAGTGTCGCGTTCCCGTATGGCAAGACGGCCGTCGAGGGTGCGCAGACCAAGCAAGTCGACTATCCGGAATACTAGGGAGGGGCGCACGTGCTTGAGAACATCCGCATCTCGCTTCGCGGCATCTGGTCACACAAGATGCGCAGCTTCCTGACCATGCTGGGCATCATCATCGGCATCGCGGCAATCATCGCCATCGTGTCCACCATCATGGGCACCAACGAGCAGATCAAGAACAACCTCATCGGACAAGGCAACAATACCGTCGAGGCAACGCTCATGCAGGACGGCTGGGAGGCGGACCTCTCAAGCTCGTCCTCGCTTGCGGGCGTTCCCGTGTTCGACCAGTCGATCATCGAGGAGATTCTCGAGATTGACGGGGCCGAGAAGGCATCGCTCTACCACAAGCGCGACTGGGTTGACAGCCTGTTCTATCTCAATACCAGCCTCTCGGGTGCCAGCATCGTGGGCATCGACGAGAACTACCTCGACTGCGCAGGCCTGACCGTCAGTCGTGGGCGCGGGTTCAGCGCGCACGACCATGTGAGCAACGCCAAGGTTGCCCTCATCGACCAGACGGCCTGCGACAACGCCTTTGGCGGAAAGGACCCGCTCGGCAAGAGCCTCGAGATCAACAAGGAGCCGTTTACCGTGGTGGGCGTCGTCACGATGCGCAGCGCCTTCGAGCCCACCATCAACAGCATCAGCGACTACGAGCTCTACACCCAGGACAGCGGGGGCAAGGTGTACATTCCCGATCGGTCCTGGCCTATCGTCTTCCGCTTCGACGAGCCTGTGTCGGTCATGGTGCGCGCGGCGTCGACCGATGACATGGCACCTGTGGGACGCGATCTGGCGAACCTGCTCAACGGCAAGCTGTCGGTTAAGGAAGGCTCCAAGATCAGCTATCAGAGCAGCAACCTCGCAGAGGACGCGGCGCAGTTGCAGCAGCTGGCTTCGTCCACCAATGCCATGCTCATAGGCATCGCGTCGATCTCGCTTCTGGTGGGCGGTATCGGCGTAATGAACATCATGCTGGTGTCCGTCACCGAGCGCACGCGCGAGATCGGCCTCAAGAAGGCCCTCGGTGCCCCGCGGCGCACCATCATGATGCAGTTCCTGACCGAGGCGGTCCTTCTGTCGCTGATCGGTGGCATCGTGGGCGTCGTGGTTGGCATTGTGCTGTCGCACGTGATTGCGGCGGTGGCCGGCGTCCCCGTCATGATCAGCGGACTGGCCATCCTGGTCGCAGTGGGCTTCTCCATGGCTGTGGGCATCATCTTCGGCCTGGTGCCCTCGCTCAAGGCGTCCGAGCTCAACCCCATCGACGCGCTGCGCTACGAGTGACGGCGGGGGATAGCTGGGTTTTGGCTTCGCCGCCCACCCCTTAGCCGTTAGCATCGCACAGCTCGCCGCAAGGTGGAGGCAGCTGCTGCCATGCTGCGCTATCCTAGCTCAAACTATGTCCGTTCCAAGCCAAGGACAAGGAGCCCGCCATGGCAGATATCGTTGCCCCCGTTGACATCACTGCAACCCCCGAATGGAAGGCCCTCCAGGATCACTTCGATGCGCTCCAGGCGGAGGGTATCAGCCTGAAGGATTGGTTCGCTGCCGACCCCGACCGTGTGGCCAAACTCAGTTTTGATACCTCCGACCTGCACTTTGACCTCTCCAAGAACCTCGTGACCGACGAGACCGTCAAGCTGCTGCTCGACCTCTGCCGTGCCGCGGGCGTGGAGGAGCGTCGCGACGCCATGTACGCCGGCGAGCACATCAACACCACCGAGGACCGCGCCGTCTTCCACACCGGCTTGCGTCGCCCCAAGTCTGACATCGGCAAGTACATCGTCGACGGCAGGGACGCCATCGCCGACGTGCACGAGGTGCTCGACAAGATGTACGCCTTCGCCGATCGCGTGCGCTCTGGTGAGTGGAAGGGCGTCACCGGCAAGGCCATCGAGAACGTCGTCTCCATTGGCATCGGCGGCTCCGACCTCGGCCCGGTCATGATCTACGAGGCCCTCAAGGCCAACCTCTCCGGCCCGGCCTGCCGCTTCGTCTCCAACATCGACCCCAACGACATCGCCGAGAAGGTCAAGGGCCTCGACCCCGAGACCACCCTGTGCATCGTCGTCTCCAAGACCTTCACCACGCTCGAGACCATCACCAACGCCAAGATGGCCCGCTGGTGGCTGCTTGACGCGCTGCGCAAGTCCGGCGCCATCGACGACTCCGCCGAGAAGGAGGCCGAGGCCATCGCCAAGCACTTCGTGGCCGTCTCCACCAACCTCGAGCTCGTGGCCGACTTTGGCATCGATCCGGTGAACGCCTTTGGCTTCTGGAGCTGGGTCGGCGGCCGCTACTCCGTCGACTCCGCTGTGGGCCTGGCCCTCATCCTCGCCTACGGCAAGGAGACCTTCGAGCAGCTGCTGTCCGGCTTCCACGACATGGACGTGTACTTCCAGGACACCCCGCTCGAGAAGAACGTCATCGCCCTCATGGCCATGACCAACATCTGGTACAACAACTTCTTTGGCTACGAGACCCACGCCGTCCTGCCGTACAACCAGTACCTGCATCGCTTTGCCGCCTACCTGCAGCAGCTGACCATGGAGTCCAACGGCAAGAGCGTCCGCTGGGACGGCAGCCCCGTCACCTGCGGCACCGGCGAGATCTTCTGGGGCGAGCCGGGCACCAACGGCCAGCACGCCTTCTACCAGCTCATCCATCAGGGCACCAAGCCGGTGCCGGCCGACTTCATCGCCTTTGCCAACAGCTCCAACCCCATCCAGTGCGAGGGCCAGGACGTCCACGAGCTCTTCCTGGGCAACTTCCTTGCCCAGACCAAGGCTCTGGCCTTTGGCAAGACGGCTGACGAGGTGCGCGCCGAGGGCACGCCCGAGTGGATCGTCCCAGCCCGCTGCTTCACGGGCAACCGTCCGACCACCAGCATCTTTGGCGTCGAGCTCAACCCGCACTCGCTCGGCGAGCTCATCGCCCTGTACGAGCACATCACCTTCGTCGAGGGCGTGGTCTGGGGTATCGACTCCTTCGACCAGTGGGGCGTCGAGCTGGGCAAGCAGCTTGCCAAGCAGATCACCCCGGCGCTGCACGACGACGAGGCCCTGGCGACGCAGGATGCCAGCACCAAGGCCCTGATCGAGTTCTATCGCGCCAACCGCAAGTAGTCGCGATCACAGCGTAACGGCCGGCGCCCCCGCCTTTGGGCGGGGGCGCCGTCTTGTGTCTGGGCTGGGTGGGCACGCGTGCCGATGACCGTGCGCTAGCAGTTGCCGACGCGGACGTGAGGGAGCGCCTCGCGCGCCACGTCTGCCAGTGCGTAGACCGTGGAGACGGGCGTGGGCCCGCCTGACATCTTCCAGCGCGGGAAGTACCTGGTCACATGCAGGGCTATGTCGGGGTCGACGCCCGCGAGCCACGCGGAGAGCGCCCGCATCTCGTCGGGCGTGTCGTTGCGGCCGGGCACGACGAGGCAGGTAACCTCGAGATGGCAACTGGGCTCTGCAGCGAGCCGCTTGATGCAGGCGCGCACCGTGTCAAAGGCTTCCTGGGCGCCTCCGCACCAGCGGTAGTAGTCGGCGGTAAAGCCCTTGAGGTCGATGTTTGCGGCGTCGACCAAGGGGGCCAGCACGTCGATCACGGGCGCGTTGGCGCAGCCGTTGCTCACCAGCACGTTGGCAAGTCCCGCCTCGTGCGCGAGAAGCCCCACGTCGCGGACGTACTCCCACGAGGTCAGCGGCTCGTTGTAGGTGTGCGCGATGCCCACCGTGCGTGGATGCTGCGCCCGGGCATCGAGGGTGAGGGACACCAGCTCCTCAGGCGAGACGTAGCGCCAACCGACGTCCGTCTCGCCAGCCTGCGCGATCTCGTGGTTCTGGCAGAAGGGGCAGTGCAGGTTGCAGCCGTAGGATCCTGCTGAGAGCAGCAGGCCGCCTTGCCTCCAACGAGCCAGCGGCTTCTTCTCCACCGGATCGAGCGCGAGCGACGTCAGGCGCCCATAGGCGAGAGGGGCCACCTTGCCATCGCGCCACCCACGGGCCCGGCAGGCACCCACCTGGCCCTCGGCCAGCCGGCAGCCATGTGGGCAGACGTCACAGGTGGCTGTCACGGACGCGCTCACAGGTGACGCTCCACCACAAAGCGCTCAAGGCGGTAGTCGTCGCCGTAGAGGTCGATGCCGCCTTTCTGTGCAGCAATCTGTACCTGCTCGTCCACGGTGTCCACGCCGTCGAGGTCTGGAAGCAGAAGGCCGCGCCGCCCGTCGCGCGTGCTCACGATGACGCCGTAGCGCCGTGGGTCGAGCTCGCGCTTGCTGTCGATGGGCTCGGGCCTGCCCAGCACGTCGACGTCGTAGACCAAATCGGCCAGTTCGTCGACCTCCACGGGGTCGAAGCGGCGGTCGTAGCAGCCCGCACTCACCGCGTTGGCGCAGATCTCCTCCGCGAGCGAGGCGCGCGTCGGCGCGATGGTGCCGATGCATCCGCGCAGCTCGCCGTCCTTCTTGAGCGAGACGAAACAACCCGCACGCTGCGTGAGCAGCTCGTTTGAGAGGGTGCGGCCGTCGGGAAGGTCGTCGACCCGCACGGGGATGCCACCACTCATTACGTAGCTCTCCAGCGAGAGGCGCGCAAGCGAGACCAGCTCGTCCTCCGCCGCGCGACGCTTGGCGAGGTCATCCGCACGCCACTGCTCAAAGCGCTCCAAGAGGCCGCGCTCCTCGCAGGCGCCCTCCTCGCCAACCGGCGTGAAGGCGGCAATGCCATAGCCCACGCCAAAGGGACCCTCGTGCGACAGCAGCTCCGCGTGCACCTCGGTGCGGTCGAGCGCGCCGGCCATGATCTGGAAGCTGCGCAGGCCACACTCTGCCGCACGCTCGGCAAAGCCGCGGTCCATGCAGAGCAGGTCCAAGAAGTCCGCGGAGGCGAAGTCCCTACAGGTGCGCTCGTCGAACTCGGGGCCCTCAGGCGCAAACCCATACGGTCCCTCTGCCAGAAGCTTGTGGGAGAGGTCTCCCGAAGCAATGAACACCACGCGCTTGCTCAGCACGTTGGCTACCTTCTGCACCAGCATGCCCACTTGGTAGTGGAAGGCCGGCGAGAGCCCAGAGAGGCCCATGCGCACCACCTTGGGATTGAGGCCGGCGGCCTCGCAGGCGGGCTGGATGAAGTGCAGCGGGATCATGGTTGCGTGGTCGAGGCGCGGGTCACGCTCGCCTTGCGTGCCGGCGGGCAGCTGCTGGGCGAGGCAGGCGGCCTCGAGCGATGCGACAAAGGCCTGGTCGTAGGTGCAGTGGTAGGCCGCACTGGCCGCGCGGAACTGCGCGAAGCTCCCCCGCGCCTCGGCGCCTGGCGAGATGTGCAGGTAGTCGCGGTACATGACGGAGTGCGGTGACGCGATGACCAGCGTGTCTGGCGCAAGCGCTGCGACTCGTCGACCGACCTCCTCGTATGCGTCGACCGTTGCCTGGATGTCTCGCTCGCGCCCGTGCCCGACCGCGGGGATGATCAGGGGCGGATGGGGGACGGCAAATGCTCCAACGATAGCCATGGGGGCTCCTTTCTCATGGGTCTAGCGTAGCGCGTGCACATGTTGACAAGCTGGGGATAACGGCCCGCGGGCATGCGCGCGGGACATGTGGCGTTCGACCAGCGATATACTGTCAGGTTGTTAGCTATGAACTGTACATCGCAGGAGGATGTTATGGCAGACACGCCGCTTGTTGGCATCATCATGGGTTCGAAGTCCGACATGCCCGTCATGGAGGCATGCACGGCCCAGCTCGAGGAGTTCGGCATTCCGTATGAGCTGGTCATCGCCTCGGCGCACCGTGCGCCTGACAAGGTCCACGAGTGGGCCGGCTCCGCTGCCGAGCGCGGCCTCAAGGTGATCATCGCCGCAGCGGGCAAGGCTGCGCACCTCGGTGGCGTGGTTGCGGCCTACACGCCGCTGCCCATCATCGGCGTGCCCATCAAGACGAGCGACCTCGGCGGCATGGACTCGCTGCTGTCCATGGTGCAGATGCCCTCCGGCGTGCCCGTGGCCTGCGTGGCCATCAACGGCTCCAAGAACGCGGCGATCTACGCGGCGCAGATCCTCGGCGCGACCATGCCCGAGTATCAGCAGAAGATCGTCGACTTCAAGCGCGAGATGGCTGAGGCCTAGCGATGGCAGGACGTCACGCGCGACCGGCGCAGAACGAGAACCCCACGGAAGGCGCGCAGGCGCCGCTGAGTGCGCAGAGGCCGTCGCGCGCGCGGAAGACCAACCGCACGGCTGATCGTGCGCGGGCTACGCTGCGGAAGGGGACGACGACCAGTGCCCGCGCGCAGACACCGTTGAGCTCGAGGCGCGGAGCCTCACAGCGCCATGGCGGCGAGGGGCCTGTCAAGAAGCGCGATGCGCTCTCGACGCTGCTCATCGCCGTCGGTGTGGTGTTGCTGCTCGTCGCGGGCTTCCTGTGGGGCCAGTCCAGGTTGCGCTACATGAAGCAGGACAAGATCAACAAGGAGCTCGCAAGCTACGTTACGGTCAAGGACACCGAGCTTGACTCCGAGAAGTCCGAGGCGCCCGAGGTCGACTGGGCGGGACTCAAGGCCGTCAACGACGACGTAGTCGGCTGGCTACAGGTTCCGGGCACCACGATCAACTACCCCGTCTACCAGGCCGAGGACAACGACTACTACCTGCGCACGAGCGCGACGGGCGAGTGGTCGATCGGCGGCCAGCTGTTCCTCGACTATGAGAACACGGCCCCGGGCATGGTGGATCAGATCTCGCAGGTCTACGGCCATCACCTGCTCGACGGCACGATGTTCGAGCAGATCGCCGCAATGGACGATCAGGCCCGCTTCGACGAGATCAAGACGGTGTGGTACGTGACCGAGAGCGCGGCATACGAGTGCCAACCCCTGTTCCTGTACTACACGACGCCTTATGACGAGGATGCGCGCACCTTCAAGTTCGAGAATGATGAAGAGTTCCACACGTATCTCAAGGAGCGCCTGAACCGCGCGGTCACCAAGTGCAAGGACTCCGACATCATCGTCTCGGGGTCGCACCATGTGCTGACGCTCGTCACCTGCAACTACTACGACGGCTATGGCCGCACGATTCTGGTCTGCGTGCCCAAGACTGATGCCGAGGCCGCGTTCAAGGTGTCAGACTGACGCCGGGGAGCTACAACCCCTGCGTGGGTGACGCTGACATACCTGCAAGTCATGTGGGCCAGGCTGGCGAACGTGCCAGCCTGGCCCACTGCCGTGTATGATGGTCTAGCAGAACGATGCGCCTGCACGGTGCAGGGTATCGCAACCGACACACACAGCCACCGGGAGGACCCATGGCCAAAGACAAGAAGCACATCACCTATGCCGACGCTGGCGTCGACGTGGACGAGGGCGCTCGCGCGGTCGACGCCATCAAGGAGGCCGTTGCGGCCACCAATCGTCCCGAGGTCATCGGTGGCCTCGGCGGGTTCGGCTCGCTGTTCTCAGCAGCCGCGCTCAAGGACATGGAGGAGCCGGTGCTGGTGTCCGGCACCGATGGCGTGGGCACCAAGCTGGCCATCGCCCAGCTGCTCGACCAGCACGACACCGTGGGCGAGGACCTCGTGGCCATGTGCGTGGACGACATCGTAGTCGCCGGCGCGGAGCCGCTGTTCTTCTTGGACTACGTGGCCATCGGCAAGCTGCGCGCCGACCACGTGGCACAGATCGTGGAGGGCATCGCCAACGGCTGCGCCAAGAGTGGGTGCGCGCTGGTCGGCGGCGAGATGGCCGAGCATCCCGGCGTGATGGAGCCCGACGACTACGACCTCGCGGGCTTTGTTGTGGGTGTGGCCGACCGTCCCAAGATGCTTGGCGCGCATCTCGTCCGCGAGGGCGACGTCATTCTCGGCCTGCCGAGCTCGGGCATCCACAGCAACGGGTACTCGCTGGTGCGCAAGGTGGCCATCGAGGGCAAGACCGTCGAGGAGCTGCGCGAGCCGCTCGTCGAGCTGGGCGGCCAGAGTCTTGGGAACGCCGTGCTCGAGCCGACGACCATCTATGCCGGTGCACTCATCCGCGCGCTCAAAGCTGGTGCCCCCATCCACGCGATGGCGCACATCACCGGCGGAGGCATCACCGAGAACCTCAACCGCTGCCTGCCCGACAACATCGACGCCGTGGTCGACCGCCTGGCCACCGACCCCGCGAGCCCCGATGGCTTCGGCCAGGGCCCGGCGTGGGACGTGCCGCCCGTGATTACCTACATGGTGCGCGAGGCTGGCCTCACGCCCGACGAGGCGTACAAGACCTTCAACATGGGTGTGGGCATGAGCGTGCTCTGTGCTCCCGAGGACATGGACCGCGTGCGCGAGCTGCTTGATGCCGAGGGCCTGAAGTCCTTCGTGATGGGCGAGTGCGTGGCGGGCGAGGGCAAGGTCGTCTACCGCTAGGCGCGACGACAGACGAGAGCGAGGATACACATGAGCATCAAGCTGGGAGTTCTCCTGTCCGGCAGCGGGACCAACCTGCAGGCCATCATCGACCGCATCGCCGAGGGCACCCTCGACGCCACCATCGAGCTGGTCATCAGCTCGCGCCCGAGCGCCTACGGCCTCAAGCGCGCCGAGGCGGCCGGCATCCAGACGATGACCCTCTCCAAGGAGATCTACGCCGACCCGATTACGGCCGACGAGGTCATTGCGGCCATGCTCAAGAAGGCCGACGTGGACTACGTCATCATGGCTGGCTACATGCGCATGGTGCATTATCCCATCCTGGAGACCTTCCCCAACCGCGTGGTCAACCTGCACCCGGCGCTGCTGCCCAGCTTCAAGGGCGCGCACGCCATCCAGGACGCCTTCGACTACGGCGTCAAGGTGACTGGCGTGACCGTGCACTTTGCCGACGACAAGTACGACTGCGGCCCCATCATCGCGCAGCAGGCGCTGGCGATCGAGGAGGGCTGGACCGTCGACGAGCTCGAGGCGCACATTCATGAGATCGAGCACGTGCTCTATCCCGATACCATCCAGCTGCTTGCCGAGGGGCGCGTGAGCGTCCAGGACGGTGGTAAGGTGGTCATCTCGTAGGCGCATGCGATACGACAGGACGCATACCAAGAGAAAGGGGCCCGCGCGGCCCCTTTTTTCATGCCCAAACCTACCTTGCGGCAACGTTTGACCTACCTCGGGCGCTTTCGTGGCATCCGGTGTCAGGATTGGAGGAGAGCATGAGAGAGAACCGCATCTGTCTTACCCACGGAACGGCAGACAGGTTGCTTGAGACGCTGGCAGTACGCGGCGCCGAGCTGGAGCCCGCGAGCCTACAGGCGAGAGACTTCACCCCCAACGTCGGCGTGATGCGCGAGGGGCTGCGAGAGCTCTGCGGGACGGAGGAGAATCTTATCAATGTGCTGGTGGGAGTGGATAAAGACTATCGAGACGGGCCCGATACGATGTGCCAGCGGTTCTACGGGGAGCTCCCACCCGGTTCCATCCTGCATGTGGAAGAGGGCATCTATGTGGCTTCGCCGTACCTCAACCTCTTGCTTGAGTCTCGTGAGCTGCACTTGGTCAACCTCTGCAGCATGCTTGGCCGCTATCTGGGAACCTTCTCGACTACGGCGTCTGGCGGGAGCTCCGATGAGATCGTGAGTCGTGCACCGCTTGTGCCCGAACCCGAGCTGAGCAGGTATTTGTCGTGCTTTAAGAACACAGCAGGAACGGGAAACCTCCGCGAGGCATTGCGGTTTACCTGCGAGAACGCTGCCTCACCACAGGAGGTCAACCTGCAGCTGGCTTTGTGCCTGCCGCCCTCTTGCAACGGCTTCGCACTCAGGAAGCCCGTCATGAACTACCCCATCAAGCTCGACGGCAAGGACAGGCGCTTCTACGACGCTGATTACATATGCATTGACCTCTACTGGCCTGAGGCGGGCTTTGGTCTCGAGTATCAGGGCGAGAAAGAGCACAAGGACCGCATGGTTCAGGACATTTCGCGCTGGTATGCAGCGCTTCAAAAGGGAATCGAGCTGTGGTTTGTGACCAAGGAGCAGCTGGGCGACGCCGTACAGATGGACTTCATTGCGCGAGAAGTGGCACGCCGCACCAAGAAGCGGATAAACGAGCAAACGTGGCCGACAATCGGTGAGCTGCAGCGGCTTCTTGATGCCCTCAGGAGCGGAAAATGGCTCAATCCGGACGAGAAGCTGCGGACGAGGAGGCTTCGGAGGCGGCAACATGCTGCCTGAGGGGAGCAAAATGCATAAGCTTCGGCAGCCGAGGGCTAACTTGCACAGATTTATGCAAGTTAGCCCTCTAGTGAGTCTGGGGGTCGTCGCCGAAACTCACTAGACGCCTAACTTGCGCAAATTTGCGTAAGTTGCCAGAGAGGCACAGGGCGACTTGCATAAACGTGCGCTCCCCGCTGGTGGCATGTGCACGGGAGCCGTCCTTTCGGTGTTTTGAACGGCAAAACGCAGACGATTGTGGTGCCGTTCGGCACGGGGGTTGCAGCAGGGCGGAACTGCCCCCTCGAGAAAGGCCGATTTCAGGGACTCTAGCGCGAGAGCACCGCCACGGTCTCCACGTGCTTGGTGTGGGGGAACATATCCACGGGCGTCAAGCTCTCGAGCCGGTAGCCGCCTTCAAGAAGCGTGTCCATGTCGCGGCGCTGCGTGGTCGCGTTGCACGACACGTAGACCAGGCGCTCGGGCGCCAGACGCACCACGCTGGAGAGAAACTCCGGCGTCGACCCCGCACGAGGCGGGTCCATGATCACCGTGTCAAAGCGCTCGCCACGCGCCGCGGCGTCCAACATGTAAGCTGTCGCATCGGCGCAGATGAAGCGGCAGCGATCGTCGAGCCCGTTCTTGCGCGCGTTGCGCTGGGCGTCGGCAACCGCGCCCTTGCCCACCTCGACACCGGTCACCAGCAGGCCGTCTACCTGCGCCGCAGCACACATGCCGATGGTGCCTATGCCGCAGTAGGCGTCTAGCACGCGCATCCCGCCCTCGAGTCCGGCGCCCTCGATGGCCAGCCGGTAGAGCCGCTCGGTCTGCGAGGGGTTGGTCTGGTAGAAGCTCGTGGGGCCGATCTCAAAGCGCACGCCAAGCAGCTCGTCGTGCATGACGCCGCCACCATAGAGCGCGCGCGACCGCGACCCGAGGATGGCGTTGGTACGGCGCACGTTGGTGTTGAGCGCGATGGCGGTCACGTCCGGCGCGTGCTTGACGATGCGCCGCACCAGCTCGCGCTCGCGAGGGAGGCGATCGCCGTTTGCCACGATGGTCAGCAGCAGCTCTTTTGTCTTCCAGCCGGCGCGGACGACGGCATGGCGCAGAAGCCCGCTTCCGCGGTCCTCGTCGTAGGCCGACACCTTGCAGAGCTCGGCCGTGCGCGCAAACGAGCGCAGGGTGCGTCGGCAGCGCGGGTCCTCCACCAGGCAGGACTTGCACGCGACGATGCGGTGTGTGCCCTTTGCATAAAATCCGCTGCGAATGCTGCCCTTGGGGCCGGGCGCAAACGGGGTGGCCGCCTTGTTGCGGTAGGCAAGCGGCTCGTCCATCCCCACGATGGGATGGAGCACCCCGGCGTCGCAGCGCTCGAGAAGGTCGGCAAACAGCTCCTCGACCTGCGCCTGCTTGCGCTCGAGCTGTATGGGGTAGGGGACGGCCAGCGTCTCGCAGCCGCCGCAGCTCTTGGCAATCGGGCAAATGTAGGTCTTGTATCCCATAGGGCAAGTGTAACGCACGCCCGACAACCGCCCATGCATCAATGCCGCCTCCCGATAAGAGATTTATTCTTGTTGCACTATCGGCTACGTTGATTGGTGCGTGCGTTTGTGCGCCTAGACCGGAATGGCGCGGTGCCGTGTGGCCCCTACAGGCCGCCCCCCGCATGTCGCTTAGGAGGAACCATGGCAAAAGAAGCAGTTGTTAAGAACGTCGTCCTTGTGGGACAGGCCGGCACGGGCAAGACCATGCTGGCCGAGGCAATGCTGCATCTCACCGGCAAGACCAGCCGCCTGGGCGGCCATGCCGGCACAAAGCCCACGCTCGACTATGACGGCCAGGAGGGCGCCCGCGGCTTCTCCATCTCGACCACCATGGCTCCGGTCGAGTGGGAGGGCACGCGCATCAACGTGCTGGACGCCCCGTGCTACCCCGACTTCGTGGGTGACGCCTACACCGCTATGAGCGCCGCCGAGACCGCGCTGTTCGTGGTCGACGCCAACGACGGCCCGCAGACCACCACCACCCGCCTCTGGTACGCCGCCGAGGATCTCTCCCTCGCTCGCGCCGTGGTCATCAACCGCCTCGACCGTCCCGAGTCCGACTTCGACGCCGCCCTGGATGCCTGCAGGGAGCGTTTCGGCAACCGCGTGGGTGCCGTCACCATCCCCATGGGCACCGGTGACGCCTTCTCCGGCATCATCGACGTCGTGCACATGAAGGCCCGTCACCTCGAGGGCACCAAGGTCGTCGAGACCGAGATTCCGGCCGAGTATGCCGACGACGCCGAGGCTGCCCGCGAGGCCCTCGTCGACCTCGTGGCCGAGGCCGACGACGAGATCATGATGAAGTACCTCGAGGGTGAGGAGATCACCCAGGAGGAGCTCGAGGGCCTGCTCGCCACCGCCATTCGCGACCGCGTGTTCGTTCCCGCCTTCGCAACCTCTGCCGTCAAGGAGGAGGGCGTCATCTCCATCCTCACCGCCGCCGTGGCATGGTTCCCCACGATGGCCGACTTCGGCAAGATTCCTCTGATCAACGGCGAGAAGCTCGACATCGATGCCGACGACGACCGTCCTGTCGTCTTCGTCTTCAAGAGCCTCAACGACCCGCAGAACGGCAAGCTCTCCTTCATCAAGGTCCTCTGCGGCACCATCAAGCCGGGCATCGAGCTCATCAACGCCCGCACCAGCAAGGGCGAGCGCCTCGGCCACCTCTACACCATGACCGGCCGTGAGACCTCCGAGGTCAAGACCGTCGCCGCCGGCGACATCTGCGTCGTTCCCAAGCTCGAGGCCCTCACCGGCGACACCCTGTCCGTCACCGGCAAGGTCGAGGCCGCTGCCTTCCGCTTCCCCAACTCGCTGTACCGCATCGCCATCGAGCCCGAGGTGCGCGGCACCGAGGGCAAGGTCTACGACTTCCTGCAGAAGTCTGCCGACGCCGACCCGACCCTCAAGGTCGAGCGCGACGAGGAGACCGCACAGACCGTCGTCTCCGCCATCGGCGAGGCGCAGGTGTCCGTCCTGCTCGAGCGCCTCGAGGAGCGCGCCAAGGTCAGTGCCCGCACCGTCAAGCTGCGCATCCCGTACCGTGAGACCATCCGCCGCACCGCAACCGGCCACGGCCGTCACAAGAAGCAGACCGGCGGCTCCGGCCAGTTCGCAGACTGCCGTCTGCGCATCGAGCCGAACCCCGATGCCGGCTACGAGTTCCTCGACGAGGTCGTCGGCGGTGCCATCCCGCGCGGCTTCATCCCCGCAATCGACAAGGGCGTCCAGGAGACCATGGCCGGTGGCGTTCTGGCTGGCTATCCCATGATCGACGTCAAGGTTGCCGTGTACGACGGCCAGTTCCATCCGGTTGATTCCAACGAGATGGCTTTCAAGACGGCCGCTCGCCTGGGCTTCCAGGATGCCGTCAAGGGCGCCGAGCCCGTCCTGCTCGAGCCGATGGCTCACCTCAAGGTAACGGTGCCGGAGAGCTACGCCGGCTCCATCATGGGCGACATCAGCGCCAGCCGCGGCCGCGTCGAGGGCATGGGCGCCGCCGGTGCCGGCGAGACCATGGTCGAGGCCACCGTGCCCTACGCCGAGGTCACCGACTACGCCACCCGCCTGCGCTCCCTGTCGCGCGGCACGGGCGAGTTCGAGCTCGAGATCAGCGGCTACGAGCAGGTGCCGCACGACATCCAGCAGAAGCTGGCTGCCGAGTACCAGGAGAAGCGCGCCTCTGGCGAGCGCTAAGATGTGCATCTGGCCGGGCTTGGCGACTCGGGCCCGTGCTGTGTGAGCATTTTGGAAGGGACCTCTGGGATGACCGGAGGTCCCTTTTTGTGTTATCCCTCGTAAAGGTATGCAACGGCATGGTCTGTGGCTCACGCGGCAGGCAGGCTCTTTGCTAAACTAGACGGCTGTATGTGTTGCCGTCCAAGGAGGTTGCGCCAGAGCGCATGGACATAGCGTTGTCGATAGCAGTCACGTTTCTGCTCACCCTAGTAAACGGATACTTCTCCATGTCGGAGATGGCCCTTTCCACCGCCAAGAAGGTCGTGCTCGAGCATGAGGCGGAGGAGGGAGACCAGCGCGCCGCCAAGGCAGCGGAGGTCTCCGGCGACTCCGGCGAGTTCCTTGCGGCCATCCAGGTGGCCATCACGCTGGTCGGGTTCTTCTCGTCCGCGTTTGCTGCGACCAACCTCTCGGCACCGCTTGCCACGTGGATGATCGGGCTTGGCCTTGGGGCGGACCTCGCCTCGCCGCTCGCGACCGTGCTCATCACGCTTGTCGTGTCGTACTTCTCCATCGTCGTCGGCGAGCTCGTCCCCAAGCGCATGGCCATGGCCGATGCGGAGGGCGTGGCCAAGAAGGTTGCCGGTCCGGTGAGCTCCTTCTCGACCCTCGCCAAGCCCCTCGTGTGGCTGACGGCCGCCAGCGCCAACGGCCTCGCGACGCTGATGCACATCAAGAGCGCCGACGACCGCCAGGACGTCTCCGAGGACGAGATTCGCTACATGGTCACCGACAGCGAGGAGCTGACCGAGCAGGAGAAGTCGATGATCCACGACGTCATCGACCTCGGCGACACCATTGCGCGTGAGGTCATGATCCCGCGCGTGGACATGTGCTCCATCGAGGACACGCAGACCTGCGCCGAGGTGCTCGAGGTCATGCGTCGCACGGGCTACTCGCGCCTGCCCGTCTATCACGAGGACGTCGACCGCATCGTGGGCATCGCGCACATCAAGGACATCATCAGCCCGATTGTCGACGAGGACGCCGGCGACAAACTCATCGCGCGCTATCTGCGTCAGGCCTCCTTCGTGCCTGACACCAAGGACATCATTCCGCTGCTGTCCGAGATGCAGTCCAGCCACGACCAGATGGTCATCGTGGTGGACGAGTACGGCGGCACGGCGGGCATCATTACCATCGAGGACATCGTCGAGGAGGTCGTGGGCGAGATCGCCGACGAGTTCGATCCCGACAACAAGTACCTCACGCAGCTCTCCGACCGCGAGTGGCTGGTCGACGGGCGCTTCTCCATCGACGATGCCATCGAGCTGGGTTGGCCCATCGACGACTCGGCCGAGTTCGAGACCATAGCGGGTTTCGTGCTCGAGCTTGCCGACTCCGTGCCGCAGCCAGGCGACGTGTTTGCCTGTGAGGGATACCAGTTCCGCGTGCAGTCCATGCGCGGTCGCCGCGTGTCCATGCTGCGCGTGACGGCTCCCGAGGTCAAGGAGACGCAGGCAGAGGAGTAGGGGTATGGACGAGGACCTCGTCGGGTATCCTTAAGTTACACGCCGTGTGCTGATTGCGGCAAGATGAGCATGTCATCGCACGTTTAACTACAATGAATGCGTATGACCACTTGATAGGGGGCGACAGTGGCAGAACTCATAGAGATACGGCGCGTGCAGATTGGTCCTGAGACCATGATTGCGCACGTGAGCCTGGCCGACGACTGCCCGCTCATGACGAGCGAGGACATCGAGGGTACCGCGCGCGTGTACCAGGTGATGCCGCACATCGCCGACCACGCATGCGTGGGCGACAAGGGCACCACCTTCCGCGAGGCCATGGGCGACACCGAGGTCGCGCACCTGCTCGAGCACGTGACGGTCGAGCTTCTCGCTCAGACCGATCTCGCCGGCGACATGCCGGCCGGTCGTACGTGGGTCGATGAGGTCGACGAGCGCACGTACCAGATCGAGCTCGACTGCGCCGACGACGTTCTGACGGCCGCCGCGCTCTCCTGCGGCGTGTGGATCCTGGACTGGGCCTTTAGTGGCGGCGGCGACCCCGAGCCCGACGTCTCTGCCATCGTCGGAGGCCTCGTGCAGCTGGTCGACGAGATTGGCGACGAGGGCGAGGACCTGGTCATCGATGACGGTGGCCCCGTGATCGAGGACGAGCCCGAGGAGTCTGACCTCGAGTCTGAGTACGACGAGTATGAGGACGAGTACGAGGATGAGGACGGCTACGAGGACGAAGATCCTGAGCCGGAACCCGAGCCCGAACCCGAGCCCGAGCCCGAGCCGGAACCCGAGCCCGAGCCGGAACCTGAGCCCGAGTCCACAAGCACCCTCTGGACCCCCGCGCCCGAGTTTCCCACGACCCGCAGCATGAGCCGAGTCCAGCGCGAGTCGCAGATGGAGGCCCAGATCGACCAGATCATGGGCAGCTTCAGCTCCGACGTTGCGCCCTCGCCCGTGCACACCGTGTTTGACGACGTGGCCATCCCTGACCTCGCCGTAATCGACGAGGCGGATGCGGCCGTGCCTGAGCCCGACCCCGTCTTCGAGCCCGAGCCTGACGAGGCTCCCGAGGAGCCCGAGGGCGAGCAGATCCCCGGTCCCAGGCTCGTACGATAGCTAGTGTTTCTTCGCGGGTAGCTCCGGCCCCGCAGTAAAGAGGAGAACAAGGGACATCAAAACGTCCCGCATTGACAGGAGGAACGACATGAATGCAAAAAGCACCCTGGGCTTCATCCTCGGCAGCGTTGCCGGTGTCGCTGCTGGCGTAGCCGCCGGCCTGCTTCTCGCCCCGCGCTCTGGCGCCGAGAGCCGCGCCATGGCCGCCGATGCCGTTAACGACGCTTGGGACTCCGCCGTCGACGCCTACGAGCGCGGCACCCGCGTGGTCAACGAGAAGGTCAGCTCCGTGCGCCCCAGCGTTGACGCCACCAGCGACGACCTGCGCGCCAAGGTCGACCTTGCCCGCGAGCGCATGGACCAGCTGCGTGACTCCCTCTCCGAGACCGTCGCCAACGCCTCTGGCCAGGTCCAGGACGTCGTGAGCGGCGTCACCGAGAAGGTCACCGAGGCCGCCGGCGTCGTCGAGGCCGCCGCCGAGACCGAGGCTGAGGGCGTCAAGGTCGAGGTCGTCGAGGAGACCGAGGCTGAGCCCGAGGCCGACGAGGCCGAGTAACGCGCCTTTTGCATACGAGAACGGACGCGGGGCGTTGCCTGACGGTAGCGCCCCGTCCTTTTGGGAGGCTCCATGCTCAAGATCAGCCAGTTGAAAGGCGTCGCAGTCTATGCGCCCAAGGGTGGACACGGCAAGTCCGCAGGCACCTACACGCGCTTGGGTAAGATTCACAACACGGTGTTTGCCCCTGACGGCAAGCGCGTGGTGGGATTCTTTGTCGCGCGACCCGACATCGCGGGCATGGTCAAGCGAGAGGATGTCTTTGTGGCCCTCGACTCCATCGCGCCATGCGACGGAGGCCTGCGCGTGACCAAGGGCGACGAGAGCTTTGACGCGGCGGCCCGCGCGCGTTTGGGCGTGAATTGGGACAAGTGCCTGATCTGGGCGGGCATGGATGCCAAGACCACCGAGGACAAGATCCTGGGCTTTGTCAATGACGCGGAGTTCAACGGCAAGACTGGCGAGGTCAGCTCGTTCTTTGTCGGCGACGGCGGCACGGCTCAGGCGCTTGTTGGATCGGTGGTGATTCCCGCCGGCATGCTGCGTGGCTACGAGAAGGGCTTCATGATCGTGGCGCCCGAGGCGGCGCACATGGAGCTCTCTGGTGGCGTGGCCGGCAAGGCAGGCGAGAGCTACGCCAGGGCCAAGTACGAGGGCAAGAAGGTTGCGGAAAAGGCGGGTAAGGCTGCCGGCGAGGCTGTCGACAAGGGCTCCAAGGCCCTGGGCAAGCAGCTCGGTCGCACCAAGGGCATGTTCTCCTCGTTTATGGACGAGTTCAAGAAAGCCAAAGAGTAGCCTGCACATTCTCGTCCCAAAAAAACGTGTACAATAGCTCATTGCGTGACCATTGGGGGTCACTAATCACCAGGAGAAGGGTCTTTGATGAAGCCTCGACCTCACAGTCGATGACCCCTCGGTGCCTCGTTGGCGGTGCCGTGGGGTAACCCATAGCCCGCGGGCGGCGCTCATGCGACGCCACCCGTCCGACCAACAGAGGAGTTCGCATGATCTACCTATCCCAGCTGCTGGGTAACCCCGTCTATGACAGCGATGGCGAGCGTGTCGGCCGCGTCAGCGACCTGGGCATCGCCACCGGCGAAGTCTTTCCGCGCGTCACGGCGCTCGCGGTGGAGGGTCCCGGCCGCACGCCGCTCATGATCAGCTGGCGCAAGTACGTCGACGACTTTGACGAGGATGAAGTCTCGCTCAAGGTGGTTGCCACCGACATCCGCTTCTCCTATCTCCAGCCCGACGAGGTGCTTATCGTGCGCGACCTGCTCAACAAGCAGATCGTGGACACTCGGGGTATGCGCGTGGTGCGCGTCAACGACCTCAAGCTCTCCGACACCAGCTCGGCGCAGCTACGTCTGCTGGGTGCCGAGGTGGGCTCGCGTGGCCTGCTGCGCTCCATCTCGCCGGCGCTCGAGACGGTGGTCTGCCGCGCCGCGCGTGCGCTGGGTCATCCCATCCAGGAGCGCATCATTGCCTGGAACTACATGGACCTGCTGGAGCGCGACCTGTCCAACGTCAAGCTCTCGGTGAGCCACAAGACGCTGGACGAGCTGCACCCCGCCGACATCGCCGACATCATCGAGCGGTTGGACCCGCGCCTGCGCGGCCAGGTGTTTGCGCAGCTCGACGAGGAGATGGCGGCCGATGCCATGGCCGAGCTCGACGACGACGAGCTGGCGGCCACGCTGGTCAGCGGCATGGAGGACGCCGCGGCGTCGCGCGTGCTCTCGGAGATGGACCCCGACGACGCGGCCGAGCTGGTCTCGGAGCTCGACTACGAGCGCGCCGAGAAGCTGCTCTCGCTGATGGGCGTCAACGATCGCGCGGCCATCAGCCAGCTGCTGGGCTACCGCGAGGATACTGCCGGCCGCATCATGACGCAGGAATTCGTGGCCATTGATGAGCGTGGTACCGTAGCCGACGCGGTGGCGGCGCTGAAAGCACTCGAGGAGGGCTTCGAGAGCGTGCGCTACGTGTACCTGGTGGACGAGGAGCGGCGCATCACTGGTGTGGTGACGCTGCTCGAGCTGCTTACCAGCGAGCCCGAGACGCCGCTTGCCACGCTTGCCACCAGCGAGCCGATCACGGCCAGCCCCGAGGACGACCAGCGAGGGCCGCCTGCTGGGCATCGTTACGGTCGACGACGCCCTGGAGGTCCTGCAGGAGGAGCACGAGGAGGACCTGCAGATTGCCGGCTCGGCCGCGGGCGTGAGCCCCGACGACCGTGGTGGCCTGCTCTCCCAGATGCTCACCAGCGAGATGTGGTGCTTCCTGTGGGCTGTGGGCATCGCGGCCTGCTCGCTGATGTCCGGCGCCCTTGTGGGCGACTACCTGACGGGCCTGGTCGCGTCGGTCGCCCTGCCGGTGGCGCTGCGCCTGGCCGATGGTATGGCCCGCTACGCCATCAACAGCTACCTGGAGTACGACGAGGAGGACGAGGACGCCCCCACGCTGCTGGGCTTCGCCCTCAAGGGCGTGGCCGTCTCGGTGGTGATCTCGGCCGTGGTGCTGCTGGTGATGACGGGTGTGACCAACGCGATCGACGCCTCGGTCGCATCGCACGCCTCTGCGGGGATGATCGAGCAGGAGGGTGCGATCGGCGAGCTCATGACCAGCCTGACGATGGGATTCAAGGCAGCCGCTGCGGCCGCCGTGCTCTCGTTCGTCACGGCACCGGCCTATCTGGTCACGCTGCGCCGTCGCGACAAGGCTGGTGCGGATACCAGCGGCGTTGCCCTTCGCATGGTCGCGCAGGGTGTTGCACTGGTGGTATTCGTCGCTCTGGCAAGCCTCATGCTTGCCGGGTTGGTGGGCTAGCATGGCCCGCCGCAAGAGCATGCGCGCGCAGGAGCGTCCCGAGCGCGTGAAGCTCGACCCTCGACGCGTGCTGGGAGCCATGGGCCCCGGCATGGTGGCGGCGCTTGCCGGTGCTGACGCCGGCGGCGTGGCTGCCTACTCGAACTCCGGCGCCCTCTATGGCTATGGCCTGCTGTGGACGGTGCCCATCATGTGCCTGCTGCTCATCGTGGCGCAGGAGACGGCGGCGCGCATGGGCTGCGTTACCGGCAAGGGGTTTGCCTCGCTCATCCGCGAGCAGTACGGCGTGCGCCTGTCCGCCCTGGCCATGCTTGCGCTGCTGATCTCGAACGCGACGGTCACGCTGTCCGAGTTCGCCGGCATCGCGTCGGGCTTGGCGCTGTTCGGCGTGCCCACCTACGTGTCGGTGCCCGTCGCCGCGCTGGCCATCTGGATGCTTACCATGAGCGGCTCGTATCGGCGCATCGAGAAGGTGCTGCTGGCCATCAGCTGCGTGTTTGTGACCTATGTGGTGGCGGGGTTCATGGTTGGTCCCGACTGGGGCCAGGCCTTTCATGACACGCTCATCCCGCCGGTCTACGGCGAGCCCAGCTACCTCTCGCTCATCGTGGCCCTGGTGGGCACCACCATCGCCCCGTGGATGATGTTCTTGGCCCAGAGCAACGTGGTCGAGCGAGATGCTCGTGAGGACGACATCCCGTACCAGCGCATCGACACCGTGACCGGCTCGGTCGTGGCCAGCGCCATCTCGTGGTTCATCATCCTGGTGACCGGTGCGGTGCTGTACCCGGCGGGCATCGTGGTCGAGGGTGCCGAGGACGCCGCCGCCGCGCTGGCGCCGCTGGTGGGCGACTACGCCCAGGCGCTCTTTGGTGCGGGCCTGATCGGTGCGTCGTTCCTGGCGGCCTGCGTGCTGCCGGGCATCACCTCCAGCGCCATCTGCGAGGCCTTTGGCTGGGAGCGTGGCGCCGACCGCAGCTGGCAGGAGGCACCGGTCTATCGCGGCATCATCACGGCGATCCTGGCCATCTCGGCGATCATCGTGCTGCTGCCCGACGCCAACCTGTTTGGCATCATGATGGCTGCGCAGGTGATCAACGGCGTGCTGCTGCCGGTGCTGCTGGTGTTCATGGTTGGTATCGCAAGCGACCGCCACGTGATGGGACGCTACGCCAACAGCCGCCTGTGGAACATCTTCACCTGGTTCACGATCGTGGCCGTCACGGTGCTGACCATCATCATGTTCATCCTCCAGGCCCTCGGCTATTAGGGAAACAGGGGACAGGCACCTGTTTCCCGGCCATGCGTCCACAGTTTATGCACGCCTATACGTGCGCATTTGATGGCGTGGCGATACCTCTGCTATAGTTCTTCTTCGAGCGCGTTGGATGGGTTCGGGTGACGACATGTTCCGAACCTGGTCAGGGCCGGGAGGCAGCAGCCATAAGGAGCCTCTGACGGGCACCCGTTCCCATCCAGCGCGCTCGACTTATGTCTCGACATCGTGCCTATAGGTCAGCGACCGCTAAGGATCACCATGGGTTTCGTTAACTTCATCATGGACCTGCTCCGTGACCCCCGCACGGCCATCGCCGGCTGGATTGCCGCAGGTCCCCTCGCCGCGTACGGCTTCGTCTTCCTGATCATCTTCATCGAGACGGGCGTCGTCTTCTTCCCGTTCTTGCCAGGAGACTCACTGCTCTTTGCCTCGGGTTTCTTTGCCCAGGGTGGCGGCTTCAACATCATCGCCCTGCTCGCCGTTGCGTGGGCGGCGGCCATTCTCGGCGACCAGTGCAACTTCTTCATCGGCCACTTCTTTGGGCAGCGCATCATCCGCTCCGGCAAGGTCAAGGCCATGACGCCCGAGCGCATCGAGAAGTCCGAGGAGTTCCTCGACAAGTGGGGCAACCTCGCCATCTTCCTTGGGCGCTTCTTCCCGTTCATCCGCACCTTCGTGCCCTTCCTGGCGGGCATGGGCGGCATGAAGTGGCACAACTTCTTTGCGTTCAACATTCTGGGCGGCATCACCTGGTCTACGCTGTTCATCCTGCTGGGCTACTTCTTTGGCGGCATCCCCTTTGTGCAGGAGCACTTCGAGCTGCTCATCCTGGGCATCATCGGCGTCAGCGTGATTCCCACGGTGGTCGGTCTGGTGCGCGGTCACCTCAACAGGGGCAAGCAGGCGTAGGCACGGCGCAAATCTGGCAATGTGTGGCCGGGCAGACTCTCGAGGGTCTGCCCGGCCTCTTGTGTAGGCTGACAACTCGCTACCGTCCATCACGCGCCTCCAGCCCTAGTGCCGTATACTGAAAGTTCACGTGAACGGCCCGGAGGCACTCATGGAATCGCTGTACACAAAATATCGCCCACAGACCTTTGCCGACGTCGTCGGCCAGACGCACGTGGTCACCACGCTCGAACGCGCCGTGATGGAGGGACGCACCAGTCACGCCTACCTCTTCTGCGGCCCGCGCGGCACCGGTAAGACCACAATGGCCCGTCTACTGGCCAAGGCCATGATGTGTGAGCAGGGCGCCGGGCATCTGCCCGACGGCACCTGCGAGCAGTGTCGCCTCATCGCGGCGGGCGAGCATCCCGACGTATACGAGCTGGATGCCGCGAGCCGTACTGGTGTGGACAACGTGCGCGAGGAGATCATCAGCCGCGTGAGCTTTGCCCCCATTCGGGCGCCGTACAAGATGTACATCATCGACGAGGTCCACATGCTGACCACGGCGGCATTCAATGCGCTGCTCAAGACGCTCGAGGAGCCGCCGGCGCACGTGATCTTCGTCCTGTGCACGACCGATCCGCAAAAGATTCCCGAGACCATCCTCAGCCGTGTCCAGCGCTTTGACTTCCATCCCATCGGCAGCGCCGACATCCAGCAGCGACTCGCCTACATCTGCGAGCGCGAGGGGTTTGGGTACGACCCGGAGGCCCTCGACCTGGTGGTGCGCCATGCGCGCGGCGGCATGCGCGACGCCATCTCCGAGCTGGAGCAGCTCTCCGTCTCCGGCGGCGGGCAGATCAGCGTCGACGTGGCCCGCGACGTGCTGGGCGAGGTCTCAGCCTCCACGCTCGAGCACATGAGCCTGGCCATGGCCAACCGCGACGTGCCCACACTCTTTGCACAGGTGGAGAGCCTCGTGGAGGTCGGTCGCGACCTGCTGCAGTTCACACGCGCGCTGGCTGGGCGCTTGCGCGACGTCTATGTCGTCGCGGCAATCGGCGCCGCCTCGGGGTCGGTACAGGCTTCCGACGACGAGCTGCCCGCCATTTCGCGCGAGGCCAAGGCCTTCGGGTCGGTGGACCGCGTGGCGCGCGCCCTGGAGCTGCTCTCGGATGCATCTACGGAGATGCGCGTTGCTCCCAACCAGCGCCTGGTGCTTGAGGTGGCGCTGACCAAGATTGCCCGTCCGCAGACCGAGCTGACGCTCGAAGCGCTGGCCGACCGCGTCGCCACGCTGGAGCGTCAGGTGGTGGCCCTGTCGGAGCAGGCTGCGCGTAAGCCCGCTCCCGCTCCGACTGCCGCCTCGGCGCCCGTGGAACGGCAGGTCAACAGTGCTGCCGTTGCCGCGTCTGCGCCCGAGAGCGCCTGGCACGAGCGTGAGGAGGAGTCTGCGCCGCGCCCGCAGCGCGCCGCACAGAAGCCGGTGGAGACGCCGCCGGCGCAGACGGTCGAGGTGGTCGCCCCCGAACGGAAGCCCGCCCCGCAGGTGGTGCAGCAGCCACGTCAGGCAGAGCAGGCGCCCGCGTCGCGTGCCGTGACGCAGCAGCAGACCGCCCATGCGGCTCAGGCGCAAGCGGCACCCGTGTCTCAGCCCAAGCCGGCATCGCAGTCTGCCCCCGCGGCCAAGCCAGCGGCCGCAGCCCCCGGGTACGACCAAGGGGAGCTCCAGCGTCGCTGGAAGCAGGTGGTGGACACCCTGCTCTCAAGCCATCCGCAACACGGATCGCTGCTCATGGCTTCGAACGCAGTCATGGATGACAGCTACAACCTGCTGGTGAGCCTGCCCAACGGCTCGGGTTTCGCGTGTCGCATGCTCGAGCGCGCGGACGTGCGGGCCAACCTCGATCCCGTGGTGAACGCAGTCTTTGGGGCGCGCAAGGTGCGCTTTGCCGAGGAGTCCGCTGCGGCGACCATCAGCGCATCCATGACCAAGGAGCGGCAGAATACGGCAGCGCAGCCGAAGCCGCAGCGTGAGCCCGAGTCCAAACCGCAGACAGAACCCCAGTTCCAACCGCAGCGCCAGCCGGCAGCTCAGCAGCAACAGCCCGCGCAGAGGGTTCAGACCGCTCCTCAGCAGCGTCAGGCGTCGCCGCAGTTTACGTCCAGGCAGCAGCAGGCACAGCCTGCGGCTCCGGTTCAGACCACACCGCAGTGGCAGGCGCCCGCCCAGCAGCAAACGCCGGTGCAGCGACAGGCGCCGGTGCGCCAGCAGATGCCCGCTCAGCAGCAGGCACCCGTACGTCGGCAGACACCCGCTCAGCAGCAGGTGCCCGCCCCCCAGCAGGCGTACCCCGCGCCATGGGAGCCACTGGATGACGACGTGGTCCCCTATGACGACATGGACATGTCCCCCTACGAGGAGGAGTACGCCTTCGATCCATATGCGCAGGTAGCTGCTCCGCCCATAAGACAGCAATTTGCGCCGGCGCAGAACACTGCGTACGGGGCGCAGGCGCAGCCGGCATCCCAGTCCGCGTCCGAGCAGCAGCCCGCGACTGAGCCGCAACGCTACGTCGAGCCGGCGGTTCAGTCGGCGCCCGTGGCGGAGGTTCTTCCTGCACAGGAGCCCCAGATCGTGGCTCAGCCTACGTCCAAGCCCGAACCGGAGCCCGAACCCGCGCAACTCGAGCCCGAACCTGAAGCTGCCCCCGAACCCGTCGCGCATACAGCCCCCGCGCCTGCCGTCGAGACCCCTGCGCCAAAGAAGACGGCCACCAAGCGCGCCTCGCGGACCACGGGCGGGGTGCCCAACGACATCCTCAACATGATGACCGCCATCTTTGGCGAGGGCATCACCTATACTTCCGAGCCGTCGGAAGAAGAGCAGATCGATGTCATTGACGACGACGTGACGACTGGCGACGATTTTTCTGATGCCATATCCGACGGCGGCGAGTTCCTCGAGGAGCCCGTCGACGACGCGGACTACGACGAGGAATAGCACACGATAACGACCACGCCGCGAGCGGCGAGGAGAGGAGCCATCATGGCCATGAACATGCAGCAGATGATGAAGCAGGCGCAGCGGATGCAGCGCCAGCTGGCAGACGCCCAGGACAAGCTCGCCGAGACCGAGGTCAGTGCCTCTGCTGGCGGCGGCATGGTCAAGGTGACCGGCACCGCCGACGGGTCGATCACGGCCATCGAGATTGACGGTTCGGTGCTGGGCCTCGACGAGGAGGACTCCGAGATGCTGCAGGACACCGTCCTTGCTGCCGTCAACGAGATGCTCTCGCGTGCGCAGGAGGTCACCAACCAGCGGCTCGGCGCCATCACGGGCGGCATGGGCATGCCGGGAATGCCGGGGATGTTCTAAGCCATGGCCACATTCGATCCACGGACAAGCGACGGGCGCGCGCTCCAGCGCCTGCTCGACGAGCTGGGACGACTGCCGGGCATCGGCCCGAAGTCGGCGCAGCGTATCGCCTATCACCTGCTGGAGGCCGACATCGAGGAGGCCCGTCGCCTCTCGGAGGCAATCATCGAGGTCAAGCGGCAGGTGCACTTCTGCCCGATCTGCTTCTCGTATGCCACGCGCGACACCTGCGACATCTGCGCGGACTCCCACCGCGACCGCACGTCGATCTGCGTCGTCTCGGAGCCGCGCGACGTGGCCGCCATCGAGAAGACAGGTGCCTATCACGGGCTCTACCACGTCTTGGGCGGGGTCATCTCGCCGATGGACAAGATCGGTCCCGAGCAGCTGCATGTACGTGAGCTGATGCAGCGGCTGGCTTCGGGCGAGGTAGAGGAGGTCATCTTGGCCACCAACCCCGATGTCGAGGGCGAGACCACCGCAACCTACCTCGCGCGCACGATAAATCCTCTGGGGGTGACCGTCTCGCGCCTGGCGAGCGGGCTGCCCGTTGGAGGAGACCTTGAGTATGCAGATGAAGTCACGCTGGGGAGGGCCATCGAGGCGCGCCGTAGGGTGTAGCATGGGCTTATACAAGCCGGAAGGGGAAGCAATGGCAGCAGAAGAGAGCGCAGCACCGCGTCACGGAAAGCATGCAGCTGCGCGTAAGCATGCAGCGCCGCGCGCAGTCGAGCCCGAGGTAAGCCTCGAGGAGACAGGCGCCATCGCGGCTGAGCCAGCACAGACGACGCCCGCAGCAGTACCGGAGCCCGTGGCTGCGGCCACCGCGCCTGCTGCCGAGACTACGTATGACGTTGAGCCGGCAGCCATCCCCAATCTGGTTTCCATCGTCGACGGCGACCAGGAGACCCGCATGGGCGACGCCCCGCGTCCCATTGACGTGGACCCGCAGGAGACGGGCTCGTTCCAGCGGATCGACGCAGCGGAAGGCGCGCGCCTGACCACGCGCGTCAACGCGAGCGACACTGCATCCTTCGTGGCACAGAAGGCACGACCCATCGAGGCGGTGCGCATGAGCACGGCCGGACGTCCCAAGGTGGAGCATCGCGACATCGAGGTGGAGTCCAACAAGCGCGTCTTTCTGGTGCTGGGTATCGCGGCGCTGGTCGTGGTGGTAATCGTTGGCTGGCTTCTGTCCAGGGCCCTCTCGTCGGTCGAGGAGGTCACCGAGCATCCGGTGGACGAGCAGGTGCAGACGGCCGTCGAGGAGGGCATCGAGTATCGTGGCGCGACCTACACGGTCACCGAGATCTCGAAGGGCAAGTATGCGCTGGTTAGCACTCCGGAAGGATCCGAGGAGCAGACCGTCATCTACGAGCTCGAGGGCACGCCGGTGACGCTGGTGCTGTACAACATGGTCTTCATCGTTCCGCAGAACCTCAACGACAACACCTGGAACCTCATCGCGCATCCGCTTGGCGACGGTTCGGTCACACAGCCGGTTACCGACTCCGAAGGCAAGCCGCTGGTGGGGGAGGGCGAGATCTCCGAGGCCAAGCTCGTGGGCGACACCATCCAGGTGACCACGACCACGGGTGAGTCCTACGAGGTTTCGCTCGTCTAGACGGTGGGCCAGCGCGGATAAACGGTGCCTGATAGCTTTTTTCGCGCTGGCCAAAAAAGTTTTAGATTTGCTCTAGACAAGCCTGCCCACATCTGTGTAATATAGCCCTTGCACCAGATGAACGGGGTGTTAGCTCAGCTGGTTAGAGCGCCGGCCTGTCACGTCGGAGGTCGAGGGTTCAAGTCCCTTACATCCCGCCATTGATCTTCCAAGCCTCCCCTCGGAGGCTTTTTCTTACCCAAAGTGACACATTAACTCCCCGGGAGTTTGTGTGTCACGTGGGGTTGGCGTGCCGCTGGCATCGTGCCTATGTGGTCAATCCACTGTCAAATTGCCTAATTGAAACGGCGTGTAAACAAATGAGTTTACAGATTGTCCTATTCTGGTTCATGGCGCAGCCATGTGCGCTGGGCACGCTTAGCGTGCCGCATACTCTCGATGCTGGAGGAACATCGTGGAGATCTCAAAGAAGCTCGACTACGCCCTGCGTATGCTGGGCGAGGCGGCGATGGTTGGGGAAGGAGAGGTTGTCTCGGTGCGCTACGCGGCAGAGCACAATGCCATCCCCTATTCGTTCGCTCGTACTATTCAACACGAGATGGTCAAGGCTGGCTTGCTCAAGACCGTCAGAGGGCCGCACGGTGGCATGAGCCTGGCCGTCGATGCGTCCAAGACGACGCTGCTTGACATTGTCGAAGCCATCGAAGGGCCGGTGCTCGTCGCAGGCAACGACGCGGATACAGAACCCTCTGGGGCCGTAACCCAGTTCGAGCTCGCTTGGACCGAGCTCGGGCATCTCATCCGCGCGTACCTGAGCTCCGTGACGCTTCGGCAGCTGGTCGTCGAGAATCTCGTACCCGTGGCATCCAGCACCGGGTTTGAGCTGGTCAATGTCGCGACGGTGATGTCTTAGGGGCAAACAAGGACGTGATGGAGTCCGTGGAAGATCTGGATGACGACGCGCTTTCGGCGTTCCGTGCGCGTGTCCTGGACTATGGCCAAAAGTTGTATCGAGATCTTCCCTGGCGCCGTACGCGCAATCCGTACGCCATCTGGATAAGCGAGGTCATGCTCCAGCAGACGCAGGTTAGCCGCGTTGACGGCCGCTGGCAGCATTGGCTGGAGCGGTTCCCGTCCGTCGATGCCCTGGCGGCCGCGCAGACGGCCGACGTGCTCGACGAGTGGCAGGGCATGGGATACAACCGCCGCGCGCTGGCTTTGCTGCGCGCGGCGCAACAGGTCTCTGCGGCGGGCGGCGCCATGCCATGCGAGGTTGCGGACCTCGTTGCGCTGCCGGGCATCGGACCCGCAACGGCGGCAGGCATCCGTGCCTTCGCCTTCGACCTGCCAGGCGTCTATCTCGAGACCAACGTACGTACGGTCTTTCTGCACGAGCTGTATCCAGATGCTGTGCAGGTGCCCGATCGCGAGCTGATCCCGCTGGTCGAGGCCACCTGCCCGGCCGACGCGTCCGATCCAGCCGACGACCCACGTACCTGGTACTATGCCCTGCTCGACTATGGCGCCCATCTCAAGCGCACGGTGCCCAACCCCTCGAGACGCTCGCGCACGCACGTGCGTCAGAGTCGCTTTGAGGGTTCGCATCGCCAGAAGCGCGCCATGGTGGTGCGCTCGTTGCTCGCGCATCGTGGCGAGGGTGCGACGGTGGCTGACATCACAGAAGAGTTGGGCACCCAGGAGCTGCAGGCCGGACGCGAGCCTGTAGACGCCGCAACGGTTCTCGGCATCCTCGAGGAGCTCGCCAACGAGGGGTTTTGCCACCGCGAGCAGGAGCGCTGGCAGGCGTAGCGACAGCTCGTGCCGTGTGGCGCATGACGCATCGGCATCTTCCAGCTAGCAACCAGAAACAACGGGTCAAACCCCGGACAATGGGGTACGATAGTGAAGACTGGCGCGAGCCAGTCTTGCATGCTAACCAGTGCGGCGGCCGATGGGGATTGGCTGCGGCACACACGAGTGAGAGGAGCGACGCATGGCAGTAGATTTTGAGAGTTCGCAGACGAAGAAGAACCTTGAGTTCGCCTTTGCCGGTGAGTCCCAGGCCCACACCAAGTATCAGTACTTTGCCAGCCAGGCCAAGAAGGAAGGCTATGTCCAGATCCAGGAGATCTTCCTCGAGACCTCTCGCAACGAGAAGGAGCATGCCAAGCTCTGGTTCAAGTACCTCCACGACGGTGCCGTGCCTGACACGCTGGCCAACCTGAAGGCCGCCGCTGCCGGCGAGAACGAGGAGTGGACCTCCATGTACGCCGAGTTCGCCGAGACGGCCAAGGAGGAGGGCTTCACGGAGATCGCCGCCAAGTTCAAGCTCGTCGGCGCCATCGAGAAGGCTCACGAGGAGCGCTATCTCCAGCTCGCCGAGCGTGTCGAGAAGGGCGAGGTCTTCGAGCGCGAGGGCGTTAAGGTCTGGAAGTGCATCAACTGCGGTCACCTGCATGTTGGCGCCGAGGCCCCCAAGGTTTGCCCGACCTGCAACCATCCGCAGAGCTACTTCGAGGAGCAGGGCCTCAACTACTAATCCTGCCCTCACAGCGGGCTCGCCACCCGCCGAAACGTGGCTTGCAGCCGCCCGTCCCGCATGTCGGGGCGGGCGGTTTTTTACGCCGCAATCCGACTTCACAGCTATAGGCAAAATCGATAGCGAATCATCAGAAACACATGTCTACCGCTCGGGGCGATGGGGCAATACCATGCTTTCTAGCAGCTTGTAATTCCTACCATTTTGGTTGAAATAACACAAGCAAAACCGATAACCCAGAGAGGAAGCAACCATGTCTTTTGAACTCGACCCCACCTTCGCCCAGGATCCCGCCAAGCACTTCGACACCCTTCAGATTCACGCCGGTCTGACCCCCGACCCGACCACGGGGTCTGCAGCCTTGCCCATCTATGCCACTGCCGCATGGCAGTTTGACGACGCCGAGGACGCCGCTCAGAAGTTCGCCCTCGCTCGACCGGGAAACGTCTACAGCCGTCTGACCAACACCACCACCGACTGTATCGCTGCGCGCGTTGCCGCCATCGAGGGCGCCGCCTCCGCAGTGGCCGTCGCTTCCGGGCATGCCGCCGAGATCCTTGCGTTCACCAACATCGCCAAGGCCGGGGACGAGATCGTGGCCTCCGACTCCCTGTACGGCGGCAGCTGGAACATCCTGCTGCACACCCTCGATGACCTCGGCATCAAGACCACCTTCGTGCCCAACAACGACATCGATGCCTTTGTGGCCGCATCCAACGAGCGCACGAAGTTCTGGTACGTCGAGACCATCGGCAACCCGCTGGTGGACGTGGCCGACGTGCCCGCGCTGGTCGACGCAGCCGCATCGCTCAACCTGCCGGTCATCGTGGACAACACCTTTGCGACGCCCTACCTCTATCGTCCCGCCGACGATGGCGCTGCCGTCATCATCGAGAGCCTGACTAAGTGGATCGGCGGCCATGGTGCCACCATCGGCGGCGCGGTCATCGATTCGGGCAAGTTCGACTGGGCCGCCGTGCCGGGCAAGTTCCCGACGCTGACGGAGCCGGACGCCTCCTATCATGGCGCCGTCTGGACGCAGGCTGCGCCTGCCGCCCCGTTTGCCACACGCGTGCTCGCCCAGCGCCTGCGCGACATCGGCCCGACCCTCTCGCCGTATGCAGCCCAGCTCATCGGCCTGGGCATCGAGACCCTCAGCCTGCGCGTCCAGCGTCATTCCGACAACGCGCTGGCCGTGGCCAAGTTCCTCAAGGATCACCCAAAGGTCGGTTGGGTGCGTTACTCGGGCCTTGAGGACGACCCCAGCCACGAGGTTGCCAGCCGCATCCTCAAGAACGGCTTCGGTGGTGCACTGGTCTTTGGTGTCAAGGGCGGTCGCGAGGCAGGCCTGAAGGTGATCAACAACGTCAAGCTGCATACGCTGCTTGCAAACGTGGGCGACGCCAAGAGCCTCATCATCCATCCGGCAACCACCACCCACTCGCAGCTTACGGCAGAGCAGCTCGAGGCCGCCCACCTCTCCGAGGACCTCATCCGCCTCTCCGTGGGCATCGAGAACGTCGAGGACATCATTGCCGACCTCGACCAGGCTCTCGCGGCGGTCTAACGGGTTCCCGACCCCCCGCGACCCATCTCCTTCAACCTGTAGACCCCCGCGACACGGAGGGTGCCAGCTCCCCCTGGCACCCTCCACCTCTCACGCGAGTCGATTCGAGCGGTTTGCGTGGCGGCGGAGGCAGAATCGTTCAAGAAACCGCACTACTGTGTCACGCTCCGCCGTCACTACCCCGACGGGGCAGACGCTAGTGGACAAAAGTGCTGGTCGGTTCTGCTCGGCGAGGCTCTGTGATTAACAGTGTCCAAGCCAAGTGACACAGTAGTGCGGTTTCTTGAACGATTCTCTATCGATTTCTCCGCAAACACAATCATCAACCTCTATCGAGCACGAGAGGGCGCCGAGACCCCTGCGTTGCGACGAGATATTCGCGCAGCGCATTGCGGTTGGCTCGTATTCGATCGGATGCGTTTCGAAGCTTGAGGCCCATGGCTCTCCTGATGGCCTGCACCACGTCCTCAAACTCGCTTTCGTTCTCAAGCTGCCAGTAGGTTATTCCGACGTACTTGTACTCCATGGCATCGAGGATGATGCGGCGGTTCGAGTCGATGCCCAGCTGTCGCTTTGAGCTGTGATGTTTGGTGCTGTCGCACTCCGCGTCCAGCTTAAACTCCTTCCAGTACAGGTCGCATACCAGGGTCTTTCGTCTGGTATGGGACCTTGCACGCTCCGTAATCGGGATCGCTACGTTGTGCTCTGGAAGGGGGAGTTGGCGTCCGCCCAATCTGCTTGGCAGGCAGAGCAGCATGAGGACGATGCTTTCCATCGGAGACGCGGAGTCGTCAATCACGTAGGGGAGGAGTGGTTTGATTCTCCTTGCGCCACGCCAGCCTTTGAACTGATGGACAAACGTTGCGAGTCGCGAGGACGAGGTCAGGGCCGGTCGGTCATCGAACCCTCGCTCGGTCTCGGGATTGAGGCAGTAACCGCTGCAGAACTCGAGGCAGAGCTCAAGTACGTCGACAAAGGGTAGCAGCGTCGCCATCTGGCAGAGGGTCAGCTCGGGCGACGCCACATAGACGTCGTCCGAGATCTTGCAGAGCGAGCCCTCTGGCAGTGGTCGCTCGTAGAGGTGGGTCACGACGCTGCCGCGCTTCTCCCGCTTGTTGCTCGAGTCGACCATGACATGCAGGGGAAGCTCCTCGATATGCAGGTTATTCAGACAGGAGGTGAGGCTCGCGTCTGGCCTGGCCCCGAAGATCTTGCCGGAGGTGGGCGACGCATTGTGGACCAGCGACCTGATTGCCGATACGCTCGAGGTGGCGCCCCGAAGCGAGCCGCGACGTGTGCGCTTGATGCCGCCGGCGCGACTCAGGTCGTGATGGCGCCAAAATTCGAGGGCTGACGCATGTGAGATATAGACCTTCTGGGCTGACATAGGCGTTTCCGTAACGTTTGGGCTTAAATCGTTCAACTTACAGCATTACTGTGTCATACCCAATCAACGCGAGTCGAAATCAGACAAATGCTGTCAGCGGAGTGCCAGTTCAGAGGCTTGGCAATTCCCGCGCAAACGCCGGGGTTCGCGGGTGGGTTACACACTAACGGGAAAAGTTGCACGATTCGCCCTCTCCAGCACCGCAAACGGCATGCCAAGGCGTGCGGGAGCGCCTATCGCCTATGATGTGTGGGGCGAACACGCAGCTTCGCCAGCCAAGCAGCGAGGGGGATGCCATGCCGCGAGAGTCCAAGCGCGCCAAGCGCGAGCGCGCCATCGAGATCTGCCGTCGAATGGGCGAGCTCTATCCGCACGTGGAGAGCGCGCTCAACTTCACGACGCCGTTCACCATGGTCATCTGCGTGCTGCTCTCCGCCCAGACGACCGACGTGGCCGTCAACAAGGTGACGCCCGAGCTCTTCGAGCGCTGGCCCGACGCGCAGGCCATGGCACAGGCCAACCCCGCCGAGATCGCCGAGGTCATCAGGTCCATCGGCTTCTGGCGCACCAAGTCGCAGCACTGCGTCGAGGCCTCGCAGATGATCGTGGCCGACTTCGGCGGCGAGGTCCCCCACACGATGAAGGAGCTCTGCCGCCTGCCCGGCGTGGGCCGCAAGACCGCAAACATCGTGCTCAACAAGGCCTTCGGCATCGTGGACGGCATCGCGGTGGACACGCACGTCTTCCGCTTGGCCACGCGCTGGAAGCTCACCAACAAGCCGACGCCCCTCCAGGCCGAGCAAGACCTGCTCGACATCCTGCCGCAGGAGCTCTGGGGTCCCGTCAACGAGCAGTGGATTCACTTTGGGCGCGACACCTGCCGCGCGCAGAACCCCCTCTGCGACGGCTGTCCGCTGGCTGACATCTGCCCCAGCTTTGGCAAGGCCAACGGCAACCCTAAGCCAAAGGCGCGTCGGCGCACCAAGAAGAAGGAGGCATAGGTCATGGCAACCTATGGAGACGAACAGTACCTGCGTGAGGCCGACGCCTGCTTGGCGGAGCGCACCCATCACTTCTGCAGCTGTAGGGACCTCGAGTGCCCGCTCAATCCCAACAACCCCCGCAACCTCGAGCGCGGCCGCGGCTGCGACGCCTGCATCCGAAAGTGCATTGCGCTCGGCGAGATCCCGTCCTGCTTCTTCAACGAGGTCGGCGCATGGCCCGATGACTGGGAGGACTTCACCTACGCGGGCTTTGTCCACCACTGCAACGTCCACGGAATCGAGTAAGCAAGCGCAAAGCAAGCCGCCTTCCCACCGAGCAGTAGGCCAAAAAAGGCCACTGACGCCCCACACACGCACGTATCGCCGATGCGAGCGTGTTCCCCTCCGTCTGTAAGCTGAGAATAAAAGGGCATATACCGCGCATGGCCATAGGAGTAAACGCCAAATGTTGGAGGGCATCATGGGGTACAAGCGTGACGTTGACTACATCCTTACCGACGAAGACGTCTTCATGATGGGCAAGGGCGTCTGGTACCGCAGCTACGAGAAGCTCGGCGCGCACCCTGCCATGTCTGGACGCACGAAGGGCTATCACTTTGCCGTGTGGGCGCCCGACGTCAAGAGCGTGCACGTCATCGGCGACTTCAACGGCTGGGACACCTGGGCTAACCCCTTGGGCTTGCGCCCGACTGGCGGCGTCTGGGAGGGCTTCATCGAGGGCGTCGAGGAAGGCCAGCTCTACAAGTACGTTATCGAGACCAAGCAGGGCGATTTGCTCTACAAGGCCGATCCCTATGCCTTCATGGCAGAGCTGATTCCGGGGACCGCAAGCCGCACCACCGATATCGCTGGCTACCGCTGGGGTGACAAGCGCTGGCTCACCAAGCGCGCCGAGTCTCCGCACATGAAGAACCGCCTCAACATCTTCGAGGTGCATCTGGGCAGCTGGAAGCGCCACAATGACGGCCTGTCCGGAACGGGCGAGCCGGAGACCGAGGACCACGGTGGCAGCTACCTCACCTACGAGGAGCTCTCCGAGGAGCTCGTCGCCTACGTCAAGGAGATGGGCTACAGCCACATCGAGCTGCTCCCCGTCATGGAGCATCCCTTTGACGGCAGCTGGGGCTACCAGGTGACCAGCTACTATGCGCCTACCAGCCGCTTCGGCAACCCCAAGCAGTTCAAGCACTTCGTGGACATGTGCCACCGTGCCAACATCGGCGTCATCCTCGATTGGGTGCCCGGCGGCTTCTGCCAGGACGCCCACGGCCTTGCCAAGTTCAACGGCGACATGCTCTACGAGAACGCGATCCATCCCAACTGGGGCACCTGCAAGTTCGACCTGGGCCGCAAGGAGGTCCAGTCCTTCCTGATCTCCAACCTGCTCTACTGGATCGACGAGTACCACGCCGACGGCGTGCGCATGGACGGCGTCACCTCCATGCTGTACCTCAACTTTGGCATCGACGACCCGCGCCAGAAGAAGTTCAACGAGAAGGGCACCGAGGAGGACCTCGCCGCCATCTCCTTCATCCAGCAGCTCAACGACACCGTGGGCAAGTACTATCCCGACGTCATGATGATCGCCGAGGAGTCCACCGCGTGGCCGCTGGTCACCTATCCGCCCAAGGACGGCGGCCTGGGCTTCAACTACAAGTGGGACATGGGCTGGATGAACGACACCCTGCACTACTGCCAGACGGACTTCCCGTTCCGCCCGGGCAACCACAACCTGCTCACCTTCTCCACCATGTACCAGTTCAACGAGAACTTCATCCTGCCGCTGTCCCACGACGAGGTCGTGCACGGCAAGTGCTCGCTGATCACCCGCATGCCGGGTGACCAGTGGCGTCAGTTCGCTGGCCTGCGCTCGCTGGCGCTCTATCAGCTCACGCACTCCGGCGGAGCCCTCAACTTCATGGGCAACGAGATCGGCCAGTACATCGAGTGGCGCTACTACGAGGGCATCGAGTACTTCCTCGCTGACCAGTACGAGAACCACGGAAAGCACCGCGAGTTTGTGAAGGCTCTCAACAAGTTCTACAATTCTCACCCCGCCCTCTGGCAGCGCGCCTACACCTCCGACGGCTTCGATTGGATCGAGGCGGACGACGCCGAGCAGTGCCTGATCAGCTTCGCGCGCCACGGCGACAACCCCAAGGACGACCTCGTAATTCTGATAAACTTCGAGGTAAACCCCTATGAGGAGTTCCGTCTGGGCGTTCCCAAGCCGGGTGTGTGGGAGGAAGTCTTCAACTCCGACAGGGTCGAGTACGGCGGCTCCGGCGTGACCAACGACGGCGTCAAGTTCAAGAGCGAGGACAAGCCCTGGAACCACCAGGATCAATCAATCGTGCTGCGCGTTCCGCCACTTGGTGGTACGATTTTGAAGTATGTACGACCGCTTCCGGCCAAGCGCACCACCAAGAAGGTGGCAGCAAAGGCCGTCAAGGCTGGTACCGCCAAGGCTACGGCAGCAGCAAAGAAGACGGCTGCCAAGGCAAAGGCAAGCACCGACGCCAAGAAGGGGTCCGCATCGGGCAAGGGTGAAGCCAAGGCCTCCCGCGCCAAGAAAGCATAAGCATTGCCGCTGGTCCGCACCGCGACTGGCGGTGCGGACCGCGAGCAAAGGATTGCAATGCAGCAGAAGCTTTTTGAGGACAAGGCTGACTTTATCAAGCAGTATCGTCGCGCCTGTCGCGCCAAGTACGGCAAGTCGTTCGACAACTGTCGAAACCGCGAGCGCTACTTCGTGCTCGCCGAGCTCATCGCCGAGAAGGCGAATGACATCAAGGCGGAGACCGACACCTCCAAGATGAAGAAGGTGTACTACTTCTCTCTCGAGTTCCTCATCGGACCGCTCCTGGACAACTACCTGCTCAACTTTGGCCTGCGCGACGAGGTCGCGGAGGCTGTTGAGGACATGGGCGCCGACCTCGACGAGATCCTGCGCCACGAGGGCGACCCCGGCCTCGGCAACGGTGGCCTCGGCCGTCTCGCCGCGTGCTTCCTCGATTCCATGGCTCACAACGGCATCGCCGGCTACGGCAACGGCATGCGCTATCGCTACGGCCTCTTCCGTCAGGAGATCGAGGGTGGCCGCCAGGTCGAGAAGACCGACAACTGGCTCTCCCACGGCTATCCCTGGGAGACCAGGCGCTCCGATAGCGCCGTCGTGGTCGAGTTCGGTGGCCGCGTCGAGCGTCACGAGAGCAACGGCCGCTTCTGGTTCACCCAGGAGGGCAGCGAGAAGGTCCTGGCCGTCCCGTATGACGTGCCCGTCGTCGGTTACGGCGGAAAGACCATCAACCATCTGCGCCTGTGGTCGGCCGAGCCCTACCGCGAGGACTTCGACCTCGAGGCCTTCAACCGTGGCGACTACGCCGGCGCCATCAAGTTCCGCGCCGACGTCGAGGCCATCTCCACCATTCTGTATCCCGCCGATGCCGGCGAGCACGGCAAGCTGCTGCGTCTCAAGCAGGAGTACCTCTTCGTCTCCGCTGGCCTGCAGACGATCCTGCGCACCTACGAGCGCGATCACGGCAAGGACAACTGGGAGAACCTGGGCAAGCACGTCTGCATCCACACCAACGACACCCATCCCGCGCTCTGCGGCCCCGAGCTGATGCGCCTGCTGGTCGACGAGAAGGGCGTGGACTTCGACCTCGCCTTCAAGATCGCCTGCGAGACCATCTCCTACACCAACCACACGGTCATGCCCGAGGCTCTTGAGAAGTGGCCCATCCACACGCTGCGCACCCTGCTGCCGCGTACCTACATGTTCATCGAAGAGATCGACCGCCGCTATCGCGAGAGCTTCCCCCACGACAAGGAGAACTGGGCCGAGATCCTCTCCCAGAACGCGATCCTGTGGGACGGCGTGGCCCGCATGGCCAACCTGTCGGTCATCTTCGCCCATGCCGTCAACGGCGTGTCCGAGCTGCACACCGGCATCATCAAGGAGACCGTCCTCAAGGGCTTCTACGAAATCACGCCGGAGAAGTTCAACAACAAGACCAACGGCGTCTCGCACCGCCGCTTCTTGGGCAACTCCAACCCGCCCTACGCGAGCCTGATCACCGAGGCCATCGGCGACGAGTGGCTTGATGACGCCACCGAGCTCGAGCGCCTCGTCAAGTACGAGAACGACCCGAGCTTCCTGGACGCCTTCGAGGAGGCCAAGAAGTGGGACAAGGAGCGTCTGGCCAAGTTCATCGCCGAGAAGAGCGGCGTGGTGCTCGACACCAACATGGTCTTTGACGTGCAGGTCAAGCGCTTCCACGCCTACAAGCGCCAGCTGCTCAACGTCTTCAAGATCCTGGACATCTACAACAAGATCATCTCCGACTCCAGCTACAACCCCACGCCGACGGCCTTCATCATCTCCGGCAAGGCAGCCCAGAGCTACACCTTCGCCAAGGAGGTCATCCGCCTGGTCAACTCCGTCGCCGACGTCATCAACAACGACGCCCGCGCCAACGACAAGATCAAGGTGGCCTTCGTGCCCAACTTCGCCGTCTCCAACGCCGAGCTCATCTACCCGGCCGCCGAGATCTCCGAGCAGATCAGCTGGGCCGGCTCCGAGGCCTCCGGCACCTCCAACATGAAGCTCATGATGAACGGCGCCATCACGCTGGGCACCTACGACGGCGCTAACGTGGAGATCAGCGAGCTGGTCGGCGACGAGCACATCAAGATCTTCGGCCTGCGCACCGAGGAGGTTGAGGCCCTGCGTGCGAGCGGCGCCTACTATGCGTGGGATGTCTACAACGCCGACCGCAGCCGCATCGGCCGCATCATCGACGAGCTGACCGACGGCACGCTCGCCCGTCTCTCCGGAAACTTCGACTACGTGCGTGACGAGCTCATGACCAACAACGACCACGATCTCGTTCTGAAGGACTTCTACTCCTACGTCGACGCGTGGTCCGAGCTCACCAACAGCTACCCGGATCGCCGTTCGTGGAACCGTTCGGCGGTTCACAATACTGCTCGGTCGGGTTATTTCTCCAGTGACCGAACCATCAGTGAATATGCCGACGACGTTTGGCATATTGGAAGGTAGTCTGTGGGCTAGTTAGTTGGAACGAAAGGGGAGTTCTATGAGCAAGAAGGAATGCCTAGCAATGCTTCTTGCCGGCGGGCAGGGTAGCCGACTCTACGACCTGACCAAGGACGTAGCTAAGCCGGCCGTGTCGTTTGGTGCAAAGTATCGCATCATCGACTTCCCCCTGTCTAACTGCGCCAACTCGGGCATCAACAGTGTTGGTGTTCTGACGCAGTACCGGCCGTATCTGCTTCACTCGTACCTGGGGACAGGCACTGCCTGGAACCTGGAGGATGGCATCGCCATCCTGCCGCCCTACGCTACCCAGACCGGTGGGTCTTGGTACGCGGGTACGGCAGACGCAGTCGCTCAGAACCTCGAGTACATCGAGCTGAACGACCCTGAGTACGTCATCATCCTCTCTGGTGACGCACTGTGCCGCATGGATTACCATGACATGCTGGAGACGCACAAGAAGAACAACGCCGACCTGACCATCGCCGTCATGCCGGTGCCCTGGGAGGATGCTTCCCGCTTCGGTCTGCTCGTTGCAGACGAGACCGGTCGTATCACCGAGTTCCAGGAGAAGCCGCCTGAGCCCAAGAGCAACCTTGCCTCCATGGGCATCTACATCTTCAACACCAAGCTGCTGTGCGACGAGCTGCGCCTTGACGCTGCCGACCCCGAGTCCGAGCACGACTTCGGCGGCAACATCATCCCGAAGCTCCTCAACGACGGCCGTCGCCTCTACACCTACAAGTTCGAGGGCTTCTGGCGTGACGTGGGTACCATCGCCTCCTACCATGAGACCTCCATGGAGCTGCTGGGCGAGAATCCCTCGTTCGACCTGTTCCAGAAGGACTTCCCGATCATGTCCAACACCCACTCGTTCCCGCCGGCGTACTTCGGCCCGGACGCGACCGTGGACGACTGCATCGTGGGCAATGGCTCCAAGATCTACGGCGACGCCGTTCACTCGATCGTCTCGATCGACTCCGTCATCGGCAAGGGTGCCGTCGTCAAGGACTCCGTCCTGCTGCCCGGCGCTATCGTCAAGGACGGCGCTAAGGTCATCAACGCCATCGTCGGCGAGAACTCCGTCATCGAGGAGGGCGTCGTCTTCGGTAGCGAAGATGCTGGCAAGGATTACACCTTCTGCGGCAACAATGTCGTTATCGGAAAGGAGGAGTAGAGATGCCCAAGGCAATTGGTCTCATTACCGCTAACTACTCCACCAAGTTCCCGAGCCCTCTCACCGATAGCCGCCCGGCCGCCTCGCTGCCGTTCCTCGGCCGCTACCGCCTCGTCGACTTCGCGCTCTCGAACATGGTGAACTGCGGAATCCGCACCGTCGGCATGGTTATGCCGTACAACTACCGCTCGCTGATCGACCACGTCGGTTCTGGTCGCGAGTGGGAGCTCACCCGCAAGACGGGCGGCCTGTTCATCCTGCCGGGCTCTGCCTTTGGCACCTCCCGCACCGGCTCCCGCTTCCTGCTGCGTGACCTCATCCACAACAAGGTCTTCCTTGAGCGCGATAGCGCCGACCTGGTCGTGCTGTCCACCGCCAACTGGGTCTACAGCATGGACTACAACAAGCTGTTCGAGGCTCACCTGGCTTCCGGCGCCGACATCACGGTGCTGACCCAGGCCGCCAAGGACAAGGACGTCGACGTCGCCGGCTTCGAGGTCGTCGACGGCCGCGTCAAGGGCATCAAGCACGGCGTCGTCTTCGGCGACACCGCCTTCCTGGACTGCTTCGTCATGGGTCGCGAGAAGCTCCTCGAGATCCTCGACTGGTTCGCCGCCACCGACTATCTGGACCTCTTCGAGGCCCTGGCCGGCGAGTACGAGCGCGTCAACGTCCAGACCTTCGACTATGAGGGCTATGCCGCCCCGGTGTTCAACAAGGACACCTACTTCAAGGCCAACATGGACATGCTCGACACCAAGATCACCCACGAGCTGTTCTCCGAGCGTCCGGTTCGCACCAAGAATCACGACAACCAGCCTGGCAAGTATCAGCCCGGCTGCAAGGTCGCCAACTCCCGCGTGTCGGGCAGCAGCGTGATCTACGGTACCGTGACCAACTCCGTGCTCGGCCGTGGCGTCACCGTCGAGAAGGGCGCTGTCGTCAACAACGCCATCATCATGCAGGGCTGCACCATCAAGAGCGGCGCTGTCATCGAGAACGCCATCATCGACCGCAACAACCTCGTGCCCGAGGGCACCGAGCTGCGCGGCGCGCCCAACGCCATTCTCGTGAAGGAGAAGGGCCAGGCGTAAGCTTGTCAGGAGCGCCGACGTGGGCACATGCCGCGTCGGCGCTCTTCTTTTTCATGTGGGCCATACGCGGGCGCAAGCGCACGGGGCCCCGGGTACGTCCCATATGTACGCTCTTTTACTACCAAGGAGTGAGACCATGGCCGAACTTACCAAGACCAGAAGAAAGATCAAGATCCTCTTTGCCGCCTCTGAGGCCGTGCCCTTTGTCAAGACTGGCGGTCTTGCCGACGTTGCCGGCTCCCTGCCCAAGGCCCTCAAGGCCGCAGGCGCCAAGGTGGCCGTTATTCTTCCCAAGTACGGCACCATCTCCGAGGAGTTCACCTCCAAGATGCAGCACATCGCTGAGTTCTACGTGCCCCTGGCATGGCGCAGCGTGTATTGCGGCATCGACAAGCTCACCTACGACGGCGTGGACTTCTACTTCGTCGACAACGAGGCTTACTTCAAGCGCGACAGCCTCTATGGCTACTTCGACGACGGCGAGCGCTATGCGTTCTTCTCCAAGGCCATCTGCGAGGCCATCCAGTGGCTGCCCGAGCTGCAGTGCGACATCCTCCACTGCAACGACTGGCAGACCGCCATGGCCACCGTGTTCCTGCGCGAGTTCTACCAGGAGATCGAGGCCTGCCGCAACGTGAAGACGGTCTTCACGGTCCACAACGTCAAGTTCCAGGGTCAGTACTCCGACAAGGTCCTCGAGGACATCCTCGGCCTCGCCGACAACCCCACCGCCGCTGGCCAGCTGTACTGCGACCGCGACTCCATCAACTACATGAAGGGCGCGCTCTGCTACAGCGACATCATCACCACGGTCAGCCCCAGCTATGCCAACGAGCTGCAGATGCCGTTCTACGGCGAGGGCATGGACGACATCTTCCGTCGTCGCTCCAACGTGCTGCGCGGCATCCTCAACGGCATCGACATGGACGCCTGGAACCCCGCCACCGATCCGATGGTGGGCATCAACTACGACATCAACAGCCTCGACAAGAAGGCTGAGAACAAGCGCGCCCTCCAGGAGGAGCTCGGCCTGGCTCAGGACCCGACTCGTCCGCTGGTCGTCATGATCGGCCGCCTCACCAACCAGAAGGGCCTTGGCCTGGTGCGGTACGCCATGAACCAGCTCATGGAGCGCGGCGTGCAGATTGCCATCCTGGGCACCGGCGACCGCGACCAGGAAGAGGCGTTCCAGTACTTCGACTACACCTACGGTGACCAGATGCGCGCCATCATTGCGTTTGACAACGCGCTGAGCCATCGCATGTATGGTGGCGGTGACCTGCTGCTCATGCCGTCCGAGTTCGAGCCGTGCGGCCTGTCCCAGATGATCGCCATGCGCTACGGCACGCTGCCCGTGGTGCGCGAGACCGGCGGCCTGCAGGACTCCGTCCAGCCGTACAACAAGTACACCGGCGAGGGCACGGGCTTCAGCTTTGCCAACATGAACGCCGACGAGATGGCAGCCACGCTGCTCGACGCGTGCGAGATCTTCTGGACCGACCCCGACGCCTGGAGGCAGCTGCAGAAGCAGGCCATGGAGGCCGACTTCGGCTGGGACGTCCGCGCCGAGGAGTACATGGACATCTATCACGACCTGCATCCCGAGATTGTCCGCTGGCAGAAGAAGAAGGCGTAACGGCCCGTCTGCACGGAAGATACGAGTTGCCTGCGAGGCCCCGCTTAGGCGGGGCCTCGTTTTTGCGCAGGGGAGCGCCAGAAAACACAGAGCGGGTGACGCAAACCGGCGATGAGGCCGGACCCTTACGCGCCGATTGGCCTTAAGGCGTGCCGTACGGCGGCATCTGGGCTATCATGAGAAGACTTTGCGTCGCATTTGGGGGAAAGGCTGCAGCAATGAGAGCAAAGCATGTCACGTTTGACCGTGCCTACCGTACGCCCTTCGGCGCCTTGCCGCTGGGTGAGTCGGCCACGCTTTCCATTGACGTCTGGGATGAGCCCGAGGCCTCGGCGGAGCTTCATCTGTGGGTTGAGGACGAGGCAGAGGAGAACGGCGGACACGAGAAGCTCGTTCCCATGGAGCGTTCGTCCGAGCCGGCACCGGATGGCGGCGTTCGCTTTACGGTCTCGTACACGCCCAAGAGGGCTGACGTCCTGTGGTACTCGTTCAACGTCACGGCGGCCAACGGGGACATCTGGCGCTACGGCGCCCGCGAGGGCAGCCAGATCGGCGAGGGCGCCTTTGCCTACGGCGTGCCACCTTCGTTCCAGATCACGGTCTACGACCGGAAGCGTGAGGTGCTGCCCACCTGGTACAAGGACGCCATCGTCTACCAGATCTTCCCGGACCGCTTTGCCCGCGACGACGACTGGCGCGAGCGCGCCGAGAAGGCCCTTGCAGTGCCGCACGAGGGCATTCCGCGCAGGATCGTCGACGACTGGAACACCTACCCCAACTACGACCGCCGTCCCAACGGCGACATCGGCAGCTGGGACATGTACGGCGGCTCGCTCGAGGGCATCCGCGGCAAGCTCGACTACCTCGAGAGCATGGGCATCACTGCGCTCTACCTCAACCCGATCTTCATGGCGCAGTCCAACCACCGTTATGACACCGCGGATTACCTGCAGATCGACCCGATGCTTGGCACCAAGGAGGACTTCGAGCGCCTCTGTGCAGACGCCGCTAAGCACGGTATCTCGATCATCCTCGACGGCGTGTTCAACCACACCGGCCGTGACTCCCGCTACTTCAACTACTTTGGCAACTTCCCCGAGAAGGGCGCCTACCAAGGCGAGGACTCGCCCTACCGCAGCTGGTACACCTTCAACGAGGACGGCACCTACGCCGGCTGGTGGGGCAACCCCGACCTGCCCGAGGTCAACGAGAACGATGCCGCCTATCGCGAGTTCATCTGTGGCGAGAACGGCGTCGTGCGCTCGTGGCTGCGAGCCGGCGCCCGCGGCTGGCGCCTCGACGTGGCCGACGAGCTGCCCGACGACTTCATCTGCGACATCAAGGCAGCAGCGCTTGCCGAGAAGCCCGACGCGCTGCTCATCGGCGAGGTCTGGGAGGACGCCACCAACAAGCATGCCTATGGCAAGCTGCGCAAGTACTTCCAGGGCGACGAGCTCGACGGCACTATGAACTACCCGCTGCGCCATGCCATCCTCGACTTCCTCACGCTGCGCACCACGGCCGGCGAGTGCGTCGACCTCATGGAGCAGCTCTGCGAGAACTACCCCGCCGAGCCCTACCTCTCCTGCCTCAACCTGCTTGGCAGCCACGACCGCATCCGCCTGCTCACTATCCTGGGCGACTCGCCGCACCGCTCCAGCCTCTCCGAGGACGAGCGCTACAGCTACCGCCTCCCCGAGGACAAGAAGAGCCTGGCCGTCAGCCGCCTGTGGGTAGCCACGCTGCTGCAGATGACGCTCCCCGGCGTGCCGTGCGTGTACTACGGCGACGAGGCGGGCCTCGAGGGCTATGCCGACCCGTACTGCCGTGCGCCGTACCCCTGGGACGATGTTGACGTCAACTGCCGCACCATCTATCGCAACGCGATCGCCATCCGCAAGGCGGCAAGCCCGCTGGCCAACGGCAGCTTCAAGCCGTTTGCCGTGGGCGACGACGTGCTGGGCTTCTGGCGCATTGGCGGCAACGCCGATGACGACACCGTCTGCTGCATCCTGGCCAACCGCAGCCTCTCCAACTCGCACGTCGTGAGCGTGCCGGTGTGCGGCGAGGTGGCCGACGACATCGTGAGCGGTCGCGAGGTCAAGATTGTCGATGCCCAGCGCGGCACCGCAAACAGCGCCGCCGTGCCCACCCGCTGCGACAACGACCCCGACCACGACGCCGAGGTCTTCCTCTGGCCGCTGGGCACCGCCGTCATCTACTTCCACGACAAGAAGCGCCTGCAGGCCCCCATGGACCACGCGATGGGCGTGGTCGCGCATATCACGAGCGTGCCCAACGAGGTGGACGACCTCACCACGCCCGTCGAGGGCGACAAGGTCAACCGCCCGGGCACCCTGGGCGAGCCGGCAAAGCGCTTTGTGGACTACCTGGCCGCGGCTGGCCAGCGCTACTGGCAGGTGCTGCCGGTCAACCCCACCGACGAGTTCGGCTCACCCTACGCCGGGCTTTCGGCCTTCGCGGGCAACCCCATGCTGGTGGAGGGCCTTGCCGGTTCCGAGGGCATCGACGGCGAGGGCCTCGCAGAGCTGGCGGCTCGTCCTGATACCTCCGAATACCTCGCCTTTGTCGAGAAGAACCGCTCCTGGCTCATCCCCTATGCCACCTTCCGCGCCATCAAGGCCCAGCGAGAGGAGCAGGCGTGGCAGACCTGGCCCGAGGAGCTGCGCGAGTACAGCCCCGAGCTCTCCGAGCTGCCCGAGCTAGCCGAGCGCATCCACCTCGAGTGCCAGATTCAGTGGGAGTTCCAGCGCCAGTGGGACGAGCTGCACGAGTATGCGGCGTCCAAGGGCGTCAAGCTCATCGGCGACCTGCCCATGTACGTGAGTGCCGACTCCTCCGACGTGTGGAGCGAGCGCGAGCTGTTCTGCCTGGACGAGACCGGCAAGCCAAACAAGCTGGCCGGCGCGCCGCCCGATCCCTTCGCGGCAGAGGGCCAGCTGTGGGGCAATCCCACCTACGACTGGTCGCACATGCGTGCCACCGGCTACGACTGGTGGATGCGCCGCCTGGGCCGCATGTTCGAGCTCTACGACTTCGTGCGCCTCGACCACTTCCTGGGCTTCTCTAGCTACTACGTCATCCCGCAGGGCAAGGGCGCCGTCGACGGCGCCTGGCACTTTGGCCCTGGCATCGAGATGTTCCGTACCGCATACAACAAGTTCGGTCCGTTGCCGGTCATCGCCGAGGACCTGGGCATTATCACCCCGGCCGTGCGCGCGCTGGTGGCCAGCACGGGCTTCCCCGGCATGGACGTGGTGCAGTTCTATGACGGTGACGTGCGCGAGGGCTACAAGCCGGCGCCTGGCAAGATGGCCTACAGCGGCACGCATGACACCCAGACCCTGCTCGGCTGGTGCGAGCAGCACTTCTTTGGCGGCGATCCGGCAAACGCAATGGGCGACGAGCGCGCTGTGCGTCTGGCCGATGACCTCATGCGCAAGACGCTGGGGAGCGAGGCGACGGTGGCCATGGTGCCGCTCCAGGATGTGCTCGGACTCGACGACGCCTCGCGCATGAACGTGCCGGGCGTGAGCGAAGGCAACTGGAGCTGGCAGGCCACGAGCGAGCAGCTCGAGGCCTCGCAGGAGCGCCTGCGCAGGCTCGCGGAGGAGTCTCACAGGTTGGTGTAGGCTCTGGTGGCAAGCATGCTTGAAAGGGCGGCCCGATGCGCAGACGATGCATCGGGCTGCCTCGTGCGTTCGACAGGCCCGCAGCCGCTCATCCCCGCGATTTGCCTTCGGTAGGTGCTTGTTTGGCGATGCTTCAAACGCCTTTCTTCTCAGCGCCCTGCATGAAGTACCATGAAGCACGTATGACGATGGCGCCGTCAGACGCCTATAAGGAGCGGATAGATGAGCATTGCCATAACGAGCGTACGCCGGCTGCGTGAGGGTCTGATAGCCGAGGTCCGCCTGGGTGAGGATGCCACCGACTGCACGTTGGTGGCGCACGCGGCCACGGCTGATGGAGCTGAGCTGCCAGTGCGTGCGGTGCATGGTGGCGAGGAGGGCGAGTGGACCTGTGCCCTCTCGGCACTGACCATCACGCAGGTGCTCACGCTCTCGGCCGTTTCCTGGGAGGGCACGTCTATCGAGGAGCGCACGCTCAAGCTCAACCCCCTGGCAACACGCATGCCCTCGCCTGTGGACATGCTCCGGCGTCCGCGTCACACGGCTCCGCAAACGTTTGATACGCGCAAGGCAATGGACGAGTGGCACGTGACGGTCGACCGCCTGATGGCCATCCAAGACGGCATGGACATCTGCCACGGGCACGCCACGGTGGTCGGTGCGGGGCGTCAGGCTGTGGAGGGCGGCGTCAACGTGTCGGTTCTCGACGCGCGCGGGCGCGAGCTGACCGCCGGCTCATGGGTCTGCCTGAGCGACGAGGTCCATCCGCAGGGCACTTATCAGGGCTTCTTCGAGCGGCGGGTGGAGTTCTCCGTCAAGGTGCCGTCTGCTATCACCACGCTGGTGGTCTGGATGAGGCCAGCCGAGGGTTCTGAGATTCCCGGAGGCTTTGTCTCGCTCGGACCGCGCCAGACGCAGGTGCTACGCGAGATTTGGCGCCGCCAGGCCACCGACGCGCACGACGACCAGGTCTACGAGACCTGGTTCGTGGAGAAGCACGCCGTGACACCCGCGGAGCTCTCGATGCAGCAGGACGCCTCGTTCGAACGCGGACCTGATTTCTCGCTGGTGGCAGCCCTGCACGATGTGACCCCCGACGCACTACGCGAGATGTCGGAGTCGGTCCTGTCGCAGAGCTACGGCCATCTCGAGCTGGTGCTCGTCAATTCGGCCCCCGACAACAAGCACCTGGCCTCCGCAGTGCGTGGGCTCGAGCTTGCCGACGCACGCGTCAAGAGCGTGCCGCTGGCGGCGGACTTCGGCCTTGCCGCGGCGCTTAGCGAGGGCATAGATGCCGCCACGGGCGACTACGTGTGCCTGCTGGGCGAGGGAGACCTGCTCGCCCATGATGCGTTGTGGCAGCTGGCTTCTGCCATTGACCGTAACCCCGAGGCGGATCTGCTTTACACCGACGAGGACCGCATCGAGCACGGCCGTCACGTGCGTCCGCACTTCAAGCCCGACTGGGACCCCGACCTGCTCATGGGTACCAACTACCTGGGCGGACTTACCGTCGTGCGCAAGGCCCTGCTCGAGGACATGGAGACGATGCGGCCGGAGCTGGATGGCGCGCAGAACTACCGTGTGGCGCTCTATGCGTCAGCGCGGGCCCGCAAGGTGGTGCACGTGCCGCGCGTGCTGTACCACGCCCGCAAGGCGACGCGCAAGGCGGCTGGTGCCGCCAACACGGCGCCCGCCCTCGCCGCGCTGCGCCAGCATCTCGAGGAGACCGGTAGCACGGCCACCGCGCGCTTCTCCGCCCGCGTCCCCCAGGGACTTGAGGTGTCCTTTGGACTGCCTGAGCCCGACGAGCAGCCTATGGTGTCGGTGATCATCGTCAACCGTGACAACGTGACATCGCTGGAGCGCTGTCTGACCTCCATCCGCGAGCGCACCACCTACGCAAACTACGAGGTGGTAATCGTCGAGCAGGGAAGCGTGGAGCCCGCGACCTTCGAGTTCTACCGCCGCGCTGAGGAGGAGGACGAGCGCGTCCGCACCATCTTCTACCAGGGCGACGCTGGCACCGAGCAGGCGCGCCTCATCAACTTCGGCGTCTCGCGCGCCAAGGGGGACTATCTGCTTTTGCTCTCGCCGCGCACCGAGGTGACCGAGGCCGGCTGGATGGGGCGTCTCGTCAGCCTCTGCATGCGCGAGGACACGGGTGCGGCCGGCGCACGGCTGGTGCGCACCGACGGGACCATCTCGCTGTCGGGCGTGGCTCTCGCGCCGAGCGGGCCTGTCGCCCTGGGGCGCTACCTGCCCGCCACCGACTCGTCCAGCCCCAACGTCTCACTGCTGCATACCGTGACCATGGCGCCTGGCGCCTGCCTGATGGTGGATGCTGCGGCGTTTCGCAAGGTCGGTGGCATGGCGGTGGAGTTCTCCACGCGCTTTGGCACGGAGGACCTGTGCCTCAGGCTCTGGGCGCGCGGCTTCCGCGTGGTGCTCGACCCGCAGGTGACCCTCACGCACTATCGCCCGCTCTACGACGACGAGGTCGACGACCAGAGTGCCCATAGGCTCGAAGCCATCGGCCGTCTGTGGGAGAGCTGGCCCTTTGGCCCCGACGCGACGGACCCGTGCCTCGGACCCAACGTGGATCCGGAGAGCCCGTATCGCATCCTCAGGGCCTAGTGGCGGGTATCGTGGGCTTCTAGGTGTATGCTGGACCGTCCGTCCCTGCCTCGACAAGGAGTCGCATGTTCATAGACAGCGTTTCGCAGCAGCTCCTTGCTGCGCAAGAGCTTTCGCCCCTGCTCAAGGAGCTGGGGGCGGGCAACGAGGTCACGTTTGCCGTGGCCCAGTCGGCGCGGCCGCTTCTGGTGGCTGCGCTCTGGGCGCATGACCCCAGGCCGTGTCTGCTGGTGGTGTCGGGCGAGGAGGCGGCCGACCGTGCCGCACGGGCGCTTGCAGCCTGGCTGGGGCGCGAGAATGTCGCCCGCTATCCCGAGCGCCGTGACTGGCCCTGGTCGGAGAAGCCTGCCGACGATGCGGTGGTCGGTGCGCGCTGCAACGCCATCGCCCGCCTGGCCGCAGGCGAGCAGTGTGTGGTGGTGGCGAGTGCCCGCTCTCTCTTGCGGCGCGTGCCGCCAGTGCGCTCGGGCTACTATGCCTCGAGCACCTTCGCGGTAGGCGACGAGGTCGAGTTCGCCGACGTGGGACTCCTCCTGGTGGGAATGGGATATGCCGAGGTGGGTGCCTCGTCCGACGTTGACACCCCCGGTACCTTCCATGTGCACGGCGACACCGTGGACGTCTTTCCCGCGCAGGCGACCTCACCCGTGCGCATCGAGTTCTTTGGCGACGAGATCGACCGTATGCGTCGCATGGTGGCCTCAACTGGCCAGACCATCGGCGAGCTGCAGGAGGTGAGCATCTCGCCCTGTCGCGAGATTGCTCTCAGCGACAAGACCGTGGGCAACGCAGAGCGCGCTCTCTTCCGTGCGGCACAGGACAACTCCAAGGTGGCCGCCGACCTCGAGCTGATCAAGGCGCGGGCGGCCGACCCGTCGCTCGACCGCTATCTGCCGCAGCTCTATGGTGGCAGCGCGATGCCCGTGGAGCACATCTCGTCCGATGCCCTGGTAGTGCTCGCCGAGCCGCGCGCCCTCTTTGACGACTGCACCCGCGCCTTCGACGAGATCCAGGCTGCGGCGGGCATGGCTCACGTGCCGGTCGACGGGCTCTTCACCACGCCGCGCGCCATGAGCTTTGGTACCCAGCAGCGGCTGTCGCTCTCGTCGATCCTCATGCAGGGCGGCGCGGCAGTCTCCGAGCTGGAGGTCCGCCAGCCGGCCATCGCCGGGTCCGACACCAAGCTGCTCGGGCGCGTGCGCCAGTTTGTGAACGACCACTACGCCGTGGTGTTTGCCGTGCCGGACCGCAGCGCGCGCGAGCACCTGGAGCTCACCTTCTCCGACGAGCACATCCCCTTCGAGGAGCGCCTGGGCGGCAGCTACCGTCAGGCAGGGGCCCATGAGGCCACCGAGCTGCTCAAACGTGGGTCCGTGACCTTCACCGACCTGCCCGTGCCCGCGGGCGTGGTCATTCCGCCGGCGCACCTCGCGGTGCTCTCCGTGGGCGACCTCACCACCCGTACGGCGCGCAAGAGCCGCGGTCGGCGCGTGGACGTGACCTCGGTCACCTTCCCCTTCAAGCCGGGTGACTACGTGGTGCACGCCACCCACGGCATCGCGCTGTTCTCCGACATCGTCCGCCAGGAGGTGGGCGGTCGCGAGCGCGACTACTTCCTGCTGGAGTACGCGGGCGGCGACAAGCTCTACGTGCCGCTCGAGCAGGTGGACCGCGTCACGCGCTATGTGGGCCCGGACGGGGGCAGCCCGCGCCTGACGCGCCTCAACACTGCCGACTGGAGCCGCGTGACGAGCAAGGCCCGTACCAGCGCAAAGAAGCTCGCATTCGACCTCGTGGACCTCTACACCCGTCGCTCCTCGGTGACGGGCTATGCCTTCTCGCCCGACACGCCCGCCCAGGCGGACATGGAGGCGAGCTTCCCCTACGAGGTGACCGACGACCAGAAGCGCGCCATCGCCGACATCAAGGCCGACATGGAGGCCGCGCGCCCGATGGACCGCCTGCTCTGCGGCGACGTAGGCTTCGGTAAGACCGAGGTGGCCCTGCGCGCCGCCTTCAAGTGCTGCCAGGACGGCAAGCAGGTGATGGTGCTGTGCCCCACCACCATTCTGGCCGAGCAGCACTTCCAGACCTTCTTCGAGCGCTTTGCCCCCTTTGACGTGCAGGTTCGCGTGCTGTCGCGCTTTGTTACGCCAGCCCAGCAGCGTCAGGCGCTCAAGGGCTTCGCGGACGGTACGGTGCAGGTGCTCATCGGCACGCACCGCCTGCTCTCCGCGGACGTCAACCCCTACGACCTCGGTCTCGTCATCATCGACGAGGAGCAGCGCTTTGGCGTGCAGCACAAGGAGCAGCTCAAGAACATGCGCGAGCAGGTCGACGTGCTCACGCTCTCGGCCACCCCCATCCCGCGTACCATGCAGATGGCGGTCTCGGGCGTACGCGACATGTCGCTGATCCTCACGCCGCCCCCGGGGCGCCTGCCGGTCAAGGTGTCGGTGGGGGAGTACGACCCCAATATCGTGAGCGACGCCATCCGCTTCGAGCTGGCGCGCAAGGGACAGGTGTACTACGTGTCCAACCGCGTGACCACCATCGAGGACGCGGTGGAGCGCGTGAACGAGGCCGCGCCCGAGGCGCGCGTGGGTGTGGCGCACGGACAGATGAGCGCGGCGCAGGTGGAGGACGTGATGCTGCAGTTCTCCGCCCACGAGATCGACGTGCTCGTGGCGACCACGATCATCGAGAGCGGCATCGACAACCCGCACACCAACACGCTGATCATCGAGGACTCGCAGCGTCTCGGCCTGGCGCAGCTCTACCAGCTCAAGGGCCGCGTGGGCCGCGGGCGCCTGCAGGCCTACGCGTACTTCATGTTCCCCGGCGAGATCCCGCTGACGCCGGAGGCCACCGACCGCCTGCTCGCCCTGGACGAGTTTCAGGACCTGGGCAGCGGCATGCGCATCGCCATGCGCGACCTGGAGATTCGCGGCGCGGGCTCGCTCATGGGTGCCGAGCAGCACGGTAATCTCTCCGGCGTGGGATTTGACCTGTTTACGCAGATGCTGGGGCAGGCTGTGGCCGAGGCGCGCGGCGAGGCCGGTGATATGGAGGTGCCCGAGGTCACTATCAACCTCCAGGCCGACTTCTATCTGGCCGAGGAGTACCTGCCCGACGTGGACAAGCGCGTGCTTGCGTACCGCCGCCTTGCCGCGGCAACCGAGCTCTCCGAGGTGGACAGCCTGCAGACGGAACTCGAGGACCGCTACGGCGCGCTGCCGCTGGCCGGTAAGAACCTCTTCGACCGCGCGCGCATCCGTATCCGTGCGGGGCGGCTCAAGTGCACGTCGGTGTCGCTCACGGGCGGGCGCATCGTCTACCAGGGCGTGGACGTGCCACGCCGCCTGCTGCCCAAGCTCAAGGCACGTCGAGCGCTGGTGCTGCCCAAGTCGCAGGTGCTCAAGTACCCCTTCCACACGGGCCGCGAGGAGATCATGCCGGCTGCGCTGGGGGTGCTCGAAGAGCTTGGCGGGGACGACGAGGAGGCCTGATACTTTACCGGGTACCTCAAACTCGAGAATCCTGAGACATCAACAGGGATTTTGCTTCGCGTCAATCGAGTTTGAGGTACCCGCAAAAGTACACACCCACTCAGAGAGGGACTGACGATGACGAATGACGAGCTCTTTGAGCTTACCAACGCCGTGGACGACGAGATCAGCGCTCGCGAAGGTGCGCCGGGGTCCCATCCCGAGTGGGATCGGCTCGTGCGCACCATCTGGCGCCTGCGCCAGCCCGACGGCTGCCCCTGGGACAAGGTCCAGACGCACGAGTCCATCACCAAGAACATGGTGGAGGAGGCCTACGAGGCCGTTGAGGCCATCTGCCAAAACGACACGCCCCACCTGCGTGAGGAGCTCGGCGACGTGCTCGAGCAGGTGCTCCTGCATGCCCAGATAGCCCAGGACGGCGACGAGTTTGACATCGACGACGTGTGCCGCGAGCTCAACGAGAAGCTCGTGCGCCGCCATCCGCACGTGTTTGGCGACGCCGCCAAGGTGGGTGCGGTGGGCTCGGCCGGCGAGGTGCTCGACATCTGGGACGACGTCAAGAAGTCCGAACGCGAGGCCAAGGGCGAGGGTGCGTGCGAGCCAGGGCTTCTCGATTCCGTGCCCCTCTCGCTGCCGGCGCTCATGCAGTGCCAGAAGATCTCCAAGCGCGCGGCTAAGGCGGGCTTCGAGTGGGGCAGCGTGGAGGAGGTCTGGGACCAGGTCGCCAGCGAGCGGGCCGAGTTCGAGGCCGAGGAGCGGGGGAGCGCGGCCGCTGCCGAGGAGTTTGGCGACATCCTGTTTGCGCTGGTAAACGTCGCGCGGCACGAGGGTATCGACGCCGAGGAGGCCCTGGCGGCCTCCAACCGCAAGTTCCGTCGCCGCTGGGCGGCCATGGAAGCCCTCGCGCATGACGAGGGAGTGGCCATCGACTCGCTCTCCACGGCACGCCAAAACGAGCTCTGGAACGAGGTCAAGGCCAAGGAGTAGGCACCGATTCCTCACGTCCGCCTGCCGTGCGATGCCGCTGGAGAAAGTTATTTCCATTTGCGGTTGATGCGCCCACGGCAGGCGCGACCCGTGTTATAACTATAAGTGGCGGATTCGCCCGCCGCGCCAACATACACTTCAAACAAAGCAGTGGCATGAACACTCGAGCAGACAACATAGCGTTCCGCTCTGTTCCCCTTATCCAACGAGGGGATGCATCGGCGTTTGCCTCGACGCGAAGCACGCGCGACAGGATGTCGGGCGACCGCTCCGCGCGTTCCTCTCGTCATGCCACGCGCCTGTCTGAGGTCGGCACGGCCGAGTTTGGCAGGAGCCGTCTGGCGGAGGGCCAGACCGTGAGCGCCTACGCCGGCGAGTCTGGCGTGGTGAGCGTGAGCCGTCGCCGCGAGCGTTGGACGGTGGTGTCCGACGAGCCGACGCGCACCAGGCGCAGGCAGCCCGCGGAGCAGGCCGAGCCGGTCAACCGTCGCAGGTTCGTCGAGGACTACGACGACGGTGCGGTAGCCATCTCCGGCTCCGAGAGCCGTCGCAATGCCGTGGTCGGCGCCCTTCGCGCGGTGCCCGAGGCCATCGGTGGGGCGGTGCTCGCCGGCGGTGCGGCCATCGTGAGCCACATCCACAGGCGCGGCCTGCTGGTGATGCTCGCCATCGCGCTGGCCGTGGCCATGCTCTTCTCGCCGGTGCGCAACCTCTACATCGCCTACCGCCAGCTCGACACGCTGCAGCAGACCTACGACGTTCTGAACGAGGAGAACAACAAGCTCCGCTCCCAGATCGAGGCGCTTCAGACCCGCGAGGGCATCGAGAACGAGGCGCGCGAGCGCGGCTACGTGGATCCCGGCGAGACAAAGGTGCTCGTGGAGGGCCTGGAGGTCGATGAGGGCCAGAGTGCTGCCGCAGAGGCCGTGGCCGAGCTCGAGGTGCCCGACACGCGCGTCTGGTACATTCGCCTGCTCGATTCGCTGTTTGGCTACGATCCCGCAGCCTAGCAGGTGTGTTACAACTGAAGGGGGCATGACCCGTGTGATCTCGTCCGACAGGGTGCGCCTTGTCGGACGTTTTGTTTCTCGGCCAGAACGGAGGCTCGGATGGGACGCGTCGCGTGCATTGACATTGGAACGGTCACCTGTCGTCTGGCGGTTGCCGACGTTGCGGACGGGCGCGTCGAGCACCTCCACAAGCGCTCGACCATCGTCGACCTGGGCGAGAATCTCACGCAGACGGGCCGTATCTGCGATGGCGCGCGCGAGCGCGTGCTTGCCTGCGTCGACGGCTATCTGGTCGAGGCGCGGTCGATGGCGGCGCCGGTCATCTGCTGCACGCTCACGAGCGCGGCGCGCGATGCGAGCAACTCTGACGAGCTGCTGGCCGAGTTTGCCGAGCGCGACCTCAAGGCGCAGGTCATCCCAGGCAACGTGGAGGGCAACCTCACGCTCCTCGGCGCGTGCCAGGACTTTCCGGGACATCTGGTGCTGGTGGCGGACAACGGCGGCGGCTCCACGGAGCTGGCACTGGGCATGCTCACGCCAGACGGGCTCGATGCTCGTGCGATTCGCTCGGTCGACGTGGGGTGCCGACGGATTACGGAGCGCTTTTTGAGCGCAGGCGACCCTCCGTCAGCCGATGACCTGGCAGCCGCCCACGCCTTTGCGGCGGAGTTCTTTGACGACACGGTGCGCGAGCTGGGCCTTCGCGAGGCCGGTGCCGAGCGCCTGGTGGTCACGGGTGGCACGGTCACAAGCCTGGTGGCCATCGACGCCAAGCTTGAGCCCTACGACTCCTCCTACGTGCACCTGCACGAGATGACGCGCACGCAGGTGGAGGGGCTCGAGCGGCAACTGGCGCAGATCACGGTTGCCGAGCGGGCACAGCTGCCGGGCCTGCAGCCCAAGCGCGCACGCGTGATTCTGGGCGGCGCGGTGGCCGTGTCCGAGCTCATGCGCGCCACCGGCTTCGACCGCCTGACGGTCAGCGAGAGCGACCTTCTCTTTGGTCTTGCCCTTACGGTGGACGGCGTGTGTGGGCAGGGCCTCTCACCCGTTTCGTGGGAGCCAGAGCTCACCTCACTGGTGTAGTCTGTACTCATGCAGTAACGCTGCGCTTGGGGGCGTGGCGGAATTGGCAGACGCAGGGGACTTAAAATCCTCCGCCTTATGGCTTGCGGGTTCGAACCCCGCCGCCCCTACCAGCATATTTGCGGCCTGACCTCGTCGGGCCGACCTACACGCAGACGGCCGTGCGACATTCGGCCATCTTGCGTGGGCTGGTTATCACATTTCTCCGCATAACCAATGAGACGGTCGCACGCTCTGCATGCGGCCCCCTTGCCGATAGAGAGGCTGGACGCATGCAATCGGTAGCTACCGAGACAAGAACGAACCGGGAGGTCCCGCGCAAGAGCGCGCGCGTCTCCGGCATCGACCTAGCGCTGCGCGCCATCGAGGTTCGCCGCCAGGTGATCGAGTTCGCACGCAGCTATCCCGACATGCCCTTCCACCTGGGAGGGAGCCTCTCGTGCGCCGAGATCATGGCCGTGCTTCTGAGCGGCGTCATGCATACGGGCGTGGATGGTACGCCTTGGGAGCGGCGTGACCGTCTGGTGCTCTCCAAGGGACACGCGTCGCTGGCGCTCTGGCCGGCGCTCGTGCAGGCAGGCCTCCTGACGCAGGAGGACCTCGATCGCGGCATGCTAGGGCCTGGCGCTGTCATCGGCAAGCAGCCCAAGCGCAACGTGGCACATGGCATCGAGCTCTCGGGCGGAAGCCTGGGCATGGGTTTGGGTTATGCGGTCGGCCTGGCGCTTGCCGCCCGTCGCAAGGGGCTCGCCTCGCGCGTATTCTGCGTTATGGGCGATGGCGAATGCGACGAGGGATCGGTCTGGGAGGCCGCATCGTTTGCCGGCCACAACAGCCTAGGCTCTCTGGTGGCGGTCATCGATGCCAACGGCCTGCAGCTGGATGGTCCCACCGCACAGGTGCTGGACAGTGGTCCGCTCTCGGCCAAGTTCGCGGCGTTCGGCTTTGACGTGCAGGTCGTGGACGGCCATGACGTGGAGGCGTTGGCAGGGGTGCTCTCCCTGCATTCCGAGCGCCCGCTGGCGGTCATTGCGCATACGGTCAAGGGCAAGGGCCTCTCGTTTGCTGAGAACGATGTCAAGTGGCACGACCGGTGCCTGGACGATGATGGCTACCGCCGCGCGGTGGCGGAGCTCGAGGCTGCGCGCAAGGAGGTGCTCGCCAATGCTGAGTGAGGGTTTGCGCGTCTGCGGCCTTGACGCAAAGGTGGTCTTCGGCGAGACGATGGCTCGCATCGCAAAGAACGACCCGCTGCTCACGGTGGTCGTGTCCGACTATGGGCGTCGCCTGAACCTGGACGTCATGCGCGAGGAGCTGCCCAGCGCGTTCGTGCAGTGCGGCATCGCCGAGCAGAGCCAGGTGGAGGTTGCCTCCGCGCTGGCCAACGAGGGATTCCATGTGCTGGCGCCGTCGTATGCGACCTTCATCACCTCGCGCGTGCTAGACCAGGTGCGCGTGATGCTGGGCATGATGCGCTCGCCAGTGATTCTGGTGGGACTTTCTGCAGGGTGCGAAGCCGGAGCGCTCGGCGCGAGCCACATGGCGCTCGAGGACATCGCCTGCGTTCGTACGATTCCGGGCGTAACGGTTGTCTGCCCGGCAGACAACGTGGAGCTTGCGTCGGCGCTGGAGGAGCTGGCTGCCGAGCCGCGTCCGGCATACGTGCGCGTCAGCCAGTATGCGACGGACATGTGCATCCATGCTCAGGGCGTCCAGCGCGCGTTTGGCAAGGCCGAGGTGCTGCGCGGGGGAGCTGACGCACAGGTGGCGATTCTCTCCACCGGACCGCTTACCGGGGAGGCACTGCGGGCAGCCGAGCACCTCTCGCAGGAGGGTGTCGAGACGAGCGCGATCGAGTTTGCCGTGGTCAAGCCCCTGGATACCGAGGCTTTGGACGCATTGGTGGGCAAGCGCCTAGTGGTGACGGTGGAGGACCATGGCGTGCAGGGTGGCTTTGGGTCAGCGGTCGCCGAGTACCTGTCGGGCGTGGAAGGTGCTCCGCGCGTGCTGCGTCTGGGCATGCCAGACGAGTACCTGGATGCCGATACGCCGCAGCACCTGCTGGAGTGCGTGGGGCTCACCGCCGAGGGGATTGCCGCCCACGTCAAGGCCGCTCTGGCGTAGCGGCAGGCGCAGGGAGCCGTTGGCGCAAGAGGTCGGGCAAGGTTTTTTCGAACCCGGCGCGCTGGCGCATCAGGTTCAGATTATCTTTCTCGTTCTTACCCCCCATGGGCGGGACGGCTTCGCGCGTTGTGTTCCGCGTCTTGGAACCAGCTTTGAGCGCTGGCTGATGGGCCCTAGGATAGAATTCGTCCAAAGGCAAACATAAGGAGCCATCATGAAGCGCATTGCCGTTATCGCCGCACCGGGTTGCGAAGAGGGCGAGACCCTCACCATCGCCGACGTCTTCCGTCGTGCCGAGCTGTCCTGCGACCTCGTGGGCCTTGGGGCCCTCGACATCACCGGCGGTCACAAGACCGTCTTCCGCTGTGATGCGGTGCTCGACGATACGCTCGCCGACACCTACGACATGGTCATCCTGCCGGGCGGCTATGGCGGCGTGGACGCCATGGTGGACTCCGAGCTGTTGCTCGGCCAGGTGGCCAGCATGCTCGAGGCGGGCAAGTGGGTCGCAGCCATCTGCGCCGCTCCGCTTGCGCTCGACAAGGCGGGCCTGCTCGAGGGCCGTACCTTCACCTGCTATCCCGGCCAGCGCGCTGCCATCAAGGCCGGTACCTGGGTGAACGAGGTCGTCGTGGTCGACGGCAAGCTCGTGACCAGCCAGGGCCCCGCCACTGCCTGGGCCTTCTCCTACAAACTGGTCGAGCTGATGGGTGGTGACGCCGAGGCCGTGCGCCAGCGCATGGTGTATCGCAACGCCTTCGACGAGCCCGAGGTCGAGGGTGCCGAGCCCGCACCGCTCTGCGAGGTGCCCGGCCCCGACGGTAGCGCCCCCAAGAAGGTGGCCGTGCTCATGATCGACGGCTTCGAGGAGTCCGAGACCATCCAGATCGTCGACCTGCTGCGCCGCGCTCACGTCGAGGCCTCCACGTACCGCTTCCAAGAGGACGAGTTTGTCCTTGGCATGCAGAACCTGCTCGTCAAGTCCGATGCGGTCTTTGGCCCAGAGGTGCTTGAGGCCGACGCCGTCGTCGTGCCCGGCGGCCGTACCGCAGGCGCCAAGCTCATCGCCCGCGAGGATGTCCTTGACGCCCTGCGCTCCTTCGACCGTGAGGGCAAGCTCATCGGCGCGATGTGCTCCGGCACCACGGTTGCCCATGCGGCGGGTGTCCTCGAGGGCAAGCGCGTGACCGGCTACACCGGCTACGGCGTAAGGCTGACCGGCGCGACTTTCATCGAGGACGAGGTGGCCGTGTGGGATGCCAACGTGGTCACGAGCCAGGGTCCCGCGACCCCGTACCCGTTTGCCTTCAAGCTCATGGAGGCGCTGGGCATCGACCCCAAGCCGTTCAAGAACCGCCTGCTCTACGCCCTGGTCGGCGGCAAGTAGGCTAGCCTTTCGAGGGCTGTTGTCCGTTGGGCTCTACGTCATCGGAGAGAAGGGCGCCTGTGATCTACCGCAAGCTGGCCGTCGTGCTTTTGAGCGTGGTCTCCACCGAGCCCGCGGGTTCGACAAACGCCGTGATCGCCGAGTACCTGCTCGCCCATCGTGGCGAGGCTGCCACGATGGGCGTCAGGCAGCTCGCTGAGGCGTGCGCGGTGGGCACGGGTTCCATCTCGCGCTTTTGCCGCGAGGTCGGGCTGGCTGGGTTCACTGAGCTCCATGGCACCCTCGCTGAGGACGAGGACGTGTTCGAGCGCGTGCAGGGGCAGGATGCGCACAGGCGGTGGGCTCGTGAGGCCGCAGGCGCGCTGGGCAAGGCGGCGCTGAGTGTCAGTCAGGCAAAGCTTGCCGAGCTGGCGCGAGAGGCGCAGGTGCACGAGCGGGTGAGCGCGTTTGGCCTGCTCAAGGCCGAGGCGGCGGCACTTTGCCTGCAGACCGATCTGCTGCTTCTGGGCAAGCGCGTGTACACGAGCGTCGCCTACGCCGACCAGATGACGCACATCCTGAGCGCGCCCGCAGACGAGCTGACCATCGTCTTCTCGTACACTGGCGACTACTTCGGATATCGCACGTTCACGCAGGACGAGGTGCGCAACCTGCGCAAACGCGAGATCTGGGTGGTGTGCCCGCGCGGGGTTGCGCTGCCCGACTTCGTGAGTGACGTGGTGCCCTTCGACTCCGACGGGTCGCAGCTGGGCCATCCGTATCAGCTTGAGGCGGTGGCGAGCCTGCTTGCGCAGGAGTACGCAGCCCTGACCTGACGGGCGCCGTCGCCGTGGCTACCAGCCAAAGCCGTTGCGCTCGGCAAAGGCCCGAGCGTGCTCGGCAAAATCTCCCTGCCCGCTTGCCCACGTGCAAAGGTCGGGCACGTCGCAGATGATGGGGTCGGCTTCGTGCACCGCGAGCGTGACCTCCTCGAACGAGTACGGCTCGGCCGAGGGGCGGTCGGGCAGGTAGGTGTCCACCATGATGGGCCTGAGCAGCGCGTATCCACCACCCTCGCAGAGCTGGTCGAAGCCCGCGAGCGCGCGGCGTGCGGCCGGCATGCGTCCCAGCTTGTAGAAGAGCAGCACGCGACCGAGCTGCTGCCAGCTGTCGCCTCGGCGGCCAAAGCGTGCGTCGAGTGCCTCGAAGCCTTCCTCGTCCTCGAGTCGCGCCAGGCACAGCGCGCAGGTGTGGCGTGCGCCAAGCGGGTCGGAGGGCGATGCCGCCAGCAGCGCCTGCCCGTGCTCGTTTGACATGCGGTAGCGCGCGGAGTCGAGGCAGGTGCGGGAGATGGCGGCGGTCACGCGCATGCGTCCGCGGAGAAACACGTCGTGCCAGGCGTCGCCGGACTCCGGCGCCGTCAGGGGGCCTCGCTCGGCCGCCAGTGCGCGGTCCAGCTCGAGCAGGGCGTCGAGCTGGTCATCCGGCTCGTTGTCTGCCGCAAGCACCGAGAAGAGCCGCGCGTGCGCGCTCTCCGGCGCCGTTGCGAGCGCCTCGGCACAGTCGCGCCTCAGGCGCTCCATGCGCCGCGACCGCTCCTGCATGAACTGTTCGTCGTCGCGGAACTCGTCGTCCCTGCGCGAGGCAAACACGCGCTCGGCCGCCTGCACTAACAGGAAGAATGCCTGGTCAGAGGCATCGTCCACGTAGTCTTGCGGGTTCTCGCGCACCGACAGCAAGAGCTCCGCGTATGCAGCGGGGGAGAGACCTCCCAGCTTGTTGCTCCGACGGCGTGCCAGCCGTTCCATCAGCTCCTCGTGCAGGTTCATCGCGGCGTTCCTCCCTGCGGGGCGAGTCCTGTCTGTCGGACGATCCACGTGCCGAGCACGCCGCGGCCCGCGTCGTCGCGACCCTCCTGTAGCAGCACCGTGCCCTCGGAGATGGCCAGGATCAGCTCGTCCTCGCTGAAGGGTGCCACGGCAAGCCGCGCGAAGACGCCGTCGGGCAGTTCCTTCTGGCTGGTAAGCGCGGTGCTCGCGTGTGGGTAGGTGTCGACCAGGCGCGTGAGCAGGCGGCGCGCCTCGGCCATGTCGTGACGCTTGTGGGCGAGCGAGATGCGCGAGAGCTGCATCCAGGCGTCGTCGGTGCCGGCGCGCACGAGGGGCTTGGTGCGGGCAGCAAAGCGGTCGAGCCCAGCCTCGTCCTCGAGCTTCGCGTATGCGATTGCGCAGGTAAAACGCACGTCCGCAGCGTCCTGCGGATCAAGCTCGAGGAGGGTCTCGCCAATGCGGATAGCCTCGCGGTTGCGCCCGCAGATGACGGCCTTGCCCGCTTGCGTGGCGAGCCAGCGGTAGTAGGGACGCATGGCGATGTCCGCCTCGAGCGAGGCGCGCTCGGGTGACTCGTCGCGGGCGTTGGCGCGCGCCTCCTCGCACTGGGCGCGCACGTCGTCTGCCGTTCGGGCGAGAAAGTCGTAGTAGCTCTCGAACGAGGGACTTTCTGCGGCGATCTTCATGCGAATGGCATCGTGGCAGTGCGGGTCGAGCGCAATGGCCTCGTCCAGAAGAAGGTGGCCCTTGTCGATGAGCTCCTCGGCCTGCTCGTCGGTGGCAAAGGGCAGCTCATAGTCGATGAGGGTCGTGGCCTCGGCAACGAGGTGGAAGGCCCGGTCTGCGTCAGACTGGGGCAGGGAGTCGCGGTTCTGCGAGAAACGCCTGTTGAAGCCCGCGAAGGCACGCGTGGCCGAGGCGGGGTCCTGCCCGTCGAGCGAGCGCGCGAAGCGCAGACCCAAGCGCTGGTAGTCCTCCCTGTGCGGATCAAACGACACGACGTTCCTCTCGTTGGTGTGGTTGGCATTCCATGGTAGCGCACGCCGCGGCCAAGAAACAGGGGACGGGGGAAACAGATGCTTGCTCCCGTTTCCCCCGTCGCGAATGCCCTTCTGGTCAGTTCTCCTTAGCGCTTCCTGGTACGGGCTACGCGGTGGGCGATGTTCTGCCAAAGGTGCGTCATGAGGCCAAAGTCGCGATGTAGCGACTGCGGCAGCGTGGGAACGCGGTCGTAGAGAACCTGCCAGTATTCGTACTTCTCGTCGCCATAGTTGAGGATCTCGATGGTGTGGGTGCGGGCGTTGCTCCTGCGTGCCTCGTTCACACTCGTGACGCAGCCCTCGACATCCACCTGGTACTTACCATCCGAGATGGAGACCCGCACGCTGTCGCCGATGCCGAGCGTCTCGCCGTCATCGAGAAACACCGTGACGGTATGCTCGGTCATCTGGGTCGTGACGCCCTCGTACGACCTCCTCTCGCCATGAATGGTATCGACCTGCACGAGCAGGGCATCGGTGACGTGCACTGGCTCGGTGTCGCCGTCGCGCCCATCGATGAGGAACAGCGAGAGCGTGAGGAAGTACAGGTTGCGGATGATCCAGTAGGTGAGGATCAGCAGGCTGATGGCCTGCATGTAGCTGAATATGCTGAGTATGCGGATGATGCCCGCGAGCGACAGGGCGACCAGGACGATGAAGGGCGCCATGGCGCGGTAGTCCGTCTGGCGGGTCCCATCGCGTTTAGACTTGTCTGTCACCTTGAAGGTCGCCAGATGGATGCCGAGCGCCTCCTGGACGATGGGGAAGAACAGGTGGGCCATCACGCTTGTCTCGTAGATGCCGCTCCACTTGTGGGAGATGCTCCCCTGGCTGCTGACCCTGAGTGCGACGTCCTGCATGACGAACATGGGCAGCCAGTACACCGCGAGGTCGAGCCAGTTGCACTTGAAGACCGGCACCGCGAACACCGCAAACAGGAGCGGCGACAGGATGTAGATGAAATTCTTGATGGGCGAGAACCAGTAGACCACCGAGCTCCAGTAGCTGATCTTCTGGGCGAGGGTGAGGCCTGGTATGCTCCCGACCTTGAGCTGTCGGGCGGTCGCGATGACGCCGCGACCCCAGCGCGAGCGCTGCTGGATGTGCTCGCGGAAGGTGTGAGGCGTCTGGCCGTTGGCGAGCGGCTCGGGGAGGCCCAGGCTCACAAATCCGTTCGACTCGATGAGGATGCCGGTGGCAAAGTCCTCGGTGATGGACTCCGTGTAGAAGCCGCCAATTGCCTCGAGCGCCGCGCGTGCGATGACGGTGTTGGAGCCGCCGTAGATGACGCTGTTGGTGCAGGTCTTCGCCGGTTCGATGGTGCGGTAGAAGAAGTTCTGCTCGTTCGGTGCGCGGGTCTCGGAGTAGAGCGCGAACTGGAAGACGTCCGGGTCATAGAAGCTCTGCGGCGTCTGCAGTAGGCCCAGGCGGCGCTGCATCTCGGGAGGCAAGTCCTGGTTGCGCCGTTCGGCGTCAACAAAGTAGGGGATCGTCTTGAGCAGGAAGTCGCTCTTGGGGATCATGTCGGCGTCGAAGGTCACGACGTAGGGCGCCTGCGTGAGTCCGAGCGCATGGTTGAGGTTGCCCGCCTTGGCACCCTTGTTGTCGGGGCGGTCAAAGTAGCCCACGCCCATCTCCTCCGCCAGCGCGCGCATCTGTGGCCGGCGGTTGTCGTCGCAAATCCAGATGTGCACCCTAGAGGGATCGGGGTAGCGCATGTGCTTGCAGCCGTTGATGGTCCTGCGCAGGAGGTCGGTCGGCTCGTTGTACGTGGCGATGAAGACGTCCACGTCGGGGTACGCTTCGTCGGGGATCTGCGGCAGCGGGTGCGTCTTCATGCCCAGCAGGTGCCAGAACAGGACCTGCGACTCGATGAAGCCGAGGACCTCGACCGCAAGCAGGATGACGTTTGTGGCGACGGCGGCCGGGCCTGCCTCCACGGGGATGGAGAAGCCGATGCGCCAGCCCAGGTAGATGATGGTAAAGAGCATGCTGAGCGTGAGGGTGACCTTGGCCACGGTGCGCGTCTTGCCGCCGATGGCCCGCTGCGGTCCCGCCGCGTCTCCCCGGAACAGGTCGTCGTAGGTGGGCGTGCGCGGGGTGGCTCCCTTGCGCGCGTAGAGCGTGAGGATGAGCTGCATCAGGAGCACGAAGCCAACGGCGGCTGCGGCATAGCGCGGCCAGGCCCTCGTGGCCACGTACCCGTCGTCGCCGAGCGAGTTCGAGATCCACGAGAGGATGTCGTCTGAGCGGCTCTTCTCGATGACGCCGGCGGGCGTGGGGATGGACTTGGGGTCCTCGTTGCGGATGAGCTCGCGTACCCAGGTGCCCGTGGTCGTGAGGTCGCTGTTCCGGATCGTGCCCGTGGGGTCAAAGCCCGGGTTGAACATGGCCGAGGTCTCGTCCTTGTCGGAGAGGCTCCACACGGCGTAGCTGAGCTTGTGCTCGTTGAGGAAGGAGAACCACTCGGCGGCAGACTCGAAGTCTATGACTCCGTCGCCGCTCGACTCGCACACGCCGCACTCGCTGATGAACACGGGCAGGCCGGCGTCGAGGGCCGTGGCCAGCTCCTCCCTGAGGCCTTCCTTGTGTGTCGCCGCGTAGAAGTGCAGCACGTACATGACGTTGTCGAAGTCGAGGGGACGCAGCACGGCGCTGCCGAGGTTCCTGTCGTACTCGGGCGTGCCGACCACGATGACCGCGTCGGGGATGTTCTTGCGGATGGCGGGGATGACGATGTTGCTGTATTTGACGACGTCAGTCCAGTCGGTCTTGCCGTTGGGCTCGTTGCAGATCTCAAACAGCAGGTTGGGGTAGGAGGCGTATTCGGACGAGATTGTCTCAAAGAAGTCGAGTGCGGCGTCGATGTTCTGGTTGGGGTCGGAGTCCTCAAGGATGTGCCAGTCGACGAGCACGTACATGTCGGCCTCGATAGCAGCGTCGATGCCCTTGCGCATGAGCTCGAGGCTCTGCTCCTGGTCCTCGCCGCAGTAGACCTCCGAGTACATGGCCAAGCGGATGAAGTTGCCGTTCCAGTCGATGGACACCTGGTCGAAGAGCGACTGGTTGATGAACTCCGGGTACCAGGTGAGGCCGTGCGTGCTCACGCCGCGGAGCTGCACGGGGCGGCCTTCCTGGTCGACGAGCTGCGTGCCCTCCACGTGCAGACGGCCGTTGACCGACGGGCGCGCCGTCTCTACCGCATTGACGTCCTGAGCTGGGCTTTCTGCGACTTCTGTGGGGGCTGTGACCTCGTCTGCCAGGCTGGCCTTGGGCAAGACGACGAGCCCGATCATCGCAAGCACGAGAATGATGGAGATAAGCCTTCTGCGCATAACCAACCTACCCCTCAAATAAGTGATCAAAGCGCAATGGCTGTATTGTACCGCCCTGCCTGTGGGGCCACTTGCTTGGAACCATGACCGGACGTTGGGCTCGGTGCGGAATCGGAGGAGCTTTCGGGTCGTTTGCGTGCGCGAATCACCCTCGGCTGCTCCGCAAAGCCGATCTTTGCCGGTTCACCTGGCGGCCGGGATGCCAAACAAAGGCGAGGCCCGCCTCCGCAGCAGTTGCGAAAGCGGGCCTCACGAGCAAGTGCCCTCGATCGTCGTTGCTCTGCCTAGAGAACGGGGCGCCCGTGCTTGGCGAGAAGCTCGTGCGCCGCGGTGCAGGCGGCGCAGTCGCAGTACTTGGCACCCTGCTCCTTGATTTCGAGCGCGTGAGCGAGCATGCCTGCGGCAACTTCCTCGCCCATGATGTCCTTTGCGGCACCACTTGCGAAGGCGATGAGCTCGTCGATCGTGGTGTGGTGCTGGTCGATGGCGTCAAGGAGCTCCTTGGTCGCGTCGTCGGCGTCGGCACCGGCGGCGATGGCGTCCTTCCAGCCCTGGGCAGCCTCGCGCGTAGTAGCGGAGCTCGAGGCGGCGGCCAGCAGCTCGTCGACCTTCTGTGCGGTGTAGTCAAACAGTTCCTTGTCCATGCTTGCTCCTTCTGGTTTGGTGATGCGTGATGACATGTTTCCATTGTGCCACGGTGTCAATTGCAGTTCGACTTGCATATGCCTGTTGGTCGGGTGAGTGGCCAGTGAGCACGTTGGGGAACAGGTGCCTGTCCTCTGTTTTCTGGGGCGATGACCTAACAAGAAAGCCGTCTAGAGATAGACGGCCTCAATAACGTGGTGCCCCCAGCGGGAGTCGAACCCGCCTCTTGACCTTGAAAGGGTCACGTCCTAACCGATAGACGATGGGGACTGATGTGAAATCACAGTATACCAGAGCAAACGGGAGTGAGGAGTGACGTACATCTGACATGGCGACTCAATCAAAAAGAAAAAGCTCCCATCGCTGGGAGCTCGTGTTTTCTGGTGGGCGATGACGGACTCCCGCGTCCCGCTTCGCGGAACGCTCATTGGCTTCGGGCTAAAGCCCTCAGCCCGCAACAGGCCACTGGCCTGTTGCGACCTTCCGGTTCGAGTCCATTGCGACTCAACCAAAAAGAAAAAAGCTCCCATCGCTGGGAGCTCGTGTTTTCTGGTGGGCGATGACGGACTCGAACCGCCGACCTTGTCCTTGTAAGGGACCTGCGCCACCAACTGCGCCAATCGCCCGTGCGCATGAATTCTATCACAGCTGTGTGGCCGCACCGCCCACGTGTCGTGGCGCTGCAACCATTGCCTATACTTTGACCCATGAATACTACATGCATCGCGGGCAGCAGGCCTGCACACACCACGCTTCTATCCATTGTCGAGCTGCTGCGCGCAGAGGGTCTGCTCGTACGCGCGGAGCACGTGGATCCCGACCGGCATGTCCCGGTTAGTGGCGCCGACTGCGACTCGCGCGTCGCCGCCGAGGGCCACGTGTTCGTCTGCAAGGGTGCGGCCTTCAAGCCCGCGTACCTCACTTCCGCCGTGAGCGCAGGCGCCGTGGCCTACCTCTGCGACGAGACGCTCGCGCCATCGCTCGCGGAGGCCTGCCCCGCCACGCCGGCCCTTGTCGTCGCCGACATCCGCCGCGCGATGGCGCTCGTCTCGTCCGAGGCCTGGGGCCATCCCGACCGCGCCATCTCCGTCCTGGGCATCACCGGTACCAAGGGCAAGTCGACCGTCGCCTACATGCTGCGCACCATTCTGGACGGTGGCGAGCAGGGCGGTGGCTGCGGCATCATGGGCTCCATCGACACCTACGATGGCGTCGAGAGCTTTGAGAGCGTCAACACCACGCCCGAGGCACCGGACCTCTGGCGGCACCTCGCCAACACGCGCGACAGCGGCCTGCCGTGCATGGTGATGGAGGTCTCCAGCCAGGCGCTCAAGTACGATCGCGTGGTCGGCCTGGGCATTGACGTGGCTTGCTTCCTCAACATCGGCCGCGACCACATCTCTCCGCTCGAGCACCCTGACTTCGAGGACTACTTTGAGAGCAAGCTGCGTATCTTTGACCAAGCGCGCGCAGCCGTGATCAACCTCGACATGGATCACGCCGCCGAGGTGCTGGCTCGCGCCGAGACCTGTGAGAAGGTCGTCACCTTCTCGGCCACAGGCGCCGAGGACGCCGACATCTGGGCGAGCGGCATCACCTCCGAGCTGGGCAAGGTCTCCTTTGTGGTGCACAGCGAGCGCGGCGAGCGCAAGATGTGCATCTCCATGCCTGGCCTCTTCAACGTGGACAACGCGCTGGCGGCCATCGCCATGTGCGAGCTGGCGGGCGTGGACGACGAGCTCATCGCCGCGGGCCTCGCCCACGTGCGCGTCCCGGGGCGCATGGAGCTGATCGAGACCTCCAACCCGAGCGTGTGCGCGCTTGTCGACTATGCCCACAACAAGCTTTCCTACCAGCGCTTCTTTGCGTCCGTGCGCGAGGAGTTTGCCGGACGCAAGATCATCGCGCTGTTTGGCGCGCCGGGCGACAAGGCCCAGGAGCGTCGCCGCGAGCTGCCGCGCGAGGCCTCCAAGTGGGCCGACCTCATCATCTACACCGAGGAGGATCCGGCGCACGAGCGCACGGAGGACATCTGCGCCGAGCTGGCGTCCAACACGCCGGAGGGCCAGGACTTCGAGGTGATCTGCGACCGTCCGTCCGCCATCGCCCGCGCCACGGAGGCGGCCTTTGCCGCCAAGGAGGGCGCTGTGGTCTGCCTGCTTGCAAAGGGCGACGAGACGCGCCAGCACGAGGGAGACCGCTTTGTGCCCTGCGAGACCGACGGCGCCATCTTTGAGCGCGAGGTCGCAAAGTACGTGGACTAACGCAAACCGCACCATCTACCTGCGGTTTTGAGAAGGAGAAGCATATGGCTGACACTCAGCGCGAGCGTTCGTACGGACGCGCGCTCGACCAGATGAGGCCCGTGAAGCTGACGTCGGGCGTGATGAAGAACGCCGACGGCTCGTGCCTGGCGGAGTTTGGTGACACTCGCGTGCTCTGCACGGCCACGATCGAGGAGGCCGTGCCCCAGTGGCGCCGCGGCCAGAAGGCCGGCTGGGTGACCGCGGAGTACGCAATGCTCCCGGCCTCCACCAACCGCCGGACCCCGCGCGAGCAGCGCGGCCGCAAGGGACGCTCGATGGAGATCGAGCGGCTCATCGGGCGCAGCCTGCGCACCGTCGTGGACCTGCGCAAACTTGGCGAGCTCACCGTCACCTGCGACTGCGACGTGATCCAGGCCGACGGTGGCACGCGTACCGCATCCATCACCGGCGCCTGGGTGGCGCTGCACGAGGCGCTGCGCAGCTGGGTCGAGCGCGACCGCATCCACCGCATGCCGATCACCGGACAGGTGGCCGCCGTCTCCATGGGCGAGGTGGACGGCCTGCTGATGCTCGACCTCGACTACCCCGAGGACAGCCATGCCCAGGTGGACATGAACCTGGTCGGCACGGCTGACGGACGCATCATCGAGGTGCAGGGCACGGGCGAGAAGACGCCCTTCGACCGCGACCAGCTGAACGCCCTGCTCGACCTGGGCCAGGCGGGCATTGCCGACCTCATCCGCCTGCAGGCGGAGGCCGTGGCACGATAGTCACCGGCGGCGAGCAGCCGCCGCGCAAACAAGGAGGAACACGATGGCAATCATCGACATCAGCACGCTCGACCCCGCGCGCACCGTGGTCGTGGCCACGGGCAACGCTCACAAGCTGACCGAGATCGAGGCGATTCTCGGGCAGGTCATGGAGGGCTTTGCCTTTGTCGCGCTGGGCGACCTCGGCGACTTCCCCGATCCGGTGGAGGACGGCGAGACCTTCTACGACAACGCCCTGATCAAGGCGCAGGCGGCGCTGGACGAGACCGGCCTGGCCATGGCCGTGGCCGACGACTCGGGCCTCTGTGTGGACGCACTCGGCGGTGACCCCGGCATCCACTCCGCGCGCTGGGCTGGCGAGCACGGCAACGACGCCGCCAACAACGAGAAGCTTCTCGCGCAGATGGCCGACGTACCCGACGACGAGCGCACGGCCCGCTTCCACTCCACGGTGGTGCTCGTCTCGCGCGACGAGGACGGCGAGGAGATTCTTGCCGGCAACGGCGACTGCGAGGGCACGATTGCCCACGACCTGCGCGGCACCAACGGCTTCGGCTACGACCCGCTGTTCAACTTGGAGGACATCCCCGGCAAGCGCATGGCCGAGCTCGTCCCCGAGGAGAAGAACGCCATCAGCCACCGTCGCCGAGCGCTGGACGACCTGGTGGCCAAGCTTCAGGGCTAAGCTCGGAACACAAGAACAAGAAGCACAAAGGGCGGTCCCGCCACCCCGAGGGGGAGGCGGGACCGCCCTTTGCTCTCTTATCGCTGCAGCTTTGCCCTACACCTCAAGGATGCGCACGTCGTGAGGGTAGTGGTTGAGCACCTCGCAGCCGTCCTCGGTGACGATCACCAGGTCCTCGATGCGTACCCCCACGTCGCCTTCGATGTAGATGCCCGGCTCGATCGAGAAGATCTGCCCCACCCGCACGGGCTCGTCGTGGGTGGCGCTGACATCGCCGGGCTCATGGTCAACCAGGCCAATCTGATGACCGAGACGGTGCGTGAAGTACTGCCCGTAGCCCGCCTCTTCGATGACGTGGCGTGCGGTGAGGTCGATCTCAGCAAAGGTCACGCCTGGCCGTATGATGGCCTCCGCGGCCTCGTTCGCGCGGCGCACGGTCTCGTATACCTCGCGCTGATGCTCGGTGGGCTCAGCCGTGAAAAAGGTGCGCGTCATGTCCGAGCAGTACCAGTCGTACTTACAACCCACGTCAAAGAGCACCATGTCCCCCTTGTGGAAGACGGTTCCGTCGGGTTCGTGGTGCGGGTCGGCGGCGTTGGGGCCAAAGCTGACGATGGGCGTGAAGGAGTGGTCCTGCGCGCCGAGACGACGGTACTCGCCGAGCAGCCCCGAAGCGATTTCCTCCTCGGTCACACCTTCGCGCACCTGCGCGGCAAGCCACTTCATGGCCTCGTCGTTGATGAGGCTCGCCTTGCGCATGAGGTCCTTCTCGTCCTCGTCCTTGATCGAGCGCACGCCGTCCACCACGTCGGAGGCCAGCACGAAGCTGCTTGCGACGCTGGCGTCCATCATAGGCAGCAGCCAGCGCGCCGTGAGGTCCTTGTCCACGCCGAGGGCGACGGTCGGGTCGCAGGCGGCAGCTACCAGCGGCAGGGGGTCGTCGGTATCGCTGAAGGTCACGACGTTGTCGCAACATCCGCTCGCATCCGGAAAGAGGCGGTTGCAGAAGAGCGTGGCCTCCGGATGGCCACTCCGAGCGGACAGGACCAGCGCAAAAAAGCGCTCGTAGGGTTCGGTGTAGTAGCCGCTGAGGTACCAGATGGAGAGGGGATCGCAGATGAGCGCCTGCTCCAGGCCCTTCTCGCCAAACCTGGCGAGCACGCGGTCCACACGCTGCTGATTCATGGGAGTCCTTTCGGTCGTCGATGTCACACACGCAGTGTAGCGCCATTCTGCGACCCGATGTACACAAACTGTCATCCTTTCGTGAACGAACGTTTCACGTAGTAAAGTAGAAAAGCTGCACATACAATTCGGGTGCGTTCTGTGTCTTCGGGGCTGCCCGAACAGGAGGTCAGATGGAGAACGAGATTCCCCTCGTCAACAGGATTGACGTCATTCGCGATGAGCTGAGCGCCTTGGCGGGCACGCGCATCAAGGTCCGTGCGAACATGGGCCGCTCGCGCATCGTCGAGCGTGCCGGTACGCTGGTTGCCGTGCATCCGCAGCTCTTTGTCGTCGAGGTCGAGGAGCGCCGTGGGCGTAGGGCGCGTCAGTCGTATCAGTATGTCGATGTGCTTACGGGCACGGTGGAGATCTACGACACCGATACCGGCGAGCGCATTCTCGACTTTACGGTGGAGGAGTAGGCGCCTGGCGCCGGGGCAGCATGGCTATCAGGACCGTCGAGATTCTGGCGCCGGCAAAGCTTAACCTTCACCTGGGCATCCACCCGGGGCGTGACGAGCGCGGGTATCACCGCGCAGACTCGGTGATGATCGGCGTGGGGCTCAGTGATATCGTGCGCATCCGGCCGTCGGGTGCCTTGACACTCACCATGAGTGAAGATTGCGGTGTTCCTCCCGAGAGGAACACCGTATTTCGTGCCGCGCGAGCGCTGTGCGCGGCGTTTGGACGCGACGAGGGCTACGCCATCCACGTGGAGAAGCGCGTGCCGTCGCAGGCGGGCCTCGGAGGAGCATCTTCCGATGCGGCGTCGGCCCTGCTGGGTCTGTGCCAGCTGTGGGACGTCAATCCTCTCGACGAGCGCGTCGTCACGGTCGCACGCTCCATCGGTGCGGACGTGGCGTTCTTCCTGACGATGGCGCCGGCGTTTCTGACAGGGGCCGGCGATGTGCTTGAGGAGACGTTCCCCGAGCTAGGGAGTGTGCCGGTGGCGCTTGTGCGCCCCGATGCGGGCGTGTCGACGGTCGAGGCGTACCGCGCGTTTGATGAGGAGCCAATCTGCCCGCCGAGTCCGGAGGCCATGTGCGCGGCGCTGCGTGAGAGTGACGTCGTTGGTGTGGTGAAGCACCTGTACAACAACCTGGAGCCCGCGGCCAATCGTCTGGTGCCAGTGACCGCCGAGGTGCGTGCGTGGCTGGATCAGCAGCCCGGCGTACGCGCGGCACTGCTCAGCGGATCGGGAAGTTGCGTGTTTGCGCTCTGCGAGAGCGACGAATGCGCGACGCGTGTGGCCCAAGATGCGCAGGAAACAAGAAATTGGTGGGCAAAGGCCACAACGACGGTTGGCGCGGGGGCACAGTTCTGCTAGAATTGTCGGTCGCAACGGGACGTGGCTCAGCTTGGTAGAGCGCTCGGTTCGGGAGCTAGGGAACGTAGTTTCACTACCTAATTCCCAAAGCCGAGGAGTCGCAGGTAAAC
>CADAQM010000013.1 GCA_902790135.1 uncultured Coriobacteriaceae bacterium
CGCGACCACAGGCGTCATCTCGAAGCCCGCTTGGCGGACGCCGTAATAGATGATCATGGCCTGCACGATCATGGGCGTGTCGCGAAACGCCTCGACATATAGGGTGGCCGCAATCTTTACCAGTCGGATAACCGCCCGCTTTAACAGCGGATCTCCCGTGCTGCTACCAAGGTCTTGGATGATGCCCACTACATAGCCCAGCACGAAGCCCAGAAGCGTGCCAATAGTGGCTATGTAGAGGGTGAGCCCCGTGCCCTCGATGAACATGCCGAGGTACTTGCGGGTCAGAAACAGCATCCATTCGATGGAGTTCTGGGGATCAGTGATTTCAAAGAGTCTCAATGCATGCCCTCCTCTGCCGAGCTCACCCGATGGGTCACGTGGCTCATGGGATGGGCTTCGGCTGCTCTGTTCCGAAACTGCTAGTTGGCTGCCGGTTGCTGGTCGATGACACGGGCCATGAGCTCGTCCATGGCGTCCTTGTCATCCCAGCCGAGGGAATCCATCGCCCCTTGGAGGCTGTCGCGTAGCTCGGTGTCATCCTTGCGCGTGGCGATGCAGACGTTGACCATCTCCTCGTCGCCGCTGAAGGTGTCGTCCTCCGACAACGTGATGATCTCGAGGTCATCGTTGGTGAGCAACGCAGACTGGGCCGTGGGGACGTCGACGATGCAGACGTCCGCCACGCCGTTGGACACGGCCATGAAGCACTCGGACGTGGTCTCGTAGTTGCTGCCCGTGTCGGCGCCCTCGATCTGGTCAAGCAGGGGAATCCAGCCGGTGCCCAGCTGCGTCGTCACCTTGCAGCCGGTTCCCGCAAGGTCGGACAGCCCCTTGACGGAGGCGTACGCCCCGTCCTTCTTGACCACGATGCAGTTGTCGCGATAGTAGTAGGGCTCGGTGAAGGCGTAGGCCATCTCGCGCTCGGCGGTACGTCCCATACCCGCGATGATGCAGTCATAGTCACCCGAGTCCATGGAGATGCCGATGGAAGACCACTCCACCTTGTGAATCTCCAGCCCCATACCCAGCTCGTCAGCCAACATCTGGGCAACAGCCACGTCGTAGCCATAGGCATAATAATCGCTGCCATAGATGGGAACAGCCTTGCTGCCATCGGGCGTGGTCGGCTCGTCCTGCGTCCAGTTGAACGGTGCATAGGCGCACTCCATGCCCACACGCAGGGCGGGCGTCTCCTCGGTCGTGGTCTCTGTGTCGGTCTGGCCGCCACAGCCGCACATCAGGGACGCCAGGGCGGGGCAAGCCAGCCCAAGCTTGAGAAACGATCTGCGATTCATGTCCTTCTCCTTGTCTTCTCGCTTCCAAAGGACGAAGGACATGTTCACCAAAGGGAGTTGCTTGACCGTAAGCCGTTTGTTGCGGAGAGGGCTTGGTATGGTTAAGCGTTGTCTTCCAATAGCTTTCGTTAGCGCTCGAATGTGTTGACGGTAGGTTTCGAGGAGTTTTCGCCTAACATCGCCGCAGGTAGAAGCTTTGAAGAGAAGAGACTGCCCCAGGCAAGCGAGTCGCCTGGGGCAGGATTGCTGGGCATTCTTGGCCATCAGCCCAAAAGCGCGAGGAGCCTGCGCGCGGCTTCCTGGGTGTCCGCACGGTTGCCAAAGGTCGAGAAGCGCAGGTAGCCCTCGCCACAGGTGCCAAAGCCGGCGCCGGGGGTACCCACAATCTGAGCCTCGTTCAACAGCAGGTCAAAGAACTCCCAGCTGTCCATGCCGTCTGGGCACTGCACCCAGAGATAGGGGGCGTTGCGTCCACCGCAGTACCATGTGCCCGTCTGGTCGAGGGCTCGCATGAGCACACGCGCGTTCTCTTTGTAGTACGCGAGGTTCCCCTGCACCTGTCGTTGGCCCTCCGGCGTGAAGACGGCCGCCCCGCCGCGCTGGATGACGTACGAGACCCCGTTGGTCTTGGTGGTGCGATTGCGCACCCACATGTCGTTGAGGCTCATACCTGCGCACATGAGGTCGCGGGAGATGACGGTGTAGCCCAGGCGCGTGCCCGTGAAGCCAGCCGTCTTGGAGAGCGAGCAGATCTCGATGGCGCAGGTCCTGGCACCCGGCAGCTCCATGATGCTGTGGGGGAGGGTGGGGTCCTCGATGAAGGCCTCGTAGGCCGCATCGAAGAGAATCACCGACCCGTGGTCGTTGGCGAAGTCCACCCACCGCTGGAGCTGGTCTCGGCTGAAGACCGCACCGGTCGGGTTGTTGGGTGAGCAGAGGTAGATGAGGTCCGCCCGCACCTCGTCTGAGGGTTCGGGCAGGAAGCCGTCCGCACGGCTCGAGGGAAGGTGCACGATGCGCCTCCCCGCAATGACGTTGGCGTCCACGTAGGCGGGGTAAGCCGGCTCGCTTACCAGAGCCGAGCTGGATGCATCGAAGAGGTCAAGGATGTCGCCCAGCTCGTCGCTTGCCCCGCTCGACACGAACACCTCGTCTTCGGCAAGGCTCACGCCACGACTGCAGTAGTGCTCGGCGATTGCCGAGCGCAGGAAGGGAGCGCCGCATTCGGGCTGGTAGCCCTGGAAGCGCTCCTTGCTTGCCTGGTCGTCGACCGCACGGTGCAGCGCCTCGATGACCGCATCGCAGAGGGGCAGCGTCACGTCGCCGATGCCCATGCGCAGGAGGTGCGCTCCCGGATGCTCGGCTTGGTATGCCTCGACGCGCTCCGCGATGTGCGTGAAGAGGTAGGAGTCCTTGAGCTCGGCATAGTGCCGGTTGGGCGTGATCACAGCCGTACCTCTCCCTCGTAGACCGTCTCGGCGGGGCCGGTCATGGTGACCGAAAAGCCCTCGTCAACCGTTATGCATAGGTCTCCGCCGTCGAGATGCACCGTGATGGCTTCGCCAAACGGACAGAGGCCTTTGCTCACCGCAGCAGCAACGGAGGCGCAGGCGCCCGTACCACAGGCCATCGTGATGCCACTACCCCGCTCCCACACGCGCATGCGCAGCTCGTGGTCGGAGAGGACTTGTACGAACTCGACGTTCACACCTCCCGGAAAGAGCGGGTGGTGCTCGATGAGAGAGCCCAGCTCCGTCACGGGAGCCGTCTTCGCATCGTCGATGAACAGAACTGCGTGGGGGTTGCCCACCGAGACAGGCGTGCAGGCAACATCCAATAGGACCGTACGGACGATGAGGTCATCCTCTACCTCAGCCGCTCCCATGTCGACCGTTGCGGCAGAGACGACCCCGTCAGTCACCTGCAACTTCAGCTCCTTCACCCCCGAGAGGGTCTCTATGAAAAGCGTCGTCTTGTTCGTGAGACCACGGTCGTAGACGTACTTTCCCACACAACGAATGCCGTTGCCGCACATCATCGCCTCGCTGCCGTCAGCATTGAAGATGCGCATCATGAAGTCTGCGACCTCGGAAGGACAGATGTAAACCATGCCATCTGACCCCGCGCCAAAGTGCCGGTCGGAGAGTCGCTGCGAGAGTTCGTTAATGTCAGGTGGCACCATCCCGTACACGTAGAGGTAGTCATTTCCGAGACCGTGCATCTTGGTGAAGTGCATAGGCTCTCCTCCCATAGGGACATCGAGGGTAACGGCCTCTCCTAGCAGCCGAGCGCGGCGGCGACCTCTGCGGCGCAGGCAAGGCCATCGGCGATGCTATTCACCACCAGTGAGGATCCACTGCGGCAGTCGCCCGCCAGCCAGACGCGGCCGCCGGCCCAATGCGCTGCACCACGCGTGGGCAGCTCTATGCCCAGTGCCTCAAAGATCGCAGCTTCGGGGCCGACAAAGCCCATGGCAATGAGTATCAGCTGGGCGGGCAGCGTTCGCTCGCTGCTCTTGATGCGCTCTGGCTGTCCGGACGACCAGTCGAGCGAGGCCACGCGAAGCCCTGTAGCCGCACCATCGGCCACCAAGACCTCCAGCGTGTCGACACCCCATTCACGGGGATCATTTCCGAAGACCGCTGCTGCCTCTAGCTGACCGTAGTCGTCCTTGCGTATCGCAGGCCACTCGGGCCAAAGATTGTTGTCGCGGCGCTTACGCGGCGGCTCGGGCAGAAACTCCAGCTGCCTCACGCTGCACGCCCCCTGGCGCAGGGCAGTGGCAACGCAGTCGGTACCGGTGTCACCACCGCCGATTACGACCACATCAAGCCCTGCGGCGCTCACCGCAGGCTCCCCACCGTCAAGCAGGGCATTGGTGGCACTAGTCAAATAGTCAACTGCAAGTACGACGCCCTCGGCATCCGCCCCGGGCACGGAAAGACGACGGGCTTGCCGAGCGCCGACGGCCACAACCACGGCATCGCTCTCGTCCAGCAGCTGCGCCGCCACCGTGGTATCGGACGCATCGCAACCGCAGCGCAGTTCGATACCACAGGAGCGCATGAGCTCGACACGGCGCTCGATCACGTCCTTGGGCAGCTTCATGTTGGGGATGCCGTACATGAGCAGGCCACCGGGGCGACCTGCCCGCTCCACCACGCTCACCCGCATGCCGCGGCGGGCCAGCTCCCACGCACAAGAGAGGCCCGCCGGGCCCGATCCCACCACGGTCACCCTCGGTGCGTCATCGCCCGCAGGCTCCATTGCCAGTGGCCCCTCCCCGCGGTTCCAAACGTAGTCCGAGATGGCACGCTCGTTGTCGCGGATGGTCGTGGGGCCGTCATGCAGGCCCAGGTTGCAGGCTGCCTCGCAGAGGGCGGGACACACCCTGCCCGTGAACTCGGGGAAGGGGTTGGTGAGTGCCAGACGTTCCGCCGCCTCGTCCCAGAGACCCCGGTACACGAGGTCGTTCCACTCGGGGATGAGGTTGTGCAGCGGGCAGCCCGAAGGACGTGCGTCACCAAAGCTCATGCCCGCCTGACAGAAGGCGACCCCGCAGTACATGCAGCGGCTGGCCTGAAGGCGCTGCTCTTGGGAGGCGAGCGGGAGGGCGAGCTCGCCAAAGTCCGCAATCGACTCGTGTGCGTCGCGCATGGCGTGTTCACGCCGGTCCACCTCAAGATATGCTCCTGGTTTTCCCATGGCCTAGGCCTCCTTCCTCAGCGCCTCGAAGGCGAGCTCGATGGCCTCCTCGCGGCTCACGCCGCTCGCTTGCTCCTTGTCCGCACGCTCCATGACCAGGCGATACTCGTGGGGCACCACCTTCACGAAGTGCCTCCGGGCCTCGGCGAACTGGTAGAGCAGCTTGATCCCCCGCGGGCTTGCCGTGCGCTCCACGTGCTCCTCGATGAGGGTACGCACCTGCTCGAGCTCCGTTTCGGTGGGGCTCAGCAGCTCGACCATGTCCTTGTTGCAGCGGCCGTCGAGCGTGCGGAGCTCGTCATACACGTAGGCGATGCCACCGCTCATGCCCGCCGCGAAGTTTGCCCCCACCTCACCGAGGATCACGGCGATGCCGCCGGTCATGTACTCGCAGCCGTGGTTGCCCACGCCCTCCACCACCAGGGTTGCCCCCGAGTTGCGCACGCCGAAGCGCTGGCCAGCGAGGCCGTTGACGAACCCCTTGCCACCCGTGGCCCCATAGAAGGCCACGTTGCCGATGCTCACGTTCTCGTCGAACTTGTAGGTGGCTGCCGCGTGAGGCCGCACCGACACGATGCCGCCGGAGAGGCCCTTGCCCACGTAGTCGTTGGCATCGCCCTCGATGTTGAGCGTGATGCCTCGGGGGAGGAAGGCTCCGAAGCTCTGGCCACCCGAGCCCACGCAGTCGATGGTAATGGCCCCTTCGGGCAGGCCCTCTGGGTGCGCCTTGGTCACCGTCGAGCCGAGCATGGTGCCCACGCAGCGGTTGACGTTGTCGATGTCGGCGTGGAAGTGCACTGGCACCATGTGCTCGCGGGCGCTCGCCGTGTGCGGTACGAAGAGCGTGGCGTCGAGCGTCTGCTCCAGATGCAGGTCGGCGGCCATCTCGGGAAGGTAGCGCACCCCGTCCGCCCCGGGGATGGCCTCGGCCAGCTGGGGCGTCGCCCGGTACAGCAGGGCGGAGAGGTCGCAGCTGTTGGCCTTGTCATGTCCTTCGATGACGCGCTGGCGCAGGCATTCGGGATGACCCACCATCTCGTCCACGGTGCGGAAGCCGAGGGCGGCCATCTGTTCGCGCAGGCTCTCGGCGACGAAGGTCATGAAGTTGACCACGTGCTCGGGCTTACCCGCAAAACGGCATCTCAGGCGCTCGTCCTGCGTGCAGATGCCCACCGGACAGGTGTCCTGGTGGCAGTCGCGCTGCATGAGGCAGCCCAGTGCAACGAGCGGCATGGTGGCAAAGCCGAACTCCTCGGCCCCCAGCAGGGCCGCCACGGCCACATCGCGGCCGTCCATGAGCTTGCCGTCGGCCTCGAGGACCACCCGCGAGCGCAGGCCATTGGCCAAAAGCGTCTGCTGTGCCTCGGCCAGGCCCAGCTCCAGCGGGAGGCCGGCGTGGTATATAGAGTCGCGCGGGGCCGCGCCGGTGCCGCCGTTCGAGCCCGAGACCAGGATCTTTGTGGCCCCGCCCTTGGCCACGCCGGTGGCGATGGTGCCCACACCCGCCTCGCTCACGAGCTTCACGCTGATGCGGGCCTGCGGGTTGGCGCACTTGAGGTCGAAGATCAGCTCTGCCAGGTCCTCGATGGAGTAGATGTCATGGTGCGGTGGCGGCGAGATGAGCCCCACACCGGGGGTCGAGTGCCGGATGCGGGCCACCCACGGCCACACCTTGCGCCCGGGCAGGTGCCCGCCCTCTCCCGGCTTGGCACCCTGCGCCATCTTGATCTGGATCTCGATAGCGCTCGAGAGGTAGCGGCTCGTCACGCCGAAGCGTCCCGATGCCACCTGCTTGATGGCCGAATTCATGAGGTCGCCGCTGGGCAGGGGCGTCTCGCGGGCCGGGTCCTCGCCACCCTCGCCGGTGTTGGAGCGGCCGCCCAGACGGTTCATGGCGATGGCCAGGCACTCGTGTGCCTCCTGTGAGATGGAGCCAAAGCTCATGGCGCCGGTGTTGAAACGTCGCACGATGGACGAGACGGGCTCCACCTCGTCGAGTGGCACTGGTCCCGAGGGCAGGGGCACCAGCTCGAGGAGGTCGCGCAGTGAGACGGCCCTATCGGGACGGTGGACCTCCTCGCCAAAGCGGCGGAAGAGCTTGTAGTCTCCCTCTCGGCAGGCGCGTTGCAGCAGGTAGATGGCCTGCGGAGTGATGAGGTGCTCCTCACCGGCCGGACGCCACTTGGTGATGCCCGAGCTCGTCAGCTGCGTCGGGGCCGCGCTTGCGGCAAGGGCGCGCGCCTCGTGGTAGCGCTGGTCCGCCTCTTTCTGGGTACCCGCCAGGTCGAGGCCACCGATGCGACTTGCCGTACCGGCAAAGCAGCGCTCGACGAGGCTCTCGGCTAGACCGACGATCTCGAAGATCTGCGCGGAATGGTAGCCCTGCATGGTGGAGATGCCCATCTTGCTCATGATGGAGACGATGCCGGCCGTGACGGCCCGGTCGTAGTTCCCTCGGGCCTCTTGGGCGGAGAGCTCGAGCATGCCCCTCGCGACAAGGTCGTCGATGCATTCGTGGGCCAGGTAGGGATGGATGCCACTTGCGGAGTAACCCACCAGTGTCGCATAGTCATGCGGCGAGACGGCGTCGCCGGTCTCCACGATGAGGTCGGTCTTCATGCGGATGCCAGTGCGGATGAGGTGGTTGTGGATGCTTCCCAACGACAGGAGTGACGGGATGGGTACCTGGCCCTCACCAGCGCGGTCCGAGATGATGACGATGTTGGCGCCGTCCCGCACGGCAGCCTCGACGGAGCAGTCAAGCTCGCGAAGCGCATGCTCCAGCGCATCGGGGCCGCTGTCGGCGGGATAGGTCGCCGAGAAGCTTGCTACACGGAAGCCCACGCGCGCGATGCCCCTGATGCGCGCGAAGTCCTCCTCGGACAGGATGGGGCCCGAGAGGCGCAGGAGGCGGCAGCTGTCGCGGCTGTCTTCCAACAGGTTGCCGTGATTGCCCAGGTAGAGCACATCGGAAGTCACCATGGACTCGCGCAGCGCGTCAATCGGCGGGTTGGTGACCTGCGCAAAGAGCTCGTTGAAGTAATCGAAGAAGGAGCGGGGGTGCCGCGAGAGGACCGCCGGGGGCACGTCGGAGCCCATGGAGGCCAGGGGGACCGAGCCGGTGGCGGCCATGGGACGCACGACCTCCTCCACGTCGTCGAAGTGGTACCCGTGGCGGGCGAGTCGCTGGGTGAGGCTCACGTCGTCGGTGCTCGGTTCGTCCCGTGGTGGCAGGGGGAGACTGGCTACGTCGATCGTCTCGGTGTCGAGCCAGCTGCGGAATGGCTTGGCCCGCGCGTACCCGTCGCGCAGCTCGTCGTTCCAGATTACGCGTCCCTGAGCTGGGTCGACCACGAGCATCTCGCCCGGACCCAGGCACCCCGCCTGCAGGATGATGCTCGGGTCGATGTCGATGGCGCCGACCTCGCTCGACAGGATGAGGCGGTCGTCACGCGTCACGTAGTAGCGGGCCGGCCGCAGGCCGTTGCGGTCGAGCACCGCGCCCATGTGCACGCCGTCGGAGAAGGCGATGGCTGCCGGTCCGTCCCAGGGCTCCATGAGCATCGACTGGTAGGCGTCGTAGCAGCGCCGCGCGTCGGAGAGCTGGTCGTTGCGCTCCCAGGGCTCGGGAATCATGAGGGTCATGGAGCGGGCGATGTCGCGGCCGTTCATGACCAGGAACTCCAACACGTTGTCGAGGATGGCCGAGTCGGAACCCTCGCGGTTGATGACGGGCAACACCTTGCGGATGTCCGAACCGAGCACGGGGGAGTAGAGGTGCGGCTCGCGCGCCCGCAGCCAGTTGACGTTGCCGCGCAGCGTGTTGATCTCGCCGTTGTGGATGAGGTAGCGGTTGGGATGCGCGCGCTCCCAGCTCGGCGTGGTGTTGGTTGAGTAGCGCGAGTGCACGAGGGCGAGCGAGCTCTCCACTGCGGAGTCGTTGAGGTCGAGGTAGAAGCGGCGCATCTGCGTGGACACCAGCATGCCCTTGTACACGATGGTGCGCGAGCTCATGGAGCAGATGTAGAAGATCTTCCCCTCGAGCTCGTGGGAGGCGTCGCCGCGCTTCTCGATGGTGCGGCGACACACGTAGAGCTTGCGCTCGAAGTCCTCTCCTGCGTCCGTGCCCTGCGGGCGGGCGACGAAGGCCTGCAGGATGGTGGGCATACAGGCGCGCGCGGTGGCTCCGAGGTCGTGGTCGTCAACGGGTACCTCGCGCCAGAAGAGCACGGGGAGCCCCTCGGTGGCGCATCCGTCCTCGAAGATGCGGCGGGCATCGGCCACCCCGCGCTCGTCCTGCGGGCAGAAGAGCATGGCCACGCCATAGTCCCCTTCGTCGGGAAGCAGATGGCCGCACTTCTGCGCCTCCTTGCGGAAGAAGCGATGCGGCACCTGAAAGAGGATTCCCGCACCATCCCCCGTGTTGGGCTCGAGTCCCTTGCCACCCCGGTGCTCGAGGTTAACCAGCACCGAAAGTGCGTCGTCAACCATGCGATGCGAACGCTCGCCCTTAAGGTGTGCGAGGGCGCCGATGCCGCATGCGTCATGGTCGAATTCCGGTCGATACAGCCCGCTCGTCGCTCGATCTGCCATGACTGTCCTCTCCTCCCTTGTCCTTGCCTGCTCTCGCCCGATGTCCTACGCCAGGGGAGGGGTCACCTCGTCTGCGTCGTCCGGTACGATCTGGAATGCCAGCGTCCGCTCGTTGACCAGCGGTGTCCGAGCGTGATAGAAGACCACTCCGTTACAGGGCGTCACCACTCGTGCCGTCACGTGGCCGCAGAGCAGGTCTCTGATCGTGGCCAGCAACTGTCCCTTCCCCACGACATCGCCCACGCGCACCACCGGACAGCACACACCGCCCACGGGCACGTGCACGGGTACCAGCGCGTGCTCGGCCAGCTCGAAGGAGCGGCTCCCACCGTGGAAGCGTTTGCACGTCAGGCCGCGCGCACCCATGAACCGCAGCAGCGAGCGCACCGCCTCGCTCGCGATGCCCTCGTCGGCCACCGTCGTCTTGCGCGTGTAGAAGCTGTAGGCCTCCGTTCCGCACCGGCGCCAGTTGTAGTGCAGCGTCGTCGTGTCGAACGAACCGGGCTCGTAGTGGGTCACGTACGGAAGACAGAAGTCCGATCCGTGGTTGCCCCGCTCGCCCGGCCCCTGCATCACCCGCACGTGGGGGATGAAGTCACCCTCGAGGTAGAAGCTGCTCAGGTGGACGCCGTACACGAAGCCACGTACCTGCTCGAAGAGCCCTGCGGCGATGCGCTGTGTCGTCTCGCCACCAGGCGAGCCTGGGAACGACCGGTTGATATCGGTCTTGTCGAGTGGCCAGAACCGGCGCCCGATGCCCATCGAGGTTGGGTTCGCGCAGGGGATGACGCGTATGAGCCGCCCGGGCACCAGCGCCTTCGAGCGCTCCATCCGCTCGAGCTGCTCCACGAGCAAGGCGCAGACGAGCGTCTGGAGGATCTCGTCACCCCGGATGCCTGCCACCACGCAGAGCGAGCGTTCGAGGGTGCTTGCGTCGCCTCCCTTGCCCAACGCCTTGCCCCTCGCGTCGATTCCAAACGTGAAGGCGCGCACATCGAGCGGGTCGCGGTAGGGAAGCTCGAGCGACAGGATGTGCTCCTCTAGCATGATGCGCCTCCCAACACGCGGGCGATGAGGTTGCCGGGATAGACGAGGGGATACTCGCGCAGGGTGAAGAGCAGTCCGTCCACCGGCGAGCGCAACTCCTGCAGCACCGTCGCCGAGCCGCAGTCGAAGATGCGTCCGACAACCTGTCCCTGCCTGACCTCCCTGCCAAACGAGATGCACGGCACGAACATCCCCGCCACCTCGGCGTGCAGGTAGCCCACCATGTTGTCTGTGCCCACCAGCGGAGAGCGGACCAGTGGCAGCGGTCCCGTCCATACGCCCGCCTGCACCAGCACCGACAGGATGCCGATGGCGAGCTGCTCGCCCACTTCGGGGGTGATCCGCATGCCGGCGCCCGCCTTCACCACCAGCGTGGGAACCCCGAGCCTGTTCATGCTGTAGGCGAAGGTCCCCTTGAGCACGACGGCGCTCTCGTGAACCCAGACATAGTCGACGTTGGCCTGTTGTGCGAGGGGCAGGAGACGTTCCGCTGACTCCTCGTTGACGCGGATCTGCGGGAGCTCCCGCAGGAAGATGCTGCTGGCGTGCAGATCGAAGGCCACCTGGGCCCCACGCACGTCCTCGACGAGGTCAGCCGCCATCGCCTCGAAGGGCGAGGCGTCGTGGCTGCCGGGGAAGATGCGGTCCATGTCGAGGTCGAACTGCGGGATGCCACGCTCGATGGCACCCATGCCCATGGGGTTGACGGCGGGGTACACGTCGATCACGCCCGCGAGGTTCTGGGGTTGGCTCTGCAGGCGGCGGACTAGCTCATAGATGACGTATTGCCCCTCGAGCTCGTCCCCATGCATTCCCGTGATCACGCAGGCACGGGGCAGGTAGGACACCTCTGCCTCGTCGAGACCGATGGGCATGAAGCGGTGCTTGACGATGCGCAGGCGCTCGCCAGTGGGGAGCTCGCGGACCGACACATCTCTCAGCATGGAACACCCCTCCTCCTCATGACAACGAGAGCCTCGTCGACATGGTAGGGAGAGACGGTATCGGCTCCGTATCCCTTCTATGTCGGATTGATTGAGCCACTATGTCGGCTAGGTTTTGCCAAGGTGTCGTACAGAATTCTTGCGCATGGCAGGTGTGTTAACGAAACCCTTGAAAATAAATGAGCAGGTAAACGCTTCAAAAGACAAATCTGTGTCCCACGGCTGCCGCAACTTGGACGAAACGAGAAGGCAGCAAGACGCATACATCCCGGCGCAAAAGCGCGAAACAGACGGGCGATAAGGTCTCTTCCCATGGGGCTGTCCAAATCCACTTTATCCATAGTGGACGCCATGGCGGCGTCCGCGGGCAGCAAGGACGCCGCCATGGGCTGCATGAAACTGCGCTCAATCCTTAAGAGAGGAGACATCATGGCCATTGACAAAGTGAGTGCCGAGTGGGGCGAGTTGCTGTTTGACGACCGGGACATGCAGGAGCGTCTGCCCAAGCCAACCTACAAAGAGCTCAGGCGCGTCATCGACGAGGGAGCACCCCTCGATCTGGGCATCGCCAACGAGGTCGCCCACGCAATGAAGGAGTGGGCGCTCGAGAAGGGCGCCACGCACTTCACGCACTGGTTCCAGCCGCTGTCGGGCATCACGAGCGAGAAGCACGATGGGTTCCTCACCCCCAACGGTGATGGCACCATCCTCATGGCCTTCTCCGGCAAGGAGCTGGTACGTGGCGAGCCCGATGCCTCGAGCTTCCCCTCCGGCGGCCTGCGCGCTACCTTCGAGGCCCGCGGCTACACCGTGTGGGATCCAATGAGTCCCGCCTTCATCAAGGACGAGGTGCTCTGCATCCCCACCGCCTTTATTTCCTACACCGGTGAGGCGCTCGACAAGAAGACGCCGCTGCTGCGCAGCCAGAACGCGTTGGAGAAGCAGGCCAAACGCGTGCTCGCCCTCTTTGGCAGGGCACCTCGGCGCGTCTTCACGACCATTGGTCCGGAGCAGGAGTATTTCCTCATCAAGGAGGAGGACTACAAGGCCCGTCCTGACCTCATCCTCACGGGTCGCACCCTCTTTGGCGCGCCTCCTGCAAAGGGTCAAGAGCTCGAGGAGCACTACTTCGGTGCTATCCGCCCCACGGTGAGCGAGTATATGAAGGAGCTCGATGACGAGCTCTGGAAGCTGGGTATCCCAGCCAAGACCAAGCACAATGAGGTTGCACCCTGCCAGCACGAGCTGGCACCGGTCTTCGAGGCAGGGTCGACGGCAGTCGACGACAACCTGCTGACCATGGAAAAGATGAAGCTGTTGGCAAGCCGTCACGGTCTCGTGTGCCTACAGCACGAGAAACCCTTCGAGTACGTTAACGGTTCGGGAAAGCACAACAACTGGTCGATTAGCGCCGATGATACCAACTTGCTGGAGCCTGGACCCGACCCCGAGCACAACCTGCAGTTTCTTGTGTTCCTTGCCTGCTTGGTCGCTGCCGTGGACGAGCATGCCGATCTGCTGCGCATGAGCGTGGCGTCCGCAGGCAACGACCATCGCCTGGGGGCCAATGAGGCACCGCCTGCGGTCGTGTCGGTCTTTCTGGGTGATGCGCTCTCGCCCGTTGTGGAGGCCCTCATCCACAAAGAACACGTCGATGTCGCAAGCCAGGAGATGATGGACCTGGGCATCCCGCAGCTGCCTGCCATCCTGCGCGATAATACCGACCGTAACCGTACGAGCCCCTTTGCCTTCACAGGCAACAAGTTCGAGTTCCGCATGTGCGGATCGCAGCAGAACCTCTCTGATCCCAACGTGGTACTCAACACGGCCGTGGCCGAGCAGTGCGAGCGCTTTTGCGACTATGTGGCAGATCGCAGCAGCGAGGACTTCGTGACTGTGGCCATGCGCTTCGTGCGCCACACCTTCCGCGACCACCAGCGCATCATCTTCGATGGCAACGGCTACTCCGACGAGTGGGCTGCTGAGGCCGAGCGTCGTGGCTTGCCGAACCTCAAGACGACTCCGGATGCCCTTGGCGCCCTCATGGATCCCGACAACATCGCACTATTTGAGAACTACGGTGTCCTCTCCGAGGCGGAGCTGCACGCCCGTTACGTCGCCAAGGCCGAGCAGTATGCCAAGCTGATCAACATCGAGGCAAACACGATGTCGTACATGGCGCGCCACATGTATCTACCGGCGCTCATGAGCTACTCCGGCGACCTTGCGAACAGCGTTGCCATCAAGGCGGAGCTTGGTGTCGCCTCACGGGCCGAGAAGGACATCGTCGAGCGGCTCACCAACGGCATCGACACCATCTACGACCTCACCTCACAGCTTGAGCAGCTGGCGGCTCACGCCAACAGGAAGACTAACCCCTCCGAACAGGATGCCCTTTGTCGCGATGAGGTCATCCCTGCAATGGAGGCGCTGCGCGCGGAGGTCGATGCCATGGAACGTCTCTGCGGAGAGGATTACTGGCCTGTTCCGAGCTATAACCAGATGCTCTTTTACGTTTAGAGGCTGAGCCATATCCCCCTACGTGGCGCAGCCTTGGCTGCGCCACGTTTTTCTATGCGTCGTCTTCTCACCACATTGGTGGCTGTTCCTGATACCCCTATCAGATGGAGGCTAGATTTCTATGTGCTCAATCATGAGTTACTGTAGCGAGGAGGTTGAGCTCGATGCCTTCATGGAGGGCTTTGAGCGTACGGTCTCGCGAGGGCCGGACAGTTCACGCGTCATCGATACGGGTCATGGCCTTATGGGCTTTCATCGGCTCTCGATCATGGGACTCACGCCCGAGGGTATGCAGCCATTCGAGCTCGATGGTAGCTTTGCTGTCTGCAACGGAGAGCTCTATGGGTTCGAGCGCATCCGCGAGGACCTACGCGAGAGAGGCTATCGGTTTGAGAGCGACAGCGATTGCGAAATCATCCTTCCGCTCTATCGCGAGTACGGTACGAGCTTCTTTGCCACGCTTGATGCCGAGTTCGCCTGCATCATCTATGACGGCGAGGCTCAAGGCTTTATAGCCGCACGAGATCCTATTGGCATCCGGCCGCTCTACTATGGCTACGACGACCACGGCGCAATCGTCTTTGCGAGCGAGCCCAAGAACCTCGTGGGGCTCGTGCAGGAGATTACGCCTTTCCCGCCAGGTCATTACTACCAGGACGGGCGCTTCGTGTGCTACTGCAACATCGCAAAGGTCGACGCCACCTGCGCCGATGACCTTGAGACCGCTTGCGACAACATTCGCAAGAAGCTCACCCGAGCCGTGAGCAAGCGCCTCGTGTCCGACACCAAGGTGGGGTTTCTGCTTTCGGGAGGGCTGGATTCCTCGCTCGTCTGCGCCATTGCCGCGCAGGAGTTTGACACACCCATCGAGACCTTTGCCATCGGCATGGACGCCGATCCCATCGATCTCAAGTACGCGCGCGAGACGGCTGATTTCATCGGGAGCCACCACACCGAAGTTGTGATGGCGGCTGACGATGTCATCTCATCACTGGAGGAGGTGATTGCGCTTCTGGGTACCTACGACATCACCACCATTCGGGCTAGTATAGGCATGTACCTGGTGTGCAAGGCAATTCACGAAATGACTGACATCCGCGTCATTCTTACTGGTGAGATTTCTGACGAGCTTTTTGGCTACAAGTACACAGACTTCGCGCCTTCGGCCGCTGCGTTTCAGGAGGAAGCACAGAAGCGCCTACGTGAGCTGCACATGTACGACGTGCTTCGTGCCGACCGCTGTATCTCGGTGAACTCGCTTGAGGCGCGCGTTCCCTTTGGCGATCTTGACTTTGTGCACTACGTGATGTCGCTCGACCCGCAGATGAAGCTTAACACCTACGGCAAGGGCAAATACTTGCTCCGTCATGCGTTTGAGGGCACGGGTCTTTTGCCCGATGGTATCCTCTGGCGTGAGAAGGCGGCCTTTTCTGACGCGGTCGGTCACTCGATGGTGGACTATCTTAAGGAATATGCAGAGAGCTGCTATGCGGACGAGGAGTTTGAGCAGAGGCGCCAGCGCTACGACTTTGTGCAGCCTTTTACCAAGGAGTCGCTCCTCTATCGCGAGATCTTTGAGCGGTACTACCCAGGCCAGGCGCCGATGGTGGCGGGATTTTGGATGCCCAACACGTCATGGGAGGGCTGCGACGTGGACGATCCCTCTGCTCGTGTGCTCTCAAACTATGGCGACAGTGGAAAATAGTTGATGCTTCTGATTGGTCAGCGTATCTCTGGTCCTATGCCTCGTGTGCGGATGATTCTTCGCCGAGGACGGAGAAAGCATCTCTCATCTGGCGTGATGGTCGGTGCGGCTTTGGTATGTGTCACACGCATGGCGGCTTTGCAAGAGAGACGGCTGGGGTAGGCCCCTCACGTCTAATACTTGATACAGAGAGCCAAAGATAAGCCCCGCTAATTAAGGCTATCGAAACGTGAGATTGTTCCTGCACAGAACTGGCGCGAGAATGGTTTCAATGGCGCACCGAGAGAGAGGACCGACCAGTGGAGAAGCTGCAGCTTGGCAAGAGCGACCTGTACGTGAACCCGATGGGCCTGGGATGCATGGGCTTCAGCCACGCCTACGGAGACCCGACCGACGATGATGTGGCCATCAGATTGCTGCGCGAGGCGCACGAGATCGGCTACGACTTCTACGACACGGCCGAGTGCTACATCGGCGTGAAGGCTGATGGCTCCATTTCATACAACGAGGAGCTGGTGGGAGAGGCCTTGCGGGGCGTCCGCGACGAGGTCGTCATCGCCACCAAGATGGGCGTGCACCACGACGCCAACAACAAGCTCGTCATGGACAGCAGCCCCGAGACGATTCGCGCGAGCTGCGAGGGGTCGCTTCGCAGGCTGGGCGTCGACTGCATCGACCTGTACTACCAGCACCGCATCGACCCTGAGGTCGAGCCGGAGGCGGTTGCCGAGACCATAGGCGAACTCATCCGCGAGGGCAAGGTCCGCGCATGGGGCATCTCCGAGACGACCGAGGAGTACCTGCGCCGTGCCCACGCCGTGACTCCGGTCACCGCAATCGAGAACCGCTACTCCATGATGGCGCGCCAGCATGAGACGATCTTCCCCACCTGCGTTGAGCTGGGCGTTTCCTTTGTTGCGTTTAGCCCGATGGCCAACGGCCTGCTCACCGGTGCCTATACGCCACAGTCGAAGTTCGAGGGCAAGCAGGACTTCCGCGAGCGCATGCCGCAGTACACCGAGGAGGGCTACGCCAAGGCCAAGGGCCTGCTCGACCTGCTGCAGGCCATGGCCGACGAGAAGCAGTGCACCATGGGCCAGCTCTCGCTTGCGTGGATGATCAACAAGGAGCCGCACATCATCCCCATTCCGGGCACCCGCAAGCTGGAGCGCCTGCGCGAGAACTTTGGTGCGGCATACGTTGAGATTACGTCCGAGGAGATTGCGGCCATCGACGCTAAGCTCGACACGATGGAGTTCGACGTGTTTGGCGGCCACGCGGCCAAGTAACGCACGATCCTCAACGCCCCTGTGGGCATAAACGCGATGCGGCGGGCCCGGTGCAGATGGCACCGGGCCCGCTTGCATATGTGCCCATGCCGCCTGCTTACCGAGCGGTTCTGCCGTCGCGTCAGCACATGCATCGGCAAGCCGCGGTGCCTTTGCTAGCATGGCACATGACACAAATGGGAATTGCACGGGGAGGGACGAGCATGGCGCGTTTTCCGGAGGGGTTCCTGTGGGGTGGCGCGACTGCGGCCAACCAGTACGAGGGTGGCTGGGACGAGGGAGGCAAGGGCCTCTCGGTTGCGGATTGCACGACCTACAAGCCCGATGTCGACAAGACGGACTACCAGGCGCTGCACGGCATCACCGATGCGCAGGTCAAGGAGGCCGAGGCGTCCACGGACACGCACCGCTATCCCAAGCGTCATGCCGTGGACTTCTACCACCGCTGGCGCGAGGACATCGACCTCTTTGCCGAGATGGGCTTCAAGACGCTGCGCCTCTCCATCCAGTGGACGCGCCTGTACCCAACCGGCACGGAGGAGGAGCCGCTCGAGGCTGGCCTCAGGTTCTACGAGGACGTCTTTGCCTATATGCGTGAGAAGGGCATCGAGCCGTTGGTGACGCTGCACCACTACGAGCAGCCCGTCTATTTGGCCGACCACTTTGACGGCTGGTACGACCGCCGTGTGATCGACCTCTTCGTGCGCTTTGCCAAGACCTGCTTTGCGCGCTATGGCCACCTGGTCAAGTACTGGCTCACCTTCAACGAGATCGACTCCGTCTTCCGCCACCCCTGGACCACCATCGGCTACTGCGCCGAGCGCTATCCAGTCGAGAGGCGCGAGGAGATGGTCTACCAGAGCGTGCACAACCAGTTCGTGGCCTCGGCGCTCGCCACCAAGGCGCTGCACGAGATGGTGCCGGGCGCCCTTATGGGCTGCATGCTCACCAAGACGACCACCTATGCGCTCGACTGCGACCCGCGCAACCAGATCAAGGCCCAGGCGCGCAACCGCGAGAACATGTTCTACTCCGACGTGCAGGTGCGCGGCGCCTATCCGGTATGGGTCAAGAAATACTGGGCTCGCCAGGGCATCCACGTGGACTTCGGCCTGGACGACGAGGCCATCCTCGCGCAGTACCCGGTGGACTTCGTGAGCTTCTCCTACTACAACACCATGGTCGACTGCATCGATGCCGAGAGCCACGAGAAGGTGGGCGGCAACCTTGCCACCGGCGTCAAGAACCCGTACTTGCCCACGAGCGACTGGGGCTGGCAGATCGACCCGGAGGGCCTGCGCTTCTCGCTCATCGAGCTCTGGGACCGCTATCAGAAGCCGCTCTTCATCGTGGAGAACGGCCTCGGCGCGCACGACACCGTGAACCCCGATGGCACGATCGATGACGACTACCGCATCGACTACTTCCGCCAGCACATCACCGCCATCGCGGAGGCCATCGAGGACGGTTGCGAGGTCATGGGTTACACGCCGTGGGGCTGCATCGACCTGGTGAGCATGTCCACCTGCGAGATGTCCAAGCGCTACGGGTTCATCTACGTGGACCTGGACGACGAGGGCAGGGGCACCTACGACCGCAGTCGCAAGAAGAGCTTCTACTGGTACCAGCGCGTCATCGCCACCAATGGCGAGGAGCTTGGTGACCTGTAGGCGGCGTGGCCAACGGCAGCGGGAGGGGGAACCTGATGGCTATCGATGTGGAACGGCTGATCATGGAGGCGCTGCTCGAGCTTGTGGAGCAGGAGGGCGAGCAGCTCGAGCGCATCACCGTCAAGCGGCTCCTCGAGCGCACGGGCGTGGCGCGCCAGACCTTCTACAACCACTTCCTCGACAAGTTCGACCTGATCTGTCGCACCTACGACAAGCTCATCATTACCGAGTTCGAAGGCGACGGCGCGGAGTTCGACTTCGGGGCGTCCCTAAAGGCGTCGTACGAGCGCGTGCGCGCGCATGGCACCTTCATGCGTCAGGCCTGCGCCATGAGCGGCCAGAACTGTCTGCGTGACCATCTCTTCGAGCATTCGCGTTCCTTCGACCTGGCGTGGCACCAGCGGCTTTGGGGCGACGAACCCATGCCCGAATCGCTACGCTTCGCCACCGAGTACCACGCGGACGCCTCGACCTCGATGGCCCTCTCGTGGATACTCTCCGGCTTCCCAGTGCCCACCGAAGAGCTGGTCGAGCTGACGGTGCGCATGCGCGCCTTGGGCATGGACCATCTGTTTGCCGATGCGCCTGGAGGTGGGAATCCCTACGCTCGGTAGACGTTCGACCGCTTCCGTCTATTTGTGGACGGAGGCCTCAATCGATGCCTTGGCACCAGAGGGGAGAGGGGCGCATACTCTTTGCTGAACACCCATCTAGAGACGGGGGGGAGTCATGACCAAGATCGATGTGTTTGCTCACGTGCTGCCGGAGCGTTTCTACGCCAAGATGCGTGAGGTCGAGCCGGCCATTCCGGAACGCTATGCCTTCTTCAACAACCCGGTGCTGACCAACATGGAGCTGCGCCGCTCGCATTGGGATGGCGAGACGCGCCAGGTGATCAGCCACGTGAACGCGCTGCCCGAGGACTACGTCGGACCGGAGGAGGCCGCCAAGCTCTGCCAGATGGCAAACGACGAGCTTCTGGAAATGCTGCGCGCAAACCGCGACATGTTTGAGGCCGCAGTGCTCATGGTGCCCATGAACAACATCGACGAGGCCGTGCGCATCGTGCGCGAGCAGGTTGCCGGCGACCCGGACGTGGTGGGCGTGCAGATCTTCACCCGTGCCCTGGGCAAGAGCATCGCCGACCCAGACTTCCGCCCGCTCTTTGCGGCGCTTGTCGAGGTTGGTGCCCCTGCGTGGCTGCATCCCGTCTTTGACCTGCGCAAACCTGACAACAACCTGGTCTTCAGCTGGGAGTACGAGCTCACTCAGGCCATGCTGCAGATGGTGCAGGCGGGTCTGCTGCAGGAGTTCCCTGAGCTCAAGGTCATCTGCCACCACGCGGGCGGCATGGTGCCCTTCTTTGCGGGCCGCGTCGACCGCATCCTGCCGGCCGACCAGGCTGCCGACATGCGCAAGTTCTACGTGGACACGGCTATCCTGGGCAACCCCCGCGCGCTCGACCTCGCGGTCGACTACTACGGTGCCGACCACGTGGTCTTTGGCACCGACGCGCCGCTGGGCATCCTGCCTGCAGGTGCCACGGCCGAGATCCTCGCGGCCATCGATGACATGCACATCACCGACGAGCAGCGCGAGGGCATCTGGTCTGACAACTACCGCCGCCTTATCGGCTGACATTGGACGTGTGGGACGATTCGACATTCGAGTTATAGCGAGAGAAGGAGAACGAAATGATCACCCGTCTGTTTAGGCTCGAGCGCGACATGGCTTACGAGGAGGCCTTCAACGAGGTCGGCTCGTACAACCTCACCACGTCCATCAAGGTCGAGCCGGGCACACTGGCCATGTACAGCACCCATGTGCCCGACGACCCCAAGACCTGCTATGTCTTCGAGGTCTATGCCGACGACGATGCCTACAACGTGCATGCGGCCTCCGAGCAGTTTGGTGCCTTTGTCCAGATGGCTGGGAAGGTGCTGACGGGCCGCGCGGTGTTCCCTGTCACGCCGCGCCTCATGCTGGAGAAGTCCGAGCCGCTCTTTGTGGATGGTCCCAACGAGATCGAGCCGCACCTGGTCTTTGTGGACGTCAAGCCCGGCAACGACGAGGCGTTCCTCGCGGCCATCACCGCCAACATGCGCAAGGCGATTGAGGTCGAGCCGGGCGTGCTGGTCATGTATGCCACCACGCTGGCGGACAACCCCAATCGCTGGGTGTTCTGGGAGGTCTATGCCAGCGCTGAGGCCTATGCCGCTCACCGCGACGCCCAGCACTTCAAGGACTACATTGCCGCGACCGAGGATATCGTCGCCGGCAAGGAGTTCTTCGTGCTGACGGCCGACACGCTCGTCAACAAGGGCTCTCTCAACTAGCGCGTACCAGCTGATTCGCAGGCACGGCGCTGCCAGGTCCGCCATTGTGGGCTTCTCCAAAACCAGCTAAGCTTTTGCAGTTAGGGATGGGGATTCGCACAGTGGACGAGGGACATGGCAGCGCTTTTCTTTGACGTCGACGGAACGCTTATCGACAGCTATCACAACATTCGGCGCCCTTCGCCGGCGGTGCGTGCCGAGCTGGCGCGCGTGCAGGAGCTGGGGCACAAGATCTTTCTGTCGAGTGGCAGGCCGCGCCTGCTGCTGACGCCCACCCTGCTGGAGCCTGGCTTCGACGGTCTGGTGCTGCTCAACGGCGGCTACGTGGAGATGGGTGGCAAGTCGCTCTACGAGGAGCGCATGGACCTCGAGCTGGCGCATAGGGTCATCGACTTTCTGGAGGAGCTCGGCACCGAGTACCTCATCGCCTGTGCGCGCAACATCTACACGCTGCCAACCAATCGTGCCATGCGGGAGTTCTTCTCGGGTGGCGGCCACGGCGATATCTTTACCTACGAGTTCGACGTGGACCAGATCCTGCCGCAAGCCATCAAGATGGAGACGCTCATACCTACCGAGGAGCGGCCGGCCGTGACCGCTCAGGTTGCCGAGGTGCTGGGATCCAAGATCAGCTGCGACGGTCATGGGGGAGAGGGCACCTTCGAGCTCTATCCGACGGCCATCTCCAAGGCCAAGGGCATCGGTGTGGTGCTCGAGCATCTGGGGTTGGGTGTCGATGAGGCCTATGCCTTCGGCGATGGTACCAACGACCTGGAGATGATCGGCTACTGCGGCTGCGGTGTGGCCATGGGCAATGCCGAGGACGTGGTCAAGGACGCGGCCGACATCGTGTGCCCGCCTGTGTGGGAGGATGGCCTGGCCCAGATTCTCCGCGAGCTGTTCTAGTCGCATGACAGCAAGAGCCGAAACAGACCGTGGGATTGCAAGGCGCCTGGTTGCCTCCTTCGTGCTGCTTCTGGCCTGCCCCGTGCTCATGGCTGCCTTCGCGCGCTGGGGACGCGTCCTCTTTCCCGCGTATCGCGACTTGTCGAAGGCTTGGATTGGCCTTCTCTCTGCCCTGACGAGCGTGCTGCCCTTTGCTCTCTGGGACTGGCTGGTGGTGGTGCTGGTCATCGTGGCGCTGATCGCGCTGGTCAGGTGTCTGAGTGGTCGAGGAAGGCTGCTCGTCTGGTTCTCCTGGTTGACTCTAGCTGGCGCCTGTACGCTCTTCTCGTTTGTGGCAGGCTGGGCGCTTAACCACTATGCGCCGTCTCTCGCTGGTGAGCTTGGTCTCGAGGTGCGGGAGTACTCAACCGACGAGCTGGCTGCGGCTACCGAACACTACCTGCAAGAGGCGGCGACGTTCGCTCCCGAGGTGCCACGCAACTATGACGGCTCCCTTGCCGAGCAGGACTTCTACGAGCTTGCAGGCATTGCCGGTGCGTCGTATACGAATCTTGCGCAGAACTATCCGATCTTCACCGGGTCGACGCGACCGGTGAAGGCATTGCTCCTGTTTGGTGAGCCGCTGCTGTACAGCGGTCACACGGGTATCTTTTGGGCGCCGACGGGGGAGTCGGGCGTGCCGCTCAACGACCCGCCAGCCGACCTTCCCTTTATCATGTGCCACGAGGCAGCCCATCGGCTGGGGCTCGCCAGCGAGCAGGAGGCAAACTTTGCCGCCTACCTTGCCTGCGCAGCGAGCGATGACGTGCGCCTGCGCTACTCCGGTGCCTACAACGCCTTCGTGTACTGCTGGAACGCGCTCTATGCGGCGGATGGCGAGCGTGCCGTGCAGCTGCTGCAGGATGCGGCGGAAGGCGACGTGGGGGAGGGGGTCGTCCTCGTATGGGCGGATCGCCTGGCAACCCATGAGGCTTATGATGCCTACGAGGGCACCTTCGAGAAGGTGGGCACCACCGTCAATGACACGTACCTCAAGAGCTTTGGCGAGAGCTCCGGCGTGAGGTCCTATGGGCTTGTGGTCGACCTGCTCATCGCGAGCAGCAGCAGTAGCGGGCCCTAGATCTGGTAGCACCAGACGGGCTCGGGACTGCCAAACTGGCGGATGACGATCTCCTGGTCCTTGACGAAGACGCGGCCGTTCTCGGGCACGGACTCCACCACAAAGGCGCTGCCGCCGATGACCGAGCCGGAGCCGATGTAGGTGTTGCCGCCCAGCACGCTGGCGTTGGAGTAGACGGTCACGTAGTCGCCCAGCGTGGGGTGACGCTTGGTGCCGGAGAGCGCCTGGCCCTTGCGGGTCGAGGTGGCGCCCAGCGTGACGCCCTGGTAGATCTTGCCGTGGGTGCCGATCTCGGTGGTCTCGCCAATGACCACACCCGTGCCGTGGTCGATGAAGAAGTACTCGCCGATGGTGGCGCCGGGGTGGATGTCGATGCCCGTCTCGCTGTGGGCCTTCTCGCTCATCAGGCGCGGGATGAGGGGCACGCCCTGCACGTAGAGCTCGTGGGCGATGCGGTGCACAAAGATGGCGCGCAGGCCGGGGTAGCAGAGGATGACCTCCTCGCGGCTGTGGGCTGCCGGGTCGCCCTCGAAGGCCGCCTCGGCGTCCTTGAGGATGAGGCGCTGGATGCGCGGCAGCGCGGCGACAAACGCGTCGGCGATGGTGGTTGCGCGCTCGCGGGCCACCTCCTCGTCGAGGTTGCAGTCATCGTAGAGCAGGGCGCGGAAGACCTGGTCGCCCAGCACGCGCTCGATGCGTAGCAGGCGCTCTTCCACGAGGTTCTCGCTACTCACGCCGGCGAGCGTCTCGTCGTCAAAGTAGCCCGGGAACATGAGGCTGCGTATCTCGTTGAGCAGCTGGTAGATGATGGCGCGACGCGGGAAGACGCGCTTGTGCTCGCGGATGAAGTCGTTCTGGGCGTCGTAGCCGCTCATGATGGAGGCGGCGCGCTCCTTGAGGCTCGTGGACTGCATGGCTCCCCCTGCATGTCGGACGGTTTGGAGAACTATATCCTAGCAGATTACAAGGAATTAACCGTTGCAGGTTGGTATCGGCTTGGCGAGTCTGGGGAGTGACTCTTCTCGGCATGCCTTCCGCCCCATCTCTAAATGAGTGACAGCAGACAGCATAAGAAAAGCAACATCTGCTCCGCAAAAGTAGCCGTTCGCAAAAAGGAGCGAGAATTCCTCAAAATGTTTCGAAATTGTTACGTAAACTGTCCAGCGCTATTCGGGAGGCCTTCTCCAGGGGGCTCATCTCAAAAGGAGGAATGACAGAATGTACGGACATCACCGGTTCTCGGAAGCCGCCAAGGCGCTCATCGTCGCAGCTACGGCAACCTCTCTCGTTGCCATGCCGACCACGGCGCTCGCCTGCACGCAGGTGTACATGGGGCCTGAGCTTACTGCAACGGGCGAGACCATCTACGGGCGCTCCGAGGACGCGGCAAACCGCTACCTCAAGGAGTTTGGCGTCCAGCCGCGCACCGACGGCAAGACGTATTGGAGCGGGGAGAACGGCCCCGACCAGGATCCGGCCATCAACTTCACGCGCACCTCTCCCGGCGCAACCTACCGCTACACCTTCGTGCGCGACCTGCCCGAGGACTGGGACGGTGCGGAGAAGCCGTACTCCGAGGCCGGCACCAACGAGTGCGGCGTAAGCGTGGATGCAACCCTCACCACCGCCTGCAACGACGCCATCTTTGAGGCGGACCCGCTGCTGGACAACGGCATCGGCGAGTACAGCGTGACCGACGTCATCCTCTCCGAGGCGTCCACCGCGCGCGAGGGCGTCGAGCTTCTGGGCTCCATCATCGACGAGCAGGGCTCGCAGGACTGCAACCAGATCTGGATCGCCGACGCAAACGAGGTCTGGAACTTCCAGCAGCTCTCCGGCCACCAGTGGATCGCCGTGCGCATGGCCTCCGACACCGCCTCGCTCAACCCCAACATGAGCAACCTCCAGTTTGCCGTCGACCTCGACGACTCTGAGACCTGCCTGCATTCCGCCGATCTCGTTGCCGTTGCCGAGAAGGCGGGCACGCTCGTCAAGGACGACAAGGGTGCGGTCAACGTCGCCAAGAGCTATGGCCTCGAGGACGAGGCCGCCGGTCAGGACACCCGCTACGTGCAGGGCCACAAGTTCTTTGGCCAGGACCTCAAGGCGGGCACCGACTACACCCTCGACGAGGATGGCGCCGTTGACACCATCGCCGACCCGCAGCTCTTCTTCAAGCCCGTTCGCTCCGACTACAGCCTGTTCGAGATGCTGCGCTCCGTGGCCGCCCGCGGCGAGGGCACGGACGTGGATGCCAACGCAAACGACAAGCTCTATGCCATCGGCAACAACCGCACGGTGGAGTGCCACATCTTCGAGACCCGCGCCGGCCTTGATCCGGACATCGCCACCATCCAGTGGGAGGCCCTGTCGCGCGGCGAGTTCAGCGTGTATGTGCCTAGCTACTCCGCCCTGCTGACGCAGGTCGACCCCGAGCTGTATCCGAGCCACGAGGAGTTTGACTCCGCGCATGTGGGCAACGAGAACGAGTTCGAGCGCGACGACGAGGGCAACCGCGTCTACAAGGATGAGCTGATTGCCGAGAACGAGGCTCTGGCCATGCAGGACAGCGGCAGCAAGTCGCTCGCTTATCTCTTCATGGACCTCAACACGCTCTCCTACAACCATCGCGGCGACGTGGCCGACGGCGTGCACGCCTACCTCGACGCGCTGCAGAAGGAGATCATCTCCCAGCAGGAGCAGGTCGACGCCAAGATGCAGCAGATCACTGACGGCACCCAGCGTATCGCCTTTGCCAACGAGGCCCACGCAGAGGCATCGCGCGAGGTGTACGAGCGCAGCAACGCCCTTCTGGGCGAGGTCCGCTCCTATCTTGAAGCCGGCGACTTCTCCGCGCCTTTTGCTCCCTCTGGCCTGAACGAGGATGGCACGCTTGCCGAGCCGCTTGCCTACGCCGACCACATGGCTGAGTTCGACGCCGAGGCCGCTGCTGCCGACGTCGTCGAGCCGGTCGAGGAGGTCCAGGCTGAAGCCGAAGCCGAGGCCGAGACCGAGGCCGAGACCGAGGCCACCCAGGACGAGGGCGGCATCCACGGCCTTGACCTGATCGGCTTCTTGGCTGCCTTCGCCGCGCTGATCGGTTTCTCCAAGAAGAACAAGTAGTCTCGCAGCCACGGCGAACTCTGTGTGACAAGGCGCTGCCCCTCCCGTCCGAGAGGGGCAGCGTTCTTTTGCCGGTGTATACGTAGGTGTCCTCACGTGGGCCGTTGCTTTTGTCCGTTAGTGGCGATTGTTTGATGGTGAGACAAGCGGTCCTTCAGGCGATTATCAATTAACGACTCGGTGGGGGAGCCATCCGATGGCAAGGGCGCCGAGTCGAAGGCGGAACAAAGGGGCAAACAAAGTTCCCGTTTCACGTTGACAACAAGAAACAGATTGGTAACATAGGAAGCGAAATATTACAGAATTGTTTCGCGGTGCTTGGAGGAACGGACATGGGCGCACTGTACATCATTGGAGCACTGGCTCTGGCGGGTATCGTTGAGGAAGTCTTCGCTGCTCTGAGCGGCAACGCAAAGGTTGGCAACTACGACTATCACTTTGCCACCGGCGTTGGTGCGGTCTTCGGCACACGATAACGCAACTCACATAGCGAGCGACTCGGAGAGCGGGGCACATGCCCCGCTCTTTTTATGCTTCGATGCTCTCCTGTGCGGGTTGTGAAGCAGATGTGAATCATCATATACAATATTATGTGTATAAATATAGTTTTAAAAAATATTTTGTAAGTGATAGAGAGACACATATGCCCTGATAAAGGTAGTGGATAGGTCGATAAGCCAACTATACGGTAGGTATATATTGCTACCAAAGTGACAAGACTATGCAGTTTTACAAGTATCGAGTATCGGATATAGTAAAGCCAAGAAGCCACTCCTACACCGGTCGTGGAGCAGGGGCGGACAACGGACGGATGGCGAGTCACGCGTGGCTGCCACCGCCTGCGCCTGGCCTCTTCCAACACATCGCATGCCCAGCACGCCTCATGGTGCGCGCGAGCATGCAACGACGGAAGGTGGCACACATGGATCAGGTAAGAATTCTCAGCGCTAACGAGGTCGGCAATCTGCTGACGATCCCCCTCGCAATCGATGCCGTTGAGGCCGCATACCTCGAGAAGCATCGCGGAAGCGCGTCGGTTTGGCCCCTGCTCTTTCACGAGTTTGCCGAGGGCGCGCGCGACATGGACCTCAAGAGCGGCAACCTCGACGGAGAGGGGCTCTGGGGCCTCAAGGCAATCAGTTGCTATCAGGACAATCCGCAGGCAGGACTACCTGTCTATCATGGCACTTCGCTCGTGTTCGACTATGCGACCGGCGCACCCAAAGCGCTGCTCAACGCCATGCCGATAACGCGGTATCGCACGGGTGCGGCTGGCGCCATCGGGGCAAGGTGGCTGGCACGCAAGGATTCTCGGGTACTGGCGGTGTGCGGCGACGGTGGGCTCGCGCCGTACCTTATCGCTGCCAACCTCATCTGCATGCCGCAGATCGAGCGTGTGCTCGTTGCCAATCCGCGTCATCCGAGCGAGCCGTCTGAACGTGTCGATGCAATCGTAGAAGACGTGGACAGGCTGCTGGGGGATGCAGATGCTCCTCGTGCGGCAAGCATCGAGGCGTCGACGCTGGAGGCTGCGGTGCGTGCGGCAGACGTGATTATGACCGCCACGCCCAGCTATGCGCCCTATCTGCGCGCAGAGTGGGTGCGTCCGGGGACACACATCTCCTGCGTTGGCGCCGACAAGTCGGGTAAGCAGGAGGTCGAATCGACCGTGCTGGCACAGGCGCACGTGGTCGTCGACGACCTGCACCAGTGCTTCACGGTGGGGGAGTGCGAGCTGCCTCACGTGCAGGGAATGCTCCCCGACGAGCTGCCCGAGATCGGCTCGGTCATTGCGGGCGATTGCCCCGCGCGCACCTCTGACGACGAGGTCACCGTCTTCGACTCGACGGGCCTGTCGCTTCAGGACCTTGCCACCATCTCGCGACTGGTGGCCCGTGCCGAGTCCGAGGACGTCGGCACCCTCATCGAGCTGTAAGTCCCATACGACCATTGCGACGACCTGACTCCAATCTGACTCCGAAAGGACCAAACTATGAACATCGAGAAGTTCGAGCTCGAGTGGTGGCTCAATCCCCTTGATGCCGTTGCGACCTACAACATGGGTTCCAGCTGCTGCAAGCCCATGAACATGCAGGAGCTCTTTGAGATCTGCGGCGTCTCTCAGGAGGAGACCTTCGAAGAACTTGCCCACATGAGCCTGCACTACGGGTACTTTGAGGGCATGCCGCGCCTGCGGGAGGCCTTTGCCAGCATGTTCGAGACGCCTGCCATCACCGCAGAGAACGTCATGGTGGTGCATGGCGGCACGAGCGCCAATGCCCTCACCTGCTACGCGCTCTGCGAGAAGGGCGACAACGTCATCGTGGTCGTACCCTCCTACCAGCAGTTCGTGTCGATTCCCGAGGCCCTCGGCTGCGAGGTGCGCCCGTACGTGTGTGGCCCCGAGACGGGTTTTGGCATCGACTTCCGCAAGCTGGGGCAGATGGTGGACGGCCACACCAAGGCCATCTTCCTCACCTCGCCGAGCAATCCGACGGGCTATGCGATGAACCGCGAGGAGCTCGAGCAGCTCGCTGCCATCGCGCGTCCGGTCGGGGCCTACGTGGTCTGCGACGAGATCTATCGCGGGCTGGGTGACGGCTACATGGCGAGCATCGTGGACGTGTACGAGCGTGGCATCTCGACGGGCGGCACCAGCAAGGTGTTCTCCTGCGCCGGTCTGCGCACTGGCTGGATCGCCACTCGTGACCTCGGCCTCACGCACGTGATTAAGAACCTGCGCTCGTTTAACACTATCTGCGAGAGTCCGATCACCGAGCTGCTCACCGCCATCGTCATCGAGCACAAGGATGCCTTGTTCGCACGTAATCGCGCCATCTGCGAGCAGGGGCGTGCTGCGCTGAACGAGTGGCTGAAGGATCAGCCGCATTTCCACCTTGCCTGCGAGTCGCTGGGGTCAACGAGCTTCCTCACCTATGACTGGGACATTCCCACCAAGGAGTTCTGCGAGGACCTCTTTGACAAGACTGAGGCCCTCGTCTGCCACGGCATGTGCTTTGGCATGGAGCACGGCTTCCGCATCGGCTATGGCTATGGAGACGTGGAATACTTCAAGGCGGGGCTTGCGAAGCTCGCCGAATACGCTGCCAGCCTGAGCGACGACCTGCTCCGTTAGGTTGGGTACCACATAGCGCATGCAGACGCGGGGGATGGTCGCAAGGCCGTCTCCCGCGTCTTTTGGCTAAGCCCTCGAGTCCGCGAGCCAGGCCAGAAGCTGGCGCTCCTGCTCCGGCCCCCACCAGTCACGGTATCCGGCGCGGCTGGGATGGATGGGATCGAGCATGTAAAGGCTGCGCAGCTCGTCGCTGATGTCGTTGAAGGCCTTCGGTGCCCATAGGTCGAGGATTCCGATTTTCCACTTGTCGTGCACTTTGAGCAGGAGCTCGTACATCTGCGCGTAAGGCTCGCTGTCGTAGCGGCTGCCGGTGAAGAAGGCGATGGGGCAGTCCCAGGTCTGACGTGCGTAGCACACGATGTGCTCGATCGCTCCCGCGATGGTCGAGGTGTCAAAGGCCTTGAGGTCGGTGGCATCGCTCACCGACCCGAGGGGCAGCCCCTTGGTCGCATCGTTGGTGGAGAGCTGGCAGACAAACAGGTCAAGCGGCTGGTCGCTAGGGATTTCCGCATGCAGGCGGGGAATGTAGCAGCTGTCGTCGAGCGTTACGAGTGTGGTGCCCGATACGGCGGACTTGACCAGCTTGCACCCCAGTCGTCGCGAGAGATACTCGCCTACGGCAAGCTCCATCGATGCTGCGCCAAAGGCAACCGACGAGCCGAGAATGGCCATGCGTCCTCTCGCGAGGGGACTATCCTCCAAGGGCTCGATCGTGTCAAACGAGTAGGCGGCTGCGTTTCCGGGCGCCTCTGCGATAAGCCGCTCGATTTCCTTCCGCGTCATCCCTATCGCCTCCCCTTACGCTGCGCCTGCGCATCGAGGGCACGATTGCGCAGGTAGATGAGCCAGTTGGCAACAAGTGCCAGCAGGTTGAAGATGTAGACGCCCAAGACCCAGTTGATGTTGTGTCCCACGAACTTAGCCGAGATGCCACATACGTAGCCCAGGGTGATCAGCGCGAGAAAGGCAGCCGAGGTGCCCGCGGCCGTGCGTGCCTGCCATGCCTTCCAGGCGTTGACGGGCCACGAGATGCCAAAGCAGATGAGCATCAGTGCCTCGAGGACGGTTGCCATGGGGTTCCTTTCCGCCGTGGAGTTCTATTCAAACGAGAGGATAAGGCCTGGTCGTAGAGCCTCGACTTGGCCTGGCAGCAGAGTCTCCAGCATGCGAGTGGCATGTGCTCCGGTGCAGTGGCCGGTGCAAAGCCGCTCGATCCCAAAGTCGCGAACGGCCTGCGCTACCTGTGCGACCTCAGCATCGCTTGCGTGCACTAGGTGGAGGCCACCCACGTAGGCGCTGATGCGCCAGCTGGGGAAGGCTTCAGACACTTCGCGTGCGATTGTGGGCAGCCCCGCGTGCGAGCAGCTGCTGAAGACCGCGAGGGTCCGTGCGGTCTCGTCGAGCTCGAAGACCAGGCTCATCTCATGGGCAAAGCCGTCGCCCTGCCACTGGTCGCCTTTGCGCAGGAGCATACCCGCGTGAAGACCTTGCTCGGCGAGCTCAGGAGTGCTGTGCGGCACAAGATGCACACCAGGGGCGATGGTGCTCACGCCTGCCGTCGGCACCCTTGCAAGACGGTCGTTATAGCGCCTGAGCAAACCTTCGCCGATACCGATGTAATGAGCCTCGGCGGTGCCGCCCTTTGTTGACCAGCAGTTTTCCTGGCACGCCTCGCCTAGGTAGAGCCGCGCGCGCCCGTTACGCGCAAAGAACGCAGGCATACCGTCGGCGTGGTCGTAGTGCGCATGCGAGAGCACGGCAAACTCCACACGGCTGAGGTCACAGCCCAGCACCTCCGCGTTTTGCGCGAATAGGTCGGACTGGCCGAAGTCCAGCAGAATATTGAGGCCGCCGTAGCGCAGGTGCATGGAGAGCCCGTGCTCGCTTCCGAGCCCCTCGGCTGGGGTGTTTTCCACCAAGACGGTGGCGATGAGCTCGCGTGAAACCATGCCTCTCCTGCCTGTTGGAGCTGAGAATACAGACTACGCGTTTCAACAGATGCCTTCCTAGGCAAGTCTACTACCGTACGCTCGTCTCGCGAATGCCTAGAGCACGCTGACCGTCTCCTCGAGCTCCTTGCGCGGGGTGTGGGGCTTGGCCAACACGGCCTGTGTGGGATAGCCCAGCACCAAGAAGCACACGGGATGGATGTGATCGGGCAGCTCGAAGACCTCGGACGCCTTGGGAGCGTTGAAGCCGCGGACCCAGAGCGTGCCCACGCCGAGGTCGGTTGCCTCCATCATCATCGAGGTGGTGACAATCGCCGCGTCCACCTCGCCTCCGTCATAGTCGGGCTCGTCGAAGTTCACGGCCTTCCAGCTCTCGTTGGAGTCGTAGCACACGAGCAGCGCCGTTGTCGCATTGTGCATCATCCTGCCAGCCACCTCGCGCGCCTTGTCCATGGCCTCGACGCTGCGAAGCACGTAGATGACCTGCGGCTGCTTGTTGGCGGCGGTGGGGGAGACGCGTCCCGCCTCCAGGATGAGATCGATCTTCTCCTGCTCCACGGGGCGCTCCTCAAAGGTTCGTACCGAGCGACGGGTGTGGCAGAGGTCGATAAAGCTCATGATGTCCTCCTTCTTTAGCGGTTGGGGTGGCAAAGGCGTGCGCTACCACCTGACGATTCTGGTTCCATGCACTTCGTGGACGCCAAGAAGATTTGCCACATGTTCGGCGTTCTGCCAGGTGATGCCGCCACCAGGCAGGATGGTGAGCTTCTCGCGCGCATGGTCTACAAGCTCGTGGAGATGGCTGATGTTGTCGAGGATGGCTGTTTCCGCAGGCCCACCGTGCGTGAGCACGCGCTCGATGCCCAGCGCCGCAAGCTCGTCGATTGCCTGCAGCTGCGTCTCTGCACCTAGCTCGTCAAAGGCCATGTGGAAGGTGACTTCTACGGGCACTGTTCCGACGGCGCGCCCCGCGCCATTCCCCTTGGCGGCATCCGTCAACCGCCTGATGGCCTCGAGGTCAAGAGCGGTGTGTCCGCCCCGTTCACGCAGGCATCCAAACACCACGCCCGTGACACCGAGCCGCCTGGCCAGGGAGAGGTCTTCGAGCATGCTCTGGAGTTCCGCCTCGTGGTAGAAGAAGTTACCCCCGCGTGGCCTGACCATGGCCATGACATCCACGTCATGCTCGCGCGCAAAGGCCACGGCGGCTTTGATGACCCCATAGGAGGGTGTGGTTCCACCAACTGCGAGGTTGTCACAGAGCTCGATGCGCCGCGCTCCAGCCTCGATAGCGGCTGGTACGTGGGTCATGTTCTCGGCGCAAAACTCCCTCAGCAGCTCCATGGCCACTCCTTTCCGTGACGCCCCTATCTTACGCGATGGTGCAAGCAGGGACTGAACGACGCAGCCAGAGGAGAGGGGGATACCGTGCCTGTTTTTGACACAACTTGACCGCCTTTTGCCGATAGGGCTCCTATGTCCCGTGCAAAGCGCGCGGCAGGGACCGAAAATGATTAGTTAGCATATGTTTGCTTTTATTGGAAGGGAGCGGCAATGTCTCATTTTCCGAAGGACTTCCTGTGGGGCGGTGCTGTCGCGGCCCATCAGCTCGAAGGCGGCTGGGATCAGGGCGGCAAGGGAATCTCGATCGCTGACGTGATGACGGCTGGCGGCAACGGCATTCCGCGTCGCATCACCGATGGCATCATCGAGGGCGAGAACTACCCCAACCATGAGGGCATCGACTTCTACCATCACTATCGCGAGGATATCGCCCTGTTTGGTGAGATGGGCTTCAAGGCGTTCCGCACGTCCATCGCCTGGACGCGCATCTTCCCCAACGGCGACGATGCCGAGCCCAACGAGGAAGGTCTGGCCTTCTACGACGACATGTTCGACGCCTGCCACGAGTACGGCATCGAGCCCGTCATTACCCTGCAGCACTTTGAGATGCCCTATCACCTGGCCACCGAGTACAACGGCTTTGCCGACAAGCGCTGCATCGACTTCTTCGAGCGCTTTGCGCGCGTGTGCTTCGAGCGCTACAAGGGCAAGGTCAAGTACTGGATGACCTTCAACGAGATCAACAACCAGTCTGCTGCCCCCATCGCGCACCACATGCTGCAGGAGGGTGCCGTGCTGGACATCGGCGACTGCCCCGAGCAGCTCATGTACCAAGCCTCCGTCAACGAGCTCATCGCTAGCGCCAAGGCCGTCAAGGCATGCCACGAGATCGACCCGGACGCCATGATCGGCTGCATGATCGCCTTCTGCCCGCTCTACGCGGCCACCTGCAATCCCAAGGACCAGATGGAGAAGACCTGGGCGGACCACAAGCGCTATTGGTACGCCGACGTGCACGCCAAGGGCCGCATCCCGCAGTTCATGTTCCGCTACTGGGAGCGCATGGGCTTTGACATCGACATCTCCGAGGACGAGATCGAGGCCCTCAAGTATGGCGTTGTCGACTACATCGGCTTCTCGTACTACATGAGCTTTGCCGTGGCTGCCCGCGATGACAACCCCGACTACAACTTCTACGAGGCGGGCATCCCGGGCCTGGAGAGCGTGGCCAACGACCTGGTGCCCAACGAGTACCTCAAGCTGACCGACTGGGGTTGGCCCATCGACCCCTTAGGCCTGCGCTATGCGCTCAACTGGTTCACCGAGCGCTATGACCAGCCGCTCATGATCGTGGAGAACGGCTTTGGCGCGTACGACAAGGTGGGCGAGGACGGCGTGGTGGACGACTCCTACCGCATCGACTACCTGCGCGAGCACATCCGCTGCATGATCGATGCCGTGGAGAAGGATGGCGTCAACCTGCTGGGCTACACCATGTGGGCACCCATTGACATCGTCTCCGCCTCCTCTGGCGAGATGGACAAGCGCTACGGCTTCGTCTATGTGGACAAGAACAATGCCGGCGAGGGCACTCTGGCCCGCAGCCGTAAGAAGAGCTTCTACTGGTACAAGAAGGTCATCGAGAGCAACGGAGCTGATCTCGACTAACCATTTCGGCCTGCGGTGACGCAGGTACCAGCCCGTCGGGGGAGGGGCACCGGAAAGAACCGGCCTCCTGGTGCGCATGGCGTGCCAGGAGGCCGGCTCGTTTTATGCCTTCGGGGCATTAGCGGTAATGGACCCTATCGAAGTCGGCATCCTTGACCGAGTGGGCTGTGGGATTCTGTGCGGGCACTCCAAGTGCGAGTACGCCCACGATGCGCTGCCTGGGATCTAGCTCCAGCGCCTGGCGCACCTTATCCTCGGTATCGGTACCGTCCTGCGCAGAGCGCAGGTGCATCTGCACCCAGCAGCTGCCGATTCCGAGGTCGCTCGCCATAAGGTGCATGTAAGCGAGTGCGATGGACTCGTCTTCGACCCAGGTGTCGATGTCCTCGTCAACCGCCACCACGATGGCGGCCGAGGCATCTGCGACAAAGGCAGCGCCTGCACGCTTGGCACGCGAGAGTTCCGCAAGCATTGCGCTGTCGGTGGTGACATAGAACTGCCACGGTCTGCGGTTCTGGCTCGTGGGAGAGAGCAGGCCTGCCGCAAGGATGGCGTCAAGCTTATCTTGGGGGATGGCCTCTCCGGTGTAGGAGCGGATTGACCTGCGCTTGCAGATGGCGTCAAGTACGTGACTCATGTGGAAGCTCCTCTCGCACTCGTCTCAGACGAAGCGCTTGGCAAAGGCCGCGGCTTCGGCCAGCTGCGCCGCGCCAGGCTTGCCGCGTACGTAGAGTACGTCATCTGCAACGGGAATGCCTGCCTCGGAGAGAGCCTTCTTGATGAGCTCAATGGCGTGCTTTGAGATCCAGGAGGTTGAGAAGACTGCAGCCTGCTTTGCATCGCCAGCCCTGAGGGTCTTGAGGTAGTCCTTGAGGTGGCTATCGATGCCGTAGGCGTAGAGTGCACCACCAACAAAGAGCACGTCGACGGGGGTGTCGAGGGCTGCGTCCGAAGCGTCGGCCGAGATGGCCTGCGTACCTGCCGCCTGTGCGATGGCCTCGGCGAGGGCATTGGTGTTGCCGGAACGTGAGTAGTACCTGACTGCGGTTGACATGGTGGTGGCCTCCTTTGGGCGCTTCTCTTCCTCGTGAGAGCGATGCCTAAATAGTTTGCAATCAAACAGTTAGCACACTAAATAGTATAGAGCATGGGAGTGTGTCTGAGGATGGGGGGACGTGAAACTAATGGCGCCGCAGCGGACAACACCCTTCCTTCTTGGGCCTCGGAGCAATCCGAGGCCCTCTTTCGTACAATGCCGAACATAGCCGCATATAAAGGAGAGAACCATGACGCCCAAGCCAACGCTCGTCACCCCCACGCCCGATATCCCCTTGCCTGAGTTTCCGCGCAACGAGGAGCTGCCAGAAGGCTGCCTTCTTTTGGAGGGGACCGTCGATGACGACAGGATGCAGGTGGAGTGCCGGGAGCTTACCTACGTAACGCGCACGCTGGCTGACGGCTCGCCGTGTTCGCGCAAGCTGTACGTGCTCATACCCTCGTCCAAGGATCCCATCTACGCTCGCTACGAGACGGACGGCTATCCCTGCATCGTGTTCTGCCAGGGATCCGCATGGCGTCGCCAGAACCTCTATGGGCACTTCACGGACCATGTGCGCCTTGCGGAACGCGGCTTTGTGGTGGCCTGCGTTCAGTATCGTGAGAGCGACTTGGCGCCGTTCCCCGCCCAGATGCAGGATTTCAAGACGGCGGTAAGATACCTGCGCGCACACGCTCCGGAGCTGCATATCGACCCCGAGCGACTCGGCTTCTGGGGAGACTCGTCCGGTGGTCATACGGTCCTCATGGCGACCCTCACGGCGGAAGGACCTGCAACCGTGCAAGCGGAGGGCGAGACCGTCGCACTTGACACGCCTGACTATCAGGAACACAGCTGCCTGCCCCGCTGCGTGGTGGACTGGTACGGTCCTACCGACCTCGGTCGCATGAACCTCGTACCCAGCGCCCAAGACCACGTGGGTCCTGGCTCGCCGGAAGGGAGCCTCATCGGGCGGCGCAACGTGCTCGAGCATCCCGAGTGGGCCGAGGCAGCGAGCCCCGTTTGCTACGTGCCCGATGCATGCGATTGCACGCTGCCGCCCATCCTCATCATGCACGGTGGGCGCGACCAGCTGGTGAACTTCGACCAGTCGTGTCGACTGTACGAGAGGCTGCGCGAGGCCGGTCAGGACGTGACCTTCTACAAGCTTCCTGATGCCAACCATGGCAGCAACGGCTTCCGCTGCCAGGAGGCGCTCGACCTCGTCGAGGGGTTCCTGCGCGCACATCTCCTATAGCCGAGGAGGTTCTACCCTGGCTTTCCAGCTGGGTGCCGCTTGCCTTTTCAGCTTGGGGCGAGAGGGATTCGGCTGCCCGCCTTTGCGCGTCACCATTCCTCGGATGCATGATATCACTGCTATGCTAGTCTGCTACAACATGTAGCAGACTAATGCGAAGGAGGGTGTATGGCTGCGGCAACGACATCACAGCTCAACGTGCGTATGGACTCTCAATTGCGGAGCGCAGGGGATGCGGTGCTGGAACGGGCAGGGGTCACACCAGCAGAAATCGTCCGAGCTCTGTGGGCAAAGATTGCGGGTGGCGCCCAGGAATGCGAGCAGGTGCTGACGCTGCTCACCAATCAGGACTCACCGGTGGCATCCTCACGTGGAGATGCGTGCCTTGCGGAAATTGATGGATGGCAATCGAAGTTGTATGAGCTCGCCAATGTCGATCGTGCGTCCTATGTCGCCCCTACTGACGAGGAGTTGGACGAGATGCTCTATGACGAGTGGTTGAGCAGAGACACTGACGGGGTGACCTCATGAACGGCGGACGACCGATGCTGTTTGTCGACACCTGTGTATGGCTTGACCTCTACCTCCTCGACCGTCCGGGCAGAAGGGCGGCGCAAGCCTTGATTCGATACGCACTGGATCACGACATCCCCCTTGCGTATGCGTCGCACAGCGCCCTCGACGTCTATGCCAAAGCGGGCATCTGTGTGAAGAGGTTCTTCAGAGAGAACGGCGCATTGACAGAAGAGCAGGCGAAGGCGGCAAAGACCTTCGCTTGGGATTGCGCGACCCAGATGCGTGAGGTGGCCACACCGGTGCCAGCAGACGTCTCCGACTTCTACTATGCCGAGAGGTTTCGACCCTTGCACAGCGACCTCGAGGACGACCTCATCTTGGCTGGATGCAGTCGCGCGAAGGCAAGTTACCTTGTGACTACCGACAAGCGGCTTCTTCGCCATGCGGACATCTCTGCGAAGACCCCGTCCGAGATGCTAGTGCTGCTTGAGTCCGGTCTTGCTCGAGGTGTCGACTCCGACGAGCAGGCACATGACCCATCCCGCTATCTGCGCTCATGGCTTGTGGGAGAGAATCGCTCGTAAACACGGGCCCGTCGTGATTTGTCGCCGCAGCTCGCGGCCGTTGGTCTTGAGGTGCTCGTTCCCTACGTGATGGCCTTGCTCATCGACCAGGGCATTGCAGTGGGGGATATGGGACAGGTCTTCAAGTGGGGCATCATCATGCTCCTGTGTGCTGTGCTCGCGCTCATGGTCGGTGCCAGCTCGGGCATCTTTGGCTCGGAGGCCTCGACGGGCCTTGCCGCAAACCTGCGCGATGCGCTCTTTGGGAAGGTGCAGACCTACTCGTTCTCCAACATCGACAAGTTCAGCACGGCGGGCCTCGTCACGCGCATGACCACCGATGTCACCAATGTGCAGAACGCCTTCCAGATGGCGCTCATCATCGCGACGCGTGCACCCATCACGCTGATCGCGTCGCTGGTCATGTGTCTGATCATCTCACCGAGCTTGTCGGTGATCTTCTTTGTGGCGATGGTCGGCCTGGGCACCGTCCTGCTTACTATCATGTTCAAGACCATGCCCATGTTCGGGAAGGTCTTTAGGCGCTACGATGACCTCAACGCCTCGGTTCAGGAGAACGTGACCGCCATCCGCGTGGTCAAGGCCTTCGTGCGCGAGGACCACGAGAGCAAGAAGTTCAAGCTGGCAGCCGACGAGCTGCACGACCTGTTTGTCGCGGCCGAGAGCCTGCTGGCGTGGAATGGCCCCGTCATGATGTGCTCGATGTACGGCTGTATCATCGTGCTCAGCTGGTTTGGCACCCATTCCATCTTCGCGGGCCAGATCACCACGGGCGAGCTCACGAGCCTTCTGGGTTATGTCATGAACATCCTTATGAGCCTCATGATGCTCACCATGGGTGATCACTGGTGACGGTGGCGGCCTCTCCGCAGGCCAGCGTCAGCTTTTGACCATCGCGCGCGCAGCGGTCGCCGACCCACCGGCACTCATCCTCGACGAGGCCACCTCCAGCATCGACACGCGCACCGAGCAGTTGGTTCAGGCGGGTATGGACGCGCTCATGGCCGACCGCACGACCTTCGTCATTGCGCACCGCCTCTCGACGGTTGGGGATGCCGACACGATCATCGTCCTCGAGCAGGGGCGGATTATCGAGCGTGGCACGCACGACGAACTTATCGCGGCGAGGGGCAAGTACTACCAGCTCTACACGGGCAACCAGATCGAGACCGAGTAGCGGCAGAAGGGTGACACACTTTCTCCGTGGGAGTTTGTGTGTCACGAGATGGGTGACACACAAACTCCCACGGAGAAAGTGTGTCACTTCCTGCTAGTCGTCCATGTGGCCGAAGTCGGCTGGGACCATTGCGCTTACACCCTCGATGACGCCGCGGCGGTTTGTGCGGCTCCGTTCGAACTGCCGCGCATAGCAGGCGGCGTAGAGACTGTTGAGGATGAGCTGGGTGCAGGCCCCGCTATAGAAGTCAGCAATCTTGGCATGGAAGTGCTCGAGCGGCGTGTAAGTCAGGGCGACGTCGGCAATGAGGGCAAGAGGGCTGTGCCGCGAGTTGGTGACGGCGATGACGGATACCCCACGCTCCTTGAGCATGGGGACAAAGGCCATGGGGATGCGCTCCAGCCCGCCCGAGTATGAGGTCACGACAACGCAGTCTTCTCGGGAGAGGTGATTGGCGATGGATGCCACCTCAGCGTTGGTCTGTGGCGTGCGGCAGAGCAGCCCGATGAGGGAGAGATTCGAGGCGAATATCTTGCCCAGCTGGTAGTTGTGCATGACGCCGAAGTGGACCAGATCGTGCGACGACAGCAGGATGTCTGCCGCCCGTGCAAGTGCATTTCGGTCGAGCGACTCCTCCATCTCCGTCACGGCGAGGCGCTGGATGCGTGTCAGGCTGACGACCACCTCGTCAGTAGTCGCATTGGGGCCAAAGGGCGTGTTGACGTCCACCTCCTGCTGACGGGCCAGCTGCTCCTCCTGGGCGCTTACGGCGGCAAGAAAGTCGCGTCGGTAGTCCTTCCAACCGGTATAACCCGCCTGCTTGGCAAAGCGCACCAGTGTCGGCTTGGACGTATATGCACGCGCCGCAATCTCGCGCATGGTGAGCTGCTCGATGCCGGTTCCCTCGCTCAGGAGAAAGTCGGCGACCTGCTTGATGGAGCCTGGTAGCCCAAGCGATGCCTCGTGGGCAAAGTCGAGGGCGTGCTGTGATGACGTCATGATGCCTCCCTTTTCTCAACAGTAAGGCATCTGCAAGGCGCGAAGCGCGGCGTGCCGACTGACGGATAAAACGAGTCGGAACACATAGACCGAAAAGCGCTCAACGCATGCCGTCTGCCCGTAACAGATTGGAATGAGCACCAAGCTAAAACTGCGCGATACTAGTAGCCAAGGGAAAGGGAACGATCCAAACAAAGGGGAAAGGGGCACGACATGCTTCGTATCGCAATCTGCTGTGGCGGCGGCTTCTCGTCTTCGACCATGGCGGCTCACCTCAACAAGCAGCTGGCTGAGAGCGAGTACAAGGACGACGTGTTCTTGGAGTTCATTCCGTTCTCCATGCTGTGGGGCCAGTCTTCGGCCTTCTCGTCGGGCACTGCGAAAGAGCGCCAGGATGAGGTCGATGTTGCCCTGTGCTGCCCGCATCTCGAGTACCCCGCCAAGACTGCCGTGAAGGAAGGCCGCCTGCACATTCCCGTGTTCATCCTGCCCATGCGCCTCTACGGCCAGATCAACATCGAGGGCGTCATCGAGGAGGCTGAGGACGTGCTCGAGCTCTGGAACAACGGCACGCCCAACCCGGTCGTCTTCCCCGACGAGCCGCGCTCGATGAACGCCGCACGCAACGTCAGCCATCGTCGTTGGCTGGCCCAGCAGGGCAAGTAGCTCCACCATATAGCCGAGGGAAGGGTTACCGTAAAGCCTTTTGGCTGTCGGTAAGCCGAAGGAGGGGTATCGCAGGTGCGTAAGTGCCTGCGATACCTCTTTTGATAGGTTGAGATGGGTTGTGGGACCGCCGATGGTGACACTCGCAAGGTGCCGCAGCATTTGTGTCCTCGCGCTGCCTTAGAATGCAATATGCACATCATCGAGCGGAATGGACACAACCCATGGCCAAACCCACCAAGAAGGACATCCAGGCGTTTGTGAAGACCTGGCGAGGACGTGGCGACGAGAAGCAGGACTCCACCACTTTCTGGACCAACTTCCTCGTGCAGTGCCTCGGCGTCATACCCGAGACGATTCCCTCGTTCGCGCGCTTCGAGAAGCCCGTGAAGGGCAAAGCGCCCTCGGGTAAGACCGGCACGCGCTACATTGATGCGCTCATCCCCGACCATCGCGTGCTCATCGAGCAGAAGTCCATGGACAAGCCGCTCGATAAGGCGCGTGACAACGGCATCTGGGGCTGGGAGACGCCCTTTCAGCAGGCACGTTGGTACTCCAACAACCTGCCGTACTCGCTGCGTCCGCGCTGGATCATCACTTGCAACTTCCAGACCTTCCGTCTCTACGACTTGGAGAACGACGTCCCCGAGGACAACTACGTGGAGGTTCAGCTCGAGGAGCTGCCTGACAAGATCCACCTGTTCCAGTTCATCCAAAGCAGCCAAACCAGCCTTATTCATGAGGAACAGGAGCTCTCCTTCGAGGCGGGCAAGCGTGTGACCAGGCTCTATGATGCGCTGGCCGGGTGCTACAAACGCCTGTCCACGAGCGCGGAGGAGCAGCGATCGCTCAACGTGGTCATCACGCGCTTCGTGTTTCTGCTCTATGCCGAGGATGCGGGGTTGCTGCAGACGCACGACGCCTTCGGTGACTACTGCCAGGGTAATCCCGCAAGCCTGCGCGACCGCATAATCCGTCTGTTCGAGACGCTCGATACGCCCGAGGAGGAGCGCGACCCCTACTTGGATGAGCGTGCAGCCGCCTTCCCGTACGTGAATGGTGGGCTCTTCCACGACCGCACTGTCATCGTGCCGCAGCTGGATGCGGAGGTTGCCACCACCATCGCTGAGGTCTCGAAGGGCTTCGACTGGAAGAGCATCAGCCCAGTCATCTTTGGTGGTGTCTTCGAGGGGACGCTCAATCCCGAGACGCGACGCGCGGGCGGCATGCACTACACCTCGATCGAGAACATCGACCGCTGCCTGCGCCCGCTCTTCTTGGACGACTTCTGGGACGAGCTCCACGAGGCGGAGGGCGTCAAGACCGAGAGCGTCAGGCTGAAGCGCCTGAACGCCCTGCACGACAAGATCGCCAGCTTCACGCTTGGTGACCCGGCTTGCGGGTCGGGCAACTTCCTCTCCCGCGCCTACACGCAGCTGCGAGAGATAGAGAACCAGATTCTCGCCGACAAAGCCGCCGCCGAGAGCGGCAGCGAGGGACAGACGGGCCTCAGCTTGGAGGGCGACGCCGATCCCATCCGTGTGCGCCTCTCGCACTTCTATGGCATAGAGATTAACGACTTCGCCGTGAGCGTCGCCAAGACCTCGCTCTGGATTGCCGAGGAGCAGATGCTCGCCAAGACGCAGGAGATCATGCCCGGCTACCACTTCGACTTCCTTCCGCTGCGCAGCAACGAGAGCATCGTTGAGGGCGACGCCCTGGAGACCGAGTGGCACGACGTGTTCCCCAAGGACCTATCGGCGCTCGCCGGAAACCCGCCATTTCGAGGCGCTCGCTGGCAGACCCCTAAGCAGAAGAATCAAATGCTTGAGGTTTTCGATGGCAAGAAGAACGCGGGTAACATCGACTACTGCGCAGCTTGGTACATGAAGGCGGCCAAGTTCATGGAGACGGTGTCCTGCAGAGCCGCCCTCGTCTCCACCAACTCAATCTGCCAGGGCGAGCAGGTGGCCAATATCTGGAAGCCTCTGCACGATATGGGCATACAGATAGACTTCGCGCACACCACCTTCCGCTGGGACAACGAGGCCGAGAACAAGGCACACGTCTTCTGTGTCATCGTAGGATTCTCGCGTGATGGGATTTACCGTACCAAGACTCTCTATCTCCATGAGACGCCTGACAGCGACGCGGTCATGACACATCCGAGACGAATCAACGCGTACCTCAAGGATGCGCCTGATGTGTTCATCTATAGCAGGACGACGCCCCTTAGCGACGTACCAAAGATGGGAATTGGCTCTCAGCCTATCGACGATGGCAACTACCTCTTCACCGAAGAGGAGAAGGATGAATTCCTTAGAAAAGAGCCCGGGGCAATACGCTTCTTCCATCCATGGCTCGGATCAAAGGAGTTCCTCAACGGTTATACGCGGTGGTGTCTGTGGCTTGGCGAGGCGACATGGAAGGATCTCAAGGACCTGCCACTCTGTCGCGAGCGTATCGAAAACGTAAGAGAGTATCGTCTCAAGAGCAAGAGAAAGCAGACACTTGCTGCTGCGCAAACGCCAGCTCATTTCGGCACGGAGATTATTCCAACTTCAACCTCCATCCTCATTCCTGAGGTGTCGTCGGAGCGTCGCAGGTATGTGCCTATCGGCTTCATTGGGCCGGAGACGTTGTGCAGCAACAAGGTGAGGCTAATACCAAATGTGTCCTTGTACCTGTTTGGCGTGCTCCACTCTCAGTTCCACAACGCTTGGATGCGTGTAGTGGCGGGAAGACTCGAGAATCGTTACAACTACTCTGCCGGCATCGTCTACAACAACTTCGTCTGGCCGGAGATCGGCGAGGCGGACAAGGGTGAGATAGCGGAGCTTGCCCAGGGAGTGCTCGATGCCCGGGAGCTTTATGCTGACGCCACGCTCGCCGACCTCTATGACCCCAACAACGAGACCCTCTTCCCCGAGCTTATGGCGGCACACCGCAAACTCGATGCCGCGGTGGAAAGAGCGTATGGTGTCAAGTTCGACGGCGACGAGGAGAAGATCGTCGCGCACCTGTTCAAGCTCTATGCGGAGAAGACGGCTGGTGAGAAGTAGAAGGCTCCGTATTCGAAGCCGTACAAGGTCGCAAACCTGAAAACCCTCTCAGGCATGTGGCAAAGCCGCGTCTTCAGGTTGCTCAAAGGTTGGGGCCGTAGGCTTAGACGTGGGTCAAGCGACCCTTGTCTAAGGAGGTATCCCACCATGAAGAACCAGTACACCCGCGGAGTCACCGCGGTGCTTCTCTCTGCGGCACTTGCCACGACGCTCTCTGGGTGCATGGGTGCAACATCCAAATCGGCTGAGGTCGAAGTGCAGGAGAGCGAGTCAACGTCGCCGACCGTGGTGACCGAGGAGAGCGAGACGACCACGCAGAACGCCGTGGTCTCGGAGGCCAACCTCTCTACCACAGGCGTCATCGACACGACCGACCTGTTTACCGAGCGCGACCTCACGCAGACGGCCGACCTGAGCGATGCCACGTACCTCACCGTGGTGAGCGGAGAGGACATCTCCATCACCGCCGAGGGCGTCTACGTCTTGTCCGGCGAGGCGTCGGATGTGACCATAACGGTCGATGTCGACTCCACCGAGAAGGTCCAGATCGTGCTCGATGGCGTGAGCATCACCAACTCCGACGCGCCGGCCATCTACGTCCTCTCCGCGGACAAGGTCTTTGTGACCACCACGGAAGGAAGCTCCAACACGCTCACAGTCACGGGGGCCTTTGTGGCAGACGGCGACACCAACACCGACGCGGTCATCTTCTCCAAGGACGACCTCGTGCTCAACGGCCTAGGCACCCTCACCATCAGCTCCACCGACAATGGCATCTCCTGCAAGGACGACCTCAAGGTGACGGGCGGTACGTATACGATCAGCTCCACCGGCGACGGCCTTGAGGCCAACGACTCCATCAGCATCTCCGATGGCAGCTTTGCTATCACCACCCAGGCGGATGCCCTGCACGCGGAGAACGACGAGGACGACACGGTCGGCTCCGTCTATGTCTGTGGCGGCAGCTTCGACATCGACGCGGTAAGCGACGGCTTCCGCGCGACCACATACCTGCAGGTTGACGGCGGCAGCTTCGACATCACCGCAGGTGAGGCCCTAGAGTCCACCTACGTGCAGGTAAATGGGGGCGAGATCACGATTAGCGCCAGCGACGACGGCATTAACGCAACTACCAAGTCGAGCTCCATCGGCACGCCCGCCGTCGAGATCACGGGCGGTACCGTCTCCATCACCATGGGGGCGGGTGACACCGACGCCATCGACTCCAACGGCAACCTCTCCATCAGCGGAGGCGCGGTCGACATCAACGCCCAGTTTGCGTTCGACTTCGACGGGGCTGGCGAGCTGACCGGAGGAACGGTGACCGTCAACGGCGAGCAAGTGACCTCCATCACCAACTCGATGATGGGTGGCGGTATGGGCATGGGCGGCAGCCCCGAAGGCGGCATGGGCGGCCAGATGGGTGGCCCCGAAGGTGGCATGGGGGGCCCGATGGGCGGTGGACCGCAGGGCTGATCCCAAAGAGCAGAGGACGAGATTGCGCCGTGCGGCTCCATGCTGCTCGGCGCTTTTGATGGTTGGCCGTGCAGTACAATTAAGCCATCTGCATAGGTTAGACGAAGGGCAAGGAGGGAACCATGCTCATTCACAATGCAACTCCCGCTACCAATGGTGACACCTACATCCCCATGAGCGAGCGCGACGGCGACCAGTCCGTCGTCTACTTCACCCGCGACATCTCGCCCGAGGGCTTGCGCAAGGCCGTGGCAAAGGTGTCCGGCGCCCTTGAGGGCAAGGTTGCCGTCAAGCTCCACACGGGCGAGCAGCACGGCCCCAACATCATCCCGGCCGCCTGGGTGAAGGAGCTCATCGAGAACGACCTGCCTGACGCGACGATCATCGAGACCAACACCTATTACGAGGGCGACCGCGACACCACCGAGAAGCACCTCGAGACGCTCAAGGTCAACGGCTGGACCTTCTGCCCCGTGGACATCACCGACGACGAGGGCTACGTGGAGTTCCCCGTCGAGGGCGGCAAGTGGTTTGACACCATGGCCGTGGGTTCTCACCTGCCCAACTACGACTCCATGCTCACCCTCACGCACTTCAAGGGCCATATGATGGGCGGCTTTGGTGGCTCCAACAAGAACATCGGCATCGGCTGCGCCTCCGGCAAGGAGGGCAAGAAGTGGATTCACGCCCAGACTTCCGATAATGGCGAGTCTTGGGGCGGACAGTGGTCCGTCGACCAGGAGGAGCTGATGGAGAAGATCAGCGAGTCCACCAAGGCCACCATCGACCACTTCGGCGAGCATGTGGTCTACGTCAACGTCATGCGCAACATGAGCGTCAGCTGCGACTGCGAGGGCGTTTCCGCCCAGCCTGTCGTGACGCCCAACGTCGGCATCCTGGCCTCCACCGACATCTGCGCCATCGACTCTGCGTGCATCGATCTTGTGTGGGCCATGACCGACGCCGGTTTGGTACACAACCACGACCTCGTCGAGCGCATCACCACGCGCCATGGCCTGCGTCAGCTCGAGTACATGCACGAGCTGGGCATGGGCAACTGGCGCTACCAGCTGCTCGACATGGACAACGACGATGCCGAGGTCTCGGTCGAGGACGCCGTGCAGCACGTGGTTCCGTTCGAGGGATAACGAGCGACTGCAGATCTAGCTTCGTGAGCTTTATGGGCTGGCAGGTACCGTCTGCCAGCCCTTTTGCTTGCCTCGGTTGACCGGCATTGGCATCCTGCAGGACTACAATGGCTCGGGACAGGCCTTGGGAGGCATCGTGACTTACTCGTTCTTTACCGCAGAGCCCCTGATGGTGGATGGGCCGGGCTTTGCCCGCTTCGGTCGTGAGCATCTGATCGCTCTGGCACTCTGCCTCGTGGCCATAAACGGGCTGGTCAGGTTCTATCTGCAGGCGTCCGACGACGGGCGATGGTCCGAGCGTCGCCGAACGATGGCTACCATGGCCGGCGCCATGATCGCGATGCGCTTTACGCATGACCTCGCGTGTCTCCTGACGGGGACCTTCACTCCTCCGTGGTGGCCCTTGCACCTGTGCAACATCTGCGAGCTGCTGTGCCTCATCTACGTGATGCGCCCCTCGGAGACGCTCGGCCTGGCGGTGGCTGGCCTGGCGTTGCCCTCAGGGCTGCTTGCCTTGGCCTTTCCCGGTTGGTACTACTGTCCCATGCTCACGTGGGCTAGCATCTGTGGGTTTGTCGGGCATGCGAACCTGGTCGCGTTCGCCCTGTCGCTGATACTCTCTGGCGACGTGAAGCCACGTCTGCGCAATGCGTGGGTGCCCCTTGCGCATCTCGCATGCTATCTGGCGGTCATCTTTCCGTTCAACCGCACCTTCGATACCAACTTTGCCTTCATCAACTGGCCCATTGAGGGCACACCCCTCGTCGCGATGGCGGAGGCCTTTGGAAACCCTGGCTACCTCGCACCCTACCTGACTCTCATGGTGCTCATCATCTGCGGTCTGTTCTGGTTGGTCGATCACATCTTCGAGGACTGACGCTCTCCGCAGGCCGATTACACGACCAACCTTCAATGCCTCTGACCCGTTGCAACTACACTATGGCTAGGGAAAACGCTCGCATGAGGGAAGGGGAGCATCATGGCATTTCCGGAGGGATTTCTTTGGGGCGGCGCAATCGCGGCAAACCAGTACGAGGGTGCGTGGCTGGAGGACGGCAAGCAGCCCAACGTGACCGACGTGCTCGTCGGCATCATGAACCGCGATCCCGGTATCACGTGGAACGAGGAGACCGGCAAGTACGAGCTCAAGCTCAACCCCGAGAAGGCGTACCTTTCGCACACGGCGGTCGACGGCTACCATCGCTATCGCGACGACCTCAAGCTGATGGCGGGCATGGGCTTCAACAGCTTCCGCACCTCCATCGCCTGGGGCCGCATCTTCCCCAACGGTGACGAGGAGGAGCCCAACGAGGCGGGCCTGGCCTTCTACGACGATATGTTCGCCTGCATGCGCGAACTGGGCATGGAGCCAGTCATTACGCTCTCGCACTACGAGACGCCGCTGCATCTGCTCACCGAGTACGGCGGCTGGTCCAACCCCAAGCTCATCGAGTTCTGGCGTCGCTACGTGACCACCTGCTTCGAGCGCTTTGGCGACAAGGTCAAGTACTGGCTCACGTTCAACGAGGTCAACGCACTGTTCCGCATGCCCTTCGTGGCAGGTGGCGTGCTTACCATCGACAATCCGGCAGACCCGACCAAGCCCGTGGACTCCACCACCGAGCAGGACAAGTGGGATGCCTACCACAACTTCCTGGTGGCTAATGCCGAGACGGTCAAGATCGCCCATGAGATGGATCCGACCCTCAAGGTGGGCTGCATGCTCACCTGCTCGGGCGTGGCGACCTATCCCAACAACTGCAATCCGGTCAACATCCGCGTGGCCATGGAGGCTCAGCGCAACAACGTGTTCTACTTTGGCGACCCGTTCTGCCTGGGCATCGTGCCGACCTATCTCAACAAGCGCTGGCGCGAGGACGGCGTGACGGTCGAGTTCACCGACGACGAGTTGGCCCTCATCCGCGAGAACACGGTGGACTTCTTCTCGTTCAGCTACTATCGCTCCACCGTCGTGGAGGCGGGCGTCAACCTGGGTGGCGACACGAGCGGCCTCACCGGCATCGACAATCCCTATCTGGTGGACAAGGCGCCCGAGCCCTGGAAGTGGCCGGTCGATCCGGACGGCCTGCGCTATACGCTCAACGTTCTCTACGACCGCTACCATCTGCCGTTGCTCATCGTGGAGAACGGCGTGGGCCTGGACGAGAACCTCGACGAGAACGGCACCATCCAGGACGACTTCCGCGTGCACTACATCGAGGAGCACATCAAGAACGTGGCGGCTGCCATCGATGATGGCGTGGACTGCCGCGGCTACCTCTACTGGGGTCCGATCGATGTGGTCTCTGCTGGCACCGGCGAGATGAAGAAGCGCTACGGCTTCGTCTACGTGGACCGCTTCAACGACGGCCACGGCACCCTCGAGCGTGCCATCAAGCAGAGCTACTACCGGTACAAGGAGATAATCGAGAGCAACGGCGCCTGCCTCGAGTAGGGAAAGGTTCGCGTCACACTGTGGCGTCGGAATAATCTGGTAGGGGGTAAGCGCATGAGCGAGTTGGGCCAGGCGTTCCGCACGTGGGTCGCCGCGCGTAAGGTGCAGGGCTGCACGACGACGGTCGTGGACGACGACCACATCACCATCAAGCATGATTGCATGACGGGACAGGTCAACTTCTACACCTTCGATGACATGCCGGAGGTCGTGGAGCTGGCGGTAACCGAGGACGCGACGGGCGAGAACCGCTTCTTCCTGCACTTCGAGCTCGAGGACCTCGACCGTGCCAAGCAGCTGTTCGGCGAGATGACTGAGGTGCTCCAGGAGCCGTGTGATGCGGACGGCACCCGCGTGCTCTTGTGTTGTACCGTGGGCATGACCACCACGATGTTTGCCGGAAAGCTGAGCCAGGTGGCCGAGACCCTCTCGCTCGACTACAGCTTCGAGGCCAAGGCGCTCGAGGATGCCAAGCGCGAGGGTGGCAGCTACGATGCCGTCATGCTTGCCCCGCAGGTGGGCTTCCGTCGTCGGGAGGTCGCCCAGGCCTTCCCCGAGGCGGTCGTCTTCGAGATCCCAGCGCGCATCTTTGCCCGCTACGACGGTGCGGGTGCCCTGCGCATGCTGATGGGGCTTCTGGGAGACGACTCGCTGGCGGCGCCTGACCCCAGCGACCTGCGCATGATGCGAGGCTCCCGCAAGGACCTGCCCAACAAGACGGTGCTCATCATCTCGGTGATTCACCATCCGGGAGGGGCGACCATCGCTTGGCGCCTCTTCGAGAACTTCAAGCTGCTCGCCTCGGACGAGGTGTATAAGCCCAAGGTCGAGTTCCGTGACCTCGAGGACGTCATCGCCACGATGCGCTTCCGCGGCATCGACCTCGCCGACATCGACGCGGTGGGCGTGGCCGTGCCAGGGGCGGTGGACTACGGTACCGTCACCTTCTCAGGCTACGACCTTGGTGGCGTCAACATCGAGAAGGGCCTCACCGACAAGTTTGGCCTCAGGGTGTTTGTGGACAATAACGCCAATGCCGGGGCCGTGGGCTGCTATGTGAGTCAGGACACGTATGACAGCGTGACGCTACATACCCAGCAGGTCGGAACGATGATCGGTGGGCAGGGCACCGTGTGCAACGGTCACCTGCTGCGTGGCCATCGTGGCATGGCGGGTGAGCTGAGCGGCCTCAACTGGCAGGTGTTCCTGCATGCCGAGCAGTTTGCGGACGTCGAGTTGGACGTTGACTCGCACAAAGAGCTGCTCGCCTACTACGAGGAGCAGGCCTCGTGGAGCGGCGAGGCGATGCTGCCGATACTGGCAACGATGCTCCAGGCTGCCATTGCGGTTGCGGCACCCGATGCCATCTACATCAGCTACGACCTCGTGGACGACATGGACGCGCTGCGCAAGGAGCTTGCAAAGAGCCTGCCGGAGGACCTCATACCCGACCTCATCCACATCACCGACTACCGCGAGAAGATCTTTCTCGGCGAGATGGCACTCGTGCTGCAGCGGCTCAGCACCAGTGCGACGTAGTCCTTTTTGCCTGTTACGCCTTACGCGTTGTCGCCGAGCACGTGCGAGCAGGCCATGACCTTCTCGCGCGGAATCGAGCAAAAGACGTCGACAAGGTGGGCATCGAGCTGCGTGCCGGCGGCGTCCTTGAGGATTTCGATGCATTCGTCGTAGGACGCCGCCTCCTTGTATGGGCGACGCATGAAGACGGCGGAGAACACGTCGGCAACGGCAAGGATGCGTGCCCCAAGGGGGATGTCGGCGCCTGCGATGTGATAGTAGTAGCCCTTGCCGTCAATGCGCACGTGGTGGTAGGCGATTCACTCGGTTATGCCCTCGAACGAGTGCACCGGCTCCAGGATGTCGGCACCGATGCGAGGATGCTTGCGGATGGCATCCTACTCACGGCTGGTGAGCTTGCCGGGCTTGTTGAGCACCTCCTCGGGCATGCCGAGCTTGCCGAGGTCGTGGAAGATGGCGGCGTACTCCAGGTTGGTGCGGTTGATGGTCTCGCGCTCCTCCTCGGGCAGGGCGTCGTAGATGAGACCGGAGATGAGCTCGACATGGCGGCTAGGACCACTTCGATGGGAAGCGTTTCCTGCCCGGCGATCCCCTCGGTGCGAGGCTCGCAGGTAAAGGCAGCTATCGGATCCTGCCCCCAAACGGATGACGGGCTTTCCGCCTGTCGGAAACGTTTCCAATGACGGCCAAAAGTGCTATAAAGGAATCGATGGCACAGCTGTGTCTCCATAGGGCAGCACAGATCTCTCCCTGGGCCATGTCCATGAACGTGTCCGTAAC
>CADAQM010000014.1 GCA_902790135.1 uncultured Coriobacteriaceae bacterium
CGTCGTGACGGACCCCGTCGGGCGCCCGTCGTCTGGTGACGGGAAGTGGCTCACAAATCCGTGACGGGAGCGGCTCAACAAGGCTTGACAAAACACATGCCGCGCCAAGTCGCCCGGCGGCGCCGAGAAGAGGGCCAGGCGCGAGGACGGCGCCGACGACCTCGTCGGCCGCGACTTCGCGGCCGACGGGCCCAACGAGGCATGGTTCGCCGACATCACCTACGTGCACACGCGCCAGGGCTGGCCCTGCCTGGCCGTCGTGATGGACATATGGTCGAGGATGGTGGTCGGCTGGTCCATGGGCGAGCGCATCGACGCGGGGCTCGCCGACGACGCGCTCGGGATGGCCATAGCCAGGCGCAAGCCGCCCGAGGGGTGCGTCCACCACTCGGACCACGGCAGCCGGTACGCGTCGCTCCTGCTGGGAAGGACGATGCGGGAGCACGGGATAGGGCCCTCGATGGGCTCGGCGGCCAGCCCCTGGGACAACGCGCCCACCGAGTCGCTCATGGGAACGATCAAGTGCGAGTGCGTGCACGCGCGCACCTTCGACAGCCGCGAGCAGGCGGCCCTCGAGATCTTCGAGTACATAGAGTGCTTCTACAACAGGCTCGAGCCCGCTGGAGTTCGAGGAGGCGCATGCCGCGCAGCCGCTCGCCGCGTGATTGCCACCTGTAAACGAAAGTGGGTGACATTCACATTCAAGAGCACCTACTACCACCAGCTCGGGCACCTCACCGCGCCGGAGGGGCCCGACTGGCTCGGCGACGCCGTCGAGGAGGAGTTCGAGGCCGAGCACCGGAGCCGCGGCTGCCGGACCGTCTGGGCCCGCCTGCGCATGCGGGAGGAGCCGATCGTCGTCTCCGAGAAGCGCGTGCGCGCCAAGATGAGGGAGCGCGGGCTGCGCGTGTGCTACGCGGGGAGGCGCAGGAGGTACAGCTCCTACGCCGGCGAGGTCGGCGACCGGCCGCCGAACCTGCCGCTGCGCGCGGACGGCACCCACGACTTCCGGGCCGGGGCGCCCAACGAGGGGTGGGTCACCGACATCACCGAGTTCAGGCTGCCCGGCGACGCCCGCAGGGCCTACCTCTTGCCGGTCGTCGACCTGTTCGACGGGAAGCCCGTGGCCTGGTCGATCTCGCCCAGGCCGGATGCCGCGCTGGCCAACTCGTCCCTGGAGGCCGCGTGCGCGCAGCTCGGCGAGGGCGATAGGCCGTTCTGCCACAGCGACGGCGGGTGCCACTACCGCTGGGGCGGCTGGGCGCGCATCTGCGAGCTCCACGGCGTGACGCGCTCGATGTCGCGCAAGGGGCGCTCCCCGGACAACGCCGCGTGCGAGTGGTTCTTTGGCAACCTGAAGAACGAGATGTTCTATGGCCGCGACTGGCGCGGCGTCTCCTACGAGCAGTTCGCCGCGACGCTGGACGAGTGGATGCGGCGCTACAGCACGCACAGGATCAAGGCGTTCCGCGAGGACGGCAGGACGGTGTACGATACGATCGACAACCGCAGGAGGCGGCTGGGGCTCGCCACGTAAGGTGGCGAGTCCAATAAAACGTCCGCACCCCCATATTACACTATTTCGATAAAAATTATTAACATGATATTAGTGCTAAAAGCACGATAGATCCTGCACGGGCTTTCATAAAAACAAATATGAACTCACCTCGAAATAAGGTTCGGCTGTCACGATGCGTGTAGAGCACCTGTGAAAAAACCAATTGATCGCCAACTGCATTAGCCAAATTTCGAAGAGCTATTCAAGAGTTGTCTTCATCCTAAATGTATTTGATACCTGTAACACCGCACCTGTTGCCAATACATTGTATTTAGAGAACACAGAGCTAGAGCCTCAATGAATTTCGATTATAAGCTGATATCGCTAGAATACTGTTACGTAGTAAATTTGCAAGACTTTGGAGAATGCAGATTGAGTCCGCTAAAAGTCTATTTAGCTTGTAATCTGGTTTTCAGAAGATTGCAACACTTCAAAGGATGCTATGCTTGAAAACGAGACAGAAAGTAGATTACGATCCTCAAGATTTTGCTTTCTTAAAATTTGAGTCAGACTTGTTATCTTGTAAAGGGAGAAGAAGTGAAAAGGGTTAACTTCTCTTCAGTGTTGAAAAGAGTTCGTAACATCGCAAATGATTTAGCGAATACATCGCAAGATGTTAATAATCGTTTAGAGAAATATAAAGCAAACATGTTTGCGGCTGAATATACAGCAATTAGAAGAAATGCAAAAATCGATAGTAAAACTATATTGTACGAAAGTTTTTGGGGACGTGGACTGATTGATAACCCATATGCTATATTTAAATACTTGCTGTCAAATCGAGAGTATAGCGAATACACACATATATGGTGTATAGAAGATCCTGAAATTTGTGCAGACTCAATTGAGCGATACTCAAATTGCGGTAATGTCAAATTTGTAGTCAAAAATACATCTGAGTATTATCAGGCTCTTTCTTCAGCGAAATACCTTATTAATAATGTAACATTTCCAAGTTATTTTGTTAAGAAAGAAGGACAAATTTACATTAATACATGGCATGGTACACCACTAAAAAGCATGGGGTATAACCAAACTGGTGGAAACATGTCCTCTTCGAATACAATGAGGAATTTCTTACAGGCAGATTATCTCATTTCTGCAAATGACATAATGACTGATATGTATCTTAATAGCTATAAGCTGAAGAATCTCCTTCCCGGATGTATAATTCAAGAAGGTTACCCTCGTAACGATCTTCTGCAAACGACGAAACGTTCTGAGATTGAAGAGAAACTCAAAGAATGTCACATCGAAATAGACTCAAGCAAAGAGGTAATTCTTTATGCTCCAACATGGAGAAAGAACTCCCGTGCTGCAGCATTGCAAAGTGCTGAGGAGCTTATAGCGTTTAAGGAGTCTCTTGAAGCACTCATTGGAAAAGATAAATACCAAATACTTATAAAGCCCCATCAGTATGTATATAATATCATCAAAGAGTATGATGAATACGAAGGAATTTTCGTTCCTAGTACAATTGATAGTAATGAGTTGATGTCTATTGTTGACATATTGGTTTCAGACTATAGTAGTATATTTTTCGATTATATGGCTCTAAATCGTCCAATTCTGTTCTACATTACAGATGCAGAAACCTATGCTGCCGATAGGGGTCTATCGTTTAGTCTTGATAGTCTTCCTGGACCATATACTAATAATCTAGAAGAAATCGCATATTATATTAATAATATTAACGATGTAGCGGTAAAGTATTGCGATATCTATAATGGCCTTTCTTCGAAGGTCTGTACCTATGATGATGGTAACGTTTGTAAACGTATAACTGGTCTTATTTTTGGCAATGAAGATGGTGTAAACCTCATCTATGGTGGACACGAAAAAAGGCGTCTTTTGATTTCAATTGGTCTTGTCAATGAGAATGGCATAACGCACGCGCTCTTCAGTCTTTTAAATGCATTTGATTATGATAATTGGGATGTAACTGTATACGTCTCAGCAAAATCAAATGACAAAGAAATGGTTCGTAAGATTAATGAGGACATCAACAGCAATGCTCGCGTTCTTGTTCGTGTAGGGCCTGTCGATAGCGACCGTAAGACGCTGATTAGAAGAGAGTTCGTCGAAAAACAGGGGCTTCGAAATGCTTTCTGGAAGGCCTTGTATCCATTCGATGTGTTGAAGCTTGAGTTCAAGCGGGCATTTGGATGTGCTGAATTCGACTACATCGTTGACTATAACGGGTATGGCACCTTATTGATGCCGATGCTTGCTCAGGGTGAGGCAAAGAAGAAGTCCGTATGGCTCCATAATGATATCTATGCAGATATGAATAAGGTGGTTTTAGGTAAGAAACCTAATTTTATACCTTTGAACCTAGTTACATCTTTCTACTATAGGTATGACAACTTGGTTTCCTGCGGAAAGTCCGTTATGGAAGTAAACAGGAAAAACTTGGCAAATAGAAAAACGTATTCTAAATATAGATATGCCAAGAACACGTTTGACTATTCCAGATTCTTAGATTGCGAACAAGAGAGGGAGGTTGTCAAAGTCGACGGTGTAGAATACTATCTTACGACGCCGGCCTCAGAGTTCGAGCCATGGTCGCCCGCAATCCTGTTCAGAATGCCAGAAAAGGGACATAAGAACTTCGTTACAATGGGTCGGTTCTCAACGGAAAAGAATCACCTATGTCTCATTGACGCATTTGGAAAGTTTGTAAGTAGTAATCCTGAGGCTCGACTCTACATCATTGGAGGCGGTCCAATGGAAGTTGATATTCGGGATCGTATACGTGCGCTGGACCTAGAAGAGAACGTTATCCTTACAGGTCGTCTTCAAAACCCATATGCTGTCATGAAGCGGTGTGATTGCTTCATACTGCCGTCAATACATGAAGGTCAGCCACTCGTGCTATTGGAAGCACGCGCCTGTGGCCTACCGATCATTGTCTCGAATTTCTCGTCGGTGAAAGACTCGCTGTTCCCGAACGGTCAGCTTGTAATCGAGCCAACTGAAGAGGGAATCCTCGAAGGCCTGTACTCTTTCGCTCGTGGTGAGGTACCAACTGTTGAGTTCGATATCCAGAAGTACAACCAAGAGGCATATCAAGAGTTCATTGACGCCATTATGTAAAGGTATACCTATGTTGACTATTGAGAAGGTCTATCAAGAGAACAAGAAGAGCGTTGATGCTTGGAAGAAAGCAAGCCGTACAGCAGGCGGAAGACTGAAGCGCAATATATACTTTGGCACCCAGTGCAAAGAACCAGTCAAGCGTGGCCAGACGCTGGTTTGGATAGGGTCAACCTTTGCTTCTACAAATGAGGTTGAGCAGAAACGTGTTACCGCGCTCGTGAAGCTACTTGTTGAGAGATCATCAGTTAAAGTCTTTTGCGAAAATGAACAAGCAAAGAATGAATTATCAGAACACTATTCCAAGGTTATAGTGGGAAACGAGAGGGAAGCTCTCAATTTACTTGCTACAAGTGAAAACGTTGTGTCAGTTGCGATGTTGCCGATTCTATACAGGAAGAGAAGTGGGCAGCGACATGTACATCTCATAACCGAATCTGACTTCGTTAGCTCACGATATGAACGAGCAAACAATGGGCTTGCATGCATTTTCAGTACAGACCAGATTGTGGCACGTTCCATTGAAGAAATGAACAGATTTGCAGCAATCTACCAGTTGAATGGGGCATATAAAGGGTCTTTAATCTGCATTGATCAAGATCATCTGGTCGATGTAGTGCTGGATGACGCTGGCGATGCAGTTGGGGTAACAACATGTAATATTGATTGTCAAGCAAAGAAAAAAATTTTGCTGTTCTGCGATTGCTGCCCAAATAATATCTCAAGTGAATACTGTCAACATCTAATCAAATCAATCGATTTAGATGTATTCGATGTGACAGTAGTTCTTCAGTGTTATAACGAACCGGTACTGGCATATCAATTCATAGACGATTTGGATGAAAGAGTACGAATATTTAGTCGTATTGGCTCTTTCTCCTGTGATGCAGATGACTATGTGAACGTGCAGGTTATTAATGAGATTGTTCTAGATTCCAACGATCCGGTTGGATTGCTCAAACTCGTCCCACCTTCGATACTTGAGGATGAAATTGACCGCATTCTGCCAGGAATGGAGTTTGATGCATTTGTTTATTGTGCGCGAGATCGAAAGATGTGGACACTCCTTTCGTCAGCCATAAGAGCTTCTCATAAGACAATGCTTCAGCTTGAATATCGGAGTAGCGTGCTCATCAATACAGACGATGAAGAGAAGCTGCTCAGATTTGTGAACAAGGCCAAGTTGATAAGCTATATATTTCATTCTGTGGGATTTGCAAACAGCGAAATGATGAAAGGCCTAGTACCACATTTGAATAATACCGATGTGTGGACCTGGAATAGCGTTGTTCCAATCTTGAAAACCTCACATAACGATAATATTCGCAGCATTCAAACTGAAGTAGAAGGCAGACAGCTACAGCTTGTAGTCCAAGAAAACAAGAAACAAAATGGGCCGATAAAGGCATACATATATAGTCCTTTTATCGCACAGAAGCCTCATTACATGACCTTTATCAATATCGATGAAGCAAACGGTTTCTTTAAGTCTTTAAAGTGGAATGATAACAACTATACTCTATCCATATTCGTTGAGAATTCATCATCACTCTCACCCTTCGTTCAGTTACCGGAGAGTACAGAGGATATACGGATAAATGACTTGAGCTCTTTTGTTAATAGTCCACTTTCGTCGTATTATGTCTCAACGTTCGACGGCTATCTTAACGTTACCGATTCAGAGGACAACTCTCTGAAGGCTTTAGTTCTGGAAATGGGACTGCCTTTATATAGAGAGGTATCCGGCGAATTGGTGCCAGAACAGATTGACACTAACAAAGCAGAACAGATTGATAGGCTACATAGCGTCAATCGTATCTTTGGAGTGTAGTCATTTATTAGATTGGAGCACGTAGCCTCGCGCAACGCATATCTCGGCAGCTCGATGTGCCTTCTTGCCAACTATAGAAGCATCCTTGAGCTCCGCGATGAGCGTGCTGTCGGTGCCCTTCGCCATCCACATAAGGTACGAGCCGTCAGGCGCGAGTGCGCAGAAGCGCTTGAACCTGACACCGCAGAGCATCTGTCCTGCCTCACGGGCAAAATAGTCCCCTAGTCTACCCTCAAGGAGTCTTGAAGCCGACCTGTGGCCACTCATCAGCTCGAAGGTTTTCTTCTCGCTGGAGGACTGCACCTGTCGTCTGACGATTACCAGCATGTGCACCTTGCCGGCTAGCTTTCGGAATGCTTCGATGGCACCTTCGCTGTAGCTTGCTGTGGTGATGAGTACGGTGTGGTCATTCGCGCGGGCAATAATCTGGTCGAGCAGTGTCTCGCGTACGCGCTTCTTTCCAAGGCTGAAGACATAGAGCGCGTCGTCGATGTCCCACTGCTGGTGCTTCTCAAGCTGAAGAGTGCCTTCGTTGCCATGGAGCATCAGCGACAGCAGGCTTTGCGCGGCATGCCCCGTGTGGTGGCTACAAAAACGCTGTCCAAACTGCTCGTATCCGTCAATGGGGCTTGCGTTGCCGAGCTGTTCGACAAGCTCATTGGCGCTTGAGACGATGGGGAACGGAAGTGAGCGATAGGGGAAGTAGGTTCCCTTGTCGGTCATGTATTCGTCTTCGTCGTACGCGAATAAGACAATCGGTCTTCCCGTGACGGCGTAGTCGAACATCACGCTGGAGTAATCGGTAACCAACACGTCGCAAGCGGCAAGGAAGTCGTAGGTCTCGTATTGCTTAGGGAAGGGTTTCACGTGTTGGAAGGCGGTAAAGTCGACTGCACCCTGAACGACGAAGTGAAGGTTGACATAAAACGTCTGGTCATCACGCAAGGCTGCGTCTATGTCAGTTAGCAGCTGGGTGACCTGCTCGATCTGGCCCTCGCTGTCGGCCGTCCTTCCCGACCCGCGCCAAGTGGGCATGTATGCGATGACTTGCTGATCATCGGGTATATGCTCCCGTGCGCGCATAAGAGCATAGATACTGCCATCCGAGAACACATCGTTTCTCGGGTAGTCGCACACTACGCTCGCCCCAGAGAAGAAAGGCATCAGGTCGTAGTCCTCCATGAACACGTCTTTTGTGTACTCGTTCGGAAAGAGATCATAGTCGGCCGTGAGAAGGTTCTTTTGCACATTGGCAAAGCTGCGCAGCGAGTTCTCGATGTCGCTCATGCCGAGGCGCTTGAGCGGGGTGCCATGCCAAGTGTTCAGGTACACCTGGTCGGGGCGCTTGGTGAAGTAGGCCGGAAAGGTGTTGTCGTTGAAGAGGTACTTGGCTCGTGCGAGGCACTCGTTGTACTCGTCTGACTCGAGCACTACAAGACGAATCCGGTCCAACCCATAAGCAGAGAAGCGCTCCTTGGCAGCGGGGAGCATGTCTTTGTTGACCGAGAACACGGGCTCAAAATCCCTATAGGCGGGATTTGAGCAGAGCTCCTTCACCAAGGCAAACATGTTGCCGTTTATGTTTTTGCCAACTCCAGCCTCGAACAGGCAGGTCCTCTCCCACAGGGGACGCCTGAGCTGCTTGACGTAGCGGTGGTAAGGGGCCTGATGTGCTTGAATGCTTGGGGGCACAGCTATCAATCTCCCGCCTACTTGAGTGTTCGCTCGATTTCCAGCGCGCACTCATAGATTCGCTTGCAATTGTTCTTGTCGCGATGAGCGTACCAGCGTGCTGCAGAGGCCTCCTGTTGCTCGGAAGGAACGAAGCCGCCTTCGATAGTCTTGCGCAAGCCCTCGATGAGGCTCTGGGCATTCATGTAGCAATCACCAGGTAGCTCGGTCTCGAAGTCGATGTACGAGCCGGTCTTCTCCATGTAGAGAGGACGATCGAAGTGGAAGAACAGGGCTGGCTTTCCCTGGTAGACGGCGTCCCAGACAGCACTGGAATAGTCGGTGACCATCGCAGAGCACCCCATGATGATCTGATTGAGGGGAGCGTCATCTGGCTGCAGAATCTGGACATGCTCGTTCTTTGAGCTGAGCAGATGTGACAGGTGCAGGAACAGAGGATGCAGGAACACCTGAAGCGTCGCATTGTGCTCGGCAAGGCACTCCTCAAGCGCGGGGTCGTTCAGCAGCTGCTGATATGACTGGTAGAAGTCCGTCTGCATGAACTCCTCTTCGCTGTCATTGGAGAGCCACTCACGCCAGGTGGGCATGAGCAGAATCTTGGGTGCGGCAGGGTCGGAGTGATCCTCGAGTGCATCCCAGCGGGCCTGACCAAGCACAGGCACGTGCTCTGCATCGTAGCCAAAGCTCCCGGTGATGACGTCCTGTTCACGTTCAGAGGAGACCAGGAAGTAGTCAACCGGATGCCAGCCCGTTGCGCCCATGCGTTTGTCGGTGCGCTTGAATGCCATGACACCGTGCTGTAGGAAGAACGTCATCGTCTTTGCCAGCTTGTGTTTGGTGTAACCTGGGCGCGACCGCACGGGTGACAGATGAATCTTCGTCTCTGAGCCGACGAGCATCTCTGCTGCGATGCAGTAGAGGAACTGGCGGTAGCTCATGAACTTGAGCACGTTGCTGCTATAGGGCTTCACACGCTCGTAGTCTGTCGAACGGGGATCGATGACAAAGAAGATGCGCTTGCGCTCCTCTGGTGGCAGGTTCTCCATGCAGTATTTGAAGAAGTAGAAGCCATTGTCCTGGGCACGCTCGCACTGCTTCTCATACACGATCCAAATGCGCTTAGCCTCAAGAGGCTTTCTGAGAGCCCTGTAGGTGAACCAGGCAGCAATTTCTTTTGCCAGATACCATGGCGAGTCATACCAGGCGCGTTCGCGATAGATGAGGGCGAAGGTACGCCGACCCGTGAGATAGGGAATGACGATGGCGTCGCCTGGCAAATACGCCTGGAATGCGTGCTTGTAGAACTGCCTACGCTGCTTGGCAGTGCACTTGAGCTCGAAGGGAGTCTGGTCCTCAATGGGCTGGTCCTTCTCCCCCACAAGAGCGATCACGTCCCAGCGGGCGTCATGCCATTGCAGCGTGGCCAGATCGATTTCGGCTTGGTATCTGCCGTGCTTGTCCAGCGGTTTCACATCGATGAACTGCTGAATGCCCTTGCACTCGGGCGTCCACTCGCCCATACCGTCCTCTCGTTGGGCTATAAGGATGCGTACGGTCGCGTCAGTATCCGAAAGGGCTTCACTTGGGATACGAATCGTGAGGCTCAGGTGACCCTTGCGTGACAACGACCAGTGCTCAAGGGGGATGCTCTCCATCTTGTGTCCTCCCGGTAGGTACTCGTGAACGGCGATAGATGTGATCCGAGGTCAGCGTCTCGCTTCAAAGCGAATGACTTGTCGCTTCGAATGCGTGACCCTCTTAGCCTAGATGTTCTTCGATAAGTTCTGCAAGGCGAATTGTGCTCTGCGTCAAGTCGACTCCGTCGAAATAACGTTTGATGAAGGTATCATACTTAGAGCGAATGCCCGAGAGCTGTTTGTAGTCCCCTATAGCCTTCGCGATTTCCCGTGCCGCATCGGTACCAAAGAGCAAATCATGAGAAACCGGATCTATGTTGAGGCCAGGAGACGTCTGGTAACGTTCGATGTCAGGCATGAAGAACAGCACAGGTACACCGACAAGACCGGCCTCAAGAGATATGGCCGAGTAGTCCGAAATCATGACGTCGGCAATGGGAAGCAGGCTCGTCGTGCTCCTTCCGGGTAGGACATACACGTGGTCATGCTCCGCGAGCACGGTCTCGTCAATAACGGTGAGCGGATGCTTTGAGACGATCAGGTTGACGTGGATGTCAGACAAAGCCCGCGCAAGATCCTCCACCGCGGTCGTGAGCCAGCGGGCACCTTCGTCGCGTCGAAGGGTTGGAGCATAGAGCACATTGATGTTTCCGTTGTCTAGCCAGGAATACTGCTCTCTGAGGCTGTCCGAAAGGTCTTGGGTGGACATGCGCCTGGTTAGGGCTTCGAGATGCGGTAGCCCCAAAGCGCATACCCTGTCCGGGGAATATCCAAATGCCTGTGCGTACGCCTCGATGGCGCCAGGGCCAGCAGCGACAATGAGGTCATAGTTCTTGTGCATACGAGCGACGCGCGCCTGTTTGGAGGTTCGACCAGCAGGGGTGTCGAGACACTGGTATCCAAATCGTTTGATGGCCCCCGCTGCGTGCCAGAGCTGGATAACGTAGGAACCTGTGCGCTTCTTGGGGATGCAGACCACAGGGTTGTAGCCATCTAGTACCAGCACGCGAGATGTGCAGGCAAGCCAAAGCTGTGCGAGCATGTTGCGGGCAAATTGCAGCTTTCCACTAAGCTCGGAGTCCGTAGTACTGATTCGCACATCAAGCGTGGGATCGGCTTCCTTTAACTCCGATGCAAGCAGTCGGAAGTCTGCCGAGGGTACGTGCGACTGCCGCGAGAGGAACGCGACGCGACGGCGTAGGGGAAACAGCTGGAAGATGGCCGCAAGAAGCCTCAGGCCCACCGCGAGGATGCGCATCATGAAGAGGCTTCCTCTTCTGGACCAGTGTAGGTGACATCGTCCACACCAAAGAAGATGTGGTCGATGGCACGCTCCGCAGCATGTCCGTCGTCCTTGGGGCAGAAGCGTGCTCGGAAGTCCTTGTACTGCTTGCCGTAGGTCTCCTCCCACGTATCGAGCTCACCGATGGCTGCAATGACCTCCTCGGTGTTGACGCACTTCGGGCCCGGAAGGGTGCGCGGGTCAAAGTAGAAGCCTCGTACCTCTCCCTCATAGAACTCGAAATCAGGCCAGTAGAACACCATCGGGCGCCCTGTTACGGCATAGTCGAAGAATACGGAGGAGTAATCGGTCATCAACACGTCGGCAATGATATAGAGGTCATTGATATCAGGCACGGCCGCCGCGTTGAAGACGAAGTCACCATAGCGGGTGAAGTCGAACTCGTTGGCAATGTAGTAGTGTGGACGGAAGAGAACGCACCACTCGTCAGAGAGGTTGCGCTCGAGCAGGTCGAAGTCAATGAGGGTGTCCTGCACGTAGCCAATGCCCGCCTTGTAGTCGTTGTCACGCCAGGTCGGAGCGTAAAGCAGTAGCTTCTTGCCCTCTGGAACGCCAAGTTCCTCCATGATGCGCTTCTTGGTGGCGGCAAGAGCCTCAGGCGTCTCGCAGGCACGTGCGATTGCATCGTTTCTCGGATAACCCACCTCGAGCACCACCGACGGGCGGCGCTCCTCAGCGAGGCCGAAGGCATCGCTCAAGTGCTGAGAGGTGAAAGGCGACGGGGAGATGAGATAGGTCCACTTCGCAGAGTCCATCTCAAAGCGTTTGGCAAGTTCAAGCGTGGTATTGAGAGCGTTGTTGGTGTCGATCTGCACGTCGTAACCCAGGCGCTTGAGTGGTGTGCCGTGCCAGCACTGGACGTACACCTGCTCTGGTTTTGGCAGCATGTATTCGGGGCAGCGCGCATTGAAGATCCAGTATTTGGCGCGGCCGAGCAGCTTGCGGTACTCCTCCGAGCTGCGACGTACTATATGAGCACGCGAGAGACGTGGGTCAGACTGAAACTGTTCGAGCTTGCTCTCTCGGAAGATCCACCACAGCTCATAGTCGTCAAAGCGAGGGTCGGCGCACATGGCCTCGTAGATGGCACGGGGAGTGTCGGCAAACGAGCGTCCCATGAAACAGCTGAAGACCACGACCTTCTCATCGACAGGGGTGTTGGCCGTGAGCTTCTCATAGTGCCTACGTTCATAGGCCCACCAACGAGCGCGTGACCACTGCCTCAGGCGAGGGAAGTAGCGAAGTATGGCCTTTGACCACTTGCGGATCGTGCTTAGTATTATCTCACGAGGTGTGCTCACGTGTGCCTCCGCGCCAGGGATGGTGTCGGTGTGTCACATAGGAGTATAGGGGAAGCAGCCATCCGCTGGTCAGGCTTGGTTTGCGGGTCGTGTGGACATTTGAAGGAAGACGCCGAAAAAAGCCAGATATGGTAGGGATGGTCTCCCACGCGACGAGCGCACAGCCATGCGCACCATACTTTTGATGTGTACGCTATCGGTATAATGTGGGAATCTCATGTTACGTCGTATGAGGAGCCAGTCTATGTGGGTTCAGTTCTTTTTCATTCTGCCCGTGTGCGTTGTCCTGCTCTACTTGCCAGGCTGCCTCTTTTCCCGTGCCCTTTCCAACGACGCCATTACGGTCTTGGCTACGGCGCCGCTTGTAACCGTAACTGCGTATGCCTTGCTGGGCATTGTATACGGTGAACTGGGGGTCTACACGAGCTGGGCGACACTGGTCCTTCCTTCTGCTGGCGCGGGTCTTCTCTGCTGTCTGGTTGCGCAGAAGTTAAGAAAGTGGCCTCAACTTGGTCGTAACGAGATTGCCGATGAGCTCAAGACGTACGTGCCCTATCTCATAGTTGCCGCAGTGGTCTGCTTTCTCTATCACATCAAACCACTCGATGGTCCCAACTCGTTTTTGGCAAAGACCGACAACACCTACCACCTCAACCTCATTGCCCACAATCTGAACTCCGGTGACTGGTCAATGCTTCACAGCACGCTCTATGACCGTCCGGATGAACTGGCGACGTATTATCCAGCAGCTTGGCACATCATCCCGACCATCCTCTGTCAGGCGACCGGCTGCACAATTCCCATGTCGGTCAACGCCTTCATAGCGACCCTCCTTTGCCCTGTCATCCCAACCTCGGCCTTTTTCTTTATGCGGAAGGTGTTTGGCACAGACAACCCCTTTGCATTGAGGCTTGGGGCCGTTCTGCCCCTTGCCTTTGTGGTGTATCCATGGCAGATACTCCTTGAGGCCAAGCATCCCTTCTTTCTTGGCATGACCTTTCTTCCGGTTGCCCTTGCCCTCTTTATAGCCGTGATAGAGGGAGCCTTGCAGCGGGAGTTCGACCGAAGAATGCTGGGATTGCTGGCTGTCGCTCTTCTCGCCTGCTTGCTCGCTCACCCAAGCACGGCCTTCTCCTTTGGCCAGCTGCTTGGGCCCTATATCGTATGGGTCATCTGGCGAGAATCCACTGCCAAAGGACTCACGAGGAAGACCTGTATGCGCGGCATTCTTCTCAACGGGGCTTTTGTTGCCTTCGCGGTGGTGCTTTGGCTGGTGTGCTATAGGATTCCAGGTCTTGGCGGTGTCACGAGCTATGATATCAAGCCATTTGCCGGCGTGACTCTGGCCGTGACGGAGGCGGGCTTGCTGGGTTTCAAGAACATCCCGCCCGAGATTCTCTTGGCGATATTCATGTGGCTGGGAATTCTGTTCTCAATCTATATGCCTCGCTACCTGTGGCTTGTTGCTGGATATGCCTTTGCCTGCATGCAGTATGTGCTTACTGCCATCTCCGGCGGTCGACTCACCCACATTCTGACGGGCTTTTGGTACTGCGATTACAAGCGCGTCTCTGCCATGGCTTGCGTCATGGCTCTACCCTTGGCGGCGTTGGGTTTGGAGATGTGCGTACGCCTGTGCCAGAAATTCTTCGAGATGCTGACCCACCCGGAGACAGACGAGCGTGACAGACGATTTGCCCAGATGCTTGTCCCTGTCCTTGCTGTGGGCGTGGCATTCGTAATCGTCTTCTACCCCAGCTTCAAGCTGCCGGGTGCGTCACACAAGACCCCCACCGCCTTCGGGCGTGTGTCGAAGGAGCTGTCCGACTGGAATTCCTACAAAAAGCCTTACTATGCGGTCTTGACTGACGATGAGGTCGACTTCCTCGAGGAGGTCAAAGAAGAGGTTGGCAGCGAAACCGTCCTCAACGTGCCGGGTGACGGCAGTGCCTTTGCCTACGTGGAGCTGCAAATCGACGTGTACTTCCGTCGTTATGGGCCTTTCCGTAAGCCAGGCGAGGGGATCATCATGAGCAGGTTGTACGACCTGGCGTCCGATGCCGAGGTCCGTACCGCTGTGGATGAGAGTGGGGCCCGTTACGTCCTGCTCCTCGACGAGGATCCCAACACTGAGGAAGCAAGCTACTTCAACAACTTCGGAGAGGGCTACTGGATGGGACTTCTCTCTATAGATGAGCAGACACCAGGCTTTGAACTGGTGCTCTCTGAGGGAGACATGCGCCTGTACCGAATCTTGTAGGGAGGAAGAACGGGCTAGGCTGGTTCGCTCGGCAAAGAGTCGCTCACTGTCTTGTAAGGTAGATGTCTGAGTAGCCGTTCAAGACCCAGCGAACGGCGTTCTCATAATCATTCATCGTGTCAATCTCTTTGGTGCGAATGTAGAGGTATTTGGTAGGCAGTCCAGGCTCGAGCAACTGATAGACATGACCGTCTCCGGTGAGCGCCCGCGAGGAAAGGAACTGAGACACACCAGTCCACTCAAACGTCCCTCGTTCACGCGAGAATTCCGTCACATACCCGTCCACTACGGTAGTGAGCACAGGGTTGTCGGTGCCGGGCGCAGTGACGCCTATGAACTCATCTTCCTGTTCGAGCAAATACTTCATATCGTCAGGATGGATGAGAAGGTCTCCGTCTAGCGTAAGGATGTAGTCGTTAGCGTACTGTGCCGCGAGGCTGACGCTTGCGCCAGTTCCGTTGTGCTTGTAGTCGTGATTGAAGACAAAATTGATGTCTCGACGATATTTGTTGACCACATCTATGACTTTTTCAGCCTGATATCCAACGACGATGCGGACATCATCGATATCGTCCAGCATCCGCAGCGTCCGAATGATGAGAGGAATCCCGTCAACATCAACGAGGCACTTGGTCGTTCCAATGCCAAGGCGTTTTCCCATGCCCGCGCAACTTATAACAACCGTTCGAGAAACTGACATAGCTTCTTCTCCTCATATATCGCATGAGTGGCAACCTCTAGTACTGAAGGAGCGATCGGACGCACTCCTCCAAAGCCGATTCCAACCTTTGCAGTGGATATCATTTGGGCGTCGTTGCTGCCATCGCCCACTGCGACGTAATCTTTGGTGAGCTGTGCGACCGAGGCGCTCTTGTCGATGACGCTCACCACGTCTACTAGCCGGTCGTTGCGTACGATGCCTTTGGAGCAGTAGACATTGTTTGACATCCCGATGCGCTCCATGAGACCCGAAATCCAGACGTCCAGGTTTCCGGTGACGATGAGACACCGCTGACTGTTGTCGCGCATGAAGCGGACAAGCTCCTCATGGACGGGAATCTGTGCTATGCGAGAGTCAATCTGCGAGACGGGAATATCCTCAAGCAGGCGTACGCGTGAGAGAAAGCTCTGCTTAAAAGGCATGTTCTCGTACATAGCCTGCTCAGTGAGCTTTCTCATCTGCTTTCCAAGGCCAATTTCCTCGGCAATGGTTGGAAGAATCTCCTGCTTGGTGATGGTCGAGTCGAGGTCGAAAAGGAAGAGGTGGTCACTCATTTGGCTCTCCGAAACTGATATCTTCTACTGCAGGCTCTGGGGAACCTGTCCGTTGCCTTCGTAGCTCCAGCTCATATTATCAAATAGAGGCCCATCAATCGCATACCACTCACCATCGGATACGTCGAGCTGGGTGCTCTCCGCAGTGTTGTATCCATATATGTGCCAGTGCCTTGATGTCGTCAGGTACTGGGTGTCCTTCTTCTGTTCGCTCGTGATGGCTTTTCCAGTCCAGGGGTTTGTCGGATGCTCCACGGCGCCCGACAATGCAAGTGTGGGCACATCGGCATTGGTCATGAACTCGTCAGAGACGGAGAGCTCCGTTGAGCCGAAGTCCTTGAAGAGCAGTACCGGATTGACCCACTGCGCATCGACGCCATTATCCATCTGCATGTAGTCGAACTGGGCCAGCCCATAGCCGTGATCCGACGCAATGATGATGCGCGTGTTGTCGTAGACCCCCTCTGCGCGCAGGTAGTCAAGCCATTTGCCAATCTGGATATAGGACGCCATGTTGGCCATGTAATGCTCTACCGTATCATCGACAATCACACCGCTCGCTCCCTCTGCAGAGTTGAGGTGATTCAAGAAGTCGTCGTAGTAGGCACTGTTATCCACCTGCGCCGCAGGCTCGTAATCGGGCAATTGGAGAATGCAGGGCTTATGCGGCGTGGTGTTGTAGAGGCTCACAAAGCAACTCACGTCGTCATCATCGATGAGCGTCAGCTGTGGTAGGTGCTTGAGCACCATATACTGCGGCACGAATGTCCAGTCGATGTCGGAGAGGTCGTACGCAGCCATGCCAAGGTAGTGACCGCGGTCGTACAGTATGGGCTGCAACCAGAGGGGGGCGCACTTAAAGACGCTATAGCGGAAGACGCGACTCGTACGCACCTCGTCGAAGTCCTCCTCACTGACTGACCCCTCGGCGTTAAAGTCATAGTGACCGGGCGTATGGTAAGTACGGATGTTGTCCCATTCATCGAATATCGAGAGGTCGCCGGGCTCCTGGTAGCCGGCGTAGGGTGGGTCGCATACCGTGACGTCCCACCCCTCCTCAGCGAAACTCACGGGCACAACGCGCAGGGCGTCGTTTTGAGCCTGTCCGAGCGTAATGTCAGTCGAGTTGATTACCGCAGGCGTGTACTCATAACCGCCAAAGAGGGCGGGCGTGCAGATATCGGTAAAGAACCCGAAGGACATGGTGTTGGGGTAATAGGTAAAGCCCGCAAACTGCTCTGCCAGCTCGGGCTTCTCGTCCAGGCAGAGTGGAAAGTCCGCGCCGATAGCCCTGTCGATGCCAAGGAACACGACATTCTTTCCCGTGCGGCTTAGGTGGAGAATCTGGTCGTCTTGGGACAGCTCCTGCTCGTCAGACTGCAGCGTGGCATTTGCCTTTACCATCTCGTTCGAGACCCTTACGCGCACGAACGTCATGGCGAGTGCCGCTATCGTTGCCGCGCCAAGGATTGCCTGAAGAAGGCGTGGAGCCCGTGTCCACAGCCAACAAATGGCAACCAGGACAAGAATCAGGGCCAACAGGTTTGTCAGCTTATCCATAACGGAAAAGGCAACCTTTGTGTCGAACACAAACTTCGAGTTGAGGTTGCCAAGCCCTGTGCCAAAGAACATGTAATCAACGACCGCAAAGCAAGCCAGCACAAAGAAGACGAGGTTGGTTGCGCGCTTGGCTTTATCACTCATGAGGTAGTGGAATACTTGCGCCCACAAGAGGAAGACGCCGACGGCTATGCAGGTGGCGGACCACGCAAATCGCATCGGGTCCATCGAAGTTCCCGCCTGCACGAACTCGGTGGGACTGTCTGCGATTACGGATGCCGGAATCAAGAGGCCCATAAAGACGGTAAGGAAGGCACAGCTGAGCAAAAAGGTCCGTGTGCTGCAGGCGTTGGAAGCCAGCAGGGTCTCCCATGCCTTGCGCACAGGGGCGAGACGGGAGCTGGTGCCCCGACGAGACAGGATGGAGGCAACGAGTGGTGTCCAGCAGCCTATGAGCAGCAGGGTGCAGAGCACCAATCCGGTGGCGCGCCCAAATGCATCCCAAGTACCCAGCGCTAGCAGGCTGATTACGAATAGGGTGCCAGCTGCGGCAAGCAACGCAATGGCAACTTCACGCGGATGCTTGAGAACCTTCATAAACACGTTCTTTGCGAGCGAGAATACCTGGTTGCATGTCCAGTAGAGCACCAATCCGGCAGGGCGATCGTAGAGCAGAACAAGGAACACGAGGGCGAGGCCATAAGGAACAGCTTGCTCGCGTATGGACCTTCCGCGGTTGTAGACGAAGCAGGCGGCTGCGTTGATGGCAGTCATGAGAATGGGCAGCACGTTGATGGAGAACCCACCCAAGGAAATGAGTGCGTCAGGAGCACCGAGGTCAGCGATGCCGAGAAAGGAAGCGCCCTTCAAGGCCTGCATGGACGACAGACAGTTGTAGGCCGCCATGAAGAAGGGGATCTGCAGGAGCAGGGATATCGAGCTTCTGAGCTGGTAGTAGGGCTTGTAGTTCTGCTGGCGGTAGTACTCCGTGAGGACCATGACCCTCTCGTCGCCCGAGAAGGCGCGATTGATGTGGGTCACCCAGTGCGCCATCTTGTCCTGTCTGTCGCGCTCCTCTTCCTGGATGGCATCGGCCCGTCGGTACATGGGAAGCATGAGCAGGCTTATGACCACGCTTACGCCTATGCAGGCTGGCCCCGGATTGCCGAGCAGCCGCAGAAGCAGACTGAAGACAACTTCCACGAGCATTTCGATGGGATATATCACTATGAGATAGAGCCAGTGAGACATCTGCTCCGCCTCCTCTATTAGGACGTCCCCAGTCTCGGGGTCGCGAGCAAACAAGTATCCAGGCGAGCGGGGTGCCCTCGCTAGATGCTGGATACGATAGCATATTCCCCGTGGCACCCTTTTCGACCTAAAGACAACGCCGAAAGTACAAGAAGCAGCAACTGATACTCTCAGCCCATAGACCACAAGCTTATACATGCAGTTTGTGTTGCGGCCGACGGAAGACCGGCGGGGCACAAGGTGCGTGTGTTAGCATCTAGGAATTGTTGTGGATTGATTACTAGGCCCCGACTTTTGCAACATGTTGAAGGGATGAAATACCATGCAGTTCAAACATCCGCGCAGCGCGATTGTGTCCTGCGGCCTGGCTCTTGTCCTGGGTTTTGCAGCCCCGTCGGTTGCACTGGCTGCTACCGATGACGGTAGCGCGGGCGACGATTCGCTTGTCACCCAAGCCGCAGAGGATCTTGCGGCTCTGAGCGAAGAGCCAAGCGTCACCGCGCCTGAGAACCAGGACGGGATTGAGGTCTCGACCGGTTCCGAGGATACAACCGAGGCGCCTGAGACCGACGGTGCCGTTGACGAGACAGCCGATGGCTCCAACGCCGTAGACGAGGCGCCTGTCCAGGAGCAGCAAGCACCGGAAGAGCCCCAAGTGGAGCAGACCGCCGAGCCTGCTATGACCACACAGAGCACGGAGCCCACAGCAGATTCTTCGGGGCTGACTGTGCTTGCGGACCCTGGTGATAATAAGCAAGAGGATTCTCTGAAGAATGTCCCAGAGGGTTATTACATGATTGGATCTGCACTCAATTACACGACGGTGCTGGACGTGGCTGGCGGCTCGTCGAGCAACGGAGCAAATGTGCAGGTTTACACGGCGAATGGCACGGACGCCCAGAGGTGGTACCTGACCTATGTGGGAGATGGGTACTACACCATCCGTCACGTCGGTACACAGCAGATGCTGGAGGTGCAGGGCGAAAAAGGTGAGAACGGCGCAAATGTACAGCAGAACCAGCCAAAGAATACGGATGCGCAGCAGTGGCGCTTTGTCGATGCAGGCAGCGGTCAGTACAAGATCGTCTCACGCCTGGCGTCAAATTTGGTTCTGGACGTGTGGAGTGGCAAGAGCGCAAATGGCACCAATGTCCAAATCCACTACGACAACAATAGCGACGCCCAGAGATTCCGCTTGCTAGATGCGACTCAGGCTGACCCAAGCACGACAAACTTGGATGACGGAGCCTATTCGATACTGGTTGCTTCGAACAATCTTTACAGCGTCGATGTGAAGAATGGCTCCAGATCGGCGGGCACCAACGTTCAGCTCTATCGCGGCAACGGCTCGCAGGCGCAGCGGTTCTACTTTGTTGCAGACGGCGAGGGGTACTACACGATTACCGTCATTGGCAGCGGTAAAGTGCTGTCGCAGGTGAACAAAAGCGTTCTGAACGGAAACAACGTCCAGCAGGCGGCAAACAACGGATCGAACATTCAAAAGTGGGCGATACACCAGCAGGCGGACGGCAGCTACGAGATTGTCAACAAGGCGACAAACCTCACGCTTGATATCGCGGGGGGCAAGATTGCCAACGGCACGAACCTCCAGGGCTACAAGGACAATGACACGAAGGCTCAGCGTTTTACCTTGAAGCCCACCCTGGCGCTCACCGCGGGCATCTATGAGATTGCCAGCTTCAAGAACTTGAGCAGCATCATCAACGTAAAGGGTTCATCGACGGGGAGCGGCGCATCCTTGGAGCTCCAAAAGGATGCCAACCTGTTGTCAGAGCGCTTTGAGGTGCTAATTGAGGGGAATGCTTATCGCATTCGGACGGCGTCGTCGGGTGGTTACTTGACGTACGACTCGAGCAAAGGTCTCATTCAGTCCAACCAAAAGGCGGTGAGCAGCAACAACAAGTGGAATCTCGTCTGGAATGGGACATACTTCTCGCTGGCAAACGCGGCTAAGGGGGAGGTGCTGGATGCAAAGGGTGGCAATTTTTCCAGCGGGACGGTCATCCAGACCTACAAAATGAACGGGACTGACGCGCAGCACTACTACTTCATTGCCGCAAACCTGCTTCAGAATGGAACCTTCATCATCAAGTCGGGTGTGGGCACCGCGCTGGATGTAAAGGGCGGCGCAACCACCAACCGTGCAAACGTCCAAGCGTACACTTTGACTGGTGCACAGTCTCAGCAATTCACCGTCAAGGCGACGGGTTCGACGACCAATACGTACTCGATCGTGAACGTTAAGTCGGGCAAGGCGGTTGAGGCGAATGCATCGAAGAACGTCCAGCAGTATACAAACAAGGGCAACGACAACCAGCTTTGGGTGGCCGCGATTGCCGATGGCGGCGGCGTGACCTTCTTGAACGCTGACTCCGGTTTGGCTTTGGATATTAAGAACGGCTCAGCCTACAGCGGCGCCAATGTCCAAACGTACACTGCAAATGGCACAAAGGCCCAGAGGTGGACCCTGCAAAAGTACGGTTGGTACACAGAGAACGGTAAGCACAACTTCTACAACGCTAGTGGTAAGGCAACAACCTGGAATCAGTCTGCGTACAACTCCTGGACGAAGATCAAGTCAATGACGAGCAAGACGAAATACTTGGGTGCGCTCGATCAGAACCTCCTTTACGTGACCTTCTTCATCAGAGAGGCTGATTGCTGGGTGCCCTGCGAGAACTGGATCTGCTCCGTAAACGCACATGGTCGTACCCCGAAGGGCACGTATGCCATTAGGAGCAAGGCTGAATACGTCTTGACGCATTTTGGGTCCGGCTCTTGGTACTGGTCGCACTGGGGTCCCGACTACCAAGCCTTCCACTCGGTGCTTACTGCGCCCGGCAGCAAGAGAGTCACGTACAGTGGTCTGGGCAGGCGCAATACCAGCGGATGCGTGCGCTGCCCAATGGAGAAGGCATATTGGGTCTGGAAGAATGTTCCTATCGGCACAACTGTCTACAGCTACTGATTGCTAAAGCCCGGCAGAACGCTACTCTGAGCGTCTGAAATAAAAGCACCACGCCCATCGGCGTGGTGCTTTTTCTACTTGCGGAGTCGCGCCGCGCGACCCCTTTTGACTGCCTCCTGTGCCTGCCCTCCCAATCAGCTGCGTCGATGGCCGGCGATGTTGATCTTGGTGTCCTGATAGGGATTGCGTCCCATGCTGGCTGCAGGATCGAGGGGGATGCCGCAGCGCCAAAGCGCATAGGGTAGCGAGATTTGATCGCGCCCGCCTTTGGCCCTGTCCATGGCCTCCCACCAGGCGAGGAATGCCTTGTGTGCTATATCGCTTGTAAGGTCAGTGGCTACGATGTTGGTTTCAAGCAGACCATAGTCAAGCGGGAAACCTTCGGCTACATAGCTCGCCACCTCACGATCAATTGCCTCCGCATTGCCCTTGCCGGCAGCCTTGCAGGCCAGGGCCTCCTCGGCGATGGTGTCACGATGACGATGTCGGTGCATGGTGAAGCCCACAGCTGGATCGATGAGCTCGACGTAGTAGCTGAGATCCGATATCGGCTGGACGTTCCCGTCCACGTATACTGAGGCGTCAAAACTCTCGGCAAAGAGCTCATGAGGGTGCGACTTGAGGTAGCGACTGGCTAGCGTGTTGGCACCAAGTCGCTTGACCTCCTCTGGAAAAGGCCTGAACTCCCATCCTTCTGCGTCTCTCAGGTGCTCATTGTTAGAGAACAGCACGTAGCTGATACGATCTGCACGGTAGACAGGTGGGCGCAAAACGTCGTAGCTGCCAGCGACACACGTGTACACGACCACGCGCTTGTTGGGGTCGCCCGGCCTCAGGCTGGCCTCCCACTCCTCAGGGGTGAGATTGGGCTGTTCGGGATGGTGTGGTGCTTTGGATAAGGCCAAGTAGGCCTTAAGCTCGCGCAATGCCCGCTTCACGCCTGCGGGGCTCATGTCGGAAAGGAATCTCCTCACGTTGCTCTTGCGCACGCCCGCCAGGTACTCCTTTGAGGTTTGCAGCTCGATTATTTGTGCATTAAGCGTCTCGATGGCACGGATGGCACTGGCTTCGTCCATACTTGCCTCCCAAGGTTAAGTGGGCTATGAATGCAGGTACCAATGATACCTCAGGGTCTTGCTAGGTTAGCCGCCGTCGCGCAGGGAAGGTTGCGACTTCCTGGCCTAAGAGTGAGGAGAGGGCCGATCACCTGCTTGGGACTGTCCGAAGGCCTTTAGTCTAGCAGGGGGCCTTGATCAGGCCAGAGCGGAGGCTCTTGCCAATTGCCTTCGTGACCTTCAGCTGGAGGTAGAGGCTACGAGGCTGGAACTAACGGGTGTTTCTTCAACCATTGCATCGAGCCCAACACAGAGCTCTTCGCCGCATTCGGTCTTGCGGTCCCAACCAGGAGTATGCGGCCTGCGCACGTCCGCCGGCTCAGCTCAAAGCCATATCCCGAAAGGGCTTCCCCCGCCTTGGTTCACTTCAGAACGCAATAGATTGAACATGGACGTTTGCACAGGTAATGGCCTGGTTCTCCAGTAAGGGCCGTGGGGAGGAGGTTATGGTGCTAAAGATGGTCTCAGCCCATACAGGGGTTTAAGCATATCGTTGCAGTATAATTCGCTGTACAAAAATGAGATGCCACACCCAAGAACAGGATGCCCGTGAATCGCAAGGTCTATCTCAATACAGCAACATCGCTGTTGCTGCAGGTTACGACGGTGGTCTGTGGATTCATCTTGCCAAGGCTCATACTGACGCATTTTGGTTCTGCGGTAAATGGCCTCATAGGTTCGATCAATCAATTTCTCGGCTTCATCACCTTCCTCGAGATGGGTGTCGGAGGAGTCGTACAGGCTAATCTTTATAAGCCAATAGCCGACCATGACGAGGACAAGATCAGTGCGATTGTCACGTCGGCAGACAAGTTCTTCCGACACCTCGCACTCATCATCCTGGCCTTTGCCATCGGGATGCTGCTGCTGTATCCCCTTCTCGTCATCGACGAGTTTGACTATCTGTACACTGCAACGCTCATCGCGGCAATTGCCATCAGCATGTTTGCGCAGTACTACTTCGGTGTTGTGAACCAGATATTCCTTGATGCGGATCAGCACGGCTACGTCCATTTCATTCTGGAAACCGTGACGCTGGTTCTGAACACAATCGCCGCGGCGATTATCATCAATCTTGACGGCAGCATTCAATTGGTTAAATTTGCTTCGTCGTGCATATACCTCCTGCGTCCGTGGCTCCTCTATATTTATGTCAAAGAGCGCTATCACATCGATCGACATTTCAAGTATGAAGAGGAGCCGATACGGCAAAAGTGGAACGGCGTCGCCCAACATCTTGCCGCAATCATCAACGACAGTACGGACGCTATGGTGCTGACGGTCCTCTCGACCCTCCAGAACGTCTCGATTTACAGCGTGTACAACCTGGTGGTAAGTGGAGTACGCGCCATCGTGGTGGCAGCGACGCGCGGGATGGGAACCTACCTCGGTCAACTCTGGGCGACAAGGTCAGAAGATTTGAAGGGGATTTTCGAATACTTCGAGTGGCTGTTGCATACGGTGGTGTGCTTGGTGTGCGGTTGCACGCTGGTTCTGATCGTGCCATTCGTATCTGTATACACGCGCAGCATCACCGACGCGAACTACCATCAGCCGCTCTTTGCCGTGTTGGTCACCTTGGTCTGCACCCTTTACTGCGTGAAGCTCCCCTATTCCCAGATGATAAACGCCGCAGGCCACTATAAGCAGACGCAGCACCTGTACATATATGCGGCGATCATCAACATGGGCATCTCATTGGCCACGGCTCGCAGCCTTGGGCTCATAGGAATAGCGATGGGCTCGCTGATCGCGATGGCCTTTCAGTGCCTAGCAGAGGAGTCATACTGTTCTGCACACTTCGTCGTCCGGCCTACATACGACTTCGTCAAGCGGATGCTTGTGAACGCGCTCACGCTCGTGCTGGGCTATGCCCTCACTTTCGGTATCGCCCTTGGTGACCTGACCTATGCGGCATGGGTTCTCATGGCCATCAAGGTGCTTTTGATATGGCTCGTCGTCGCCCTGGGCGTCAACGTGCTGCTATATCGGCAATACACGCTGAGGCTGCTCTCGAAGCTGCTCTCGAAGCTGCGTAGGTAGTTCGATGTCACGTTAGAGGAAGATGTCCGAATGAAGAAAGAGATCAGGGTTTACTCGGTCCACCCCTGGGCCAACACACTAGAGAACTTCATGATTCGCTATCACTTCGATAGGCTGACATCTGACTTCGATTTTGTCTGGGACGACAAAACGCCCCAGTACGTGTTTGCCAGCGAGCATATCTACAGCAGCTACCAGGCGTTTCGCGACTTCTTCCGCCTGTGGGAGAGCGGTCGTGCCAAGGACCGCATCTTCATAGGGTATCTGGAGGAGGCAATCGAACCCGACCTCAACCTCTTCGACTATGCGGCGGTATACTCTACCGAGTTCGCAAGGATGGACCGGGTCACCAGGCTGCTCCCCGTGCATACGAAATTCAAGATCTTCTACGTGCCGGAGAGCCATCCTGCGGCCTCCCCCCAAGAGGCGAGGGACATCCTGCGGCAGAAGACCAAGTTCTGCGACTTCCTCTACAGCCACGCCTACCAGGAGCGTGACGACATATTCACCGCCCTCAGCGAATACAAGGGGATCGATGCCCTGGGCGCCCGATTCCACAACACGGACTACAAGCCGACGGGCTTCTTTGGCCATGCACAGGAGACCACGGCCCTGCACAGGCCCTACAAGTTCACCATTGCCGTGGAGAACGGCTCCCTTCCCGGGTACACCTCCGAGAAGCTGATGACCGCCTTGCAGGCCAACACCGTGCCAATCTATTGGGGCAATCCCGAGATAGCCGATGACTTTAATCCAGCCTGCTATATCAATGCAAACGACTGCACCGATTTCCACGACCTTATAGAGAGGGTCAGGGAGATCGATACGGACGACGAGCTCTGGTGCAGCATGATAAGCCAGCCTTGGCAGACCGAAGAGCAGGTCAGAAGGGAAGAGGCCCAGGTCGAAGAGTACTATCGGTTCTTTCACGACCTCTTCTCATCCTCGGTGTCGGATGCGAAGCGGCTATCATGGACCATGCACATGGATGCTTATCAGGATTGGGTGCGAAGGAACGCCCCGGTAAGGCCGACGGTGTTTCACAAGGGGCTCGGCGCATTGATGCGCCTTGTGAGGTCCACAAAAGGCTAGGTCAGCGGCAAGCGTGCCGGACGCTCCTGCGTTCGAACGTCCTCCAGTTTGATCTTGAGCGGGGGGCACGTTCACCCTCCGCCTGGCCCCGCCCTTTTCGGACGGATTCATGTTTTGCGACTTACATCCTACCGATGCGGAATCCATGCCACCTTTTCGGAGGATGGTCCAATTTGGCTTTCGATTTTGCAAAAGAAGGTTTACGTCATTTTTGCTTCGTGCAGAACAACTGAAAACCTTAATCTCGGTAGTGGCCGCCATACCCATGGGTGCCGCCCTATCGTCACTGACGGAAATGGTGCCCATCATGTTTTGTATGTTGTTCGCGGGGATATCACAAGTGACTACAGCCCTCTTACCGTCCCATTGGTAGCGAAAGGGTCAATCGCGCTGAATATCAAACCTTGGACTATGGGTCCGAACGATAGCATCCTTCAAGAATCTTTGTTTATAAACCAAGGCAACGTATCTAATGTTACCCTGTAACTCATCCAACGGTTAACCTGTAACCCGCTCAACGGAAGGAGAACTTTGTGAAAACTGCGCTTATTACGGGCGTGACGGGGCAGGACGGATCCTACCTGTCCGAGCTCCTGCTGGAGAAGGGTTACGACGTCCACGGCATCATCCGGCGAAGCTCGGTGGACTACCGCGAACGCATTGCCCACCTCGAGGGCCACGAGCGTTTCCACCTGCACTACGGTGACCTCTCCGACAGCATGAGTCTGGTCAAGGTAATCAGCTCGGTGCGTCCAGACGAGGTCTACAACCTGGCGGCCCAGAGCCACGTACAGGTGTCCTTCGACGTGCCGGAGTTCACAGCTGATGTCGATGCCACCGGCGTCCTGCGCGTGTTGGAGGCCGTGCGGGCCTGCGGGCTGGAGCACACCTGCCGCATCTACCAGGCTTCCACCTCGGAGCTCTTCGGCAAAGTGGAGGAGGTTCCACAGAGCGAGACGACCCCCTTCCATCCCTACAGCCCCTATGCGGTGGCCAAGCAGTACGGCTTCTGGATTACCAAGGAGTACCGCGAGGCCTACGGCATGTACTGCTGCTCGGGCATCCTCTTCAACCACGAGAGCGAGCGGCGCGGCGAGACCTTCGTCACCCGAAAGATTACCCTGGCGGCCGCCCGCATAGCCCAGGGCGTGCAGGACAAGCTCTACCTAGGCAATCTCGACAGCCTGCGCGACTGGGGCTACGCGCGCGACTACGTGGAGTGCATGTGGCTCATCCTGCAGCAGGACGCTCCCGACGACTACGTGATCGCCACAGGCGAGCAGCACACCGTGCGCGAGTTCTGCGAGCTGGCCTTCCGCGAGGCGGGGATTACACTCCGCTGGGAGGGCGAGGGCGTGGGCGAGCGTGGCATCGACGAGGCCACCGGGCGCACCCTCGTGGAGGTATCCCCGGACTTCTATCGGCCGACCGATGTGGTCAACCTGCTGGGCGATCCCTCCAAGGCCCGCCGGGAGCTGGGCTGGGACCCCATGAAGACCAGCTTCGAGGAGCTGGTGGCCCTCATGGTCAGGCACGACATGGAGAAGGTGGCCGTGGAACGTGTCGAGGAGCGCGTGCGGACCAACCTGGCGGAGTACCTGGAGCGAGGTGTCGTGAAATGACAGCGTCAATCGACAGCGATGCAAAGGTCTATGTGGCAGGTCATCGTGGCATGGTCGGTTCTGCCATCGTACGAGAGCTTATACGGAGGGGCTACAGCAATATTGTAACGCGCACGAGTTCGGAACTGGACTTAAGACGGCAGAGCGACGTCGAGGAGTTCTTTTTCGAAGAGCGGCCCGCGTACGTGTTTCTCGCTGCCGCAAGGGTAGGGGGGATACAGGCCAACATCGATATGCCTGCAGAGTTTCTCTACGACAACCTTTGCATACAAAATAACGTAATAGAGTCCTCCCGCAAAAGCGGTGTGAGCAAACTGCTCTTCCTCGCCTCCTCGTGCATTTACCCTCGGCTTGCCCCACAGCCAATGAAGGAGGAATACCTGCTTGATGGCAAGCTTGAACCTACCAATGAGGGTTATGCGCTCGCCAAGATAGCGGGTCTTAAGATGTGTCAGTACTACAACATGCAGTACGGTACTGACTATATCAGCGTAATGCCGTGCAACATTTATGGGTACGGTGATAGTTTCGACCCAGTACGGTCGCACGTGGTTGCAGCGCTCATACGAAAGGTTCATGAGGCAAAGGTGTCTGGAAGTAAGGTCATACCAATGTGGGGGACCGGTACGGCACGACGTGAGCTCATGTTTGTCGACGACTTGGCCAATGCATCCCTGCACCTCTTCGAGCGGTACTCAGGAAACGATTTCTTCAATGTGGGGACCGGTACGGATGTGTCTATCCGTGAACTTGTCGAGATGATCATGGAAGTGGTCGGATATGACGCTGAGCTGGCGTTCGATACGCGCAAGCCCGACGGCATGCCGCAAAAGCTCATGGATGTCTCGCGTATACGTGAGGCAGGTTGGACGGCAAAGACGAGCCTCAAGGAGGGTTTGGAGAAAACCTACCGTTACTTCCTCGAAGAGGTGCTTCCCAACGAAAACTAGGCAAAGCTACGTCAGCTACTGTTGGAGATCGACTCCATAGGAGATTTACTATGATATACAGTCTTTCGAATGATACATGGGGCGATGAGGAAATCAGGGCAGCACATGAGGTCATAGACTCTCGCTTTTTTACTATGGGTAAACGCGTAAGCGAGTACGAGAGGGAGTTTGCGAAAAAGTTTGGCTCAAAGCATGCTGTGATGTCCAATTCCGGATCATCAGCAAATCTGCTCAACATGGCGGCGCTCGTCTACTCGGGCAGGATGCATGTGGGGGACGAGGTCCTCGTGACGGCCGTTTCTTGGAGTACGACATATTTTCCCATTGTACAGATGGGCCTCAGGCCGAGGCTCGTCGACATCGAGCTGGGGACTCTCAATGTGGACATCGCGCAGCTTGAGGCAGCGCTCACCCCAAGGACCAAGGCGGTTATGGCAGTCAATCTGTTGGGCAATCCGAATAGGTTCGACTCGCTGCTTGAGTTCTGCGAACGGCACCATCTGATACTTATCGAGGACAACTGCGAGTCCATGGGAGCAACTTACGACGGCAAGGCAGCCGGGACGTTTGGTGTCCTAAGTTCCTTCTCGACGTACTACTCGCATCACCTCTGCACCATGGAAGGCGGAATGAGCCTGACCGATGATGACGAGATGTACGAGTACCTGCTCTGTATTCGCTCGCATGGGTGGACGAGACATCTTCCCGAAAACGCCTCGATACACTCGAAAAGCGACGATCCCTTTTACGAGAGCTTCAACTTCATCATGCCCGGGTTTAATGTTCGCCCGCTCGAAATAGAGGCAGCCATCGGTCTCGAGCAGCTTAAGAAGCTTGACGGTTTCGTAGCCCAGCGCAGGGAGAATGCTCGATATTTCCTAGAAAGCGTTGCGGCGCTTGGCCTCATCACTCAGGAAGAGGTCGGCCAGTCTTCTTGGTTCGGGTTCTCAATCGTCCTCCCCGAAAGGATGGACGGGCAAAGGGATCGCTTCACGAGCGCACTGCGTGACAGCGAAATCGAGGTCCGCCCCATTGTGGCGGGCAACTTTGCGCAACAGAAGGCCATGAAATTCATGCACGGCAGTGTTTGTGGGCCGCTGCATAACGCAGACTACGTGCATCGGAACGGATTCTTTGTGGGGAATCACTCTGTCGAAATGAGCCGGTGTATTGACCTGCTATGCGAGACACTCAAGTCAGTGCTGTAGAGAGAGGTTCCCAAAGTCCATGGGATGTTAGTGAAACTGGATGAGCAGATGCCCGATAGGCTCTTATACGATAAGTGGATACGTGCCCTTGATGGATCGGTGGAACCTTGGGAAGCCGTCGAGCTGGCTCAGCCCGATGCTCGTGAGGATGCTTTTGCTGGTGACCTTCGCTTTGGCACGGGTGGGATACGCTGCCTCATGGGAATCGGTCCCAACCGCATGAATCGACTCACGATCGGTAAGGCTGCGCAGGGGCTGGCCAACTGGCTCAATGACCTTCCCGGGCACAAGACGGTCGCCATTGGCTATGACACGCGTTTCCACAGCCGTGAGTTTGCCGAAACGACGGCATGCGTGCTTGCGTCCAGCGGAATCAAGGCGCTCATCTTCTCGTCCCCGCAGCCCACGCCGGTGCTCGACTTTGCAACCAGAAGATTGGGCTGCAGCGTTGGCGTGGTAATAACGGCATCCCACAACCCCAGGGAGTACAACGGCTTTAAGGTATATGGTCCAGATGGGGTGCAGGCGATCGATGGCATGGCTCGCGCTATACAGGCGCGGATCGAGGAAATCGACCCCTTCGAAGACGTCAAGTTCATGGACTTCTCGTCAGCCCAGGAAAGGGGCCTGATCTCCTATGTCGATGACAAGCTCCTTCTAGAATACCGTGAGTCAGTGCTCGGCTGCCGGCTTGGGGTCGACTGCTCGAACCTATCCGTCGTCTACTCCCCTTTGGATGGGACCGGGCTGGTACATGCGAGAGCGATGTTGGAGAGCCTCGGCGTTGCGTATTCGCTCGTCGAAGAGCAAGCTGGCATGGACAGCAGCTTTAGCAGCTGCCCCAAGCCCAACCCCGAGAATCCCGATGCGATGGCGATGGGCATGACCCAGATGGTCGACAGGGGAGCAGACCTCTTTCTGGCAACCGACCCCGATGCGGATCGCGTTGGCGTGGCATGCCTAGATGAGGGCAGGCCTCGCTTGCTGACGGGTAACGAGGTCGGGATTCTGTTGCTGGATTGGATATGCAGGCACCGCAATGCAGGAGAGGGGAATGCCGTCGCAGTGACCACGGTGGTATCCGCCCCTCTGGCAGACGACATCTGCAGGTGCAACGACGTCGAGCTGAGGCGAGTCCTCACGGGCTTCAAATACGTCGGTGAGCAGATCGGACGCATCGAGTCCGCAGGGGATGAGTTCCTCTTCGGTCTCGAGGAGTCCGACGGCTACCTGCGGGGCACGTACGCCCGCGACAAGGATGGTATCAACGCGCTCATGCTCGTATGTGAGATTGCCGCCTACTACAAGATGCGTGGGCAGACCCTTGCGGAGGCGTTGGAGTCGCTCTATGCACGATATGGCTATTCGCTTGGGAGACAGATTTCCTTTGAGCTGCCCGGCTCCGACGGGAAGGCTTCGGTTGGCAGGTTGATGCGGCGCCTTCGCGAGACCCCGCCTCGCAGCATCGCCGGTAGGGAGATAACGGACACGGTGGATTACCTCTCTGGTGTGCCGATACCCGTCGTGGGCAGGCCAAGGGACGAGCGCCTCCCTCCCTCCAACGTGGTCGAATGGCGCCTGGAGGATGGCTCGCGCGTGATCGCGCGGCCGTCTGGCACCGAGCCAAAGCTCAAGGTGTACGTCTTCGCAAATGGACCGTCACGGGACTCCGCCGAGTCGCTTCTGAGGACGATGGTCTCCGAGGTGCGGACGTTTCTGGATCAGAAGGAACTCGAGAAGAATGAGGGAGGAACCATGACACACGTTGTGCTCCTTTCGGGTGGCTCTGGCGCCCGTCTCTGGCCGCTTTCCAACTCCGCCCGCTCAAAGCAGTTCCTAAAGGTGCTGCGCGACGAGGCGGGAAACCACGTCTCCATGGTGCAGCGCGTCTTCGGGCAGATCGCCGCAGTTGACGAGGACCTTGACGTTACGATTGCCACAAGCGCCGTGCAGTCAGGCGCGCTCTCCCTGCAGGTGGGAGGACGCTTCGAGCTTGCAGCAGAGCCCGAAAGACGTGACACGGCGCCAGCCATCATGCTTGCATGTGCCCACCTTTCCATGGTGCAAGGCGCGTCAGACAATGACCCCGTGGTAGTCATGCCTATCGATACGTATGCCGACCAGGAATACTACGACAGGATTCCCGCCGTGGCCGATGCCGTGCTCGCTGGCGTCTCGGACCTCGTGCTGCTCGGGGTCACGCCCACCTACCCGTCCGAGAAGTACGGCTATATATTGCCGGCCTCCACCGAAGGCGACGTCTGGCCAGTTGCGACTTTTCGCGAGAAGCCAGACGTAAAGACTGCCGAGGGCTACATAGAACAAGGCGGTCTTTGGAACTGTGGGGTCTTCGGCTTCCGCTTGGGATGGTTGAGGAAGCTCTCCAACGGCTACTACAATGCGGAAAGCTACAATGACATGCTCGCGCACTATGGCGAGCTGCCGAAGAACAGCTTTGACTACGAGGTTGTAGAGAAGGCCCAGAGCATCTCCGTTGTTCCCTACTCGGGTACGTGGAAGGACCTGGGGACGTGGAACACGCTTGCAGAGGAGATGGCTGAGCCATACTCGGGATCCGTCTGGGTGGACGAGGCAACGACGTCCAACGTTCACGTCATCAATGAGACCAGGCTGCCTATGGTTGTCGCGGGTGTATCGGATGCCGTGGTCGTGGCAACCGCAGACGGCATTCTGGTTACCGGAAAGGATGCGAGTTCTCACATTAAGGTACTTGTCGAAGAGGCTTCCAATGACAGGCCCATGTACGAACGTCGCGAATGGGGCGAATACCGGGTGGTTGATGCCGGCGATTACGATGATGGCAATCATACGCTCACTAAGGAGCTTGTTCTGAATTCTGGCAGACAGTTATCCTATCAGCGGCACCACCATAGGGCCGAGGTATGGACTATCGCGAGTGGCATTGGCGAGGTCGTGCTTGACGGAGAGGTGATTCCTGTAGAAGCTGGTGATTCTGTTCGCATTGACCCCATGCAGATGCATGCAGCGAGGGCTATAACTGAGCTTCATATCATAGCGGTGCAGGTCGGATGGCCTCTCGTCGAGGAGGACATTGAGCGCTTTGGTTTCTATTGGGAGTAGTCCATCACATACTTGCCCAGAGGCTGGCCGGTGTAGGCCTGCTTGGGACTAGAAAAAGCAAGGGCGTAAGGGAACGGCAATGCACGGGCATGTGCCATACAGTGACTCTGGCTGGCGGTGGCGCAAAGCCAAGTCTCCATGAGCATGTCCCATACTTTGTGCCCAACAACCGGTTTGACGTCAGCGTAATATTGGGTTCGGATAAGGAAAGCGATGGCGCCGCCAGATTTGACCGCTGCGCACGCGAGTCTTACACACAGGTGGTTCCAATCGAGCACATGGGGGATGATTTTCTACAGCAGCTGCGCTTTTCACCGGGGAACGAGGAGACGCGTAGCCTGTCGCGCTTGAAAGATGCGCGCAGACGTTCTTTGCCACTACGTGATGCTGTGCCAAAGCCCGTAATTTTAATCTAACTATGCGAGAATAAGCGGTACGCTATCAACCTACGTTATGCGGGCGTGAACTCGCGCTCCAGCCGTGAAGGAAGAATACATGCCTATGATTCCATTAAATGAGATATATCCCTTGCGTCGTCTGCACTATGCCTTGAACTACGAGATACCCTTGAAGCTCCTTGGCGAGGAACGGACGGAGCGCAAGAGGTTCAAGGACACCTTTGGCTTCGAACCCAACCTGGAGAATCCCCAGACGCTCAACGAGAAGATCATTTGGCTTAAACTCCATGACCACAGGGATCTGTGCACTCTGGTTGCCGACAAGTATCGGGTGCGCGACTATTGGGCAGAGAACTTTGGTCCGGAACACCTAATCCCCCTCGTGGGCAAGCTTGATAGCTGGAAGGATGTGCGTCGCGAGGTCTTTCCCGACTACCCCACCATTCTCAAGTGCAACAACGGGGCTGGTACGTGGCATATCGTGCGCGACCCGGATGCCGTTGACTACAAGTGGCTACGTAAGCACGCCCGCATCTGGATGAACTTCAACCACTATTACGCGACGCGAGAGTGGCAGTACAAGAACGTCAAGCCCTGCTTGCTCATAGAGAAGCTGCTTCTGACGCCAGAAGGCAAGGTTCCCGAGGACGTAAAGATCTTCTTCTTCAACGGCGAGTGCGCCTTCATCTACAAGGTCATCAATCGCGAGACCGACAACTACCGTGCCTTTTTCTCGCCGGAATGGGAGCTGCTGCCCTTCCAGTTCACCTCAAAGGCAAAGTACAAGGTCATCGACAAGCCCATCACCGAGCCTCGCCCCCAGCGGCTTGACGACATGATCGCCATAGGGTCCGAGATCGCCAAGAATTTCAAGAGCGTGCGCGTGGACTTCTACGACATGGGCGAGGAGTTCTATTATGGCGAGATCACCCTCTGCCATGGGGGTGGCTATAACTCCTTCTTCCCCCCGGAGTACGAGGAGAAGTACGCGAAGATGCTCAAGATCGATTAGGGCTTGTGGGCGTGAGGGAGAGCCGAGGAGCGATCCCTCACGCCCGGCCCAAGAGCTTGCGGAGGAGTTGGACGGGGCGGGTGTCGTACACGAGGTCTATGAGGTAGTACGTCCCCATCTGGCGGATGCAATAGCGCTTGATCTTGGCGTAGTCGCCCTCACGGAACATCTTGAGCACCAGGTCACGGTCTGCAGGCTTTGGCTGGGGCGTGCGGACCGCCTCTCCCGATGCCGAGATGTCCTCAATCGCACAGGCTTCGAGCCTGAGGTTGGCATTATGGACAAGCGTACTTCCCTTGGATGAGTTGGCAAGTACGGCGGAGATGCCGCATGTGGGGTCAAAGGGACCCCCGTTGGCCGTCAGAAATTCCGGCTTGGTGTTCTCGATGCCCCAGAAGTCTCCCAAGGAGAGGTCGCCCACGCGTCTAGGGCAGGCGTAGGGGCAGGTGTGGCACGACTCCCTATAGAACTTGGAGTATTGGAAGAGGTACCAGTAGGCCTCCTGCAGGGCAGTGTTACGCACGGTCTTGCCGTTTGCAAGCTCGTATCTCGGCTTGTATCCGACTCCACGCGACTTGTCACGAAAGGCATAGCCCACAATCTCACTGCGATGCTTCTTGGCTAGGTAGGCAAGATAGAGGTTGAGATGGGCGTGGGAGGTGTTGCCATGGCAGAAGATGTCCACGGTGTACAGGCCCTCGTGGTCGCATCCCAAGTAGCCGTAGAGCCCGGCAATCTGGCAGGGAAGGCCCGCAAATAGGACCCGCCCCCCCTTCTTGAGGGCATCCTCTACCTCGTGGAAGACGGGATAGGCCTCGCCAAGGACGTACTTGGAATTCTGCAGGCGTGCCAGGCCCGCCTCATCCCGTACCGCCTCGTGGACGACATGGGCAACGGAGTGCGAAACGTGCATGACGGCGCCGTAGACAACGCCGCCCTCGCGCAGGAAGCCACGGGCAACTTCATAGAAGGCACCGCCCGAGGCAGATGTCAGCAGTACCTCACGGGACGGCGACTGTGCCGCAAAGACCGCCTCCTGCGTACGAAGCTCTGGGGGGTTGTGCACGGGACAGGTTTTCGTGCATCGCCCGCAGTGAACGCAGGCATCGTCATCAATCACCGCGCGAGCAAATCCGTCGGGACGGTCGTCCATCGAGATTGCCGCAACTGGGCAGGCTACTAGGCAAGCTCCGCATCCCGTGCATCGGGCGCCATCCACTACCCCGGTCACGACTTCGACTTCCATTCGCGAATGACAAGGTCGCTCATAATCTCGTAGTGGGTCTCGCAGGAGAGCCAGTTGTCCAATATGAGCCAGTCGGTCTTGGTGAAGCGCTTGCCATAGAGATAACGGCTGTAGAGCCTGCCGGTAAGCTTGTCGAGTCCGGCGAAGATGGGGAATCTGCTATACCAACCAAAGAGACGATCGAGGTAGAACCGGCGACGCTCTTGCAGGCGCTTTTCGTAAAGGTCCTGGAAGTGCTCCTCGTCCTGGATTTCTCTGCCGCGCTCCTCAAAGGCTTCGAGAACAGCCGAACGCTCCTCGTCGGTTGCAAGGTGAATGGTGTCCTCGGGCTTGATGCGCACATTGAAGTTTACGCTCAGGCTCTCTTTGCTGATGTCCGCCTCGATGAGCAGACCCGAGAAGCGGAACTCGTTTTTGGTTGGCCGGGCAAAAAAGAAATCCCCCTGGCCATAGACGATGGTCTTTCCCTTGTAGACCTCGGAGCAGCCGATGCAGTGGGTATGTTGTCCGACCACGAGGTCTGCCCCACAGTCTACAAACTTGCGAAGGGCACGGCGCTCGTTGGGCAGGGGGTAGCGGTACTCGATCATGCCGCCGTGGTAGAACACGATGAGCTGGTCGCAATGGGTCTTTGCCTCGCGAACCTCGTCAAAGCTGACCAAAGGGTCGTAGGGATTGACACCAGCCGTGTGCTCGCCGGCTGCGTTGAACTCGTGCTCGGCGCAGACATAGAAGCCCACGGTGAGGTCGCCGAACGTGAGATAGAAGGGCTTACGGGCCTCCTCAATGTCTTGGCCCGCTCCGACGCTCGCAATACCATGCTCAGCGAGGACCTGCTTGGTGTGTTCGATGCCTTCGGCTCCAAGGTTGATGGAGTGGTTGTTGGCTAGCACCATGAGGTCTGGATGGATGGCATCAACGCCTGGCATGCAACGTTCGGGCGTGGTGATGATCGGCCCGTATTTTGGGATGGCTGAGCCGGCGCCCTCGATGGCCGTCTCGAAGTCGAACACGCGGTAGTCAAAGCTGGCAAGATAGTCCAGCAGCTCACGCCCATAAAGCGTCTCTGCGTCACCCTGCTCGAAGAGGTCAAAGTTTGCCTTGGTCGGAGCAAAGTCGCCGCCAATAAAAAGTCTCACGGGACTCCTTCTTCTGTGGGCTAAAATAATGAGATTGTCATTTTACCCCTGTTCCTCACTGATTGATAGCTCTCTTCCGCCTGTCTGGAGCCTATGGTGACGGGGATAGGCTGGGGGATGCTGCCAGAAAACCCCTCCTGCTTGGTGTAGAGTGAAACCATACGTGCGATCGAGAGGATTCACTTAGATGATTCGTGTGGCTCAGGTGATGGGCAAGATGTTTGGCGGTGGAGTTGAGTCCGTAGTCATGAACTACTACCGCCACATCGATCGTAGTCGCGTGCAGTTTGACCTCCTGGTCTGCTCTGATTCTGGGCTCGTGCCAACTGAGGAGGTCGAATCCTTGGGAGGGAGCATCATCGAAGTCCCCCCATATGAGAACGTTCTGGCCTACCAGCGCGAACTGAAGCGAGTTCTCTCGCAAGGGGACTGGCCAATCGTTCACAGCCATCTCAGCACCCTTTCGGTTTTCTCGCTTCGGGCGGCAAAGGCCGCTGGTGTTCCGGTGCGAATAGCCCACAGCCACATGGCCTGGAGCAGCGGCATCAGTGTCAAAAGCTTGATTGAGCGCTCGCTGTGCCATTTTTCAAACCTGTATCCGACCGCACGACTGGCCTGCTCGCGGGAGGCGGGAGAGTGGCTGTTTGGGAAGCGCGTCCCGGTTGATCTGATGTACAACGCCATAGACCTCGACAGGTTTGCGTTTTCAAAATCGGTTCGTGACGCGGAGAGGGCTCGCCTAGGCATTGCAGAGGACGCCTTTGTGGTTGGCCACATCGGCCGCTTTTCCTACCAAAAGAACCACCCCTTCCTGCTGAGGGCTTTCGAGGAGCTGTTGGCCCTGCGCGAAGACGCCGTCCTCGTGCTCGCGGGAGGAGGCTCCAATGACAAGCGTCTGGATGCAGAGAGATGGGTGAGTGCCCATGGGCTATCCGACAAAGTGGTTTTTGTAGACTTTACCGAGTTTCCGGAGAGGCTCTACTGCGCCTTCGATGTGTTTGCGCTTCCTAGCTTCTTTGAGGGATTGTGCGTCGTTGGCATCGAGGCTCAGGCTGCAGGCTTGCCATGTATCCTGTCGGATCGGACAACTCGTGAGGCGAACGTCTCTGGTACGGTGCAGTATCTGCCCATAGATGACCCTCGCCTGTGGGCAGAGGCCCTTGCGCAGATCGAACGCGGCTCCAGGATTTCTGTCAACCGCGAGCAGTTCTCCAGCTATGACATAGTGCAGGCCGGGGCTTGGCTCACCGACTACTACGAGCGGCTAGCCGAGCAATCCCGCACAGCCAACTAGACCACGGACCTTCCGTTATAAGAACCATCCGCCACAAAGCCCAGGGGGCCGACCTTGCTTCATATCATCTATGACATCGTGATTCAACCGCTCGTATATTTGATCGAGCTCGTGTTTGCTGTGGGATACCGGCTTACCGATAGTCCGGGGCTTGCCATCGTGGGTGTGTCCGCAGCCGTAAACCTGCTGAGCCTGCCCCTCTACCGCATGGCTGACGCCATCCAGGAGCAGGAGCGCGCCCGTCAGGAGGCGATGGCAGGATGGGTGGCACATATCAAGCGCGCCTTCTCGGGCGACGAGAGGGTCATGGTCCTCACGGAGTACTACCGCCAGCAGAACTACAAGCCCTACTACCAGCTCAGGAGCTCGATATCCCTGCTCCTGCAGATCCCCTTCTTCATGGCAGCCTACTCGTATCTTTCTGATTTGTCCCTGCTGAGGGGTGCCTCCTTCCTCTTTTTGAATGACTTGGGAAGCCCCGATAGCCTGTTTAGCGTTGGTGGCTTTGCCATCAACATCATGCCCGTGCTCATGACCGCCCTCAACGTTGCGGCGTCCGCGGTCTATACGCGCGGCATGTCCTTGGGAGACAAGGTCCGCACCTACGGCCTCGCGATCATCTTCCTCGTTCTGCTCTACGATAGCCCCTCTGGGCTTGTGTTCTACTGGACTTGCAACCAGCTTTTCTCGTTGGGCAAGAACATCTTCATGAAGGTGGTCCCGAATCCCCGCAAATGGGCCCTCCTGCTTGCCCAGGCCTGTGTTCTCGGGGCCTGCGCATGGCTTGTGGTTGACGGGAAGGTATCGTCACCAAGGCGCGCCATCGTTATCGCTCTATGTCTTCTTGTGTTTGAGATCATCTGGTGGTGGTCATTTACACGCAGTCCGAAAAACGAGACCGAGGCTGCCACGGTGTCCCCTGACGATCGTCGTGCCACCACCCGCCAGTTCTTCTCCGCAGCGGCGTTGCTGGTTGTTCTGATCGGTGTGCTCATTCCTTCTGCGCTTATAGCGGATTCTCCGATCGAGTTTATGGTCGGCAGCAACAGTCCCTTGAGCTACATCGTGCACGCAGCCTGTGTGTGGGCGGGCGTCTTTCTTCTGTGGTGGGGGACCTACTACATGCTCTCGGACGATGGTGCGCGGAAATGGCACGCACTTGCCCTGTGGCTCCTTTGCGGCGTGTGTCTGCTAGACTACTTTGTCTTTGGCCGCAACCTGGGCACAATCACCACTGCCCTGAAGTATGACAACGGCGTCAAATATGCCCTGTCCGAACAAGCTATCAACTTCATGGCGCTCGCGGCCTTGCTTGTGGCGATGTATGCAGTATGGAGATGGCGTCGGCTTCTCGTGCTTCCGGTTACCTGTGTGACGGCACTCTCCCTTGCGTTGATGTCCGTCGTCAACGTGCATACCATAACGACTTCCGTGGCGCAGAATCGGGCGCTTCTCGAGAAGTCCGATGGAAATGAGCTTGTGCTTCCCGATGGCACCCCGCGCCAGATCTTCCATCTCTCCCAGACGCATCGCAATGTGGTTATTATCTACCTGGACCGCGCCATATCGGCTTTCGTTCCCTTCATCATGGAAGAGCGGCCCGAGCTCGAAGCCCAGTTTGACGGCTTTGTCTACTACCCCAACACGCTCTCCCATGGTTGGTATACCAACTACGGGGCACCGGGGATCTTCGGTGGCTATGAATATGTGCCTTCTGCTATGAACCAACGTGCCGACGAGGGGCTTGCCGACAAGCACAACGAGGCTCTTTTGCTTATGCCCACGCTCATGTCGGAAGAGGGGTACCAGACCACCGTCATTGATCCACCGTACGCCGGGAGTTACACGTTGGGCGTGGATCTTTCCATGTACGGACAGCTTGACAACACCGAGGCCTACAAGATAAACGGTGCCTATACGGAGCTGGTCCAGAATCGTCTGGGCGTCGGCGCCTCCTCAAGGCTTGAACGCAAGTTCGTCTTCTACGGGCTGTTCAAGGTCGCCCCCGAGCTGGTTCAACCCAGAATATATGACAGGAGCCTTTACATGACTCCCTCGAAGGCCACCTACCCCAGCAAGCGCCTGCGTGATGAGCTGAGCGTGCTAGAGCTGCTCCCCGAGCTGACGGATATCGAGTCAGACAAAGGTGGGTTCGTCCAGCTGTACAACAACACCACTCACGAGCAGGACTTCCTGCAGTTGCCGGACTATGAGATATCCGACGCCGTGAACAATGCCGGTCTCGAGGACTATGGTCGGTTTGAGCTTAACGGCGTGACCCTCACTCACATGACCACCGACGACCAACGCATGCACTATCACGTAAACGCTGCTGCTCTCATGCGACTGGGAAGATGGTTCGACTGGATGAGGGACCAGGGCGTCTGGGACAACACTCGCATTATCATCGTCGCGGACCACGGACGTGGTCTGCATTGCCTGGATGACTTGGTGTTTGATGACTACCTTGATGTCATGAAGGTCAACCCGCTTCTTATGGTCAAGGATTTTGAGGCAAGCGGCTTTGCCGTCTCGGATGAGTTCATGACCAACGCTGATGTGCCGGCGATTGCCATGGCTGGTGTCATCGAGAATCCCGTGAACCCCTTCACGGGCAATCCCATTGACACCTCAGACAAGGAAAACCATGAGCAGCTGGTAACCCTTTCCTCACACTTCAAGACCGGAACGAACCACGGAAACACCTACGACACTTCGGATGCCCCGTGGTACTCCGTCCACGACAACATCTTCGATCCTTCAGACTGGACTCGTTACGAAACATACGAAGACGCGATTCGGGCGGTGCCGCAATAGGACTCACAAAGCACGCATCCTCAGATGGGTGAGGAGTCCTCGATGGCATAGGGGCCTCAGGCACGTCTGAGGCCCCCTAAAGGATGCGACACCGTTTACGCCCGGCTTTTTGAGCGTGAACTCACAGCTCATGCTGAGCTGCATGATGGGCATGGCATAGATCAAGAGGGGGGCTTGGCGTCGTGTCTGCCCACGGTCGGCGGCGCCTACGGGCTACAATAGGTAGGGCAGGAAGTCGACGAATGAATCCTTGCGAGGTGACACATGGGTGCATCCCTCCAGATACTGCTCGCTACGTACAACGGTGAGCGCTACGTGGCAACGCAGCTCGAATCGCTACTCGTTCAGGACTTCACCGACTTTGAGGTGCTCGTGTCGGACGACCGCTCTTCGGACGCTACCCTGGAGATCGTGCAGCGCTACGCGGAGGCCGATACACGCATTCGCGTGCTGGACAACGACGTTCGCCATGGCAATGCACGCGACAACTTCTTCTCGCTGCTTAAGCGGGCGGCGGCTCCATACGTCGCCTTCTGCGATCAAGACGACCTGTGGCTACCAGACAAGCTTGCGGTTGAAATGGCCGAGATGCATCGACTCGAGATTGCATACGGAGCCGATGCGCCTCTACTCGTCTATTCGGACCTAGCTGTTGCCTCCGAGGACCTCTCCATCATTGCCCCGTCGCTTCTCGCATACTCGGGTGCCGATCCACACCGCTTGAGCCTCGCAAACCTCATGTCTCAGAACACTGCGGCTGGCTGCTCGATTGTCGTCAACCGACCCCTCTATCGCGACACAATGCGTCTGCCGGCAAACGTGGATGGCGTTGGAATGCACGACTGGTGGATGATGGTGACGGCTGCCGCCTTCGGACACATCGGATACGTGGACCAGCCGACGTCGCTCTACCGCCAGCATGGCGACAACTCCGTAGGCGCATCGTCGGGCTCACCACTCGATATCGTCCGCAACCTTGGAGCGTATGCCAGCGCACTCCTCCCCAACGAGCAGCAGCTCGGGGCCATCGAGATGCGCGTGCGGCAGGCGGGCGCCTTTGCGGAGGCGTATGACGGGCAGCTGAGCGAACGCGACCAGGAGCTCTGCGAGGGGCTTTCGCGCCTTCTCGATCTGCCGCCGCTCGCACGTCTGCGCTGGTGTCACAACCACGATGTACGCAATGCCACCCCCATCATGCGTCTCGGCATGGCGTGGGAGATGGCACTCTACGATCAGGGACGCGCGAGGCTGGCACACGAGCAGGCTGAGCGGGAGTCGTGAGGGCCTGCGCGCCTCAGCGTCACGGAGGATGATCTTTATGGGTGATACCAAACGCACATGGCCCATCGTGCTCTTTTCTGCTCGCTACCTCCCCAGCGTGGGTGGCGTGGAGTTCTTTACCGCTAACCTTGGGGAACGCCTCGCGAGCCAAGGACGCGAGGTCATTGTGGTGACCACCGAGCCGACGAGCAGCACGTCGCAGGACGTACGACGCACGGTCGGCGACGGTACCATGGAGGTCCTGCGTCTCGATTCCTTCGGGCCAGCGCGTATGCCCTTCGCCAAGCGCAATGCACGCAATCGTGCACTGCTCACGCGACTGGAGGACAGGGCACCTTTCCACGCCCTCATAAACACGCGTTTCTACGATCTCTCGACACAGGCGGCACGGCTCTGCAGGCGCGTGGGCGTGCGACCGGTCCTCATCGATCATGGGACTGGCTACATCAAGTTTGAGAGCAGGGTCCTTTCGCTCGCCTCGAAGACTGCCGAGCACGCCATTACCGCGAACCTCAAGCGATACCCCGTCGACTACTACGGTGTCTCCCAGGATGCGTCGCGCTGGCTGGGGAACTTCGGCATCACCTCATGCGGCGAAATCCACAACGCACTCGACAGTGCACGGTTCGCATCGCAGGCGAGCGATCGAGACTTTCGCGTTGAGTTTGGCATCGGCGACCATACGGTGTGCATAGCATATGCGGCGCGACTGCTCGCAGACAAAGGTGCAGACGTGATGCTGGAGGCGGCGCGCGCATTGCGAGAGAATCAGCGCATCCACTTCTTCCTGGCGGGGACGGGGCCTCTCGAGGACGAGGTCCGCGAGACCAGCCGAGAGCTGCCGAACTTGGACTACGTCGGGATGCTCAACCACGCCGATCTTGCCGCGCTACTCTCCACCTGCGACGTGTTCTGCCTACCTACGCGTTATAGCGAGGGCCTGCCCACCTCTCTTCTCGAGGCAGCGGCATGCTCGTGCGCACTCGTGTCCTCGCACGCCGGCGGGGTGGACGAGATCATACCGACGCAGGACCACGGCGTCATCCTCAAACATGCTGAAGCGACGGACCTCGTGCGCGCCCTGATGATGCTTACGGAGGACCCCGACCGTCTTCGCATGCTGCAGCAGACGGCACGTGAATTCGTCAGCGAGCAGTTCTCGTGGGACCACACGGTGTCGGAGTTGCTAGCAGCTTTCGATCGCGCGGAGCAAGGCTGGTAAGGTATGGCTTCTTTCGCATCACCACGTTGGGCCTCGGATAGCGTCGCGAAAAGGCGACGCCCTGTCCGCACGCGAGCACTGTTGGGGCTTTCCTGTAAATGTATTTAGCGTGTGACAAGGCGGCAGATTGCGCTGCCAGAGAACGTCTCTGATACATTTCACAAGGAAAGATGTGCGACAGTTGTTTCGCACAATTAGTTTGTGAGTTTGGAGTCCGGTTTGACACAGGTGATTTCCTACATCGACCCAGGCACAGGGAGCATGCTCTTCACCGTGCTTATCGGGGCAATAACGACTCTGTTCTTCTTTGCACAGCGGCTCATGATCAAGCTGAAATTCCTGATAAGTGCTGGCAGCGCTCGGGATGATGAGCAATCCGAGACCTTGCCAGTGGTCATGTTCAGCGACGACAAGCGCTACTGGAAGTGCTTCAAGCCTGTTTGCGACGAGCTTGAGCGTAGGAAGATTCGTGCAAGCTACTGGACTGCCTCGGAAGACGATCCCGGCTTGGATGCAAAGTACGAGTATGTCGAGACGCGATGCTTGGGCACACTCAACCAGGCCTTCCTCAAGCTCAACACCATGAGGGCTGATATCGTGCTTTCGACGACGCCCGGGTTGGACGTATACCAGTGGAAGCGATCGAAGAACGTCAAGTGGTACGTCCACTTCAAGCATGGTGCAGACACCACGGTGGGATACCGTATGTTCGGGCAGGACCACTATGATGCCATCCTCGTCTCGAGCCAATTCATGGTCGACCAGATCCGAGAGCTGGAGGCAAAGCGCAACCTACCTCCCAAGGACGTGCGAATCTGCGGAGTGACCTATCTCGATACCATGCGCGACAGGCTCGAAGCGTGGCAAGCGGAGCATGGAAAGAGGACTCTCCCTGCCGACAGCGACGACATCACCGTCCTCTTCTCGCCGACGTGGGGACCAAGTGGTCTATTTGCCCGTTATGGAGACAGGGCACTCGAGGCCGTTATCAACACGGGCTACAAAGTCATCGTCCGTCCCCATCCCCAGTCGCTTACGTCCGAGAAGGAGAACATCGACCGATTGGTGAAGAAGTTCCCCGAGAACGATCGACTCAGGTGGAGCTTTGACAACGACTACTTCGCCACGCTGTGCGAGGCCGACGTGATGGTTTCCGACTTCTCGGGCATTACCTTCGATTACCTCCTCGTCTTCGACAAGCCAGTGCTCTATTCCATCGCAGACTATGACAACTCCGTCTACGATGCCTGCTGGCTCGACGAGCCGGCCTGGCACCACCGCAACTTCCACCGGGTTGCAGTCGAGTTTGACGACAAGAGCTTCCCGCACATGCGAGAGATAATCTCTAATGCGGTTACGAGTGTCGAATTCGCGGAGGAACGCAAGAAGTTCAGGCAGGAGGCGTGGCCCACTGCCGGGCATGCCGCAGAAAACATCGTCGACTACCTAGAGGAGCGTCTCGCTATCATACGAAGCGAAGAAGCTGATGGGGACAAAAGCTGAGCGTTCCGCTTGAGCTCGTGCATGAGGGAGGTGGGTGCATAGGCTGCGCGCCGTGGCCCATCTCGCCTCGCTGTTAGTCCTTCTCGCTCTCCTGATCCTCCAACCTCAGCGCCATCTCCTGCGCCAGCTGGTTCACGCGATCCTTAAGGGTCGATATCTTAGCCGTATTGCGGAACTCCTTTATCAGCAGCAGTGCCGTGATGGCGGCAAACACTAGGTTTGCTGCCGATTGGAACCCAAACAGATTAGCGAAGAAGAACACGATTTGAGGGAACGCGCCAAGAAGCACAAGTACGACTGCGAGCGCAATCCAAAAGAGGGAATCATCAATGAGGATGTGCCTTTTGTGCACGGCATGCACGACCACGATGAGTATGACAATGGCACCGCCAAGTAGGAGGAGCTGTTGGGACAGAGGCATGCAATCACCTACCGGAACCAGAGGAAAAGGACGATTGAGGAGACGGAACGCAGCATGTAGCGAGCCGCACGAAGCGGCTTGAGGTAGCTCTCGCCGCCCTGGCGCTCGCGAACCGTAATCGGAATCTCGCAAATAGTGGCACCGTTGCGGATGAGGAGGGCTAGCGTGTCAGGCTCGGGCTCGATGTCAAAGCCCTTTGCGAAGGTTTCGATCATCTTGGGACCGTACATGCGAAGGCCGCAGGTTGGGTCGGTGACGGTGGTGCGCGTGGCAGCGCGGATGAGACCCGCGATGATGCGCGAGCCCATGTTGCGCATGCCCATGGCCTTTCCGCCTGCAAGGTAGCGTGAGCCAAGGACGATGTCGCAGCCAGTCTCTTCCATTTTGCGGGCCATCTCGGGGATGTAGCTGGGTACGTGCTGGCCGTCGGCGTCGAACTGCACAACGGCGTCGTAGCCGTTCCTCATGGCATACTTCATGCCCGTGCGTACGCCGGAGGCCAGCCCGCAGTTTATCGGCAAGTCCACATGGCAGAGGTGCAGCTCGTCGCAGATGTCTCCCGTGCGATCGGTGGACCCGTCGTTGACAATGAGATAATCGATGTCCGGGCAACTACTCGTTAGCTCGTGAATGGTATCGGCGAGCGCTTGCTCTTCGTTATACGCAGGGACTACAACAAGTATCTTCATGGGGCACCACGTCTAATTGCAAATGGCCATTGACAGAAGGATATCGTATTTGTCGAGAGCCTCATAATGATATACGAATCCGTTGTAAGTCGAGGAGAGAAGCGATGTCGGCCAAGCGGACCCTGCGCCGGCTGGAGAGGCTGGTCTCCTGATACGGTCAGGAAGGCGCAGGCCTTTATTCCTGTCACCCAAACGCAGCCATTTCATGGAACGTGTGACTACACGGAATGTCGCTGCCACCTGCTGCTACACTTTGCAAGGAAAAAGCGGCCACAGGACGCTGGCCAACAGCAGGAAAAGACGAGGGGGAGCGGCATGCTTCAAGACTCCATCCGCAACATCGCCATTATCGCGCACGTCGACCACGGTAAGACAACGCTGGTTGACAAGCTGCTGCGCGCGGCCGGTGCGTTCCGCGACAACCAGCAGGTTGCCGAGCGCGTGCTCGATAGCAACGACCAGGAGCGCGAGCGTGGCATCACCATCCTTGCGAAAAACATCTCGATCTCTTACAAGGGAGTCAAGATCAACGTCATCGACACACCGGGCCACGCCGACTTCGGCGGCGAGGTGGAGCGCGTGCTCAAGATGGCTGATGGTGCGTTGCTGCTGGTAGACGCCGCAGAGGGTCCCATGCCCCAGACGCGCTTCGTGCTCTCGCACGCTATTGCCTGTGGGCTGCGCATCATGGTGGTCATCAACAAGATCGACCGTGATGGTGCCAACCCCGAGAAGGCGCTCAACGACTCGCTCGACCTGATGATGGACCTCGGTGCCGACGACGATCAGCTCGAGTTTGCCATGGAGCACGTTATCTATGCCTCCGCGGTCAACGGTTTCGCCCGTCTCGAGGCAGACGACGACGGCATGGACATGTTCCCCCTGCTCGACATGATTGTGGACGCGCTTCCTGCGCCAGACGTGGACCTCGAGGGTCCGCTCGCCATGCAGTGCGTGACGGTGGACCACTCCAGCTACGTGGGTCGCATCGGCATCGGCCGTGTCTTCTCGGGCACCATCCACCAGGGCGATAAGATCCTGGTGGTCAAGAACGACGGCAGCCGTGCGATGAGCCAGGTGAAGCAGCTCTTCACCTTCGACTACCTCGGCCGCAAGGAGTGCAAGGAGGTGGGGGCTGGTGACATCGGCGCTGTCGTGGGCATCGACTCCACCGACATCGGCGATGTCTACACCGATCCCAACGACCCCGTCGAGCTCGATCCCATCGAAATCGACCCGCCCACCATGGCCGTCGTGTTCGAGGCCTCAACCAGCCCTCTTGTCGGTCGCGAGGGCGACATCGTGGGCGGCCGCCAGCTTAAGGAGCGCCTCGACCAGGAAGCCGAGAACAACGTGACCATGCGCATTGAGGAGCTGGCTGACAAGACCGGCGTCGAGGTCGCTGGTCGCGGCATCCTGCACCTCTCCGTGCTCATGGAGCAGATGCGACGCGAGGGTTACGAGTTCCAGGTGGGTCGTCCGCGCGTCCTGTTCAAGAAGGGCAAGGACGGCGAGCGCCTCGAGCCCGTCGAGCAGGCGGTGGTCGAGTGTCCCAACGAGTATTCCGGCAAGGTCATCGAGGTGTTTGGCACTGCTGGTGGCACCATGACCAACATGGAGGCAGGTGTCACGCAGACGCACCTCGAGTTCAAGATCCCGACCCGCGGCGTCATGGGTCTCAAGAACCGCATCCTCAACGTGACCCACGGCGAGGCGGTCTTCTATCACACGTTCCTCGAGTACGGCCCGTTTGCCGGTGACATCGGCAGCCGCCAGAACGGCGCAATGATTTCAATGTCCACCGAGAAGGCGGTGGCCTACGCGCTGGGCACGCTGCAGGAGCGTGGCGCCCTGTTTGTGGCGCCCGGCGACGAGTGCTACGAGGGCATGCTGGTGGGCGAGCGCAGCAAGCCTGGCGACATGGTCGTCAACATCGCACGCACCAAGCAGCTGGGCAACCAGCGCTCCAGCACCGCCGACATCGCCGTGCAGCTGACTCCCCCGCGCACCTTCTCGCTCGAGGAGGCGCTCGAGTACATCGCCGACGACGAGCTGGTGGAGATTACGCCCAAGAGCATCCGCATGCGCAAGAAGATTCTGTCGGACATCGAGCGACGCAAGTGGAACGTCCGCCACGGCCTGGTCAAGAAGTAACCGATTCCGTTGCCCTCGTGAGGCGCCTGGAGCGTACTGCTTTGGAAGGCTGGAGTGGATGGAAATCGCCGGTTCGTACGCTTAGAATCTCAGAAAACAGCTTTTAGCAAAGGAGCACCATGGTCGAGCACAAGGAGAGGGAGCCTCGCATATCGCCTCAGCTCGACGACCTGTCTTGCGATCTCATGGGAGAGGCGCTGGATCGCTTGGCCGAAGGCCGCGCAGTAAACGTGCTGCTCGCCTTGGGTGATGCAAAGGGGAACGTCGGGTTTTACGAATTCTCCGATGACGGAGAAGAGGCGTGCCTTGTGGGTGCCCGCGAAAAGGTGAGAACCGTCAAGCGTTCGGGAGGCGACGACTCCTTTGGCTTGGCCACTCCATGCATGTATGCCATTTGCTACGAAGGGGCAGTGGCTGACGACGCGGACGATTATGTCGACGCGCTCATCATGGAGTTTGGCGAAAAGGGAAGACCCGCCTACTCGGCTTTCTCGTACTTTGACGGGCGCGGCAGTGGAGACGACTTCGCTTGGAGCGACCCGGCGCCTGCTGGTGAGGTGGAGAATCTCATCTAGGTCGTATGTGGTGCTGATGCCTACGTGTTGGGCGGAAAGCTTTGGCAACAATAGAATGAGAGGCGGGAAGGCGCGAGAATCCTACGCTCCTCGACCAGCGCCGCCCCTACGGCGTTCCTTTTGGCGCCTGTGCTGCTGGAGGGCGTGGTCGGCCTCGTTGTCCGTGGCCTCCTTCGCGGCTTGAGCGACGTCAAGAGCAGCTTTTTTGAGACCTGGCCCCAGGTCGACCTCCGCGGGAGAGTAGATGTTGTAGCGCAGACTCAGGCGGCGAAGAAGCACGGTGACCAGAACGCAGATGACGGCTGACCAGACCTTGTCAAAGGCGAGTGGCAGCACGCACAGGTAGTACGTGACGGAGCCCGCCACGGCGCAGAGCGCGTACCAGTTGCTGCGCCTGAAGATGCGCGGAACCTCACCCAAGAATACGTCGCGCATCATGCCACCGCCGACGCCGGTCATCACGCCCATGAAGATGACGGGCACGGGATTGAGCTGGTAGATGATGGCCTTGTCCGTACCGGCTGCGGCAAAGAGCCCTACTGAGAGGATATCGACCCACTCCATGAGGTTCGGGTGCGCGGTGATCGAGGCGGGAAAGAGGAAGCCCAACACGCCCGCAGAGATGGAGACAACGATGGCCCAGTTGGAGCGAAGCAGGTAGACGTCACCGACTTGCATGATGGTGTCGCGGACGAGACCTCCGCCCAAACCGCAGAGGATGGCCAGGCCGATGTAGCCGATGAGGTCGAGCTTGCGTTCGCGTGCGTAGAAGAGCCCGGAGAAGGAGCCGACGACCACGGCAGCAAGGTCAAGCCAGACGGGGACGGGCACGCTGGCAGCGGTGGGGCTCTGGCTGGCAAAGAGGTCTGGAAGCGGTAGCATGGCACCCCTGTGTTCTCGGGCTTGGTGGCGTCTATCTTACTCTAGCGTTGTGGCGCGCAACCTGCGGACATTTGAAGCAGCAGTGCACGAGAAGGTGAAGGTTTGCGAGCTCGAAGATTGATGCTGTACTCCGGAGAAAATTCTGCTATGCTAAGGCATGCGATTTCACGGAGAGTTGTCCGAGTGGCCGAAGGAGCACGATTGGAAATCGTGTATACGCCGAAAGCGTATCCTGGGTTCAAATCCCAGACTCTCCGTTGAATGCGGCGGTCTCGAAAACCGTTTACCCCTTCACGGGGTACGAGGGTTCGAATCCCTCCTCCTCCGCCATCTTGTACGACAGACGCCCCGCACAGGGGCGTTTTTCATGTCACGACTTCAGCCACTGGTCCGTCGATCTGGACGGAACGAGCCCCCGTTCCGTCTCTCGGAGCGGACCAGTGACGACTGGTCCGTCAATCTGGACGGAACGAGCCCCCGTTCCGTCTCTCGGAGCGGACCAGTGACGCCGCTGGGGATAGCCGAGCGGAAGCCGTGGGTGTGGGGCTCGTCAAGCACCCGTCTCCCTCAAAACAGCTTCAGGTTTTCTTTCTTGGCGGGCAGCGACCGCGCTGGGGGTGTGCACCTCGTGGACGGAATGTTTCAAAACGGCATCAATGCATCAATCTGCATTGCAAGGATTTGCATGCCTGCGGTACGGTACCCACGTACTAAACACGGCATGTAGCCATGGCATCAGAAGGAGGGTCCCAGATGAATAACTTCGCAATTCAGCAGAGCGCCCTCCGACGCCAGGACCGACGTACCACGCTGCGACGCCAGTGCGTGTTGTCTTAGGTCTACGGAGTTTAGCTCCAAGCACACATACGGACCAGACGGCACCCGGCATCGCCGGGTTTTTTCATGCCGATACATCACGACGATACTGGCTAGCAGCGGATATACAGAACAAAAGCAAAACAAGACACTGCGATACGAAAACCTGAAACGAGACGAACAGAGTGAAACCACAGCGGGAAACCGCATGAAAGGATGAGAACATGAGCAACGGTAGGGAAAAGGTAGTTCTGGCGTACTCCGGCGGCCTGGACACCTCGGTCATGGTCAAGTGGCTGCAGATCGAGAAGGACCTCGATGTCATCGCCATCTGCGGAAACGTCGGCCAGGACGAGTCCGACCTCGAGTGGGTCAAGCAGAAGGCCTACAACATGGGCGCCATCTACTCCGACGCCGTCGACCTGCGCAAGTCCTATGCCAGCCGCGTGCTGACCAAGGCCATCGCCGCCAATGCCCTCTACGAGAACACCTACCCGCTGCTCTCAGCCCTCTCCCGTCCGATGCTCGCCAAGTATCTGGTGGACTATGCCCACAAGCACGGCGCGCACTACATCGCCCATGGCTGCACCGGCAAGGGCAACGACCAGGTGCGTTTTGAGACCTGCATCCACGCGCTCGATCCCGACCTCGAGATCATCGCCCCCGTGCGCGAGTGGGACCTCCTGACGCGCGAGCATGAGATGGAGTGGGCGGCCGAGCACGACGTGCCGGTGCCCACCACCGCCGCCAAGCCCTACTCCATCGACGACAACCTCTGGGGTCGCGCCATCGAGTGCGGCGTGCTGGAGGATCCGTGGAACGAGCCGCCTGCAGACATCTGGACGATGACCGTCAATCCTGAGGACGCCCCCGACACCCCCGAGTACGTGACGATGGCCTTCGAGCACGGCGTGCCCGTCTCCCTCAACGGCGAGAAGATGAAGCTCCTGCCGCTGATCATCAAGCTCAACGAGATCGTCGGCGCCCATGGCTTCGGCCGCATCGACATGATCGAGAACCGCGTGATTGGCATCAAGAGCCACGAGTGCTACGAGTGCCCAGCATCGCTGGCCATCATCAAGTGCCACCAGGCCCTCGAGTCGCTGGTTCTCGACCACGACACCCAGCACTACAAGCACCAGATCGACCAGACCTGGTCCACGCTCATCTACGACGGCCTGTGGTTCTCGCAGCTCAAGAACGCCCTCGATGCCTTTATCGCCTCCACGCAGGAGTTCGTGACCGGCGAGGTGCGCTTCAAGCTCTACAAGGGCAGCATGACCGTGGTCGGCCGCAGGAGCGACTACGCCATCTACCAGTACGGTCTCGCCACCTACAGCGAGGGCGACACCTTTGACCGCAGCGCCTCCAAGGGCTTCATCGACATCCACAGCCTGCAGAGCAAGACGTGGAGCCAGGTGCAGGGCCCCGGTGCGCATCGTGCCGCCGAGGGACACGACTTCAATCAGTTCTAAGGTACAATCTGTACGGTTGACGTGCGCCGCCGGCCCAAACCGGCGGCGCTCTTTTGGCTTTTGACGCAAGGGGAGACAATGGCTCTTTGGTCCGGCAGGTTTGAGCAGAGTGTAAGCGAGTTCACGCAGCGCTTTGGCGCCTCGCTCGAGGTGGACAAGAACATGTACCGCCAGGATATCGCCGGCTCGATTGCGCACGCCAGGATGCTGGCGCGCCAGGGCGTCATCAGCCAGAGCGACTTTGAGCACATCGAGGTGGGCCTTCTTGAGATTGCCCACCAGATCGACCAGGGTCGCTTCAAGTATGACATCAACGACGAGGACATCCACATGGCCGTGGAGGGCGAGCTCATCGACGACATCGGCGCCGCCGGCCAGCGCCTGCACACGGGGCGCTCGCGCAACGACCAGGTGGCCACCGACATCCGCCTGCACGCCAAGAGCATGCTCCTCACGCTGATGGCGGAGAACTACTCCCTCCGCAAGGTCATCACGCGCGCGGCGCGCAAGTACTTTGGCGTGGTCATGCCGGGATACACTCACCTGCAGCACGCGCAGCCGGTGCTCTTCTCGCATCACCTGCTGGCCTACTTCTGGATGTTCACACGCGACTTCAAGCGCCTGCACGACGCCTACCAGGCCGCAGACGTGAACCCGCTGGGCTCCGCGGCACTTGCGGGCACCACCTATCCGCTGGACCGCTTCTACACCACCGAGCTTCTGGGCTTCGACCACCCCGCGCCCAACTCGATGGACGCGGTGAGCGACCGTGACTACCTGCTCGACCTCGAGTACGCGTGCAGCATGTCGATGATGCACCTCTCACGCCTGTGCGAGGAGATCGTGCTGTGGAGCACCACGGAGTTTGGCTTCATCACGCTCTCCGACAGCTATGCCACGGGCTCGAGCATCATGCCGCAGAAGAAGAATCCCGACTTCGCCGAGCTCACGCGCGGCAAGACCGGCCGCGTGGTGGGCGACCTGGTGGGCCTGATGGTCACCATGAAGTCGCTGCCCTTGGCCTACAACAAGGACCTCCAGGAGTGCAAGGAAGGCGCCATCGACGCCTTTGATACGCTGCGCGACTCCATGATCTGCATGGAGGGCATGATCGACACGTGGACCGTGCACGACGACGTGATGCTCAAGGAGGCCGGGCTCGGCTTTACCGCAGCGACGGACGTGGCCGACTACCTGGCCAAGCGCGGCGTGCCCTTCCGCAAGGCGCACGAGATCGTGGGCGAGCTGGTGCTGTACTGCGAGAAGCACAACAAGGGCCTCGAGGACCTGACTCTCGAGGAGTTCAAGCAGGCGTCCCCGATGTTCCGCGACGACATCGTGGGCGAGCTCGATCCGGAGGCCATCGCGCGTGCGCGCACGACCTATGGCGGAACCGGTCACGACGCGGTGCGCCAGCAGCTTCGCGAGGCGAGCCGCACGCTCAAGCGCGACCGGCGCGTGGTCAAGGGCATCCGCGACAAGGGCGGCGTCATCGAGTAAACGGCAGGCAGGCAAGCTGCGAGGAGCGAGGTGTCGGGGTTTTCCCGAGCCTTGCTCTTTTCGTGCGGCGCCCATGTGGGCCTGCCTCGCACGGACCAGCAACATGGGCGCGGCGCAACTTGCAGGTCGAGAAACAAAACTCGCGTAAAAGTACTCAAATAAGCATTGAACGATAACGGAAGATGTTATATCGTCTTTTTTGGCGTTAAGACAGCTTTTTTTGGCGTTAAGACAGCTTAAAACGAGAGAGGAGCACGGCGGCACCTTAATCACACCCTAACGACTGTGCCATAACGCAAAACAAGTCAATACATCGGGCAGAGCGGAGGGAAGTCTCCGTATTGGTGCATCTCTGCAGGGTGCGTCGAGATATCCGCGCTGCGTAGAAAGGAACCAGGAGGATGACGAAGAAGACGGGCACGTGCGAGTCCGCACGCCGGGCGAGCCCGCTTTCGTCATGGACCTGCACCCTGAAGCAACCATTGCACCGGAAGCCGGACACGGCCTCTGGTGCGGACGCATTCCGAGGCGCGTTCGCCGCGATTTGCAGGCCACGTGGCCTGTTGGGTGGTGATTGATGGACGAGCCAACGGAATGAAGCACGGAACAAAGACAGGCAAAGCAGCTTTCGAGTCGAAGCACAAACGCACGACGAAAGGAGAATGAGTATGGGTTCGAGTTGGAAGAACAAGCTTGTGGGTGCCCTCGCTGCGGGCGCCATCGTCGCAGGTCTGCTTCCTGTGACGGCGCTGGGAGCCACAGGCGCGCTGGAGGCCGACACCAAGATCAGCGTTACGGGTGTTGAGGACGGCGCTACGGTGACCGCCTACAAGGTCGTCAAGGTCGACCAGTCCAACACGGCAGTGAACGGCACCGCTGGCTGGGCGCTTGCCGGTACCTTCGGCGACATTAAGCTGACAGACATTATCGGCACCAATGCGGCCATCAGCGCAGAAGAGGCTGCCACGATCGCCGACGCCGCTCCGGATGCAAACCCCCCGCTCACAACCGTGACACTGACCAAGAAAGGCGACGCCTATGAGGCCAACGTCATCGAGCCCGGCCTGTATGTCGTCGTCGTGACGGGCACGGGTGCCACCGTCTACAACCCCATGTTCGTCTCTGCGGACTACAGCCAGGATGATCCCAACACCAACACGATTGCCGCCTCGGAGACGTACAAGGGCAACACGGCAGTGGCCAAGAGCAGCAAGCCCACACTGACCAAGAGCGCTGATCAGGAGGCCGACAAGGCAGTACAGGCTGGGGATAGCGTGGAGTTCACCATTGGCACCCAGGTTCCGTACTACCCGAGCCCGTACTATGACGCTAACAGCGTGAAGTTCGAGATCAACGACGTGCTTGACGACGGCCTTGCCATGCCCACCAAGAAGACCGACGTGGTCGTTAAGGCAGGGAATGCCACGCTGGAAGAGGGCACCGACTACGACCTGACGCTCAACGCGACCAACCGTTCGCTCAAGATCGAGTTCAAGGCACCCTATCTCCAGAATGGGACGCGTACCGACAAGGGTGGCCTCTCCAACGGGACGACGGCTATTACCGTCAAGTACGCTGCCACCGTTGGCGACGTGACCAAGTTCACGCAGTCCGTGCAGGAGCTCACCAACGACGCATCGATCACCTTCACCAACAAGCCTGGGACTGGCACCGACGCTACCCACACGCCTCCTCACAAGAAGACGCACCACTACACCTTTGGTGTTGACGCCAATCTCGCGGGTTCGAGCTCTGGTCAGGAAAAGACCAAGGAGCTCCGCAAGATTGCCGTTGATGCGAACGGCGAGGTCGTGTACGAGACCATCGAGACGTCCTTCACGGACACCGACAAGCAGCGCGGGCCGCTTGAGGGCGCGACGTTCGAGCTGAAGGGCACCAGTAGCGACGGCACGACGTACTCGCAGACGACGACTACCGACGAGAACGGTCGCATCTCCTTCACCGGCCTTGATGCCGACATCGTGTACACGATGAAGGAGACCAGCGCGCCTCTCGGCTACCAGCTCGACACGACCCAGTACCAGATCAAGGTGGTCGCCGAGTACAACGAGCCCACCGCGAATGAGGACGCGACCCTCAAGAGCTACAAGGTGAAGTTCAAGAAGGCCGCCGATTCTAATTGGCAGGACCTCACCTCGTACACCATCGAGAACGAGAATGGCGAGATCAAGACTACCGTGGTCGACAATGGTTGCGTGACCGCCCTGATCAAGAACGTCAAGGCAGGCCTCCTGCCCTCGACCGGTGGCTCGGGCATCTTCTTCTACCTGGCCGTTGGCGGCGCCATCGCGGGCATCTCCCTCTACCTCATGAAGAAGGACGAGCACGCTGAGGCTGCCGAGTAAGGCTTCCTCCGCAGGCCTGCGCCGCCTCCTCGCGGCGCGGGCCTGCGCCAGCGAGCCATCGGGCTCGCACCGGCTGCCGGGTCAACCGGCGGCCGACCGGGCTCACGGCGAGAGCCGCAAGCCCATCTGCAAGCATTCTGCGTAGGCTTTGTCCGCGCAGGAACGAGGAAGGCACCCTGATGCATCTGCGTCATATGCGTCACATACCCAAGCTGCCGGGCTGCCCGCGCGCGTGCGCGCGCCGGGCGCTGGTGCTGGTCTGTGGGCTTGTCATGGCCCTCACGCTGGCACTGCTTCCGGCAGGCGTCGCGCGCGCGGCCACCACGGGCTCGCTCACGCTCAACATGGCCTACGAGAAGAGCGGCAAGAAGACGCCGGTCGAGGGCTTTTCCGTCACGGTGTATCGCGTGGCAGCGCTCGACAACGACGTCACGCACTTTACGCTGCAGGAGCCCTTCACCGAGCTCGGCTTTGACTTTGACCATGGCATGACCGCGCAGCAGAACAAGGACGTGGCCAAGGCCGCGTACCAGATCGTACAGAAGCAGAAGCCGAGTGGGACCTCGGCAACGTCCGGCAAGGACGGCGCCGCTCGCTTTGGCAAGCTGCCAACGGGCATGTACCTGGCCGTGCAGACCGGGGCCACAGGCGACGCCAAGAACTACGCGGAGTTCACGCTCTTCCTCATCTGCGTACCGCAGATCGACGACGACGGCATCACGTATGATGTGGTCGCCGAACCCAAGCTGACCCCGCTCCCACCCACCACGCCGATCCCACCCAAGCGCAAGCTTGCCAAGATGGGGGACCCGTCGGACCCGCGCCTGTGGGCCACGTGCCTGACGCTGGGCGGGGCACTCTTCCTCGTTGGCGTCCGCGGACGCCGCAAGTTGAGCGAGGAATAGCCGCACGGCTCGGGATGGCGCGCAGAGCCCAGGGAGCTGGGCGTGTGCGCGAGGCCTGAGCCACGACGCGGCGGCGCCAACGGGGCTCACGGGTAGGTCCTCCAGGCGCTCGTCAGCAGCATGTTGCCGACACTAGCACGACCGATGCCGTTACGCGGCGGCATCACAGCACGACATCCGCGCATCGCGCCATGGCGGCGCACGGATCAGAGCGAACCGAGACACCAAAACGCTAGCGCAGAGGTTCAAGAGATGACACACAACAAGCGACAGACATTCAGGCTCAGCAGGGCGGCGCGCACCGGCATCGCGCTGGTGCTGAGCCTCTCCATGGTTCTGGGATCGGTCCCGACGGGTGCCCTGCAGGCGCTGGCCGCGGACACCGAGCTGCAGGACGTTGCGGCAACCGAGGACCAGGCTGCGGGCTCGGGCGCCGCCGAGCTGCAGGAGGATGCTGTCGCGACTGAGGGTGCGACGGCTGAGGGTACAACCCCCGGTGCGGGTACAACGACCGACGAGGGCATCACGTCGGACGAGACCGTCACGCCGGACGAGACCGTCACGCCGGACGAGGGTGCGGTCGCCGCGGAGGAGTCCGAAGCTCCGCAAGGTACAGTGCTCGAGGCAGAGGCCGAGGGCGTGCACGCACAGCTGGTGGTAGAGCCCGGCACCGAGCTGCCGGAGGGGTCGCATCTGGTGGTGACCTCGCTGGCGGGTGCGGTCGAGCAGGCGGCTGCCGAGAACGGGACCGTTGTCGACACGCGTGTGCAGGGGTCGAGCGACCCGTCGCCCCATCCCTCGTCGGGGAACCCGGTGGCCGCTGCGGCCGAGAAGCAGACCGTGACCGGTGCCGACGTGGCGCTGACGGGCATGAGCGACGCGGTGGACGCGTGCGTGGCCGAGCAGCAGGCCGAGCCCGCAGGTGCCCCCGAGGCCACCGCCGCAGGCGCTGAGCAGGCCATCCAGCAGCCTGTGGTCTCTGCCGCCTATGCTATCGAGGTCGTTGACGGCGCGGACCAGCTCGTCCCCGTCGATAGTGAGGACGCCGAGCTGACCGTGACCTTCCCCAAGGAGCTGGTGGAAGAGCCCAAGAGCGTGTACACCGTCACGCGCAGCGCGGCGCAGCCCCAGGACACGCCCCAGGTGACGGAGGCCAAGGGTGCGCCTGTGGCCACGGTCGCCGAGGAGCAGTATGCGGACGCGAAGGTCGCCGCCGCGTCCGTGGTCTTTGCGGGTACGGCCGAGGATGTAACGAGCAACGTGCAGGTTGACGAGGCGACCGGCACGGCGCGGCTGATGGCGGCGGGCGCTCCGAGCGTCGTCGTGACCGATGGGCCGATGCGCGCCCCGGTGAACCGGCCCTCCGACCGGGACACCAACCGCGTGTCGCTCAAGAATGACGGCTTTACGCTCAACCTGTTCAACTACTATGCCGTAGAGAATGAGTACTACTGGGGGGGAGCCGACAACAAGATAGACACAAGAGTGCGTCCTGAGGGCATCAACAGCGTCGATGGCACGAACGAAACGCTACATCCCTTCCAGTTCTACAACGGCGGAACGTCAGGCAACGGGTACAACTGGTACACGGGTGGCTCTGCGAGCCCCATGCAGGGCATCATGCAAAACGAGCTCGACGAGAACTACTATCCTGTTCTGGCATACCCAGATGCCAACGGCACCTCTCTTGCGTACCTCTTTGACGAGAAGCCTATCGATCAGCAGGTCAATGGCAGAACCATCCACGCCAAGGAAGTCTACGCGAACGTCGACAAGCTGTTCAAGCGCGACGAGCATGGCTACTACTCGTATGACAGCAACAAGAACTATGCCTACTACGATACGTCACGGGGTTCCGGGGGCGACTTTTACGTCCACAAAGACACGTATAACAAGAGCGGCAGTACTACTTACAAAATTGGCTTCTTCCCGTTCAACCGGTGGACACCGCAGTCAAACAACTCGGCCAGTCCCGGCGACAAGGACCATCACTTTGGCCTGACGATGAGCGGTACCTTCACGTTGCCCGAGACCACAGACGGCATGGCCGAGTACGTCAACCCCAACACCGAGAAGCTCGAGCGCAACCCCGTGCTGTTTGAGATGGGCGGCGACGACGACATGCTGGTCTTTATCGACGGCGTGCTCGTCCTCGACCTGGGTGGCATCCACCAGCCCGTGCACGGAGCAATCAACTTTACCGACGGAACGGTGGACATCTATGGTGACCCACTTAATAGCCGCTGGCCCGGAACGCAGAACTCCACTATCAAGAAGGCTGAAGACACCGTTGGTGCAAAGACGCCTGAGTTCTCGCTCGTCACGAAGAACGTCAACGACAACGGCACGGACTATGGTGATAGGCCTGTGTACACCGCGAGTCTGAATAGCATCTTTGGTCTCGTAAACAAGGAGTGGAATGGCGCTCCGGGCAGCGCGCATCGCATTGACGTCTTCTACCTCGAGCGTGGTAGCTACGACTCGAACCTCCTCGTGCGCTTCAACCTCCCGCTGACGCCGACCACGGACCTCACTGTCAAGAAGGAGTGGTACAAGCAGAACACCAAGGAGACGGAACACCACGACTCGATCATGGTGCAGCTCTACCAGCAGGTCAAGACAGAAAACGGCTATACCAAGCCGCGTCCGTATGGCGATCCGGTCGAGCTCAAGTACTCGGATGACTTCGAGTACACATTCACGGGCCTACCGGTTCACTCCCACCTGGAGACCGACTACTACTACACCGTGAAGGAGGGCGTTGTCATCAACGGCCAGTTCCTTCCGGCTGACGACGGACAGACCATCTCCGACGGATACGTGTATGGTCTCGACAGCATTACCTACGAGTATGGTGGCGACACCAGCGGAAGCCTTACAGAGGCGTATCCCGACAAGGAGGACGCTGCCTTCCACAATGGCAACGGTACGCCCAAGGTGGGCACGGCGACAATCAAGAACAAGCGCGAGGGCAAGATCACCGTCCAGAAGCAGTGGCTCAACTCCGATGGCGAGCCCGACGATGTGGACCATTCTGGCGACGAGGTTGCGGTGCAGCTGGTAATGCTGACCAAGTCTCCGCAGGACGAAACGTTCGACAATGCGATCGAGAGAGTCATTGAGGTCGTGACGCTCAATGAAGAGAACAACTGGCGCAGTGGCTTTGACAGTGACAGCATCGTGACGGGTGACACCAACGTCGAGTACGTCGTCTACGAGGGATACATGGACGGTGGCACCTTTGTCCGCAGCAACATCATCAGCACGAGCTCGGGAGCGCGGTACGAGCTTGACTCCACCAGGTATATGCGCACTACGATCGACGAGTCGAGCGGAGAAATCGAGGTCGTCGTAGACCAGAATTCGCCCGATCACGTTGCCCAGAACACGCACGAGCTGTATTGGTGGATTGACGAGTATCAGAACAGGTATTGGCTCAACCGCACCTATGGTGTGAGTGCCACCGAGCTTGCCGTGAACAACGGTTCGGCGCCGGAGATCCTGCAGGATACGGTGACGCAGCAGCTGATGATTCCCTACAGCGCGATGCTCATTCCCGATAACCCTGCCTACGACTTTGTGGTGGACGTGAGCTTTGCGGAGAGCCAAGGGCTGAACCTCACGGGCCTTTCGGTGGGTTACGGCCTTTCGGGCAGCGGTGCCACCATCACGCCGGATGGCTCGGGATACCATCTCCGTGTGCCGGCCACCTGGGCAAAGGCACATGCGGGCGAGGCGTTCACGCTCAACATCGGCGTCGCGGCAAACCAGACGCTGCAGAAGGTGGCGAATGCCGACAACCGCGCACACCTGCGGGTCGTGCCGACAAGCTACGTCGTCACGGGAATGTCTGGCCACAGTGCTCCCGTGCAGGATACGTGGGAGTCTGAGGAGAGCCTGCAGCTTCTGGCTGGTGGCACGGGACATGCGATTATCACCAACAAGCCTCACGTTGCAACAGATGTCACCATCAAGAAGATTGATGCCAAGGACTCTCATGTGCTGCGAGGTGCCAAGTTTGTTGTGTACGAGAACACAGGCGCCGCGACGTATCACGTCACGGATGACACGCGCCCGACCAAGCGCTTCCCCAACGCAGAGACCGAGTTCGTGAGTGGCTCGGGTGGTACGGTGGTGATTGACGACCTGACCCCGGGCAACTATTGGATCATCGAGACCGAGGCTCCTGCAGGCTACCTGGTCATGGGGACGGACAACCCCATTGGCGTGGTGGTCGCGGCTGACGGCAAGGTCTCGCTCGTGGACAAGAACGGCGCAGCCATCAACAGGCCTGCGGCGACCGAGCCGTCGATTACCAGGCAGGGCAACACGGTCATGCTCACCGTGCCCAACGCACGGGCTTACGAGCTGCCGGCAGCCGGTGGGCCGGGTGCCTATCCGTTCCTGCTGGTGGGTTCGTTCATCGCCGCGCTGGCCCTCGATCGCTCCGGTGAGCTTCGCCGCAAGCTGGCGATGCTCCTGCGCCGCAGCGCTCGCGCATAGCCGATGGCAGACGTACGCTACATAGCTCGCCGCACCCGCAGGGTGGCCTTGCTTCTGGCCTTCCTTGCGGGCGTGGGCATCATGGTGTACCCGTTCGTGAGCAACTTCATCTACCAGCAACGGGTCAACCGCCAGCTGGCGGAGCTCTCGACTGCCGTCGACGCCGGTAGCCCCGAGGACTACGCCGCCGAGATTGCCGCCGCGCAGGAGTACAACAAGGAGCTCGTGGGCCAGACCGTGCCGGACGTCTTTGCTATCCGCGAGGGCACCACGGACAAGGAGTACGAGAGCTACCTCAACGTTCGTGGCGACCAGGTCATGGGCTCGGTCGAGATTCCCGTGATCAACGTGCACCTGCCCATCTACCACTACTCCACCGAGGAGACCCTGCTCAAGGGCTGCGGCCACATCTTTGGTTCGAGCCTGCCGGTGGGCGGGGACAGCAGCCATGCCGTGATCACCGCGCATCGCGGGCTTCCGACAGCCAAGCTGTTCACCGACCTGGACCAGCTGCGCGAGGGCGACCAGTTCTACATCAAGGTGCTGGACCAGACGCTGGCGTACGAGGTGGACAACATCGAGGTCGTGGAACCGCAGGAGACGCGCTCGCTGGCCATCAAACGCGGTGAGGACCTGGTGACGCTGGTCACCTGCACGCCGTACGGCGTGAACACAGACCGTCTGCTGGTGCGCGGGCATCGCGTGCCGTACGTGGAGGGCGACGAGAAGCGCGTGGTCGTGCCGCATCCGTCGGCGTTGCTGCGCGTGCTGCTGGAGCTGGCGTGCGTGGCCGCGGGCGTTGCGGCGGCCATCGGCGTGCGCGTGCTGTGGGGGAGGCTGCGGTCGGCCGGTGAGGAGCGTGGGACTGCGGGCGACGGTGCCGGTGCTGACGCCGGCGGGCGACGTGGCGCGCGGGCTGAGCACGGGGCGCAAGGCGCACATCGCAGCGCGCGGGTCGAGGAGCTGCAGGCGCACCTGGGCGTGGATGAGGAGCAGCCGGACGAAGGGCGTTCGAGCGAGCACCAGCTGGGTGCGGGGCGCCGGTCGGGCGAGGGGCGGCACAGCCGTGGCGCGCGGTAAGGCCTCGCGCCCGCGCCGGCAGCTGTCTCCCGCGCGTCGCGTTCGTCGGGCGATCCTCACGGTGCTCACCTGCATCGGCCTTGCCGTGATGGCGTATCCCTTTGCCTGCAACCTGTACTTCATGTACCAGAGCGCCCGGCTGACCACGAGCTACAACGAGACGGTGGGGGCACAGTCGAACGAGGAGCTCGAGCGGATGTGGGCCGAGGCCGTGGCGTGGAATCAGGCGCACATGGTTAATGTCATCGACGATCCCTTTGCCGACGAGACGCGTGTGGTCGCGCAGAACGAGGCGTACGACCAGCTGCTGAACCCCACCAACGACGGGGTCATGGGATACGTGGACATTCCGCGGATTGGCCAGCGCCTGGCCATCTACCACGACACGGACCCGGATGGCATGCTCAAGGGCGTTATCCAGCTGCAGGGGACGAGCCTGCCCGTGGGAGGGGAGGGCTCGCACTGCGTGCTCTCCGGGCATCGTGGGCTGGCGACGGCGGCGCTCTTTACCGACCTTGACCAGATGCGGAGGGGCGACCTCATCAACCTCTACGTGCTGGACCACGCGCTCTCGTACGAGGTAGACCAGATCCTGACCGTGAAGCCGACCGAGATCGAGGCGCTGGACCTGGTGCCCGGCGAGGACCTGGTCACGCTGGTGACCTGCACTCCGTATGCGGTCAACACGCACCGGCTGCTGGTGCGCGGGCATCGCGTGCCATACGTGCCGCAGACGAGCCCCGTGACGGAGAGCCTGAACTTCCTGACGCCGCAGCGACTGGCGCTGATTGCCGTGGGCGTGTTGCTGGGAATGGTGCTGGTCTGGCTGGTGGACCGGCGGAGGCGCCATCGCCGGGAAAGCGAGCGACCCCAGGGTCGTCACGCCGCGTAGTGCGAGTGTCGGACGTCGGCGTCCGGTGGCGTCTGGGACTCGTTCGATGCTGCTAGGGCCCGTCCAGGGGTGCTTGGGACCTCGGCCGGCGGTGTCCGCGGATCGTTCTGGGGTGCCCGGAGCTCATCCGGGGGTGCCCTCTGACAATAGATCCGGTTATGTACGGATTGCCGGGGCACCCCGGAGTATCGGCTCCCTGTGACCTGCGGTTTTGCCCGTGACTACTCTGGCAACTACCCGCGGATCAATACATAACCGGATCTATTGTCACGTGGCGTTTCTGGATCGCCTTCAGAGAGGATCCCGGGCGCTCACGCGTGCGCTCGGCACCCCATCCCCTAGCCGTGACGCCGTGCAGCCGTCCTCGCGCGCCCCACCCCAGCCCATTTCCGCAAGATCTCATGGCGGCCCACTTTGGCAGCCCTCGGGGAATGCTTCACATGTACACCGGCTTGGAGCAACCAAACAGTACAGTCGCAGGAAGCGCTTTGCGCAGCGGCATCCGCCTCGAGGCGTCATTCTCCGGCATCCCCAGATTTCCGAGCGCTGACGTCAATTTTTCCCGCACGGTGGGGCCGCCGATGCACAGCGCGCGACTCACCATGCAGGTCATAGCCCACATTCGCTTATATGCTTGATACTTATACTCCGGTTGCAATATCTTCGCGGCTCATACATTATGGATATCCACTCGCAATGACTCGCGGCGATTGAAGGAGCATGCGGCTAGTCCTTGACGGAAAGACGGCGTTCGAGTTCTGGATGAGCGTCGCCAGGCGGCCACTCGCAGGACGTGAGTTGGAGGAGCGCGGCCCGGCAATCCTGAGCACGTTCGAAGACTTCACCTGTGCCGATCTTGAGGAAGCGTTCCTTAAGAACGGCGGTGTCGAAGGGGCGATAGAGGCCATCGTCGCCGACCCTTGTGAGCGCCGGCAGGGCAAGGCTCTCGTCTGCAGGTCCCTAGGGCACGGCCGCACGCTCCCCAGCAGGTCCGTACTCCCGATAGGGGCCGGGCTCTACGTCGTGGCGCCAGAGCTGTGCGTCATTCGTCTGGCGGTCCAACTGCCTCGTCTCGAGTTCCTCCGCGCCTTCACCGACCTACTGGGCATATTCTGCCTCTCAAAGCTCGATCGGACCAATCTCATCTCACGCGAGCCAATCCTGACCCTGACAGATATGCGGGAGTTCCTTGACAAGGTGAAGGGCTTCCCCGGCACCAAGCTCGTGAGAAAAGCGCTTGACTGGGTCGTCGAGCGCTCGGCTTCCCCACGCGAGACAACGATGAACCTTCTCCTCCGCCTGCCGACGCGCATGGGCGGCTACGGCCTTCCGTCTCTCGAGGCAAACTACCGCTTCGACCTCGAGGGAGACGCGGCATACCTGACGAGCAAGTCCTACCTGGTAGCTGATGTCGCCTGGCCCGAAGCCAATCTGGTGCTCGAGTACAACAGCAGCAAGCACCACGACAACGAGGAGCAAAAGGAGTTCGACTTCGACAAGATCACGGCAATGCAGCATATGGGCAAAACCGTGATTCCCGTCTCCACCCGTATCCTCAACGACTATGAGGCCTTCTCGGCGGTGGCGCGCGACGTGCGCAACAAGCTTGGCATACGCAATCGAAGCACCGAAGCGATGGAGCAACGGCGCAAAGAGACGCACGAGGAGCTGATGGAACTCGAGCGCAAGCACCGAGACGCTGCAAACCTCATCGACACCGCACGCTGGAAGTTCCTCATTCCGCGTCTCTTCTCAGACGAGGAGGCGTAAGGCGGTGGGCCGACCCGCGCGACACACCAGCCGACACGAGGCGCAACCGGGACACGCGACTCCTGTGCCCCGGCACCGCGGCGGCGCCCTTCCCGTGAAGCACTCTGCCGCAGCGCGCCTCTGTTTTTGCCGCGTAGGTGCGCCGACAGGCCCCCGCACCAGCTAGAATCAGGGCAGACCGCATCCCCGCGCGAAAGGACGCTCGCATGATCGACCGCTACACCCGCCCCGAGATGGGCCACATCTTCTCGCTGGAGAACAAGTACGCCATCTGGCAGGAGATCGAGGTCCTGGCCTGCGAGGCACACGCCGAGCTGGGCGCCATCGGCATCACGCGCGAGGAAGCCCAGTGGATCCGCGACCACGCCGCCTTCAACAAGAAGGAGGTCGACGAGATCGAGGCCGTCACCAACCACGATGTCATCGCCTTCCTGACCAACATGGGCAGCTACATCGACGCCGAGGTCCCCGAGGGCGAGCCCAAGCCCAGCCGCTGGGTGCACTATGGCATGACGAGCTCCGACCTGGGCGATACGGCCCTGTGCTACCAGCTCGCGCAGGCCACCGACATGATCATCGAGGACTGCCAGAAGCTCGGGCAGATCTGCAAGCGCCGCGCCTTCGAGGAGCGCGAGACCCTGTGCGTGGGTCGCACGCACGGCATCCACGCCGAGCCCATGACCTTTGGCATGAAGTTTGGCAGCTGGGCCTGGGAGCTCTATCGCGACCTCGAGCGCCTGCGCGACGCCCGCAAGCAGGTGGCCGTGGGCGCCATCAGCGGTGCGGTGGGCACCTACTCGTCCATCGATCCCTTCATCGAGAGCTACGTGTGCGAACATATGGGCCTTGACGCCGACCCGCTGTCCACGCAGGTCATCAGCCGCGACCATCATGCCTATCTCGCAAGCGTGCTGGCCACCACCGCCGCGAGCTGCGAGCGCATCGCGCAGGAGGTGCGCGCCTACCAGAAGACCGACACGCTGGAGGCCGAGGAGCCGTTCCGCCGCGGGCAGAAGGGCTCGAGCGCCATGCCGCACAAGCGCAACCCCATCACCGTGGAGAAGGTCTGCGGCCTGGCGCGCTGCGTAAAGGCAAACGCGCAGGTAGCCTACGACAACGTGGCGCTCTGGCACGAACGCGACATCAGCCACTCCTCCAACGAGCGCGTGGCGCTGGCCGACAGCTTCATCGCGTTGGACCACATGTTCCAGTGCCTCAACCGCATCATCGATGGGCTGGTGCTCTACCCCGCGCGCATGGAGTTCAACCTCAACAGCACCCGCGGGCTCATCTACTCGAGCAAGGTGCTGCTCGCGCTGGTCGATACGGGCATCACGCGCGAGGAGGCCTACGCCATCGTGCAGCGCAACTCCATGGAGGTTTGGGACGACGTCCAGCAGGCGCGCGCGGGCAAGACGCTGCAGGAGCGCCTGGAGGACGACCCCGATTGCACGCTGAGCTCCGAGCAGCTCGACGCGATCTTTGACCCGTGGAGCTTCCTCGGGCGCATCAACATCGTGTTCGACCGCCTGGAGGAGCTGAGCTTCGAGTAGGGCCTCGCAGTATCCGATAAGGGGAACCATGTACGCACTTGACTACAGACCTTGGCGCGTCTGCCCGAGGAACATACACGTAGAGGTGTCCGACGACGGCTCGACCATCGAGAAGGTCGTGTTCTTTGGCGGATGCAACGGCAACACGAAGGCCGTGGCCAAGCTTGTCGCGGGCAAGCCGGTGGACGAGATCGTCTCGCTGCTTGCGGGAAACCAGTGCGGGCCTCGCGGCACCTCGTGCGCCGACCAGATGACCATCGCCTTGCGCCAGGCCCAGCAGGCCGCGCGCGAGCTGCAGGCGTCATAGGGACGGGTTGCTGTGGGGCTCTTTGGCAACATAACCAGGCGGGGACTCTTCAGGGCGAGTACAGCCGGGGCAGCCGCATCGGTTGCGATTGGCGTTCTCGCAGGCTGTCGCCACTCCAAGGACGACGCATCCGATCCGGTGGTGGTGGACGAGGGCTCGAGTACCAACATCCTGAGCGAGGACAGCGCCTACAAGGAGGCCGACCTGACACTCAAGGAGTCGGGCACCTGGTCGCTGCCGGTGGGCACGATCCTGCGCCAGGGGGAGGATACCTGGCTGCCTGCACTCGCGGCTGGCGCCTCGGCGAGCCCCGTGGTCAAGGCCTGCGCGTTCTCCACCGCTTCTGGCAACCTTGCGGACGTGGTAACCACGCTGGTGATGGGCAACGAGCCCAACATCTCCATCTACGACGTGCGCTGCTCGGACCAGGTGTTTGCCTGGATTGAGATGGACATGCTCAAGCGCTCCTGGAAGCTCTACGCCCAGCGCTTTGCCGACGGAGCGGTGTCGGGCACGGTCTCCACGTTGTGGGAAGGCGGCTCCGACTGGGATCCTCCCCTGTTTGCCGTGCATGGAGACGCCGTGATCTGGCAGGTCATGCCCGCGATCTCAGGAACCAAGACCCGCGAGAGCTCCTTCTGCTACCTCTGGCATCTGGGAGACAGTGATGCACAGGCGGTGGTGGAGTCCCCTGGGCGCTTTGCGATGCCACCGGCCGTGTCGGACAATACCATCACGCTTGCGCCGCGCGTGCGTGCAGACAAGGGCGTCTTCTATGGCATAACCGCCTACAAGCTGAGCGATGACCTCGCGACCGTGGTTGACCAGCTGGTGCTGCCCCAGAGCGTACGACCGTTCCGCGCCGTGCGCATGGGCAACCGATTCGCCTTCTCGATCGAGGCCAACTACTCGTCCGGTGGCCTGCTCGGCCAGATGGGAACCTACATCGGAACGGCTGACGGCCCCTTCGTCACGCTGGTGCGCGAGCCGTCCGCGCAGGTGGCGGGCCGCAAGGACCTGTTCATCGTCAAGAGCCGCGCCTCGTACTTCGTGATCGACACCGACAAGGAGACCTACTCAATACTGAGCGCGACCAACCGCTGCGTCGATTACGGCGAGTATCCCGCAAGCGAGGGTATCTGCTCGGACTTCGTCACCTTCGCAACGGTGAAGGATGGAACGACTGGCTATCCGTCCGCCGTTACTGTACGGAGCTTTGCCCTTTAGACAGTGTTTTTAATTGCTCGTCTACGGTAGACTATTGGTATATATATGCCCATTTGGGCTGCTGGTTGCTACCAAAGGAGGCCACCATGGCTTCAGACGAGAAGAGAATACTGCTGGTTGAGGACGAGAAGGCAATTCGCGACGCCGTCGCTGCGTATCTCGAGCGCGAGAACTACGTGGTACGAGGCGTTGGCGACGGTCAGAGTGCCCTGGAGGAGTTCGAGAAGCACTCCTTCGATCTCATCATTCTGGACCTCATGCTTCCCAAGCTGTCGGGCGAGCGCGTCTGCCGCGCCGTCCGCGAGACGTCCAACGTGCCCATCATCATGCTGACCGCCAAGGGCGAGGTCGAGGACCGCATCATCGGCCTCGAGCTCGGTGCCGATGACTACCTGATCAAGCCCTTCTCCCCGCGCGAGCTGGTCGCACGCGTCCGTGCGCTGCTGCGTCGTGCCCACGCCGAGACCGAGCCCGCCCTTGAGGTGCTCGACTTCACCGACCTTGTCATCGACATCTCCGGTCACAAGGTGACGGTTGAGGGCAAGGAAGTCGACCTCACGGCCTCCGAGTTCAAGCTGCTGACCACGCTGGCACGCTATCCCGGCCGCGTGTACACCCGCATGGAGCTGGTCGAGAAGGTGCTCGGCTACGACTTCGAGGGCTACGAGCGCACCATCGACAGCCACGTCAAGAACCTGCGTGCCAAGCTCGGCGACGATCCGCGCAACCCGCGTTGGCTCTACACCGTGCACGGCGTCGGCTACCGTTTCGAGGCGCCGCAGCGCACTGACGCCGAGTAACACAGGCGAGGACGCCAGACGTGGCAAAGAGATTTGTGACGGGAAGAGGGGACGACCCCTCTTCCTTGTCAAATAAGGCCTCATACAACACCGTCCGTCGGGAGCCAGGCTCGCGGCTGGGTGGTCGCTACCGCCTCAAGATCATGCTGTTCTTTGCGTTGGTCGCAATCATCACGGCAGGTGTCATGACGGTGGTGCTGGCGTATGTGTGGGAGGGCCAATTCCGCGGTTACACGCGCGAGAACATGCAACGCCTGGCACAGTCGACGGCCGACACGCTCTCGAGCGAGTACCAGGATAAAAACGGTTGGAGCGACGAAGTCCTTGAGTATGCGCGCTCCGCCTCATCCGCGTCGTCTGACATCGGCGTGCAGGTGGTGGATGCGCGCGGGCACGTTCTGTATGACGACACCTGGGCGAGTACGTACGGGCCCAGGGACGACAGGGTCCTGACCAACGAGTCTTCGACTGTGCTTGCCGTGCCGCCGGAGGGAGGAGACTCGATCGTCTCCGCCGACATCGTTGACAAGGATGGCAGGACGGTCGGCCAGGTGCGGCTGTGGTCCTTTGGCTCCGAGGCTCTCCTCACCAAGGCGGATTCTGCGTTCCGCGACAAGTCCTACACCGCCATTGCCATCTCCGCAGCTGTGGCTGTCGTTGGCGCGTTTCTCATGGGATCGATAGCGTCGCGCTCGCTGACGCGCCCCATCAGGCGCATCACCTCGACGGCCGAGCAGATTCGCGGAGGTGACCTCACCGCCCGTACCGGCGTGACCGGTGACGACGAGATCGGCCTGCTGGGCGAGACCTTTGACAGCATGGCCAACACGCTGGAGCGCGACATCAAGTTCGAGCATCGCCTCACCAGTGACGTCGCGCACGAGCTGCGCACGCCGCTCATGGCCATGCTGGTGACCGTCGAGGCCATGCAGGACGGCGTCCTGCCGGCTGATGACGAGCACTTTGAGACGGTCGCCTCAGAGGTGCGTCGCCTCTCACGCCTGGTGGATGCCATGCTGCACCTCTCGCGCATCGAGAACGGCAAGCGCCAGCTCAAGATCGAGTCCACCGACGTGGTGCACTTGGTGCGCAGCCTCGTCTCCGTGCAGCATCAGCTCTTCCACGATCGAGGTCTGCATCTGCGCTTTGACGACAAGACCACGCGGCACGAATGCTACGCCGACATCGACCCCGACCTCATCCGCGAGGCCATCACCAACCTCATGTCCAATGCCATGCGTTACACCCAGCAAGACGGCTGGGTCGTGGTGGGCGTGGCCGTGGCCAAGGGAGGCAAGGACGCGCTGATCTCCGTGCGTGACACGGGCATCGGCATTGCCGAGGAGGACATCCCCAAGGTCTTCTCGCGCTTCTGGCGCTCCGAAGCGAGTCGCGAGCGTGCGACCGGTGGCTTGGGCGTGGGCCTGGCCATCACCAAGGAGATTGTGGACCAGCACAACGGAACCATCGAGGTGGAGTCCGAGCTGGGCAAGGGCACCACCTTCACCCTGCGCCTCCCCATCACGCACTCCGCCAAGGAGTAAAAGAGGCTGGCTGAGCCTATGGCGCTCCAAGCTGTGCTGTTGTTGCAGCATTGACACCCATCTCCATCGGCGCGATAGAGTCGGCTACAATAGCGGACGTATGTGCAACGGGCTTGAAAGGACTTCCATGGCTCTTGAGCTTCGACCCGACTCTCACGGCAAGGTCCGCGACATCTACGACTGCGGCGACAGCCTACTGATGGTTGCCAGCGATCGTATCAGCGCGTATGACTTCATCCTTCCCGATGAGATTCCCTACAAGGGCGAGATTCTGACTCGCATCTCCGCGTTCTGGTTCGACCGCTTTGCCGACCTGATGCCCAACCATCTCCTCACGATGGATGTGGCCGAGTATCCGGAGGAGTACCAGCCCTACGCCGAGTACCTCACCGGGCGCTCCATGCTGGTCAAGAAGGCGCAGACCATTCCCATCGAGTGCATCGTGCGCGGCTACCTCACGGGCAGCGGCAAGAAGACGTATGACCAGGATGGCACCGTCTGCGGCATCAAGCTGCCTGACGGCCTGACCGAGGCCTCCAAGCTGCCTGAGGCGATCTTCACGCCCTCCACCAAGGCAGAGCTCGGCGAGCACGACGAGAACATCTCGTTCGAGCGCTGTGCCGAGATCGTCGGCCTTGACCTGGCCGAGCAGCTGCGTGACGCATCACTGGCCATCTACAATGCGGCCGCCGACTATGCCGCCACCCGCGGCATCATCATTGCCGACACCAAGTTCGAGTTCGGCATCATCGATGGCAAGCTGACGCTGATTGACGAGTGCCTCACCCCCGACTCGAGCCGCTTCTGGCCGCAGGAGGGCTATGAGGAGGGCAAGGTGCAGCCCAGTTACGACAAGCAGTACGTGCGCGACTGGCTGCGCGCCAACTGGGACATGACGGGCGAGCCGCCCCACCTGCCCACCGAGGTCATCGAGGGCACGTCGGCGCGCTATCAGGAGGCGTTCCAGATCATCACTGGTTCCAAGTTCGAGGCAATGAGGTAAGAACATGTCGTTGATGGACACTATCAAGGGTGCCCGCGAGGAGGCCGCCGAGTCCGGTGCGCTGATCACCCGCAAGAAGGATGCCGAGGGGTCGTCGGACGCCGAGGCACAGCCCCGCAAGAAGGCCTACGCGCGCAAGACCGCGGCAGGTGCAAAGCCGGCACGCGAGGTTGCCGGTACCGTGCGCAGTGCCGCCGAGCACGAGCCCACCAAGGAGGAGAAGAAGGCCAACCGCGAGGCCAAGCGCAGCGAGGACGACGCTCGCTACGATGCCCAGCAGGTCATTCTCAAGCAGCAGCCTGGCTACAAGAAGCTGACGCGCATCTGGTGGGTAATGCTTGGTGTTGGCTTTGCTCTTTCCCTGGGCTCCTTCCTCATCGTCCACTACCTGCAGAGCCACGCCGACACGGAGATCGCCAATACGCTGGCGGCGGCTTCCATGGGCATGATGGTCGCAGCGTACGTGTTCATCATCGGTGCCTTCCTTCTCGACATCATTAAGATTCGCCCTCTGCGCAATGCCGCGCGCGATTCCGTGGCTGGCGCCTCGCGCAGGAAGCTCCACCGCATCATCGAGGAGGACGCGAACTCCAAGAAGTAGTTGCGTGTCTTTGGCATTTCGTCGGTAATGTTGCGTCGTGATGCTAGAATGTGTTTCACATGCGCCCTCGTAGCTCAGGGGATAGAGCACCGCTCTCCTAAAGCGGGTGTCGGCGGTTCGAATCCGTCCGGGGGCACCATGAGATATCAGCAGGTCAGGTTCGATGCGAATCTGGCCTGCTTTTGTTTTGATGGGTGAGCAAACGCAAGATTCGATCTGGGTGAGCACGCTGTGAGCACGTAGTGAGAAGAAGGGGACATCTTCCCAATGATGGGGCGAGTGTGATGGGAAGCGATTTATCATCTGTCGCACAAGACAGAAAAAGGCCCGAAGCGCCGCGTGCGCTTCGGGCCTTGATCGTAAGCAGAGGGACTGCCTCTAGGCGCCGGTATCGGTGGAGGACTTGTTCCCGTCTCCGCTCTTGTCACCCTCATCGGTTGTCGCGTCTGTATCGCTTGGTGTCTGTGCGGGACCGCTCGAGACGGTAAGTGAGATGGACTTGTCGGATCCACCCGAGATGGTACCGCTGGGGCTCTGATTGATGATTGTGCCGGACGGGGAGTCACTGGTTTGCTCGGTGGTGCTCACCGACCAGCCCTGACCCTCGAGGTAGCTCTTTGCGTCGCTCACGCCCCAGCCCATGACATCGGGAACCTCGATGTCGGCCTTGCCGATGGAGATGATGATCCTGATCGTGCTGCCCTTCTCGGCGGTGCCGGTCTTGGACTGCTCCATGACGACATCCTTGTCGTAGGTGTCGCTGTAGTCGTAGTCGATCTCGACGACAAAGCCAGCTTCCTCGAGGGTCGCCTGAGCAGAGGTTGCGTAGTCGCCAACCACGCTCGGGACCTCAACGGACTCCGGACCCTTGGACAGGTGGTAGGTGACCGTGTCGCCTTCCTTGGCAGAGCTGCCTGCCTTGGGGCTCTGCGTGGCGACCTTGCCTGCTTCGATCTCGGGATCGTAGACGGAATCGCCGTTCTCGTACTTCAGGCCCACGGCGGCGAGCGCCTGCTGCGCCTCGTTGGGCGTCTTGTTCTTGATGTCAGGAACCTCGACGGTCTCCTTGGGCTCCTCGCCCTTAGAGATGACCAGGTCGATCTTGGCGCCGCGCTCGGCCTTCTTGCCGGCAACGGGGTTCTGGCTGATGACCCTGCCTTCCTCGACGGTGCTCGAGTACTCGCTGGTGACCTCGCCCCGCTCGAAGAAGTTACTGTCAGCAATGGCCGTCAGGGCGTCCTGCTGGGTGTAGTTGAGCAGGTTGGGCACCTGACGCATGGTGTTCATGTTGCCCATGACCATCACGACGGCAGCAACAACGGCAGCGAGAAGTGCGATAAAGCCTATGACGGTAAGCGTGCGCCTGCGGCGCGCCCTGCGCGCACGCTCCTCTGCCTGCTGGCGGGCGAGCTCTTTGGCAGTCGTGGGCTTCTGGCGGCCCGTGCGTCCCGCACGACCCTTGACGCCAGTGCCCGTTGTGTCCGCCGGAGTGATGATGGGCGTGGTCTGGCCGCCAATCTGGGTGGTGGCAGCAACGGGCATGACGCTCGTGACGGCGTTGACGGCCTGGATGCGGCCTGCCATGTAGTCACGAAGCACGTGATAGAGCTCGTCGGCAGTCTGGAAGCGAGCCGCCGGGTCCTTCTGCATGCACTTGAGGATGATGGACTCGAGCGACGGGTCCACGTTCGGGTTGATCTGGCTGGGCGGCTTGGGCTGCTCGTTGACCTGCTTGAGCGCGACGGTGATCGCGTCGTCGCCCTCGAAGGGCACCTGACCCGTGGCGGCCTCGTACATCACGATGCCGAGCGAGTAGATGTCGGTAGTGGGGCCGAGCTCCTTGCCCTGCGTCTGCTCGGGCGAGACGTAGTGTGCCGTACCAAGCACCGAGTTGTCGGTGGTGAGGTGGCTGTTCTTGGCACGGGCGATGCCAAAGTCCATCACCTTCACGTTGCCATCGCGCAGCACCATGATGTTTTGGGGCTTGATGTCGCGGTGGATGATCTCATGGCGGTGTGCCACCGAGAGCGCCTGCGCGATCTGCGAGCCAATCTGGGCCACCTTCTTGCAGTCCAGGGCACCGTGCTTACGGATGCCGCTCTTGAGGTCGGTGCCGCGCAGGTACTCCATGACGATATAGTAGGTGTCCTCGTCCTTGCCCCAGTCATAGACGCTAACGATGTAGGGGCTGCTCATGGCCGCCGCCGCCTGTGCCTCCTGCTTGAAACGCGCCGCAAAGGACGGATCGTTGGCATATTGCGGCAGCATGGTCTTGATGGCAACCGTGCGCCCGAGGACCTCGTCGAGGCCTCGGTACACGACGGCCATGCCGCCCGTGCCGATTCTGTCTTGGACCGTATAGCGTCCGCCAAGAACCTTACCTGCCATCACGTACTCCCATCGTTGCCGCGGCCGAGCCACGGTGTTGCATGTTGCTTAGTCGGGGTTCCTTCTGTGTGCCTCATTGCCGTCAGGCTCCCCAGGTCTGGATGTTGAGACAGGTTGCGAGCACCTGTCCGGCTATGCGCGTCGCCGCGCCGTTCACCTCGGCGTCCTCGGAGCCCTCGATGCAGATCGAGATGGCCAGCGTAGGCTGGTCGTAGGGCGCAAAGCCTACGAACAGCGAGTTGGCCGTGGTTCCGCTTGTCTCTGCGGTGCCGGTCTTGCCGGCAACGCGAACACCGTCAATCTGGGCTGCGGTGCCCGTGCCTCCCTCGACGACCGCTGCCATGGCTTCCTTGACATCTTCGGCGGCCTGAGCCGAGATGGGCTGGCCAATGGCGCGCGGCTGAGCGGTCGACACGGTGGCACCCTCAGGCGAGAGGATGTGGTCTACGACATAGGGGTTCATGGCGATGCCGCCATTGGCGACGGCCGCCACCATCACGGCGTTCTGCATGACGGTGGTCTGCGGGCCAGCGGGGCTCGGATGCTCGCCGACGGGCTGGCCGCATGCCGACCAGGCAAGCTCCCACTCCGTCATCTCCGCGGGCTCGGGCATGAGCGACGCGAGGGTCTTGAAGTCCTGACCGATGCCATCGGAGCCATACCCGAAGGCGCGCGCGTAACTGACGAGCGTCGAGGCGCCGAGCTGGGTTCCCACCTGGCCATAGACGGTGTTGGCGGAGTAGGCAAGGGCATCCTTCAGGCTGAGGGACTCCCACGCCTCGTCGTTGATGTTGGTGACGTCGGCGTTGCCGATCTTGATGCTGGCGGGAGCCGGGTATTGCGTATCGAGCTTGGCCGTACCGGCGTCGAGTGCGGCTGCAAGTGAGAGCACCTTGAACGTAGAGCCGGGTGCGTAGCGCGCCGAGACCGAACGGTCGAGCAGGGCACTTCCGCCATCAGTGGACTCGATGAGGGTGGGCACCTCGGCGTTCGAGTACGTGGGCGAGGAGGCCTTGGCGAGCACGGCGCCTGTCGAGGGGTCAAGCACCACGATGGCGCCGGTGTAGCCCTCGAGGGCCGACTCGCAAGCCATTTGCATCTGTGAGTTGATGGTGAGCACTACCGAAGAGCCGGGGACCTTGATGCCGGCCATCGAGTAGAGCGCGTTTGTCCAGTTGGAGTAGTCGGCGTGGCCGGTGAGACGCTCGTTCATGGTGAGCTCGATACCGCTCGCGCCGTACTTGGTGGAGACATAACCAACGGTGTGGGACGCAAGCGTGCCCTGCGGGTAGTCGCGCACGTACGTGCCGTCCTCCTGCTGCAGCGACTGCGCGAGCGTCACACCGTCATAGGTGATGATGGCACCACGCTCGACATGCGCGCTGCGAGCCATGGTATGGTTGTTGTTGGGCTTCTGCTGATACTCCTCGGCCTGCACTACCTGGATGTAGGTTAGGTTGGTGATGAGCAGGGCGAAGCCGATGGTGAAGGCCGTGACCAGCACCGTGAGGCGCTTGCCCAGAGCGACGCGGCCCAGGATGCCCGACTCGGGTGTGAGCATGCCGTAGCGCCCGCGCACGTGGCTGCCGTGCAGTACCTGGGACACGCGAATACCCTCGCCGGGCGCCGCGGTGGTGCTCGGACCGATCATGGCGGCAGGTGCCATCTCCATCATGCTCTCGTGACCCGTACCCTCGTCGCCGGCGCGCAGCAGCAGGCCAACGATGATGAAGCTGGCAAGAAGCGAGCTGCCGCCCTGGCTCATGAAGGGCAGGGTGACGCCCGTCAGAGGGAGCAGCTTGGTGACACCGCCCACGATGAGAAAGGCCTGGACGGTGATGGCGGAGGTAAGGCCGACAGCGGAGAAGGCCGCGACGTCGGACTTTGCGCGCGCCGCGGTGGTCAGGCCGCGGATGGCAAACAGCATGAATCCGATGAGCACGGCGGAGGCGCCGAGCAGGCCCATCTCCTCGCCGATGGCGGAGAAGATGAAGTCGGACTCGACGACCGGGATGAGGCGCGGCATACCCTTGCCGATACCAGAGCCAACCAGGCCCCCGTCGGCCAGCGAGTAGAGCGACTGAACGAGCTGGTAGCCGCCGCCCGACGCGTCCTTAAAGGGATCGAGCCACGTCTGGACGCGAATCTGCACGTGCGAGAAGAGCTTGTAGCACAGCACGCCGCCCACGGCGAGCAGCGCCAGGGAGACGATCACATAGCTCACACGTCCGGTGCAGACGTAGAGCATGATCACGAAGAAGGTGAAGAAGAGCAATGCGCTGCCGAGGTCTCGCTCGAAGACCACGATGAGCAGCGAGATGCCCCACATCACGATCATGGGGAAGAGCATGCGGGGGCGCGGGAAAGCCAGGGGGCCAATCTGCCGCATGGAGGCGGAGAGCATCTCGCGGTTCTCTGCGAGGTAGGAGGCCAAGAAGAGCGTGATGCAGATCTTGGCCAGCTCGCCTGGCTGGAAGGTGAAGGGCCCGAGCTGAAGCCACAGCTTGGAGCCGCCAATCTCCTTGCCGAATACCATGGGCAGCAGCAGCATGATCACGCCGGCCATGCCAAGCACGTACTTGTAGTCGGCGAGCTCCTCGAGGCTGGGGACAAACGCCAGGGTGGCCACAAGCGCCCCAACCGATATGAAGAGCCAGATCACTTGGTTGACGGCCAGGTCCGGCGCCAGACGCGTGACAAAGGCAATGCCGATGCCCGAGAGCAGGAATACGACTGGCAAGACGGCAGGATCCGCTCCGGGGGCCAGGCGGCGAATAGCCAGATGTGCGACGGTGAAGGCCGCAAAGAGCCCCAGCGGTACTGCGAGCGAGGACAGCGAGAGCTCGACGTGCATGTTGATGACGTACATCGCGTAGAGCAGGACGACGGGCAGCGCGGCTACGAGCAGCAGTACGAGCTCGGTGCCACGACGGGTGTTTGCCTCACGCAGGGCCATGCTAATCGCCTCCCTCGGTGTTTGTGGGAACGGCGGGGTTGTCCGTGGAGGTCTCCGTGCCGGCAGTGGACTTGTCTGCTACCTGCTGAGCGTGAGCCTTGTCAGCGGCAATCTGCTCGCGGTAGCTCTCGATGGTTGCCTCGGCCTCCTTCTCGCTGGCCACCACCACGCCGTTGCGCAGGTTGGACTGCGTGGCCTCAGGCAGATCGCTGAGCTGGACGGTGGTGGACTGTGAGAGGGCGTAGAGGTCGTGGCCAAGAAGCGATGCGTTGACGCCGTGATAGATGGCGACGGTGTCACCGTTGACGCCCACGTACCACGAATGGCTGACAAACAGGCTTGCCGCCACAAAGAGAGCGGCTACGATACCTACGATGAGCGCGCCGATGAGGGCGAAGCGGGTGAGGTAGCGCCTGCGATGCTGGTCGATGATGCCGTCGTCGGTGATGTCGACCACAACGACGGTCACGTTGTCGCTGCCGCCCTCTTGCAGCGCGGCGGCCACAAGGTTGTCCACGGCGGCCTGGGCCGTTGCCGAGGAGACGGCGATGGCCTCGATCTGGGAGTCCTCGACCATGGACGAGAGACCGTCCGAGCAGATGACCACACGGTCACCGGCAAAGACATCGATGGTGAAGTGATCCGCGTACATGTCGGGGTCTGAGCCCAACGCGCGGGTGATGACCGAGCGCGAGGGGTGCACGCGCGCCTCGTCGGCGGTGATCTCGCCGGCGTCGACCAGCTCCTCCACGTACGAGTGGTCGTGCGTCAGACGCACGAGGGCGCCGTTGTGGAGCAGGTAGACGCGGGAGTCGCCAACGTGGGCAACGGCCATCTTGTTCTGCTCGATGGAGACGGCGGAGGCGGTACAGCCCATGCCCATCTTGCCCTTGCCCGTGGCCGCACCCTCCATGACCGCGGTGTTGGCGATCTCTATCGCCGCGCCCAGGAGAAGGTCGTCGGCGTGTGAGGGCGCATGCTCAGCAATGGTGGTGACGGCAATGGCGCTTGCGACCTCGCCCGCGGCGTGTCCTCCCATGCCGTCGCTGACGGCAAAGGTGGGCGCCTGCGCGAGGAAGGAGTCCTCGTTGTGGCTGCGAACCAGACCGACGTCGGTGCGCGCGGCCCAGCTGAGGTTGCTGGTGGCACCGCTGCGCACCTGAGCCCCCGCACCCTCGGTGATCAGCGGATCATCGTGGCCGGGGCTGTTCACGGGGTTCTTGCCGGAGGGCGAGGGCGTGCTCTTGGTGCGAGAGAGCCTATGCCAGGGCAGGCTGCTCATCGACGGCTCACTCTCATGACGGCATCGCCGACCTGCACCTCATCGCCGTCACGAAGCGTGACGGGCTGTCCGATGGGATGACCGTTGACCAGCGTGCCATTGGTGGAGCCGAGGTCCTCGAGCACCAGCGCGGGGCCCTGCAGCGTGAAGCGGGCGTGCGCGGCCGAGACGTAGGGCTCGCCGATAACGATGTCAGACGAGGGGGAGCGACCGATGACCACGGGGCCGAGGATGTCGACATGCAGGCCCCGCAGTGTCCTGCTGCCCTTTTCCACGTCGACGGACCAGATGGCGGCATCGCGGCGTTGGCCGCGAACCAGGCCGATGCCCGTGCGCATCGTCGCAAAGAGGAACACATAGAGAAGGGCCACCAGAAGGATGCGCCCTGCAAACAGGACGAGATCGACCATGCTACGACTCCCTGAACTCGAGGTTCAGCAGACCGAGGGTGATGAGGTCGCCATCGCGCAGGATGCAGCTGTCGATGTCGACGTCATTGACCAGGGTGCCATTGGTGGAGCCAAGGTCATGGATGCGCCAGATGCGACCGTCATAGGTGAGCTTTGCGTGCTTGCGCGAGACGTTGGGGTCGTGCAGCACGATGCCGCCCGTGATGCGCTCGCGTCCAATGGTGGTCTCGGGTGCCGTGCCGATGTAGGTTCGGCCACTCTGGCGATCGATGAGCAGGCAGGTTGCCGGTTCGGCTTCCACCACGGGAAGCGGCGCGACGCCCACCGTGGAGTCCTGCGTGTTGGGCGTGCTGTGGCGCTTGACGTCGGGGACCGCGATCTCTGCAGGTGCGGCGTTGACCTCGGGGACCACGGGGACGTGCTTCCCGGCCACCTCGGGCATCGGGGTGACGATGGGGTTGGCCTCGACGTCGACGACCTCGGGGAGGGCATCTGCCAGCGAGAGCGGCTCCGGCACTGACACGGGGCTCGGGGCGCTTACCTGATTGAGCTGCTCGTCCACGTAGTCGGCGGGAAGCACGTTGAGGCCTGCGGAGGAATCGTCGCTGATGGCATGCTCCACCACGGGAATGTCTGCGACCAGAGGGGCGACGGGCTCGGAGGCGGGCTCGACCTCAGGCACGGGAACCATCTGGCCAGAGGCAGCGCCACCGAAGGCGTCAAAGCCACCGAGGAAGGATCTCTCCTCCTCGCGGAGCTTCTCGAGGGTGAGCGCGTCGACGTTGTTGGCGAACACGGCAAAGCGGCCGCGGCGCAGGGAAGAGTCGACCATGAAGCGGGCCAGCGGCTTGCCGACGAACACGTAGCCCTTGCGTGCGGCTTCGGCCTCGATGAGGTCCGCGACCTCGGCGGCGAGCTCGGGATACAGGGGCTTGATGATGCTGTCGTCATCAGCCGACACGAGGATCGTGATCAGCGCGGGCGCGGTGTTGACGCCATCGACGACAAAGGTCTCCTGCTCCATCTCGCGCGTGGCGCGCTTGGCAAGCTTCCTAAAGGAGAAGGGCATGGTGATGCCCTGTTGGGAGGCACCAAAGGCCGATGCGACACGGCTCTCGAACGCCTTGAACATGTTCATGTCAGTCCTCACTTCCAAGACTCTCTTCGCGGGGCCCATGAAGGATGCATGCGATGCATACAAGCACACTACAGAGTACCGCAATGCCCGTGTTTGCCCACGATGGGTCTGCCCATATGCCGCCATTCTCCATGCGCGCTGCCGTCAGCTGAAAGCCGACGAGCACGACGCAGCCGACGACCTGACCGATGACGGCGAAGCTCACCGACGGCTTGTATCGAGTGATTGCCGCGCAAAGCGCAGCGGCGACGGCGCAGCCTGCAAGCGAAAGGCCCGCGGGGACGGTTGCCAGGGGGATGAGGATCGCATCCACCAGACCGTTGAGCGAGAAGTGTGCGGCAAGGGCCTGTGGCCAGAACCTGCCCATGAACCACGAGGCACAGCCCGTTGCAAAGGCCGCTGCGGGAGACAGCGCGGTGCCGGCGACTGCGACGCCCGCGAGCGGCGAGCTGACGCAGGCGGGCAATAGCAAGGAGAGTGTGGCCAGCCCGCTGCGCGTGGCACAGCCCGCCCACCACAAGATTGCGACAACGCCCATCACGATGGCCAGAAGGAGTGGGGCAGCGCTGGTCGCCTGGATGGTGATGGCGGCGCAGAGCCCAGCGAGCGCAAGCGCGGAGCCCAAGGGAGGCCAGAGTGCGGCCAGAGCACCGCAGGCGGCCGTCGCGGCAAGCACGATTGTCTCGTCCTGACTGGCGAGCAGCGCTGGTATCAGCGACCAGGCGAGGTAGAGCGTGACTGCGGCCGAGGCGGTGCGCACGAACGCGGAGGGAATCCACGGATAGCTGACGGCGAGGGGCAGGCGCTCGCCTTCCCAGTCGTCGGGGTCGGCTGCGGCGTTCTCGGGGGCCTGCGACACCAGCCCGCAAAGGGAGGTGGCGCCAGCGGCTGGGTCGCCAAGGGCGAATACCAACTCTTTTGCGAGCGTCTCGACGGAGGGGATGCGTGCTTGCGGGCTGGCGGCCATGGCGCCGAGCAGAGCCTCCTCCGCCATGCCGGCAAGGGTCGGGTTTAGCTTGGAGGGCTTGCCCGGGCCCTTCTCGATGAGTGCAAGAGATTGCTCTGCGGTTGGTGCCGCAAAGGGGCAGAAGCCCAGCAGGGCCTGCCAGGTCACCACGGCCAGCGAGAAGACGTCGCTGCGCTCGTCGACCACGCCGCCCTCGATCTGCTCGGGAGGCATGTAGCCCACGGTGCCGCCACGAGCGCCTCCGTAGCCCGCTGCGGAGGCGAGCGTTGCCATGCCAAAGTCGCAGAGCTTCACGACGCCCGTGCGGTCGATCATGATGTTGGTCGGCTTGATGTCCATGTGCAGGACGCCGTTTTCGTGCGCGAAGCCCAAGGCGGAGGCCACGGACTGCACGAGGCAGGCGGCCTCGTCACCCGTGAGGACGCCGCCCTCCACGCGTGAGAGCAGCTCGCCCAAGGTCATGCCGTCCACGTACTCCATCACGAGGTAGGCATAAGGCCCCTCGACCTCGAAGTCGAAGACCGTGATGATGTTGGGATGCGCCAGCATGCTCGAGGTGCGGGCCTCCGCGAGGGCCTCCTGCAGGGTGGAGGTGGGGTTGGCGCCGGTCAGCGGCAGACGCTTGATGGCCACGCGTCGCTGGAGGCGCGTGTCCCAGCAGGTGAGGACCGTGCCGAAGCCACCCTCAACGCTCGAATCCATGATGCGATAGCGGTTGAGGATCACGTCGCTGTACGGACGCGCTTCGGGGGCACTGGCCTGGTTATGGACAAAGGGACGAGAGTCTGCCATGGACCTTCCTGCGTCGTTGTTTGAGCTGCATTTTGCGGTGGTCGTTTGTTGGGATAAGTGTACCCCTCTTGCGGCCGATTGATACGCGAACATGTGCGCTGATGCTCAGATTAGTGGGGTTGTGGCGGCCAAACTTGACGATAAATGTCGAAAATTCCAGTTGCAAAGGCTAACGGGTTAGTAGTATCATTACAAATCGCAACGCGGGCGTGGCGGAATTGGCAGACGCGTACGGTTCAGGTCCGTATGGGGGCAACCCCGTGAAGGTTCAAGTCCTTTCGCCCGCACCACGCACTCTCACGCAAAAACCGTTCCAAACAGCGGACCCGTTGCAACTGGTCCGCTCCGAGCGACGCAACGGGGCCCGGTTCCGTCCCCGGCGACGGACCAGTCGCCACTGGTCCGCTGCCAGAGCCGCAATCGGCCCCCGTTCCGTCCCCGGCGACGGACCGGTTGCGCGCACTATGCCACCGGACGGTTTTCCCTCGGCATTTCCGTGCAGCCGTCGTGCCATGCCTTCCACCAGCGGGACCAGTACAATGGTCACTCGAGACCGAGGAGGACGCTGGTGGTGCAACGAGAGAGGCGCAGGCGGCAGAACGTCTGGTACCGATTTATCTCGCGATATAATGCAGTTGTGGTCGTTTGTCTCGTGGTGCTTGGGGTTCTGCACGCCTTTGTGCTCCACAATGTGCTGCTGGATCGGGTTGATGCGAGGGAGGCATTGACCCGCTCGAGGCAGATGGTCCGCCAAAACCTGAGAAGCTTCCTCGTGCAAACCCTGCTGTTCAACCTGCGCTGCACCCTTGCGGCAGCGCTGCTGATCTTTGTCGCCATGGTTCCGGCGGCTGTCGTCTATGCATCGGGTGGCCCGCGCGTCCTGCTGCTGTTCTTCGTTCTTTCTGGGGCGGCCGTCTCGTCCTTTGCGTCCTTCCTGCTCGACCCGTTTTTCGTGCTCAAGCTCACGCAACTCTATTACGGGTATTCGCGCGGAGAGACAGTGACGATTCCCGCGCGCGACAGAGGCACCATCCGCTTGCGGTGGCTACCGTTGTGGCGAGCGTGGCGGTGCTGGGCCTCGTTGCAACGGTGATGGATGTCTACTATGACCTGCTGTTTCCCTCTCAAGTGGAGACGCGGGTCATAGCTCACAGGGCCGGAGGTGCCGACGGCCCCGAGAACACCGTCCGAGGGGTCGAGATTGCCATTGCAGAAGGGGCTTACGGCAGCGAGACCGACATACAGCGCACCTCGGACGGCCACTATGTGATCAACCACGACGCGACGTTCGAGCGTCTGACCGGCAGCCCGCGAAAGCCAAGCGAGCTAACGCTTGCGCAGGTGAAGGAGCTTCGTCTCAAGGAGTCGGGTGAGCCGATTCCCACGCTTGAGGAGATGCTCGACGCGTCAAAGGGGAAAATCGTGCTCTTTGTCGAGCTGAAGGGGGAGACTGCCGATCGCCAGATGGCGGACGACGCGGTCCGCATGGTGCGCGAGCGGCAGATGACCGATGAGGTGGTGCTGATCTCGCTCAACTACGACCTCATCGACTATATCGAGAGTACGTACCCCGAGATGCAGACAGGGTTTCTCGCTTGGCTGGCGTACGGAAACACGGCGTCGCTTCACTGCGACTACCTGGGGCTCGAGGCCGAGAGCGCCACGACGTCCGTGATCGAGTCGATTCACAACCAAGACAAGCTTGCCCTGGTGTGGACGCCGAACACGATCAGCGAGCAGGAGCATTTCTTCTGCAGCGAGGCTGACGCGATCATTACGGACAACGTGGCGCAGGCAGCCGATGTCCGCACGCAGCTCAGCAAGAGATCGGACCTCGAGCGGCTCCTCGATGAGTTGCTGCAAGGTCCGGTCTAGGCTGTACGCGTCGAGAGGCGCTAGTGGCGGCAGGCGTCGTCGGGCGACATGTAGGGCACCTCACCCTGCAGGAACAGGGCAAGGACCTCGCCAGCCGTGAGGACCGTGCGGTCGACAAAGACGGTCACGCCCGCCTGGGTGAAGCGCATCAGGGGCGGCATGCCCATGCCAGCGGTGATGATGGCGTCGGCGTTGAGACCGAGCACGTGAGCGATGACGTTGCCGCAGCCACCCGCGCCATGCTCGACGTTCTTGACGGCCTCGACCGAGGTCACATTGCCCTGCTCGCCGAGCTCCACCACGGTGAGCCAAGGAGCGTGCCCAAAGTGGACGGAACGCGGGGCGTCGAGCAGCTGGTCGGTCTCGCAGGGGATGACAATGCGCATGGGTTGTCCTTTCGGAGTCAGTCTACGAATGGCCCGCAATGCGAGCCGCTCGGCATGGTTCACTGTGCGGGGGAGGCTAGTTGTTGTCGCCCTCGAAGTCGCTCCAGCCGCTCTCGTCGTCAAAGAGGTCCCAGTCGTCGGGGCTCTTTTCGTGATTCTTGTAGCGAGCGCGGGTGCGGACCTCAAGCACGGCCGAGATGATGAAGAACAGCACGATACCGCCGCCTAGCAGCGACAAAACGCCTGTTCTTGTCTGAAAGAGCCATCCAAAGACTCCCACGATCCCGTCCATGTCTGTCTCCTTCGCGCGTTCTTTTGGTCGAGTGCTCGCACAAGTATATACTTGGTTGGTCTGTACGTAACCCCTGCTGGAAGGACGACACACGCATGCTTGACATTAAGTTCGTACGCGAGAACCCCGATATCGTGGACAAGTCCTGCGAATCTCGCCAGAATGCCCACTGGGATCGTGAGCGCTTCTTCCAGATTGACGAGCAGCGCCGCGCCACCATCGTCGAGGTTGAGGGCCTGCAGGCCACCCGCAACGCCGCATCCAAGAAGATCGGTCAGCTCATGCGCGAGGGCAAGCGCGACGAGGCCGAGGCGGCAAAGGCCGAGGTTGCCAAAAGCAAGGCGCGCATCGCCGAGCTGGAGACCCGCCGCAGCGAGCTCGACCAGGAGCTCTTTGATCTGGTGGCTGGCATTCCCAACATTCCTGACGAGAGCGTCCCGTATGGTGAGGACGACTCCGACAACCCTGAGGTCCGTCGCTGGGGCACCCCGCGCGAGTTTGACTTCGAGCCCAAGGCGCACTGGGACCTTGGCCCCGAGTTGGGCATCATTGACTTCGACCGCGGTGTCAAGATAGCTGGCGCCAAGTTCTACGTGCTGGGTGGCATGGGAGCCCGCCTCGAGCGCGCGCTCATCAGCTTCATGCTTGACATGCACACCAAGGCGGGTTTCAAGGAGTGGTGGCTGCCCGTCATCACTAACCAGCCGACCCTCTTTGGCACGGGCCAGCTGCCCAAGTTCGAGGAGGATCTCTACCACGTGAACCCCGACCTCTACCTCATCCCGACGGCCGAGGTCCAGCTCACCAACTTGCACCGCGACGAGACGCTCGACGTGGCCGACCTGCCGCTGTGGTACACCGCCTTCACTCCGTGCTTCCGCGAGGAGGCTGGCTCTGCCGGGCGCGACACCCGCGGCATCATTCGCGTGCATCAGTTCAGCAAGGTCGAGATGGTCAAGTTTGCCACGCCCGAGACCTCGATGGACGAGCTCGAAAGCATGACCGCGCAGGCACAGGAGGTGCTCAAGGCTCTTGACCTGCCGCATCGCGTGATCACGCTCTGCACCGGTGACATCGGCTTCTCCGCGCGCAAGACCTATGACGTTGAGGTGTGGCTGCCCAGCTACAACGCCTACAAGGAGATCTCGAGCTGCTCCAACTGCTGGGACTTCCAGGCCCGTCGCGCCAACATCAAGTACAAGGACCCGGCAAACTTCAAGGGTTCGCGCTACGTGCACACGCTCAACGGCTCCGGCCTGGCTGTGGGCCGTACGATGGCGGCCATCATCGAGAACTACCAGAACGCCGACGGTACCATTACCGTGCCCAAGGCGCTGGTCCCATACATGGGTGGGGTGGAGACCATCACGGCGGACATGCAGTAGTCACTGATAATAGACTGCGAGGTTGCCAGTCTGAGCAGCCAGATAGACTGATATAAGTAACATTTTAAGGGCGGCCCTTGTGCCGCCCATTCTTTTAGGGTATAATACGAACAATTGTTCTGATTTTGGGGGTGATCAGATGACGCATGGCTATCGGGCAAGCGAGCGTCTGCTGCTGGTATCTGACGATGGACAGGAGCGGCGGCGGGTCACACTGATCGAGGGCGAGACGATTGCGCTGATGGAGCGCACCAGCGGGCCAGACACTGAGGTAGCGTATGGCGTTGAGGTGCATGCCCACAAGATGCTCTTTAAGGCACAGGAGTGCGCAAAGGCCCTCGGCGTGCACGCCGATGAGGCAGTCGAGAAGTTGGTGAGTCTGTTTGACGAGCGTGGTGAGGGGCTGTCGTTCGGTGATGTGATGGATCTGTTTGACCACAACGACGCAAAGTATGCGTACATGGCTTGGACCGACGGCGGCGACATCGCGTTGAGGTGTAGCAAGTAAGGGAGGAGCCCCAGGCTTTCGGGCCTGGGCTCCCTCGCGCTCTAGAGATATGAAAAGAGCCCCTGCAGGGGCTCCGAGGATTTAGTGGTGCGGCGTACAGGATTCGAACCTGTGACGTCCTGATTCGTAGTCAGGCCCTCTATCCAGCTGAGGTAACGCCGCGTGCAAGAAGTAGAATGCCACGAATTATTTTGAGGGTTTGTGAAAATGCTGTTAGCTGAGGGCATAAACCCGAAGCCGGATGCGACAGCGGCCCGTCCCCCTGTCACATGGGCGTGCGGACATGAAAAAAGGCAGGTACGTCTTTGTGCCTGCCCCTCATGATCTGGCGGAGAGCTGGGGATTCGCCGCCCCGCCCAAAGGCGGGGCTCTTGGGCCTCGGGCTGCGCCCTCGGCCCGGCACATGCCACTGGCATGTGCCGCCCACGGGTTCGAATCCCCAGTGCGGGCGTGCGGGCATGAAAAAGGCAGGTACGTCTTTGTACCTGCCCCTCATGATCTGGCGGAGAGCTGGGGATTCGAACCCCAGATAGGATCACTCCTATACTCGCTTAGCAGGCGAGCACCTTCGGCCTCTCGGTCAGCTCTCCATTTGGTCGTGCTAACGAATCATACCCCAACATGGTCGTTAATCACAACACAAAGTCATAGAAGAAAATTCGAGTCCACGACAATGTCGTTTTGCCGGTCACGAAGGGCCTTCCAGGAGAAGCGCTCGACAAGGTCTTGCGGTCTCAGGTCCTCTCCAATCTCGGCCAACCCAATCGCCTGTGCCAGCCTGCCCACGATGCGCTCGGGACGTACGCCCGCCTCGCGCAAGGCCCCCAGATCGAGGTCGCGATTGCGCTTGGAGAGGCGCCTCCCATCAGGTGCCACCACCAGCGGAACATGCGCATACGCAGGGATTTCTTTGCCTAGCAAACCCAGCAGGTACGTCTGTCGGGCAACGCTGCCCAAAAGGTCGCGTCCACGCACCACCTGATTGATGCCCATCAGTGCATCATCCACCACGACCGCGAGCTGGTAGGCAAAGACCCCGTCGCTACGTCTCACGAGAAAGTCACCGCAGTCGATGGCGAGGTTCTCCTCATGTTGCCCATACACAAGGTCTTCAAACGAGACTGATGCGTGCGGGTCGTCAGCCTCGGGCACTCTGAGCCTCATGGCGGGCTTGCGCTCCAAGCTCCTGCGCGCAACCTCTGCAGCGGAAAGGCCACGACACGTGCCTTGGTAGACGTAGGTCCCGTCGGATGCATGAGGGGCGCTAGCGGCGTGAAGCTGCTGGCGGGTGCAGAAGCAGGGGTACACGAGTTCCTGCCGCTCGAGCTCAGCGAGCGCGTCACAGTAGATCTCGGAGCGTCTGCTCTGGTAGAAGGGCCCCTCGTCCCAGTCGAGACCCAACCATACAAGGTCATGCATAAGCATCTCGGTGTGCTCTGGTCGTTGTGCTCGCTGGTCGAGGTCCTCGATGCGCAAAACCATTTGACCGCCAGCCGATCGGGCGCCGAGCCACGCCATCAGACACGAGAAGACATTGCCCAAATGCATGCGTCCCGAGGGCGTGGGGGCGAAGCGACCCACAACCTGCGACCCAGCTCTGTCTCGAATCGTGTCCATGTGCACCATGGTAGGCCTCCGAAGCGGTTTATTGTGGTTGACGCACGATTTACTATGCTGGTAGCTATGCAATTCAATTAATAAAATTGCATAAATATCCGCAGGATTACACTCAACCAAACTAAACTACCTTTGGAAACGAAAAATATACCGCTTGCAGAATCCAATATCCTAAGATTTTCATTAGTCATAGCATAAAAGATGCGAGACTATCCGCCTTCGACATAGAGCAACCAGCAGCGCACAGAATGGAGAGAGATTATGGCCAAGTTCGAGTCCCCCGATCGCGTCGTTATCGCACTGGGCGGCAACGCCCTTGGTGACACCCCCGAGGAGCAGATCAAGCGCGTCCGTGACGCAGCCCCCACCCTGCTCAAGGTCATCGAGATGGGCAATGAGATCATCATCACCCACGGCAATGGCCCCCAGGTCGGCATGATCCAGAACGCCTTCGCCACCGCTAACAGCGTTGACCCCAAGTACCCCAAGATTGACCTGCCCGAGTGTGGCGCCATGAGCCAGGGCTACATCGGCTACCACCTGCAGCAGGCCATCGGCGTTGCCATGCACAAGGCCTACAAGCGCTGGCACGTCGCCACCGTCGTCACCCAGATCGAGGTTGACCCCGACGATCCCGCGTTCCTCAACCCCACCAAGCCCATCGGCGTCTTCATGACCGAGGAGCAGGCCGCTTCCGAGAAGGCCGAGCATCCCGACTGGACGCTCGTCGAGGACTCCGGCCGTGGCTATCGCCGTGTCGTCGCCAGCCCCATTCCTCGCAAGATCGTCGAGGCTGACTCCATCATCAACCTGCTCGACGACGAGTTCATCGTCATCGCCTGCGGTGGCGGCGGCGTGCCCGTCGTGCGCGACTACAACGACAAGGGCGCCTACAAGGGCGTCGCGGCCGTTATCGACAAGGACATGGCCGGCGAGCTGCTCGCCGAGGACTGCCGCGCTGACATGCTGGTGCTGCTGACCGCCGTCGATCACGTTGCCATCAACTTCGGCAAGCCCGACCAGGAGGACCTCACCGACATCACCGCTGAGCAGGCCCGTGAGTATGCCGATGCCGGCCAGTTCGGCAAGGGCTCCATGGAGCCGAAGGTGCGCGCCGCCATCAAGTTCGTCGAGAGTCGCCCGGGCCGTACCTGCATCATCGGCAGCCTCGAGAAGGCCGCCGAGGCCATTGCCGGCCTCTCTGGCACCCGCATCCACATGTAATACTGAGGCCATACTCCTCTCTTTGAATGGGGCCGCAGCCACGTGCTGCGGCCCCATTCTTGTCACATGGCATACCAACTCATGAGGAGCAAGTGCATCACCTTCTGGGATTTGCCCGGGGGCGGTCGGGGGAGTAACCTATCCCTCACGCGAGAACGGGGGTGCCTATGGGGCGTGACGCGATAACGGACATGGAAGGCTTCGAGCTGGGCGAGCCGGCGCTGGTGTGTCGCTGGCGGCTGGCCAACAGGCGCCTTCCCCTCGAGAACCGTCACATGCGAGCGCTGCTTGCGCGTACCGTGAACGGTGCTCCGGTCTCCACCGAGCTCGTGGCCTGGGCAAAGCAGCACATCGAGTGGACCCTTGAGCAGGGTGCCGCCGAGCACCCAAACGGCGTGCTCATGCTCATCGTGGACAAGCAGGGGCGGGCCGCCATGACGGTCGGGCCGTTTGCGCCGCTTGGGGACGTGTCGATTATGTCGCTCACGCATCGCGCGGAGCGTGCGGCCACGGAGGCCAACCGGACAGGCGTGGCGCCCGAGACGCTCTGGGTGATCAGCGGAGAAAGCCTGCTGTGGGACCCCATCTGCCGCACTGGTCTTTCTGGTGCGGCCTCGCTGGTCTCGCAGCTTGCGCAGACGCTGGGTATGGACGTGCGCATACGGGACGGCCTGGTGGAGGCGGTGGCCAATAAGGCGATTGACTACTCCGAGGCCTTTCTGGTGTCTGACGAGCACGGCGTCGTGCCTGCAATAGATGCCACGGGGTCGTTTGGCAGACGCATGTCCCGGGGCTATCAGAGGCTTCTCGAACGTCGCTAGCCATGGAGAGAGTTTCCACAGCAGGAGCCATATGCCCCATGTGGTAATTCCTACTCAGATTGAGGTATTCATACGCCCGAATAATTCGTGCGAATGTATCTCATTTGGGCGATAATGGAGTGTGTATGCGCTATCACTAATAGTGGCCAATCGTGCGTCCCGCGCACGTTTCGGCCGGGGCGGTAAGGAGAGGGACCGCCCCGCATAGACGCAAGGGGAAGTACTGGGCTCATCCGCCCAGAAGTATCTGATAAGGAGAGGATATGGCGAGAAAATTCAAGTCCATGGACGGTAACAACGCCGCGGCGTACGTGTCGTATGCGTTTACCGAGGTGGCGGGCATCTACCCGATCACCCCGTCCAGCCCCATGGCCGACTACGTCGACCAGTGGGCAGCTCAGGGCCAGAAGAACATCTTCGGCACGCCTGTCAAGGTTGTCGAGATGGAGTCCGAGGCTGGCGCCGCCGGTGCCGTCCACGGCTCGCTGGGCGCTGGCGCTATCACCACCACCTACACGGCGTCCCAGGGCCTGCTTCTGATGATCCCCAACATGTACAAGATCGCCGGCGAGGGCCTGCCCTCCGTGTTCCACGTGTCCGCCCGTACCGTGGCGTCCCACGCGCTGAACATCTTTGGCGATCACTCCGACGTCATGGCCTGCCGTCAGACCGGCTTCGCCATGCTCGCCGAGGGTAGCGTCCAGGAGGTCATGGACCTCTCGGCCGTCGCTCATCTGTCCGCCATCAAGGGTCGCGTGCCGTTCATCAACTTCTTCGACGGCTTCCGCACCTCCCACGAGATCCAGAAGGTCGCCCTCTGGGACTACAACGATCTCGCCGAGCTGTGCGACATGGAGGCCGTCCAGGCGTTCCGCGACCACGCCCTGAACCCCGAGCATCCGCATGCCCGTGGCTCCCACGAGAACGACGACACCTTCTTCCAGCATCGCGAGGCCTGCAACGAGGCTTACAACGCGCTGCCGGCAGTCGTCGAGGACTACATGAACAAGGTGAACGAGAAGCTTGGCACCAGCTATCACCTGTTCGACTACTACGGCGCCGATGACGCCACCCGCGTCGTCATCTGCATGGGCTCCTTCTGCGAAACCCTCGAGGAGGTTGTCGACTACCTCAACGCTCACGGCGAGAAGGTCGGCCTGGTCAAGGTCCGTCTGTATCGTCCGTGGTCGGTGGAGCACTTCATCGCTGCACTGCCCAAGAGGGTCGAGGCCATCGCCGTTCTCGACCGCACCAAGGAGCCCGGCTCCATCGGTGAGCCCCTCTACCAGGATGTCATCACCTCCCTCTTCGAGGCTGGCATCACCGGCCTCAAGGTCATCGGCGGCCGTTACGGCCTCGGCTCCAAGGACACGCCTCCCGCGTCCGCCTTTGCCGTCTTCGCTGAGCTGGCCAAGTCCAACCCCAAGCGCGAGTTCACCATCGGCATCGTGGACGACGTCACCAACCTCTCCCTCGAGGAGATGGAGGATGTCCCCAACACCGCAGACCCCTCCACCATCGAGTGCAAGTTCTGGGGCATCGGCGGCGACGGTACCGTGGGCGCCAACAAGAACTCCATCAAGATCATCGGCCCCGATCCGCTCGCCCTACTATGTGACCAAGGCTGACTTCGTGGCTTGCCACAACCCGTCCTACATCACCAAGGGCTTCAAGATGGTCCGCGACGTCAAGCCCGGCGGCACCTTCCTGATCAACTGCCAGTGGAACCTCGAGGAGCTTGATAAGCACCTCAACGCCGCTGCCAAGCGCTATATCGCCAACAACGACATCCACGTCTACCTGATCAACGCCATCGACCTGGCGCTCCAGGTTGGCATGGGCAAGCGCACCAACACCATCCTCCAGTCCGCCTTCTTCGCACTGGCCAAGGTCCTTCCCGCCGAGGAGGCCATCCAGTACATGAAGGACGCGGCCGAGCACTCCTACGCCAAGAAGGGCCAGGCCATCGTCGAGGCCAACTGGAAGGCCATCGATGCCGGCGCCACCGCGTTCCAGGAGATCGAGATCCCCGAGAGCTGGAAGACCGCTACCGACGAGCCGACCGTCCTGACCCTCGAGGGTCGCGAGGCCATCGTCAAGCAGGTCAAGCAGCTCCTGCACCCGATCGACATGATGGACGGCTACAGCCTCAAGGTCTCCGACTTCAAGGACATCGCCGACGGCCAGTTCGAGCTCGGCGCCTCCGCCTACGAGAAGCGCGGCGTTGCCGTCTTCGTGCCGCGTTGGGACGAGTCCAAGTGCATCCAGTGCAACAACTGCGCCAACGTCTGCCCGCACGCCACCATCCGTCCGTTCGCTCTGAACGCCGATGAGGCTGCCGCCGCACCCGAGTCCATGCGCACCATCCCGCTGGCTCCCGCCAAGAAGTTCCCCGACATGGTCTACACCCTCGCCATCAGCCCGCTCGACTGCATGGGCTGCGGCGTCTGCGCCGGCGTCTGCCCGCGTGGTGCCCTCACCATGGTCGGCCAGGAGGAGGAGCTTGCCCAGCAGGAGGCCTTCGACTACGCCGTCGCCAACATTACCGAGAAGCCCGAGACCATCGCCAACAACGTCAAGGGCATCCAGTTCAAGAAGCCGCTGCTTGAGTTCTCCGGCTCCTGCGCAGGCTGCGCCGAGACCGCATACGCTCGCCTCGTGACCCAGGTCGCCG
>CADAQM010000015.1 GCA_902790135.1 uncultured Coriobacteriaceae bacterium
GAGGACCACGTGTTTGACCAAGACGGTGAGCCTCTCCACGTGTCCAAGCAGGTCATGCGCGGCGACTAGCACCAGTACAGCATGAGCATGCCGCGCGTGGAGTCATAGGCGTCTGGGGAGGCCGTGCGCAACTAGCCAGCTTTGCGGACAGGGGATACTCCCCCCATCCGCAAAGTGCTACTCGGCCCGCTGGTATAACCCGTCCTCGCGGCTCATGAGATGCTCGTCCACCATCTCGCGCCGCAGGGTGCAGAAGTCGTCATGGAAGTCCGCGATGATGAGGTTCACCTCGCGCTCCGAATACGTGCGCCCGCACTCGAAAGCCTCGGCGAGACGCTCCAACACGATGAGACGCTTCTTGCGCTGCGCTGGGATGGTGCGCAGGCGTCCGTCCTCGTCAAAGAAGGACCGGAGCACCTTCTCGCGCCACATACGCTCGCGCTCGTCCTGCACCGCCGCCTCGTCGGATTCCTCCTGCAGGATGGAGAGCATCGTCTGGTCAAACAGCTCGCGGTTGAGCGTGTACATCGTGTAGTACTGCGCCTTCTGCGAGCTCACGGCACCAACGTCGCCGAGCTTCTTGAGGTGGAACGAGATGGTGGACGGCGCCATTCCGAGACGCTCGGAAAGGAGCTCCACGTAGGCGTCCTCGCGCGCGAGGGTACGCAAGATCTGGAGCCTGGTACGATCTGCGAGGCATTTGAAGAGAGCGACGGCTTCCCGCTCCGTCATGCCTCAGTCCCCCAGAGCTCTCGGAAGGCCTGCTCCACCTCGTCGAGGGCTGCAAGCTTCACGTCCTCCTGCACGAGACGTACGGTGTCACCACGCTCCTCGGCCTTGTCTCGAGCGATGCGCCAACCCGAGGGGATGCGCTCGAGGTTCCTCTCGAAGAATGCGCGACGCTCTGCCTCGTCGGAGGACTGCTTCGCCGCCGCCTGGAGCACCGATACGAAGATGCCGTAGACGTTGGCCCTGATCTTCTCGAGGTTTGCGTCGTCGATACGATCTTCGGCCTTGAGCGCGGCGGCGCTCTGCGTCGCCTTTGCCACTTTGGCCTCGAGCTCCCTCATAAGCTCTTCCATGATTTTCCTTTCGTCATTACCATTTCGATATATATCGAATTATAAATTACATCTACGATTTTGCAATGATGAAATCATTCTTGAGCGAAAAGAAGGGGCCTCCCCAGAGAGGCCCCATGACGCGCAGAGGCAGACTTCGTCTCGAATGGCTGTGCCTCAGTGCGTGCGCGTCGGATCCTCCGCTGAGAGCCTCCGCCAGCAGAGGAAGGCGAGCAGCGTGGTGGGAATGCCAGCCACGAGCCCCATGGGAGACGGTCCCGCCAGCGTCGGACCGGCCTTGCAAAGAGGCGTCGCCACATTGACGATGGCGTTGATCGCGCCATGAGCGACCGCGCAAGGCCATACGCTCCCCGACTTCAGGCGCAACCATGCGAGCAGGCAGCCGATGGAGGTGCATGCCACCACCATGGTGAGGATACCCGTCACGGGGTATCCAACATAGCCCACACCGTAGTTGTGGCCCATCGCCGTGATCGGCGCGTGCCAGATGCCCCAGATGATGCCGCTCGCGATGACTGCACGGCGTTCGGACATATGCGTACTGAGCAACGGAAACAGCATGCCGCGCCAGCCAGCCTCCTCGCCGAACGCCGGGATGGAGTTCACGAGCGGGCCAATCGTAAGCGAAGCTGCGAGCTGGCCCGCAATGACGAGCCCAAGCTGCTCGGTAGGTACACCGGCCGCCTCGAGCGCCATGCGCAACTGAGTGGCGTTCTCATCGAAGTGCTGCGGAAACACAAGGAAGAACAGAACGCCGCCCACCACGGTGAACATCGCAGGCAAGAACCACGCCAACGCATAGAGACGACCGTTGCCGCGCACGCGTGGCTTCACGCAAAGGTCGATACGTTGCCCTTCTGGCGTCATGGCATTCGCCGCCAACGCTCCGGCCAACGGAAAGAACATGCTCACCGCGACAACCGCCCCCATGGCTGCGGAGACATAGAGACCTTGTGTCGCCGCACCAGTAAGAATGCCCGCGATGGCCCAGGTGACCCAGCTCAGCCCGAAGGTGACGGACAGGAAGACGACGAGACGCTTGTCCATGGCTCTCCTTTCAGCAGTGCTCTATTTGTTATAGTACAGCTATAACAAATAGAGCACAAGAGCCCGTGAGCAGTTGTCCCCCCAACGGATAGCAGGCACCTATGGCAGGCGGTCGTGGTTGATGGGCTGGTAGAAGAGCCGCTCGCGCACCTTGCGGCTATGCCCCATGCCACAGGCCCACATGGTCTTGGCCACGAGAGCCTCCACCGTCATGTCGCCACCAAGCAGGATGCCTGGTCGCTCGGCGTAAGTCCGGCCCACCTCGTAGACGCCCAGATCGAGCCCCTCCTCCGGAACCTGCGTGGTCATCACCAGCGTGTGGCCCGAGTCCACCCAGCTGAAGAGCGTCTGCTCGAAGCCCTCGGGGATCCCGCCGATGCCAAAGGTCTCAAGAATGACCGCGGTACAACTGGTGCTGAGCGCCCTGAAGACGGAGGGTTTGAGGCCAGGTGTGAGTTTGAGCACCACCACGTGCTCGTCGAGCCTATGCGAGAAGAGCGGGCGGACCGACTCTGCGGAGGCCGACGCCGCACCCGTCCCCTCGCGCACCACACGCCCGCCGCGGATGATGGCCGCAAGCGGCCAATTCACGCTGGTAAAGGCGTTGTAGCTCATCGTGCGCTGCTTGTGGGCGCGCGTCCCCACGATGACCTTGCCGTCAAAGACCACATGCACGTCGCGCGCCTGGTCGTCGCAAGCCCAGAGCAGGCTCTGGTACAGGTTGAGCTTGGCATCGGTGAAGGGTTCGCTCATGGGCTGCTGCGACCCGGTCAGCACGATGGGCTTTGGACTGCCCTGTACCAGATATGAGAGGGCCGCCGCGGTATAGGCCATGGTGTCGGTACCATGCAGCACCACAAAGCCGTCGTAGTCGTCGTAGGCACGCTCTATCTCGCGTGCAATGGTCAGCCAGCCCTTGGGACGCATGTTGGTGGAGTCGATGTTCATGGGCTGGACAACGTCGATATCGCAGAGCTCCTCCACCTGCGGCACGCGCGAGACGAGCTCGTCTCCGGTCAGCGCCGGCGCAAGGCCGCCTAAGCCATCATCGGTGGGCAGGGATGCGATGGTCCCGCCCGTCGCGATCACCAGAATGCGTTTCATGAGCGGGTCTCCCCCTCCCCTGCATGAATGAATCGCCTCAGGGCATCGACATCACGGTCGAAGCAGTAGCCCTGCATGCCCGCGCGCTCGGCACCGACCACGTTGCGCTGCATGTCGTCCACAAAGAGGCAGCTGGCCGCCTCGAGCCCATAACGCTCGCAAAAGAGCCGGTAGATGGCCTCGTCGGGCTTTACCACATGCTCGTAGCAGGAGACAAGGACACCGTCCATGGCATCGATGGCGGGAATGCGGCCGCGATAGTCCTCAAAGGTTGGTCCCGCGTTGGAGAGCAGATAGACACCGTAGCCCTCCGCCTTGAGCTCACGCACCAACTCGCCCGTCTCGGGCATAGGCTCGAACACCTCATGCCAGCGCAGGGCGAACACGTCCGCCAGGTCGTGCAGGCGCTCCGGAAGCTTGAGCTTTGCCGTCCACGCCACCGTCTCGGGGGCGATGGCGCCGGCATCCACCCAGCCCCACTCACGCGAGTCGAAGACCGCATGCGCGAGCAGCGCCGCGTCGTCCGGGTCGGCGCAGAGGGTCTGGCTGATCTTGACAGGATCCCAGTCCATGAGCACACCGCCCATGTCAAACACGATGTTCTTGATCTGCGCCATCGTCCATCCTCCACCCGAGTCATTGGCCCAAAACGGGCACCGCTATCTGCAGTGTACCTGTTGGGCGCACGGGCCAGCCCCGACACTGGCGACAACCGCCGCCCCGGGCCTCATCCACAAAGAGCGAGGCCGCCCTCTCGGACGGCCTCGCATCGGTAACACGTTGAGCCCTTGCTATGCGACGGTCTGCTTGACGCTCTCGGCGGCATCGGCAACCTTGCCCATGGCATCGTTGACGCCGTCCACCACCTTGCCACGTCCCTCGATGCGGTAGCGGAACCCCAAGAAGAGCCCGATGACCAGCAGCCACAGGGATGCGCCCCACAGAAGCAGGCCAATGATGACCAGCAGCAGCGGCAGCTCGAAGACGTACTCGCCATTGCGCTCGGCGATGAAGTTCGTCTCCATGCCGAAGTTGCACAGCTCCTTGCTGCGGGTGCAGAAGCGCTTCCAGGCAGCGCCAAACCTGCTCGTCGAGCCGGCGGTCTCGGCGGGACCCGTCTCCGGGTCGGGAATCGACTCGTACTCGGCCTCGTCCTCGATGGGCACTGCCTCGACAAAGCGAGCGGTCTTCTCGGCGGCGCGCTCCAACATCACGATGGCGTCCAGCACGTCGTAGTCGCAGGCCTCCAGCGCGTCGCGCGCCTCCTCGTAGCTGACGTTGCACTTCTCGCGGATGAGCTCGACCTTCTCCAGGTTCTCCATGATCAACACCCTTTCTGGTTGCGTTTGTCACTTCCATCTGACGATTCATATGATGGGATTAACAAATGAACGCAAACCGAGGCGTTGATTAATCTCAGATGAGCTTTCCGCGCGTCCCCCACGACGGCGGATTGCCGACGTCGTCAGAGGGCGTGCACGGCCGCAGCCATCTCCCGCACGTAGGCCGCCACGGGTGCCACCGCATCCTCGCCCTGCTCGCCGATCATGCGAACGATGGCGGAGCCCACGATGGCGCCGTCGGAGAACGATGCCATGCGCGCGGCCTGCTCGGGCGTGCTGATGCCAAAGCCCACGGCACAGGGTATCTGCGGATTTGCCGCGCGGATGAGCTCGACCATGGAGGCGATGTCGGTGGTGATCTCGCCGCGCACACCCGTCACGCCAAGCGAGCTGACGATGTACACAAAGCCTCGCGCGTCGGCGGCGATCTGACGGATGCGATCGTGAGAGGTTGGCGCGATGAGGCTCACCACGTCAAGGCCCTGCGCGGCAAAGGCCTCGGAGAACTCGGCCTTCTCCTCGTGCGGCACGTCGGGCAGGATGACGCCCGCCAGCCCCACCTCGCGCTCCCGCGCGGCAAAGCGCTCGATGCCGTAGGAGAACACCACATTGGCGTAGGTCATGATCACGAGCGGAACCGTGCAGCCGGCAGCACGCAGACGTCCGACCATGTCGAACACGTCATCGGTGGTGACCTTGTTGCGCAGCGCACGGATGTTGGCGTCTTGGATCACGGGTCCCTCGGCAGTCGGGTCGGAGAAGGGAACGCCCAGCTCGATGAGGTCGGCGCCGGCATCTGCCATGGCACAGACCAGCTGCTCGGTCACTTGGATGGTGGGGTCGCCCGCGGTGATGAAGGGAATGAACGCCTTGCCATTGGGGCTTGCCGCGAAGGCGTCTGCGATGGTTTTCATGAACGCAACTCCTCTCGATTGCGGTTTGGGGATACTCCCCCATCCGCAAAGGTCTCGCCGGGCCTATTCGTGCAGGTCCTCGCCGCGGTAGCGAGCGATGGCGGCAACGTCCTTGTCCCCGCGTCCACTGAGCGTGACGATGATGACCTGCTCGGTGTCCATCGTTGGGGCGATCTTGATGGCGTGCGCCACGGCATGCGCGCTTTCGATAGCGGGAATGACGCCCTCGGTACGGCTCAGGTACTCGAAGGCGCACACGGCCTCCTCGTCGGTCACGGGCACGTACTCGGCGCGCCCACTGTCGTGCAGCATCGCGTGCTCGGGACCCACGCCCGGATAGTCCAAGCCAGCGGAGATGCTGTAGACCGGCGCAATCTGGCCGTATTCGTCCTGGCAGAAGTAGCTCTTCATGCCGTGGAAGATGCCCAGCTTGCCCGTGCTCATCGTGGCCGCCGTCTCCCAGGTGTCGATGCCGCGGCCGGCAGCCTCGCAACCAATGAGACGCACGCCCTCATCACCGATGAAGTGATAGAAGCTGCCGATGGCATTTGAGCCACCGCCCACGCAGGCGAGCACCGCATCGGGCAGCTTGCCCTCCGCCTCGAGGATCTGCGCGCGGGCCTCGCGACTGATGACGGCCTGGAAGTCGCGCACCATCGTGGGAAACGGATGCGGCCCCATGACGGACCCCAGGCAGTAGTGAGTGTCGTCGATGCGGTTGGTCCACTCGCGGAAGGTCTCGGACACCGCGTCCTTGAGCGTGCCCGTACCTGCGGAGACGCCGCGCACCTCGGTACCGAGCAGACGCATGCGATAGACGTTGAGGGCCTGGCGCTCCATGTCCTCCACGCCCATGTACACCACGCACTCCATGCCCATGAGCGCAGCGGCGGTGGCGGTGGCCACCCCATGCTGGCCGGCACCCGTCTCGGCAATGAGACGGGTCTTGCCCATCTTCTTGGCCAGAAGCGCCTGTCCCAGCACGTTGTTGATCTTATGCGCACCGGTGTGGTTGAGGTCCTCACGCTTGAGATAGACCTTGGCGCCGCCCAGGTCAGCCGTCATGTTGGCAGCAAAGTAGAGCAGGCTCGGACGTCCGGCATAACTGTTGAAGAGCTCGGTCAGCTCGGCATTGAAGGCTGGGTCGGCCTTGTATCGGTCGTAGGCCTCCTCAAGCTCGATGACTGCGTTCATCAGGGTCTCGGGGATGTACTGCCCACCATGGATGCCAAAACGGCCGCGCGATGTGGGTGAGTTTGTCATCTTCTGTCCTCCTTCGAGAGAAAACCGATGGGGTCTACTTGACCGGGTACCTCAAACTCGAAATCCCAGAGAGTTTTCCCAGTTGATGTGTGGCTGCATGCGAGTTTGAGGCACCTCTCCTAGTACGGGCCGCGCACCGCCGCCACTGCGGCAGCCATTTTGGCCGGATCCTTGAGACCTTCGGTCTCTACACCGCTGCTCATGTCCACGGCATAGGGGTGCAGGCGAGCGACCGCCTCCGCCAGGTTGTCAGGCCCAAGGCCCCCCGCCAGGAAGTAGGGTCTTGACACGCCTTCCAGCAGCGTCCAGTCGAAGGTCTTGCCCGCACCCGTGCCACCATCGAGCAAAACGTAGTCAGCCGAGCTCTGGCAAGCCCGTTCCACGTCCTGCGCAGTACGCACGATGAATGCCTGAACGATGGGTATGCCCGTCCAGCCGGGATAGGCCATGGCATGGCGTAGCTGGGCGATATAGTCGTTGTCCTCGTGGCCATGCAGCTGCACCATCACGTTGCGCGGCGCATCGTAGCCCTCGAAGTCGTAGGCATGCGTGAATCGGGCCACCGTCTCGATGGGCTCGTCCACGAACACGCCCACGTGAGCGATGACGGGGTCGAGCATCTCTACGAGCTCGAAGGCCCGCTCCAAGCTCACCGAGCGACGGTAGCCCTGGGAGAGGATGAGCCCCACGGCATCAGGCCGCACGGCATTGGCCGCCTCGATGTCCTCGGGCCGCCTGAGCCCACAGATCTTGATGAAGGTGCGGTCGCAATCGGGCATCTTCGCCTACCTCCCTCGCAGTTCGTCCAGCATGGCCCGCTTGTCCGTGACGCGCATGAGCGTCTCCCCTATGAGCACGGCGTCGACGCCCGCCTCCTCGAGACGCGCCACGTCGTCGCGGGTCTCGACGCCCGACTCGCTCACAAACACGCGCTCCTCGCCCACAAGCGGACGCAGGTCGATGCTGCGGCCAAAGTCCACCTCAAAGGTGCGCAGGTCGCGATTGTTGACGCCAATCACCTTCGCCCCGGCCGCAATGGCACGAGGCACCTCCTCTGGCTCATAGGCTTCCACCAGCGCCGTCATCCCAAGACGATGCGCAAGGGCAACGCAGCGCTTCAGCTCCGCATCGTCCAGGATGGAGCAGATCAGCAGCACCGCGTGCGCACCGATGCACTTTGCCTGGTAGACCATGAGCTCGTCCACCACGAAGTCCTTGCGCAAGACGGGAATCCCCACATTGGCGGAGATGGCACTGAGATAGGCGTCGGCTCCCTGGAACCAATACGGCTCGGTGAGGCAGCTTATGGCGGCCGCGCCAGCGGCCTCGTAGTCGCGGGCGATGGCCACGGGGTCAAAGCTCGGTGCGATGAGCCCCTTTGAAGGCGAGGCCTTCTTGCACTCGCAGATAAAGGACATCCCAGGCGCGCGAAGTGCCTGCTCAAAGGGGTAGCTCGGAGTGCCTTCGGCCGAGGCGGCCATCTCGGCGCGACCGATGATGTCCCCCTCGCTGCCGCGCTCGCGCACCTCAGCCACCCGCTCGCGCGTGCGCGCGGCTATGACCTGCAGTATGTTCTCGCGCCGTGCCATGGCAATCCCGCCTCCGGTCGTTCTAGCGGTTTGAGGCGGCGATAAACGCGTCAAGCGTCTTGAGGGCGGCACCCGTCTCGATCTGCTCGCACGCGAGGTCGATGCCCACCTCGATGCTCGTCGCCTTGCCGCACACATACAGCGCCGCACCCGCATTGAGCAGTGCGGCCGCGCGCTTGGGGCCAAGCTCCTCGCCCGAGAGAATCGCACGCACCATGACGGCATTCTCCTCGGGCGTCCCACCAAGCAGGTCGCTCTTCTCGCAGCGCTCGAAGCCGTAGTCCTCAGGCTTGATCGTGAGCGTGCGATAGTAACCGTCCTTGAGCTCGCAGACGGTGGTTGGTGCGGAAAGGCTGATCTCGTCCATGCGGTCCTGGCCATACACCACAAACGCGCGGCGGACGCCGAGCGACGACAGCACCTTGGCAATCGGCTCCACCAGGTACTCGTCATAGACACCGAGCAGGAAGAAGGCCGGCTTGGATGGGTTGGTCAGCGGACCGAGGATGTTGAACACCGTGCGAATGCCCAGCTCGCGGCGGATTGGCCCCACGTAGCGCATCGCCGGGTGGTACTTCTGCGCAAACAGGAAGCACATCCCCACCTCGTCAAGCAGCGTGCGGCAGGTTTCGGGGTCCTGGTCGAGGTTGACGCCCAGCGCCTCGAGGCAGTCCGCCGTGCCGCACTGGGAACTTGCCGCCCGGTTGCCATGCTTGGCAACCTTGGCCCCTGCCGCGGTACAGAGAAGCGCTGCCGTGGTGGAGATGTTGAACGTGTTGGCGCGGTCGCCACCGGTGCCCACGATCTCCAGAACGTCGCCCTCGTGCTCGACGGGCGTTGCCAGCTCGCGCATGGCTGCCGCACAACCACTGATCTCGTCGATGGTCTCGGCCTTGGTGCTCTTGGTCGAAAGTGCCGCCAAGAAGGCAGCGTTTTGCGTGGGCGATGTCTCGCCGCTCATGATTTCGTTCATGACGGTATGGGCCTCGTCAAAGGTGAGGTCTTCCTTCATGACGATCTTCTCGATGGCTTCCTTGATCATGGCTCTTTTCCCCTCTCCTTGAGTGACGCGTAGCGCTGTTGACCGCTCCTGGCCCCACTGTCGGGACCCTCCCGTGGGCGCGGCAACAAAAAACCGCCCCCGATGACTGTTGCATCAAGGACGGGCCAAAAAGACTGGCTCGCGGTGCCACCTTGATTCGTGGGAAAACCCACGCACTCCACGGGTGCTTTGGCAAAGCCAGAAACGCGTTCGCTCCGGTAGGGGGTGCCAACACACCCTGACACGTCACGTGTGCCTAACGTCGCAGCCTACTAGGACATCTGCCGTTTGGTGCGCCCTCCGCGGCCCATTCAACGCCCCGCATCTCGTCCCGGCTCACACCGTCCCGGGCTCGCTCCTCGCGCGTGTGACGTCTACCTTCCGCGTCATCGGTTTGGTCGTACTCTTCTGTTGGACGCTACTATACGCGCCGATGAGATTTAGTACATGCCAGTTTTCAAAATGGCAATATGAGTTTGCGCAGATAAAGATGGTGAACTGCTCTCATTAGCCATCGGTTGGGTCGTCTTGCGAAAAGGCGCGCAGCTCCTCGACGAAACCTGCCGTGATGATGCCTGACGGTAGTGCCACCACGGCGATGCCCATCATCGCCGACAGCATGCTTATCAGCCGCCCGGCCATAGTGTGGGCATAGATGTCCCCGTAGCCAATGGTTGACAGGCTGATGACCGCCCAGTACAGCGCATCAAAGAAGCTGCCGAAGGTATCGGGCTCCACGTTGAAGATGAGCAGCGCGCTGAGAAACACGTAGCTTACCGCCAGCACGAGCACCGCAAACAGGGGCGTGCGCTCGCGGTCGAGCACGCGTAGCACGAGCTGCAAGCTGCGCGAATGGCGCACGAGCTTGACGGCACGCAGCATGCGCATCAGGTGGGCCAGGCGCGAGAGGCGCAGCACCTTGGACACGTGCAGGAAGGTGGGCACCACCGAGAGCAGGTCGACGATGGCCATGAACGTGAACGGATAGCGAGCAAGGGCAAACTCGTCGTCTGGGTTGCTAAGGTCGGCACAGAGCCAACGAAGCAGGTAGTCGACCATAAAGATGGCTGTCAGCACGCGCTCCATGACGACGAAGCCGTGAATCTCCTCCTTGAAGCACAGCGGCAGCAGGCTCAGGATGATAAGCACCACCATCATCCAGTTGTAGATGATGGAAGGCGGATAGTTCGTCTCTCTGTCTGTGATGAGGGCGTGGATGCGCTTGCGCATGCGGACTCCTGGGGTATGTGAGGCTTGCCTCCATTCTCGCACGGAAGGGAGCGCGAAGCGGCCAGGACATCGTCGGACTTTGCTCGGGCGACCAAGCGCCTGTTGCAAACCTGTCTGCCGTGGTGCCTATACTTAGTGACGAAACCGACCAAAGGAGCGTGCCATGCCCTTTGCCATCATGCGAGACGACATCACCCACGTGAAGGCCGATGCCCTGGTAAACGCCGCAAACGAGCAGCTCAGACAGGGCGGAGGCGTCTGTGGCGCCATCTTTGAGGCAGCCGGTGCAGAGCGGCTGCAGAAAGCCTGCGACAAGATCGGCCACTGCGATACGGGCAGCGCCGTGGCAACGCGGGCCTATCGCCTGCCCGCCAAGTACGTCATTCACGCCGTGGGTCCCATCTGGCGCGGCGGAACCCACGGCGAGCGGGAGCTGCTCGCCAGCTGCTATCGCAGCTCACTCAGGCTCGCCGCCAAGCTCGGCTGCCGCTCCATCGCATTCCCCCTCATCTCGGCAGGCATCTACGGCTATCCCAAGCGCGAGGCGCTCGAGGTGGCACGCCACGAGGTTCAGGCATTCCTGCGCAACCACGAGATGGACATCAAGCTCGTGCTGTTTGATGCGGACGCCGTCAGTCTGGCCGACGACCTGCAGCTTCGCGTGCAACACTACATCGATGACGTCTACGTGGGCATCCACACGCACCGTTTGGCTAGACAGCGCTGGGAGATGGACGAGCTGTTCGGGAGCTCGCTTCATGACGCCATTCCCAAAGAGAGCGCCAGCATCCCCGCGGGCGACTACTCGATGGACGACCTCTCCATGCCCGACGCCCCCGCAGCGGCGCCTCACCACTACTCCATGCCCACCTATGGTACGGCACCCGCCGATGCGGCCCCGCGCACCAGTGCGGCTCCACGTACCTCCGCAAGCCGCCCTAGCATCAAGCTGCCCAGCGGTCTGCGCAGCATGCTCGCCCATATGGACAAGGGCTTCTCGGGAACGCTGCTCGACCTCATCGACGAACGCGGACTCAAGGACTCCGAGGTCTACAAGCGCGCGAACATGAGTCGGCAGCACTTCTCCAAGATCCGCAGCAACCCACGATACAAGCCCACGAAGACCACGGTGCTCGCCCTGGCAGTCGCCCTGCGGCTCTCGTTGGAGGAGACCTCCCTGCTGCTTGACCGTGCTGGGTTCACGCTCTCGCATGCGGACTGCCGCGACGTCATCGTCGAGTTCTTCATCAAGGAGGGCCATTACGACGTGTTTGACATCAACGAGGCACTGTTTGCCTACGACCAGCCCCTGCTGGGGTAATGCGAAGGCGATATCCATCCACGACAAAGGGCCCGGATGCAGCTCGTTGGCATCCGGGCCCTTTGCATGCGGTCTAGACCAAGCGGTTATGAGCGCTTGGGAATCCACATGAACTGTCCGTGAGGAGTCACACGGAACATCATGATGTTGCCCAGCTCGGAGCGCTTAATGTAGCTCTTGAGGAAGGGAACCACCTTGTCGGGATCCTCCTCGGAGCACTCGAACACCACGGACTGCGCCGCGTTGCCCTTCTCGCTGCTGAGCTTGAAGGTCATGGGCTCGGTGATGCCCTCGACCATAGCGATTACCTTGTCCCTGAACGCAGGATTGACACCGTCAACGTCTACCAGCATGGTTCCTCCTCATAAACGCGCCCTCGCCTCTGCATTCCCATTGTAGGAACGCAGGCGGGAATGCGCAGCGGCGCCAACGCGAAGTCGCCATGCGTATCGCTCAATGGCTGGAGCGACAGCCCGCCCGATAAGGCTGAGCCTAAAAGACAAATACAGATTTCAGGTGCAAACGCAACTTTTGGGAGAGGTTGCACAGGCGCCTGTGAGAGCCTAGGCAGGCATTGAACTGAGGCAAAGGAGACCGAATGCACGGCATGCACGCCCGACTGCCCAAGAACTTCGTCCTTGAGGAGCGCTTGGAACAGTATGCGCAAGTCATCGAGCTCGACCCGACCCGCTACGCCGGGCATTGGGCTGAGGCATGCCATCCCCTCGGTACGAGCGGCACTGGACACTATGAGCGCATTCACGTGGATCTTGGCTGCGGCAAAGGCGCCTTTGTGGTGCAGGAAGCCACGCGCAACCCCGAGACCCTCTACATCGCCCTCGACGGCGAGCCCATCTGCATTGCCTACACCGCCCAGCACGTCATGGAGGCTGGCCTTTCCAACGTTGTCGTCGTGCCCGCGCTAGGATCGCAGGTCACCAGCATCTTTGCCCCAGGTGAGGTGCATGCCATCACGCTCAACTTCCCCACGCCCTTCCCGCGCAAGAAGGATGCGGCGAAGCGCCTGACCATCATCGAGCGGCTGATGGACTACCGCACCATCCTCGCCGAGGGCTCGACGGTCCTGCTCAAGACCGACAGCTATCCCCTCTGGCGCTTCACGCAGACGCAGTTCGATCTAGCCCACTATCAGGTGCTTTGGTGCTCTGACGATGCCCATGCCGAGCGCCCTGACGATACTCTCACCGAGTACGAGCAGCGACTCTGCGCGCAAGGCGCAACCGTCTACGCCATCGAGGCCACGCCACTTGCCTGGACAGGCCCACTCAAGATTGAGCAGACCGCATCGGTCAGCCTCATCGACTATCTGCCCGACGACCTCGAGTCGCTGAGCTACGTCCCGCACGGCATGCAGGGGTCGGTGATCAATCTCCGCAACCGCAAAAAGCACGAGCGCAACCGGCAAAAGAGGCGTTAGGGGCCTCGCACCGAGGGTCGTCAGATGGCCTCCTGCAGGTACTTGGATTTTTCGTGACCGAGGTGGCAATCGCATCGGCAGATGTCCGCAATGGGGAACAAGGTCGGTAGTTTGCTTCCTTCTATCAGGGAGAATCACCATGGCAGACGACATCAAGACCAACATCTCATCCGCCACGACCCCCACCGAAGACAATCCCAAGACCGTTGTCCTGCACCGCCAGCTCACCGACGAAGAGCAGGCATACCGCAGCCTGGACGACACGGTCATGCGCCCCATGCCCGAGTCTGAGGTCATCTGGGATGCCGAGCCGATCCGCCGCCCTGTTCCCAGTGCGGAGCCGCGCTGGCCACGCATCAGGACGGGGGCCCTGGTCGCTGCCGTCGCCGTCGTCTCGTTCGTGGCCGGCGGCCTGACTGCAAGGATGTCTTCGCAGGTACCGGTCCTGTTCGCACACAAGGACGAGCCCATCGAGGCCACCGCCTCCTACGAGCAGCCCGCTCCCGTGGAGCAACCCGAGGAGCAAGTTCTGGAGCAGGTGGAGAGCTACGAGCCCGTAGAGCAGGAGAGCGAGCCCACAGCAGACGAAGGCTACGGCACCGACTACGATACGGGCTACGACACCACCGAGGACCACAGCCTGCAATGGAACTTTGCCCCTGAGAGCAACGGGTCGCTGGGCTATGACAACGAGAACAACGAGGTGACCCTCAACTATGACGGGTACTCCGTCACGTTTACCCTGGACGACCTGCTCGGCACCGACGACAGCACTAGCTACGAGACCTACTCCACGCAGGAGCAGACTCATGGCTACGACGGTGGCACCGGCTACGACACCGAAGAGCAGCGCGACCGCGACAGCTGGGGCTGGTCCGGCAGGGGCAACGACGGGTTTGGCTGGGGAGGCTACAGCGGCTAGTCTCGTGTCCAGACCTTAGAGGCAGGCGTCCTCGATACGACGCTTGAGCTCGTCGATTCCTTGGCCTGTCTGCGCGGACGTGACGATAAGTTGCTCGCGCGGCAGGCCAAACTGCTTTGCAAGGCGTGCCTGCTGCTGCGCCTGCTTGTTGCGGCTGATCTTGTCGGCCTTGGTGAGCGCCACCACAAAGGGCAGCTCGCTGTCGCGCAGAAAGTCGAGCATCTGGATGTCGAGCTTCTGGGCATCGTGGCGGATGTCGACGAGCGCGACCACCAGGTTGAAGCTGCGCTCCTGGGCAAAGTAGTCGGAGATGAGGTTGGCCCAGCGCTTCTGCTCAGCCTTGGAGACCTTGGCAAAGCCGTATCCGGGTAGGTCGACCAAGTAGATGCCATCGACCTCGAAGAAGTTGACGTTGGCGGTGCGGCCGGGCGTGCTGGACACCTTGGCCAAGGCCTTGCGTCCCACCAACCGGTTGAGCAGGGAGGACTTGCCCACGTTTGAACGGCCTGCGAACGAGACCTCGGGCATGGTCGCCTCGGGGATGTCGGCCGCCCGACCGTAGGACGCCTCAAAGCGCGCCTCGCCGTACCTCAGTGCCATGGGTGCCCTCCTCCTTCTTTCTTGCGGTTTTGCGGTTTAGGAATACTTCCCTAACCGCAAACGGTAACGGGATTGGGGTGTTCCCCAATCCCGTCGTCAGTGCTGGCTGATATCTGTGGTCGCTCGGTTAGAACGACTTGACCGTCTCGATGATGTTCTCCGCGGAGAGGCCGAACTCGTCGAGAAGCTCGGCGCCAGGGCCGGACTTGCCAAAGATGTCCGGCATGCCGATACGCTTGACCGGCACGGGGCAGCGCTCGGCGACGACCTCGCACACGGCGGAGCCGAGACCGCCGACGATGGTGGCCTCCTCGATCGTCACGATCTTGCCGCACTCGCGCGCGCAGGCCTCGACGAGGTCAGCATCGATGGGCTTGATGGTGTGCATGTTAACCACACGAGCGGAGATCCCCTCGGCGGCAAGCTGCTCGGCGGCGTCAAGCGCGCGAGGAACCATCATGCCACAGGCGATGATTGCCACGTCAGTACCGTCACGCATCACTTCTCCGTGGAAGAGGTCGAACTCGTAGTCCTCGTCGTGGACCGTCGGTGATGCGAGACGGGCAAAGCGCAGGTACATGGGGCCATAGTAGGCGGCTGCAGCGTGAACGACCTTCTCGGCCTCGACGTCGTCGGCGGGGACGACCACCGTCATGCCTGGAAGCGAGCGCATGATGGCGATGTCCTCAATGGCCTGATGGCTTCCACCGTCCTCACCGCAGCTGGGGCCGGCGTGAGTGCCGACGACCTTGACGTTGAGGTGCGGGTAGCAGATGGAGTTGCGGATCTGGTCGAGGGCACGGCACGTGGCAAACACCGAGAACGTCGACGCGAACGGGATCTTGTTGCAGGCGGCCAGACCGGCAGCGGTTGCCATGAGATCCTGCTCGGCGATGCCCATGTTAAAGAAGCGGTCGGGGTACGCCTTGGCAAAGGTGGCCGACTTGGTGGTGCAGGAGAGGTCGGCATCGAGGGAGACGATGTCGGGGTTGGTGGCGCCCAGCTCGGCAAGTGCCTTGCCGAAGGCTTCACGGGTCGCAGAGTTCATGGTGGCTCCTAACGGTAGGTGGGATCTGGGTGGTCTTGGCTGGCCGCTACTGGGCCATGAGCTCTGCTACGGCCTCTTTGGCCTGCTCGGTCGTAGGTGCTACGCCGTGCCAGCCCACCTGGTTTTCCATGAACGAGACGCCCTTGCCCTTGATGGTCTCCGCAACGATGAGCGTGGGCTTGCCCGTACTCGCCTTTGCGGCGTCCACCGCATCCGAAATGGCGTCAAAGTCGTGTCCGTCGATGGTCATGACGTTCCAGCCGAAGGCGCGGAACTTGTCCTCGATGGGGTTGACGGTCATGACATCGCTGTTGTCGCCGTCAATCTGCAGGTGATTGTGGTCGACGAAGGCGATGACGTGGTCGAGCCCGTAGTGGCCGGCGCTCATGGCAGCCTCCCACACCTGGCCTTCCTGGATCTCGCCGTCGCCCATGATGCAGTAGACGTAGTAGTCGCGATTGTCCAGACGGCCGGCGAGCGCCATGCCGTTGGCAACCGAGAGCCCCTGGCCGAGAGAGCCCGTGGACATCTCGACGCCTGGGGTGGTCTGCATGTTGGGATGTCCCTGCAGGTAGGAGCTGCTCTTGCGCAGGGTGATGAGGTCCTCGCGCGGGAAGAAGCCCTTCTGCGCCAGAGCTGCGTAGAGGGCGGGGGCAGCGTGACCCTTGGCCAGCACCAGCCGGTCGCGATCGGGATCGGTCGGGTCTGCCGGATCGATGTTCATCTTGTCAAAGTAAAGAACCGCGAGAATGTCGGTCGCAGAGAGGGATCCGCCAGGATGGCCTGAGCCCGCTGCAGCCAGCATCTCGACAATGTCAATGCGCATCTGCTTTGCAATGTCTTGCATGTCACTTCGCATGAAGATCTCCGCATTCGTCGGCTCATCTGGCAGGGAGCTGAAGTCGATAGTAGTGCTAGGCAGAAAAAGCAAGCCTATTTCGCCAGACTCTACTTATGCTATGGCAAACGCGAGCATTTCCCGCCCTCAGCGGTCGGTGAGCATCGTTTCTGCGTAATCTGTGACGCCTTTGGCACGCCGCCGACTCTTGGTGGCGGTCGTAACCTTGCTCACCGACAAGACAGGGGCCAGCACCACGACCCGGTCGTGATGTTGGCCCCTGCTCCCGATGCGTCAGTCAACCTACTTGGAGAACTTCTCCGTGATGCCGTTCACGGCCTCCTTGGCCTTCGCAGCCACGCCATCAGCCACGACCTTGACCTCGTCGAGGGAGACCTTGCCGTCGGCATCGGCGTCAAAGCCCTGCTTGATCTCGTCTGCCGCAACAGCAGCAGCCTCGGCAGTCTCCACCACGCGGTCGCTCAGCGCGTCGAGGACTTCGCTGGCCTCGACCTTGCCGTCGGCGTCGGCGTCAAGTGCCGTCTTGGCCTTGTCGATGAGGTTGTTTGCCGTCTCCTTGATATCCATGCCTTCTCCTATCGATCGATAGCCCACGTGGAGTCAAACATACCACTGCCGGATGTTGCATGCGCAGTTATGAGATACGATGTTCAAACTGAGAATTGCTTTCGGCAGGGGATACATGGAGCAGGACCAGACTTTCATCGAGGAGCAGCGACATCTGAGCGAGATCTACGCCCAGCTTGTTGCCATGCGCGACGCCATCACCGAGGACCTCGAGACGCGGCACAAGGGCATAGCGCAGGACCTCATTGACATGAGCGAGGAAATCCGCCCCGACTTTGTGGGTGCCGACGAGACCATGGAGACCCTCGCTGCCATCGAGACGCTCAACAGCGTGATCGACGCCTACAACCAGTCGCACGACTTTGCCGTGGACAAGCTCAGGCGTGCCCTGCTGCTCATCATGCAACCCTACTTTGCCAAGGTGCGCCTACGCATGCGTCCGGGGCGCCCCGCCCAGGACATCTACATCGGCGCGACAGGCATCACCGACGACCGTCGTCGGCCCCTCATCGTCGACTGGCGCAGCCCCATCGCCGAGACCTACTACAACCAAGAGATGGGCACCACCTCCTATCAGGTTGACGGACGCACCCGCACGGTGGAGCTGGAGCTGCGGCGCCAGTTTGACATCGTGGGAGACGTGCTCAGACTGTACTTTGACACCACCGTAGCCATCGAGGACTCGCTGTTGCTACGCGCTCTCAAGCGCCATCACTCCGAGAAGCTGCAGGCCATCACCGCCACCATCCAGCGCGAGCAGAACGCCATCGTGCGTCACGAGGACGTTCCCGTGCTGCTGGTCAACGGCATCGCGGGCAGCGGCAAGACCTCCGTGCTGCTCCAGCGCATCGCCTACCTCTTCTATCGCGAACGCGAGGCCCTACGACCTGACCAGGTGTACCTCTTCACGCCCAACGGCGTGTTCGAGCACTACATCGACACCGTCCTCCCTTCCCTGGGCGAGTCCAACCCCCAGACCTACACCTGGCGCAGCTTCCTGACACACCTTGGACTCTCCGAGCGCGGGACTGGTGCGGACACAGACCCCGAGCGCCTGCTCGCCCTCGAGAAGGCTCTGCCCTCCTTCGAGCTTGACCCCGACGACCTGCACGACATCCGCATGGGCGACACGGTGCTGCTCAAGCAGTCCCAGGTGGCAAGCGCCGCAAACAAGTTCGCGCGCTTCCCCTTGGGCCCCCGCTTTGCCGCCCTGGTCTGCGACGAGCTGCACAGTCGCCTCGACCGACGCCTCACGCAGCTCTCCAGAAACGACGCGATGCAGGAGGAGGTCCTCTCCCTCGATCTCGACGACCAGCTGCAGATCTTTGGCGAGACCCTCAATCCTGCCAACGACGAGGAGATCGCCTCCTTCACACGCACCTACGTCGAGCATCTCTACAATGGCGCGCACGACAGCATCGAGCAGCTCAGATGGCTCCGGCTCGACCGCATCGGCATGCGCATGTTGGACGCCGAGGGCATATCAGCTGCCGAGTGGCTCTACCTCAAGCTTCTGGTGAGCGGGCACGGGGAGCGTGACGCGCGCTACGTCATGGTCGACGAGGTGCAGGACTACACGGCCACGCAGCTCATGGTGCTGGCACGCTACTTCTCGCGGGCCCACTTCCTGCTGCTCGGCGACGAGTACCAGGCCATCCGCGACAACACCGCCACCTTCGACCAGATACGCGCCATCTTCGAGCAGACCCACGGCAGCGTGGAGGAACTCTCGCTCCTCACCAGCTATCGCTCCTCGCCCGAGATTACCGAGCTCTTTGCCTCGCTCATGGATGACTCGCGTCGCATGAGCCTCTCGTCGGTGCGCGCCGCGGGCGTCAGGCCCACCTTCATGGAGCTGCCCGAGCGCGAGCAGTACCTGCAAGCCCTGACCGAGCTGGTGGATACCGCAGCCAAAGACGAAGGTCTCACCGCCATCGTCGCCGCCGACCGCGGCCGCGTGAGCTGGCTGTCACGCCAGCTGGGCGATCAGGTGCAGGTCATGCGCAAGGACGAGACCTTGCCCAAGGAGGGCGTGGTGCTCATGGACCTTCGCCTGGCCAAGGGCCTCGAGTTCGACCACGTGATCATCCCCGACGCGCAGCAGGAGGTCTATCCCGACACGCCCCTCGCACGCCGCCAGCTCTACACCGCCATCAGCCGCGCCATGCACAGGCTGAGCGTCATCGCCCAAGGCACCATGACTCCGCTGTTGGCAGACAAGCGCTAGCGCGTCGCCCCGGCGCGGAGCCCAACGCGACCACGAGCGGGAATACGCGCATTGCGCCCCACCCGCCTCATGCGGCCTTGTACCTGCGCGGATAGTCTCCTGGCATGGGAACGAGCTCGCCTGCGGTCACAAACCTGCGGATGCGTGTGCTGGCCTGCTGAGGCGTGATGCCCATGTCCTTGGCCACGTCATGCGAGGTAAACACCTTGCCGGTCTTCATGCGCATACGCACGTTGTCATCCACCGACTTCAAGAACTGCTCCCTCTGTCGCCTGCGCTCCCGGTCCTGCTCGCGGCTCTCCTCGATCGGGATGTTGACCAGCGCATGCTGCCACTCGTCAATGGTCCCACGGCGAAGGAGCTCCATCATCATGGACGCACCATCCCGTGACTGCACGAGCGCCCCCACCAGCGCGAGCATCTGCATACGCGGCGCATGCGAAACGTCACAGGACGCAAAGTAGTCCAGGTCGTCAGCGATCATCCAGCCATGCATCGCCTCCTCTCCCAAAGCATCAGGACAGGTGCGTTTGAGGTAGGCAAGCGTGTCAACCTGAAAGTCATCAAGCAGTTGAAGGTCATCGTCGTCGAGCTCCTCCAGGCTACCCTTGCCCGCAAGCCCCCTCTTGATAGCCAGCAGGAAGCCCGCAAGGACATCGAGCGAGTCCTCCTTGTGGCGCGGATTGCAGGCGTAGCCAAACGAACTGACCTCGCCCATCTTGAGAGGAGGCATGCCAAACGTGACAAAGGCACGATAGAGCTCGTCCACGGTGTCGGGAGCGTCGTTGGTACCCTCCCAGCACTCCTCCGCGTCGTCCTCGTACCACACGTGAACGCGCCACCAGTTATTACGTCCGACCGCCCAGCTGATACCCTGGCGCAGGTAGTGGTGATACCAGGTCTTGCAGCAGGTGTCGCGCACCGTCTCGAGCAACGCGGTGGTCTCGGACGGGTAGGTTTGTCCCGATCGGACGAGCTCCTCAACAGCCGGGAAACCCCAGACTCCCTCCTGCCTGAACTTGCCTTCCACGTAGAAGGTCCCATCGTCCTGCAGCTGCAGGCGCAGCTCGGTCGACTGGTTGGGTTCCATTGCAAACCGAACGTCAATCGCAGTGATATCGCGCATGTCGATACCGCCTTTCCCAGAAATCGCTCTTTCACGTATCTCTAGGGTATGGGCGCGCAAAGAGGCCTCTTAGCACTTTTCGAATTGGCGTTGGCGCAAGGTAGTGCATATGTCGCCTCAAGGTAGGTCGCATCACAAATAAGGCGTTTTACCTGCGTCTTTGTAGCGATTCGCACATGCTGCTGCGAGCGAGGGACGCTAGAGCAGTGCCTATATGCTACTTTCACGCTGCATTTTATGCAGATGGGTGTTCCCCCATGTTGAGTCGTATCGGACTGCCCCAAGCTTACATGCGGATGCCGTGCATCTCGCGCCAGGCCGCGTCGTCCGGGAAAAAAGCTACGATCTGCTCGGCGGACACCGGCGCGTACCCGTTGGCATCCACGCCCACGTCGTAGCGACGCACCCCATGGACGCGATTCCACTCGTTGTATCCGCGCAGGCCAAAGCCCCCGTTTGACCGATCAGCCGGCGCGGGCAGACCCGCCGCGCCACCTTCTGCCGGCAGGCTGTGGATATGCCCGTGAAGCATGTACGAGCCATGAAACGCCCGGTCCCAGTCCAGCATGGGATAGTGGCATATGGGGAACAGAGAGGACTGTCTAAAAGCATGCCTCTATGCCTACTCATAGCCACGGCCACCATCATTCAACTACTCAGCCAATAACTTAGACAACCTCAGCCCTGAATCTCGTTCCAACGCCTCATCGAATCCGCCATCCTTGAACAATACTCAGGGTCGACTCGACGAGGTCTCATCTGGACAATCTCGCCTCGCCTAGAGCAATCATACACATAGCGTGTGGCGTTCTGGACTATTGCACGCACCAGAATGTCGACAATCCAGGGCTCCTGAACCAACCGCTCTGAATCAAGGACTCCCTCATTGCCAACCTCAGTGAAAAGCAGGCGACGAGGTGTAAGAGGCATAAAGAGATCTGTCCCTTTCACCCCGAGCCCTCCATCAAGCGATAACTCCCCATCTCTACCTATGGCACACCTCACAAACGGATTGTCGCAGGTGGGGAGAATGACCCCCTGCGGCATCTCAACCACCGACCAGCTGTAGCCACGCATCAAATTGCCTATGTTTCCCTTCAATGCGTACCCAAGGCTGGCAAGGTAGTTCTTCCTCCCCAACTCCATCGAGACGGTTATCTCTCCGGCATCCCCGTCGATATCCACCTCGAAGTCAAACTGTGGAAATGGAGCGGGATCTGAAAGCTGAGCACTGTTCTTGGGAGGGCTCTTCGTGTCCAACAACCCGAACGCATAGTCTGCCTCGAGCTTGCTGAGCGTTTCGGTAGTAGCAGGCTTGAAGCCGTCCAGCATCATCCTGTTCGCCTTGCCATACCACGCAGGAGTCCTCACCATCTGGAGGATTGCAAAGTCGACAATCGCGGCCATCTCCTCCGATGAGAGGACACCTCCATCCCTCAGTGTCTTCAAGGCGTAGCCCGCCGGCTCCTCGTACTGCTCTCCGAAAAGGGTCTCGATGGAGTCGTCAATTGAATCGTCTTCCCCCACCTGTGTGTAGAAGTCCCTCCAATAGGCAAGGCCACCAACACCCTTCGACTTCCACACCTTCTCGTGCTCAGTGGGGACGATGGTGTCGTAGCACCATACCGTGTTGCCGTTGTTCGACCACTGCTTGAGGTAGCTTCTGGGAACGAAGTGGTTGTTCCGCTTCTTCTCGGTGTCCGACGCCACGACGCTCACCAAACCCTCTTTTTCAGTCGCTTCACCTCAAGCCTGCCCTCAAGAAGGAGCTTGTGCATGAGGTTCTTCCCGTGGTCCCTGTTGTCGAGCGTGGCACCATATGTAGTGAGAAGTTTGGTGACCGACCTTACCGTCTCAGCATGCAACTCTTCCTCATCCTTTCCCGGCCACGGCCTGAAGTAGAAGACGAGCTTCGTGCTACCTCCGTACAGGTTCACGCCATCGAATATCGACTGGAAATACGAGTAGTCCGCCTCGCCGAGCGAGTGCCCAAAGAACTTGATTGTCATCGTCTTCGACCAGCCGATGTCACCTGCCACGGTATCGTAGAGCGGGTTGCCCATCTTGACGCCCATCGACGCAACCCTGTAGGTCTTCGTGAAAGGCAGCGCATCGAGGTCGCTCATGCACTCCTTGCCGTCCACTCCGAAGACAATCTCGTTGTCGAGCCTGCCGTGAATGTTCACCACGTTCTCCTCCTCAATGACGCGGTTTGAGTAGATGAACGGAGTCGTGTAGTTAAAAGACAGGACCGAGGTGCGGGTCTTGTCGTATTCCTCCTCAACCTCTGAACGGGAAAGATCATCCCATGCCATGTCTTCCAGCAGGTTGACTGCTTCGTTGAGGTATCCTGCGGCGTTGTCGCTCTGCCCGATGAGGTAGCGTTTAAACTGATCCTCAACGACGCGCAGCTCTGCGAGCAGAAAGTCAAGGAGCCGAGACCTTTCCATTCCCTGTCCTGCTTTGTAGCCCGCCCTATGCCAGACGCAACGGGCGACGTCGCGGAGGCGCAGCTCTGAATCGGTTCCTAAGTAGGAATCAAATAGGTTGTCTTCCATGAAAGACGGGACGTCTTGGAAAACAGGCAAATCAAGTATTCCGAGGAGCTGGTCGGAAATCGATGCCTCATCCTGTCCTCCGTCCGTCGCTGCTGGCAAGACCCAGTCACCGATGACCTTCTCTAGGTTGCACCAGTCAGGTCCGCCAATGCCGAGCCTGAGAATGAAATCCCATGTAGTCAGGTGGTTCTCGTCGAGCGCCTTCCTCCACTCCTCCTCGCAGTCCCCGATTGAGTCAGCCGCCTGCAGCCTGCCACCGAAGAAGTCAGCGTACGAGGACTTCAGCCCGCACGCCAAGTCGAACCCGTTGCCAATTACTATCAGTTGCCGCTTCACTCTGAGGTCGGCAAGCATCTTCCTTGCGAGCATCTCGTTTGCACTAAATCCTGCGTAGTTCAAAGGACCTCCTTGTTACGAGTGGGTCAGACAATCGTACGCCTACGAACGGGGACGAATAGCAATCTCAATTCAGCGGGATTTTCATCACCATGGCACATGTGGCATCAAATTCTTCAAGAGCTTCAGCCGACACAAGACGATGGTCAAAGGGTGCAGGAAAGGGTTGACCCCAATGTTGCAACTAGAGGCCAAAAGACGTCACGACATGAGCACCTAAAAGAATGCGGTTAAGATTGAGGGACAAATGACTGCGGCAATCATCATTGTAAACTTCTCAGTGCCCACCATCGGCACCGGAATCGCCACCGAAACAGCAGAGCTTCGCATCTCGTACGCGAGACAGATTGCGTTGGTCAGTCATAACGTATATCTGTCATGACTGCTTGCTTCATTGTTACAGCCATCATCCCAATCGTCACCTTGATTTCTGTGGTCTCAATAGTCGTAAGAAGGACGAAAGGTTCTAGAATCTCTGCCTTGACATCACGTCTGACGGACATGCACCCCTTTTGGAGGCAGCCTCAGGTGTTCAGGTCGTCCACCCTTCTTCCTCATGGCCTCTAGCAACCTCTCGTTCTCCGATACTTCTGGCCGTGGTGTTTGACCCCCTCTATCTGTTTATATCGCTTTTCGGCCCATCAACGACCCTCCCCCTACGTTACCCTGCCCTCCTTTATCGCAAAGTTGAGCATGTCATACACAGGAGAGATGTTGCTCAGCTCTCGTATGGGCCGAGAAACCTGATGCCGTCCAAATGAACCATGTGATCTGGGGTATCAGCGCACCACGCCTCGGTCTCCCATGCAAGGTCGGCGAGGTACTTCCTCATCACTGCACGGTCGGGGAAACAAGACACGAACACCATCGGTGCTCTAATGTCATCGAACAGCGACCTCAGCTCCCGTTTGCGTATCACATCCACAGGGCCGTGTGTGGAGCACGCTTCCATCATGAAGACCCAGTTGTTCTCCTTATCCCAGACAATCAGGTCCGGCGCCTTTCCATGCTCCGGTATCTCGATGTTCAGGACCTGCAGGACATTATCCACCACGCCGCCAAGCGCCTTGTCGGTATCGTCGATGTAGAGCACAACTCCGCCAGGGATAAACCTTGGGCAGAATTCCTCGACCATCTTTTTGATGAGAACATTCTGGCCACCCGCTGACAGCGTCATATCGGTGCCGTCGGGCATGCGAACGGGCACGCGATTCATCTCCCTCTCTTCTGCGACCTGCTGGTTCCACGTCTTGATGCCAGAGCGGAAGGCATTGAGCATCACTGGGTACTCTGGGGTATCAATCGCCCGTATCACGGGGAGGAGCGGCGGGACAATCCGGTAGTTGTTCCTCGGTGAGTTGGTGGGGCGGTTGGGGTCGTCTGCATTGTACTGGACAATGCCACCCGCTATGAACTGGTGGAGTGTGAAGCGCCTGATTGTCTCCCTCGTGTTAGGAGCATAGGAGACGCCCATCTGGTCGCGTATCCAGTCCATTATCTGTCTCGTGGTATACATCTGATTGGTGGCGGTTGTCCATTCGGTGCCAGGCCGTACGTCGGCGAGGGCAAGGAAGGTCATCGCCGACCGCTCGTTGGAGCGTTCCCTGTCCATTCCGAGAGCGACAAGCAGGTCTTCGGTTCGCTCCAGTAGGTCGCTCGCCGAGTAGCCCGCGAACTCACCGTATCCGTTGTGGTCGGGTATTTCGCGCTCCGTCATAGAAATATCTCGCATTCGTTGTCGATTGCTTCCTGCGTCATCCCCACAACCCACTCCTTGCCGAGGTGCTCGAGTTCATCCAAGGAGGGACAAGGCATTTTCTTGATGTCGCCCGCGTTCACCTGTGTGGAGCCAGACACGCCGCGGAACCACTCGTCAATGAAGGTACTGTTCAGCCATAGGGACAGCCCATAGGCGAGGTTCGCGGATCTCAGCGGTACAACCTTCCTCGGCCTTCCCTGGTGGAGGAAAGACGAGTGGTTCTCGAGAGCTACGGGGGCGTCCACCACGAGCGGGTAGGCCACCACACGTCGGCGTTCCTCCTTCGCTGAGAAGCGTTTCACGAGGACATAGGCGCCCGGCTGGCAGATCTGTCGAGTCGCCCAGTCGTCGTCGAGACAGAACCACTGTCCCTTGCCGAACGACAGCGGGTGCTCGAGTTGCCCATGGGGGAAGTTGCCGACATACACGAGGGGTACTGAGGGGCGTTCCGAGGGCTTTTCGCGGGTAATGTAGTTCCTACTGCGAAAGTCCACCACCTTACCCGTTGAGGGACACAATCCGACGCTCTCAACGGTTCCCACGAGAGCTGTGGTCTCCTCCGGAACGATGCGCACCACGAGGTTGTTTCCGACAATCAGGTCTTTGGTCTCGTACTCCTCCACGGTGGGTTCCTCATCCTTCACGGCAGACTCGCTGACCCGTATGGTGCCCGCCTGTGGCCGCTTGGAGAGGCGGACGAGCATGGTCTCCTGCAACACGTTCGTGTCGGCGAACACCTCGTCACGAGAGCCGTACACATGGAGCGCGTCTAGGGAGCACGTAGAGAGGGCATAGTGGCGGAACGAGGTGAAGTAGTCCCCGTTGGTCCACGACCTCGGGACTATCGCCACCATCTCGCCGCCGTCCGCCAATTGCTGAATCCCACGCATCATGAACGCCGAATATAGGTTCGCGGAGTGTGCTGGGAGAACAGCCTGTCTCGGATCGTTTGAAGCCATCTTCTTGTAAGGCGGATTCAGGATGATACGGTCATATCGGGTCCCGTTACCCGCATCCATGAGGAGGGCATCTCCAAGGACGGTCTTGCCATCTGTGAGCCCTCTGACCTCCTCGTCGTAAATCTTCGCGAGGATCGGATCCATCTCGATGGTGTCCATGCGTCTGACCTGCTTGCCGTAGCGCTCTATAAGGGCGACGGAGAGGATGCCCGTCCCACCACCAAGGTCGAGGCAGGTGATGTCTTCGTTGGTGTCACTAAATAAGCTCACCGCGAGTGTCGCCACCTCGGGTGGTGTCAGGTGCTGTGCGAGTGCCCGCCTCGTCTCCTCGGGTGTCCTTGCTATTGCCTTTATGCGGGTCTGCGCCGCTTGCTCGAATGCCTCAGTCATATAGCGTCAGATTGCCTCAGCTGTTCGGTTGCCTTGCTGTATTCAATACGTAGACAATCATACCAGCCATAGGAGACAGGAAAACGGCCTCGTCATCAACAAAACGGCGATCCAAGGCCGACATCCAAACGCAGGCCTATCGGTCATCTTGTCCCCCTTCCACTGAATGGCAAGACCTCTCCCCTCTCGCCCATAGCAGATTGTCCTCCTTACAGTTGGGCTTCTAGCATTCTTTTGCTACCCGTATCGTGGTTGCCAATGACGATGTGCACCTGCTCGCACGCAATCGCCTCGCGCAAGGTCCGCACGGCCGCAACCGTCGCCTTGCACACGTCTCCCAGAATCCAAAGCTCGTCGTCTGAGCCCACCCGCTCGCACAGCCTTGAGAGCAGCAGCTCGTCGTGGGCCTCCACGCTGTCAAAGCCCCGCCAATGGGCGATGGTCTTGTCACCAATATGCAGGTCAGAGGTAAAGAAGTTCATGGGGCTCCACCGTGGTTGTCGCCGATTGCAACGCTCCCATTGTAGATAACCCAGCCGTGCGTATCCGAGGTCGGCTATCCTGTAGGGCACCCGACAGAGATGAGGTCAGCATGTGGCGTGAGATGAGACGCAAGAACCAGCAGCTTTCGCAGGAGGAGTGCGCGCAGATTCTTGCCGCCGGAAAGCGCGGCGTGCTGGCAGTGCTGGGCGACGACGGCTATCCCTACACGGTGCCTCTGGACTACGTGTTTGACGACGGTCGCCTGTTCTTCCACTCTGCGGTGGAGGGACACAAGCTCGACGCCATTCGCGCCTACAACAAGTGCAGCTTCTGCGTGCTGTCGGAGCCCGAGGAGACCGAGGGCGAGTGGTGGCTCACGTGGAAGTCGGTCATCGCGTTCGGACGTGTGCAGGTGATCGACGACGAGCAGCGCAAGCTCGCCTATCTGACCGAGATCGGTTACAAGTACTTCCCCTCAAAAGAGGAGGCCGAAGGGTCCGCAGCACGCTCGGTCAACCGCGTGGAGATGCTCGAGCTGACGATCGAGCACCTCAGCGGAAAGATCGTCAAGGAGAAGTAACGCAGACAAACGAGTATGCTGGTTGAGTCAACAAAAGGAGACCAGATGTTTGACTCGCCACTCAGCTTGCTCAACGCAGAGGACACCTCCTCGGCTCTCAGCCCCTCCCAGCGCATGCGCATCGCCTATCTGCTCACGATGGTAGGAGGCTTTCTCGATGCCTACACCTACTTCGAGCGCGGCGGCGTCTTTGCCAACGCCCAAACCGGCAACATCGTCAAGCTGGGCATAGCCCTGTCCAACGGCGCGCGCGATGCCTATCTCGCCTACCTCATGCCCATCTGCGTCTTCTCGCTGGGCATCCTCACCGCGCTTACGATCAAGGAGATCCTGACCCGAAGGGAACTGCGCCTGATCCGCCGCTCGGTGCTTGCAGTCGAGATGGTCTGCCTGGCCATCGTCGGGCTCATCCCTCTCGGGGAGCGCTGGGACATATTCGCAAACTGCCTGGTATCGTTTGCCGCCGCCATGCAGTACGAGACCTTCACCACCTTCAGGGGCGAGGCCATCGTCACCACCATGTCCACGGGCAACCTGCGCAAATGCGTGGACAGCCTCTTTGAGGGCATCGTACGCCATGACCCCGCCAAGCTGGCCCGCGCGGGACTCTTTCTGTCCATCATCCTGGTCTTTGCCTCCGGCGCCTTTGTCGGCACGCGCGCATGCCAGCTCATGGGACGCGCCGCCGTGGTGCCGGTCATCCTGGCGCTCGGGGTGGCCATCGCCATCATCACGGTCCTGCGCAAGAGGAACATCCGCCGGTAAGGCGCTTTTGCGAGACTCCGCCGACCGTTTCGCTGTGGGATTGCCATGATGGGCATGACCGCGCAGTAGCATGGACGCACGATGACTTCATTCAAGCAGCTAATAGTGCCCAAGAGGCAGACCCCCGAGGAGAGGCGTCGCGAGATGCTCGAGCATCCCGTGCAGCCGCTCATCATCTCGCTCGCCGCGCCGTCGATCTTTGCCAATGTGATCACCACCATCTATAACCTGGCAGACACCTTCTTTGTCGGGCAGATGGGCTCCACCAGCGCAAGCGCCGCGGTGGGCGTATCTCTTGTCACCTCGACGGTCATCCAGGCGATGGCCTTCTACTTCGCGCAGGGCACGGGCAACCACATGAGCCGCTGCCTCGGGGCTGGCGACACCGAGGAAGCCGCCGTCTACGTCAACACCGGCATCGCCGCGACGGTCACCTTTGGCACGCTCATCGCCCTTGTCGGCCACGTCTTCCTCGACCAGCTCTGCTATATCGGTGGCGCAACGGCTACGATCCTGCCCTACGCCCGCGCCTACATCAGCGTGCTTCTGTTTGGCGCCCCCTTCATCGCCAGCGGCTTCCTCATGAACATGCAGCTGCGCTTTCAGGGCGAGGCGTTCTACTCCATGCTCTGCATGGTCGCCGGAGCCGTGCTCAACACCATCCTCACTCCCCTCTTCATCTTCCCGCTGGGCATGGGCATCGCGGGCAGCGCGCTGGCCACCGTCGTCAGCGAGGCCGTGAGCTTCTTCTTGCTGCTGTACGAAATGCGCAAGGCAGGCATCACGCCGCTCGGCCTGCGCTACGTGCGCATCCCCGACGCAGCCATGGTGCGCACCATCAACAAGCTGGGCATTCCCTCGTTCGCCCGCCAGGTGATGCTGGGTGTGGCGACATCGCTGCTCAACAACGCCGCCGCCCCGTTTGGCGATGCGGCCATCGCGGGCATCGCCGTGGTGCAGCGCATCACGAGCGTGGGCAACTTCTTCCAGATCGGCATCGGGCAGGGCTTCCAGCCGATCTGCGGCTACAACCTTGGTGCCAGGCGCTACGGACGCATCCGCGAGGCGTACTTCACTGCCCTCAAGATGACCTTCGTGTCGGTGGCTGCCATCGGCGTGGTCACCTTCATCTGGGCGCCGCAGCTCATCGCCATCTTCCGCAACGACCCGGCCGTGGTCGCGTTTGGCACCCTCACGCTGCGGCTTTCCAGCATCACCATGCCCTTTACCGGCGCGGCGATGGTGACCAACTTCCTGCTGCAGACCTCTGGCAAGACCCTGGCCGCAACCTTCCTCGGCTCCTGCCGCCTGGGCCTGGTGCTCGGTCCGGTCGTGCTCGTGCTGCCTCCGCTGCTGGGCCAGCTCGGCGTGCAGATCGCCCAGCCCACCACCGACATCATCACCACGCTCATCGCCATCCCCATGGCCTACGTCATCCTGCGCGAGATGCGCGCCCTCGAGCGCGCCCAAGGCTAGACGAGTCACTTTCCTCCGCAGCGATTCGACAGGCTGTGACAAAAGTTGCCATTCAACGAAATCCATGCTCAGCATGCTGATTCATAGCCCACACTAGACGAAGCAACCCATCGATCGACCTTCGGGAGGCAACCATGCCCAGCGACAACGACCAGCACGAGCGTCGTCAGCGCACTACCGGCGAACGCACCGGAGCTCGCCGCGCAGCCATCAAGCCCCACAAGCGCACATCGAACCCCAGCGGCTCGCAGACCTCGTCCGGAACCTCAGCCACGAGCGCCCAACCGAAACCGCAGGCACAGCCTCAGCCGAAACCCCAGGCTCAAGCCCAGCCGAAGCCTCAGGCGCAGGCACAGCCGCAGCCCCAGGCGCAGGGCACGCTGGACGTCTCCGCCATCCTCACGGCATGGGTCAACAGCCTCGGCAGGACCAGCCTCAGCCAGACCTACCTCGGCTCGTCACTCTCCAGAAAGCTCGACCAGGCCGCCAGGAACTTTGGCATCCCCAAGGGAGAGAGCGCCTTCCTGATTCTTGACGCCACCATCTTCGGCACCTGCAAGGCGGGCCTCGCGCTGTGCAGCAAGGGCATCTACCTGCGCGACACTGCCGGCGTGCAGGATGCCATCGCCTGGACCAAGCTGCCGTCCACCAGACTGGCCGCCGACGCCCAGAGCCTCACCATCGGCAAGCACAAGATCGTCACCGTCGACGGCATCCCAGTCGGCAAGCTGCTTGCCACCATCCAGAAGGCCATCGCCGGCTAGCGTCAACAGCTCATCACCATCAGGAGGTATGCCATGAGAAGTCGTCTTGGCACCCGCATCTTCTCCGCCATCCTTGCCTGCGCGCTCGCCGTTGCGGGACTTGCCGCCTGCACGGACATGTACGGATACACCGACACGGGTACGTCGCAGTCTGACTCGGTCGGCATGACCGTCCAGGTCGAGCGCGGCAGCAAGCAGCTCGACATCAATCGCCCCAAGCCCTGGGCCAAGGCACCTTCCAAGCTCGCCAAGGACAGCTGGACCGTGCTGGTGTACCTCTGCGGCTCTGATCTCGAATCGCAGAACGGCGCTGCAACCAAGGACCTCGCCGAGATGGTGGGGGCATCTGGCAGCGACAATGTCCGCTTTGTCGTGCAGACCGGCGGTGCCAAGCAGTGGGCCACCCGCGGCATCGACGCCCGTCAGCTGGGCCGTTACCTCGTGCAGAACGGCTCCATCGTGCAGATCGAGACCATCAACGCCGCCAGCATGGGCGACCCCAAGACCCTCTCCGACTTCATCACCTGGGGCGTCACCAACTATCCCGCCGAGCACATGGCCCTGATCATGTGGGATCACGGCGGCGGCAGCATCACCGGCGTCTGCTTTGACGAGCGCAACAACTACGACGCGCTGAGCCTCCGCGAGCTGGATACCGCCATGGGCACGGCCTTTGCCAGCATGTGGGACAAGTTCGACTTCGTGGGCTTTGACGCCTGCCTCATGAGTACGCTCGAGACCGCCAACGTCATGGCCTCCTATGGCGACTACATGATCGCGTCGCAGGAGAGCGAGCCGGGCAACGGCTGGGAGTACAGCTCCATCGTCGAGTACCTCTCCAAGAACCCCTCGGCGCCGACCGCCGAGGTCGGCAAGGTCATCTGCAACAGCTATCTGGCCTCGCTCGACCGCAACAGCAAGGGCTTCGCCACGCTCTCGGTCGTGGACCTCTCCAAGGTCGACGACCTCATCCAGAGCTTCTATCGCTTCTCGCAGGAGATGTACGACTCGGGCAGCAACCAGAGCAACCTGGCGGTCATGTCGCGCGGCATCCGCAGCGTAGACAACTTTGGCAGCAACAACTGGCTCGAGGGTTACACCAACATGGTTGATCTGGGCGGCCTGATCCAGGCATGCTCCAGCACCACGCCCAGCGCGCAGGAGGCGCTCGACGCACTGAACGCCGCTGTGGTCTACCAGGTTCGCGGCACCTACCACGCTGCGTGCAGCGGCCTCTCCACCTACTACCCGCTCAAGCTGTCCGGCTCCTCCGAGCTGGTCGCCTTCCAGAGCGTCGCGCCGAACCCCTCCTACCTGGCCTACGTGGACCGCCTGGCCCATGGCGCCACCTACAACGGTGGCAGCCAGTACACCAACTACTCCGACCAACAGTGGTACGAGGGTGGCCTGTGGAGCGTGCTGATGGAGAACACCGGCACTCCCGAGGCCGAGGCAGCCCAGCAGGAGGCCGAGGAGTACTGGGAGTATGTGGACGACCACACTGACTCCAGCCAAGTGATCACCTTTGCCGAAGAGCCGCAGGTCGACGAGAACGGCATCTACTGGTTCCAGCTCGACGAGCACGGCCTCGAGAACACGGCGGTCGTCAGCGCGCTGGTGTATGTGGCATCCGAGGACGGCCAAGACCTCATCGCCCTGGGCGAGACCTACGACATCTACGGCGACTGGGACACGGGCACCTTCGAGGACGGCTTCGAGGGCGAGTGGCTGTCACTGCCCGACGGGCAGAACCTCTGCACCTACGTGGTCGACGCGGATGACGATTACGTGATCTACACCTCCCCCATCACGCTGAACGGCGAGGACACCTTCCTGCGTCTGAGGCAGAACCTCGATGACGGAACGGTTGTGGTAGATGGCGTGTGGGATGGCATTGGCGAGAACGGCGCGGTCGACCGCAGCACCACCCCGCTCAAGCGTGGCGACGTGATCATTCCGCGCTACGACTCCTTCACCACCGAGGGCAACCAGGGTGACACCTACGAGGGCATCGAGTACAAGCTCACCGACAAGACCCTGCAGGTGGACTATGACTACCTGCCCGATGGCCTCTACCTCTACGATTTCTGCCTGGAGGACGTCTACGGCGACGTGCTGGTGACGCCCGCCGTCCAGCTTGAGATCGACGTGGATGGCAACATCTTCTTCGTGGAGTAGCGCTTCTTTCTGATCGGACCGCGAGACAATAGAGGCTACCCCCAGGGAAACGGGGGGCGAAGGGAAACAGGGGACAGGCGCGCCTGTTTCCCCTAGAGATAGCGGCCCGTAATGGACTCGGGACAAGCCGCGACGTCCTCGGGCGTGCCTGCGCACACGATGCGACCGCCCTGCACGCCGCCGCCGGGGCCCATGTCGATCACCCAGTCCGCGTTGGCGATCATGTCCAGGTCGTGCTCGATGACCACCACTGTGGCCCCGCTGGCCACCAACCCCTGCAGCACGCCGAGCAGCACCTCCACGTCCAACGGATGCAGGCCGATCGTGGGCTCGTCGAAGACGAACAGTGCGTCGTCCTGGCGCTTGCCCACCTCTCCCGCAAGCTTGAGACGCTGTGCCTCGCCGCCGGAGAGCGCAGGCGTGGCCTCGCCAAGCGTGAGGTAGCCCAGACCAAGGTCATGCAGAATCTGCAGCTTGGCACGCGCCTTGCGGAGCGTCCCCACGCGCTCGAGCGCCTCGTCCACGGTCAGCTCCATCAGCTCGGGTAGGCTCACATAGCCCAGCTTCTCTCCCCCTTTGCCGCGGCTCGTGTGCCGACGCACCTTCCAGGCCTCTGGCGCGTAGCGCGACCCGCCGCAGTCCGGGCAGGCAATCTCCACGTCGGGCAGAAACTGCACGTCAAGCTGTATGGAACCCGTTCCGTCGCAGGTCGGGCAGCGGAGGCTTCCCGTGTTGTAGGAGAAGTCTCCCATCTTGAGGCCGCGCTCCTTGGCATCGGTCGTCGCGGCAAAGGCGCGCCGCAGGTCGTCGAGCACACCGGAGTAGGTTGCCACCGTCGAGCGCACATTGGCGCCGATGGGCGTGGCGTCGATGAGGTGGACGCGACGGAGGCCCTCTGCCCCGACCTCGCGCACGTGGGCAGGCAGCTTCTCCCCCGCCACCTGCGCCTTCAGCGCGGGGACCAGCCCCTCGAGCACGAGCGTCGTCTTTCCTGAGCCGCTCACGCCCGTGACGGCGCAGAGCCGCCCGCGTGGGAACCAGGTCTCCAGCGGACGGACCGTGTGGATCTTGCCCGTCGACAGGTGGATGGCACCGCGCTCGAACATCTCCTCCGTGTCGCAGCGTTCGCGCACGCGCACCTGGCGCTCACCGGTGAGGAAGCCGCCGATGCGCGACCCCGGGGTCCGCGCGACCTCGTCCACCGTGCCCTGCGCGATCACCGTTCCGCCCTCGGCACCAGAGCCCGGGCCAATCTCGAGGATGTGGTCGGCCTCGCGCAGCAGGCGCACGTCATGGTCGACCACCACAACCGAGTTTCCATCCTCCACCAGGTCGTCCATGACCCCAAGCAGGCCGTCCACATTGGAGGGGTGCAGGCCAATGGAGGGCTCGTCCAGCACGTAGAGCACGCCGGTCGTGCGGTTGCGCACCGATCGGGCAAGCTGGGCGCGCTGGCGTTCGCCCGTCGACAGCGTGCCGCTGGCACGGTCGAGCGACAGGTAGCCCAAGCCAAGCTGGCGCAGGCGATCTGCTGGCTCGACCGTCTCGCTCACGATGTTCTGAGCCATCGGCCGCAGGTCCTCCGGCACCAGCTCTGGCACGCGCGCAAGCCATACGACCAGCTCGTCAAGGGTCTTTGCTGTGGCCTGCGCGAGGTTGATCCCGTCGATCAGCGGAGCGCGGGCCGCATCGGAGAGGCGCGTACCCCCGCAGTCCGGGCACGGCGCCTCGGAGAGGTAGCGCGCCACGCGCTTGAGCCCCTTCTCGTCGGTCACCTTGGCAAGCGCGTTCTCCACGCTGTGGCGCGCGGAGTAGTAGGTGAAGTCCATCTCGCCGGCCGTGCCGGTCTTCTCGTTGTGATAGAGGAGGTGATACTTGTCGGGCGCTCCGTGCAGGACAAAGTCCTGCTGCTCGGGGGTGAGGTCGCGGTAGGGCACGTCGGTCGGGATGCCTGCCTGACGCGCTATGTCCTTCATGAGCGACCACATGAGATGGCCCCACGGTGCGACGGCACCCTCGTCGATGGTCTTGCTCTCGTCGGGCACGAGGGTGCTCTCGTCAATGCTGCGCACGGTGCCCGTTCCCGCGCAGGTCGGGCAGGCCCCCTCGCTGTTGAAGGCGAGTGCTTCGGCTCCCGGCCCGTAGAAGCGCGCTCCGCACTCCGGGCACACCAGCTCCTGCTCGAGGGCCACCGCCATGCTGGGCTCCACGTAATGGCCGTTGGGGCATCGGTGGCTTCCCAGACGGCTGAAGAGCAGGCGCAGATGGTTGAGCAGCTCGGTGGACGTGCCAAAGGTGGAGCGCACGCCAGGGATCCCTGGCCGCTGACGCAGCGCGAGGGCGGCGGGCACGTGCAGCACCTCGTCCACCTGCGCACGACCCGCCTGACTGATGCGCCGGCGCGTGTAGGTGGAGAGACTCTCCATGTACCTGCGGCTTCCCTCGGCGTAGAGCACGCCGAGGGCCAGGCTCGACTTGCCCGATCCGCTGACGCCGGCGATACCCACCACCTCGCCGAGCGGCACCGACACATCGATGTTCTTGAGGTTGTGCACGCGCGCGCCTCGTACCTCGATGGTCGAGGGCGGCGTGCGCACGATCTTCTGCTTGCTCATGCGATCATCTCCAGGGAGTTGGCGGCTACTGGGCCGAGAGGACCTCTTGCTCGACGGAGCGCGTGTCCATCTCCACGCCATACCAGATGGTCTCGCTCTCGGCGGCCTGCTCTAGGATCATGCCCAGGCCGCCGACGATCTTGCAGCCTGCGCCAACCGCGTCCCGCAGCAGCTGCGTGATGCGCGGAAGGTAGATGACGTCGGCCACGGCGAGGCCCTCGTGGAGCAGCGCCGGATCCACGAGCGTGTCGGTGCTCTGCTCGCCCATGCCCACCGACGTGCTGTTCACCAGCACCGTTGCCTGGTCGATGCACGCCTTGAGCTGCGCGGCATCTCCCAGGTCGCGGCAGTTGACCTGGCAGGAGCAGCGCTCGGCCAGCCGCGCCTGCAGGCGCTCGGCGTTCTGCCAGCTCGAGCGCCCCGGACGGCAGAACACGTCGATGCGCTCGGCCCCGTCGAGTGCCGCCTGCACCAGCACGGCACTCCCCGCGCCGCCGCAGCCCAAAAGCACCATGCGAGCACCCTCGCTCGCAACGCCGTGGGCGCGCAGGTTACGCATGAAGCCCGCGCCGTCGGTGTTGTGGCCGCAGAGCCTGCCGTCGCGCTTGCTGATGACGTTGACGGCACCGATGAGCTCGGCCGCGACGTCCATCTCGTCGAGCAGGGGGATGACCGCCTGCTTGAAGGGCATGGTCACGTTTGCGCCGTCCCAGCCCTCCATGGCGCGCATGGCGCCCAGCACGGAGGGCAGCTGCTCGTCGCTGGCAACGTCAAAGCACAGGTAGCGCGTGTCGATGCCGAGGCGCGCGAACGAGTGATTGTGCATGGCCGGCGAGAGCGAGTGGCCCGTGGGATTGCCCAGAAGGCAGATCATATGCGTGTGGCCACTGATCTCCTTGGGAGCCGCGGGAGGCGCGGGCTCAGCGGGACGAGGCGCCTCGTCTGCCGTGTCGTCTGCGGCGGGCTCGTCCGGCGCGGTCATGTTGCGATGGATTGCCTCGAGCACCGGCAGCGCCTGGGAGAGCTCCACCTGGCCCGGTGCCGACGCACGGCCGAGCGCGCAGAACGTGAGCGCACTGCCAAACACCTCGCCCGACAGGCGCGAGTTGGTGCCCGAGGCGCCCATGGCCATCGTCAGCAGCGGCACGTCGAGCTGCTCGCGCGCCTGCGACGTGGCGCGCATGAGGTCGTGGGTCTCCTGGTTGCTCTTTGACATGGCCGCCAGCTTGGGAATGTCCGCACCGAGCCCTGCCATGTGCACCAGCTGCGCACTCATCCAGTCGACGGAGGGCATGGCCGCAAAGTCGTGATGGGAGACGATGGTACGCACGCCATTGTCGTGCGCAAGCTTTGCCAGAGCGCCCACCAGGCGGTCGCCGAGGCCGATCTCCACGTCCACGAGATCCGCGCCGCGCGCCGTGATGACGGCGCAGGTCAGGAGCATCGCGCGCTCGGGGGCCAGCTCGATGTGGCCACCCTGGTCCTTGGAGCGCAGCGTAAAGATGAGCGGCGTGTCGGGCAGGGCGCTCATGAGCTCGCGACTCGTGGCAATGACCGCCACCTCGCTGTCGAGCGACCCAAAGAAGTCCGCGCGCCACTCCAGGCAGTCCGCGCCGGCCGCGACGGCGCGTTTGGCCGTGGCAAGCAGGCCCTCTCGGTCGGCATCCATCAGCGAGACGATCGTCTTCGTCCGGCCTTCTCCGATACGCACACCCTTGATCTCGAGCACTGCCATGAGAACCTCCTGCCGCAATTTGCATCAGACAATCTTACCGCATGGGTCACAGGCAGAAAGCGGGTACCCGGGCGCTGGGACAGGTCCGCCCCAACGTGAACAATCAGCCACAAATGAGAGCCCCTCGACTCGCATAGGTACAATAGACCGACAAGGTAGTGACCCACCAACGGAGGCCCCATGAGCAAGATCGAGATGAAGACCCCGCTCGTCGAGATGGACGGCGACGAGATGACCCGCATCATCTGGCAGATGATCAAGGACGAGCTGATCTGCCCGTTTGTCGACCTCAAGACCGAGTACTACGACCTCGGGCTCGAGAACCGCGAGGCCACGGGCGACCAGGTCACCGTCGACTCCGCTGAGGCCACCAAGCGTCTGGGCGTTGCCGTCAAGTGCGCGACCATCACCCCCAACGCCGCACGCATGGACGAGTATCACCTGAGCAACATGTGGAAGAGCCCCAACGGCACCATCCGCGCCATCCTCGACGGCACCGTGTTCCGCGCGCCCATCGTAGTCAAGGGCATCGAGCCGTACGTGCGCACCTGGAAGAAGCCTATCACCATCGCCCGCCACGCCTACGGTGACGTGTACAAGAACACCGAGCTGCGCATTCCCGCGCCGGGCAAGGTCGAGCTGGTCTACACGCCCGCGGACGGCGGCGAGGAGGTGCGCGCCACGGTGCAGGAGTTTGACCAGCCGGGCATCGCGCAGGGCATCCACAACCTCGACGCGTCCATCGCCAGCTTCGCGCGTGCCAGCTTCGAGTACGCCCTCTCCACGGGCCAAGACATCTGGTTTGCCTCCAAGGACACCATCTCCAAGACCTACGACCACCGCTTCAAGGACATCTTCCAAGAGATCTTCGACCAGGAGTACAAGGCGCGCTTCGACGAGGCCGGCATCGAGTACTTCTACACGCTCATCGACGACGCGGTCGCACGCGTGATTCGCAGCGAGGGCGGCTTCATCTGGGCCTGCAAGAACTACGACGGCGACGTGATGAGCGACATGCTCTCCACAGCATTCGGCAGCCTTGCCATGATGACCAGCGTGCTGGTGAGCCCGCATGGTTACTTTGAGTACGAGGCGGCCCACGGAACCGTACAGCGCCACTACTACAAGCATCTCGCCGGCGAGGAGACGTCCACCAACTCGGTGGCCACGATCTTCGCCTGGACCGGAGCCCTACGTAAGCGCGGCGAGCTCGACGAGCTGCCCGAGCTGGTTGCCTTTGCCGATCGCCTCGAGCAGGCCACGATTGCCACGATCGAAGCGGGCGAGATGACTGGCGACCTCGCCGCGATCACCACGCTCGAGAACCCCACCAAGCTCAACACGCGCGACTTCATCATGGCCGTCGCCGGACGCCTGTAGGCGTAGCAACGCTCGCGCATATCGCACGAAAAGGGGCTGCCTCTGACATGGGTCTGAGGCAGCCCTCCTCACGACAGCGACGCCCTCAAAGCCTCGGAATCTTTTGTTATTGCCAGCATGTCATTAGGTCAATCCGACGAGAATGCACTACAATGACGTCGTTAATATCTTGTGCGCGATTATCTAAGGACTGCAACAATGTCGGACGAGACCCAAGACTTCAATCCCCTAAGCCTGGACAACCAGCTCTGCTTCCCCCTGTACGCCGCGTCGCGCGAGCTCACGCGGCACTACAAGCCATTTCTTGACCCCCTGGGACTCACCTATCCCCAGTATGTGACCATGATGGCGCTCTGGGAGCATGACGAGGTGAAGGTCGGCGAGCTGGGCGAGCGCGTGCATCTGGACTCCGCGACGCTTACCCCGCTGCTCAAGCGCCTCGAGGCGCATGGCTACGTGTCGCGCAGGCGCTCCACATCGGACGAGCGCGCGGTGATCGTGTCGCTCACCGACGAGGGCCGCAAGCTTCGCGAGCGCGCGCTCAGCGTGCCGAGCTGCATCGTCGGCTGCATCTCCATGGATGTCGAGGAGGCACTGCAGCTAAAGGCGCTGCTCGAGAAGCTCCTCGCCGGCCTCAACTAGCTGACAAGATCGGTCCCCGATGCTGGGCATCGGGGACCGACACATGAACGTTCGCCTGTCGTTTGGACGCGTTGCCGCGTTACTTGCTGTCTCCCAGCGCGTCGAACTCCGCTGCCACCTCGTCCCATGCCGGATCGTTGACAAAGGTGGGCACCTGGGTCGGAGCCGGGGTCGCACCCGCACCGGGGTCGAGCACCGTGGTCGGCGGGGCAGCTTCCACCGCTGTCGTCACGGTTGTCATGTCGGGAACATCGGAGTAGTCCGGTTCGGCGGTGACCGTGGTCGGATCGGCCGCCATCTGCTCCTGCTGCTTGCCCAAAAGCGAGCCCGCCACCAGCGCCCGCGTCGCCATGAACAGGAACAGGCCCGCGATCACGCACATGCCGTTCACGTCGAAGCTCATGACCGCCATGGGAGAGCCGCCCCTCTGGATGGCCATGACGACCTTGGCGATGTTGCCCGCCAGCGTGGGCAAGAAGCCCAGCAGCATGAACAGGAACGCGATGAACTTGAGCTGACGGAGCTGTCCGGTGCGGAAGGCGTCGTCCTTCTTGGACATCTTGCGGAACATCAGAATCCCAAGCAGGCCGATGAGCACAAACAGCACGGCCCTTGTCGCGCACTCGGCAAGCGCCAGATAGGTGTCGCTTAGCGTCGGGACGATGACGTACAGTGCGCGGACCATCAGCTCCGGCAGGCGCGTATTGGTGGCGACAATCGCGGCGACGCCCGCATACATCAACCCGATAAGCAGCATGATCACCGACAGGACGGAGCCCGCCTTGCACGCCTTGTGGAGCCGCTCCCGCACGACCTCCCTGCTAACGTAATCTGCCATGTCGTACCTCCCGTTGCTGTGTGTTCCTGCTGCGTTGCTGCCGTTTCTCTCATTGGGACGGAGCGAAGTCCGTGCCTACACCACGGCCTCCTCAGGCAGCTCGATCTGGCGATATGACACGCCGCAGCGATCGAGCACCGCCTTGGAAATGAGGTTGCCCTCGGTGCCGTTGTACTTGTCATCCAGATATATCACCTCGCCGATACCAGCCTGTACCAGCGTCTTTGCGCACTCTTGACAGGGGAACAGCGTGACGTAGGCGCGAGCGCCCGCCATGTCCTTGAGCGATCCACGGTAGTTGAGGATGGCGTTTGCCTCCGCGTGGATCACGTAGCTGTGCTTGTCGCGCAGGGGGTCGTCCGAGGCGTCCCACGGAAACTCATCGTCCTCGAGGCCAATGGGCGTGCCGTTGTAGCCCACCGAGAGGATGCGGTTGTCGCTGCCGGCGATGCAGGCACCAACCTGCGTGTTGGGGTCCTTGCTACGCATGCTCGCCGCTATGGCCACCCGCATGAAGAACTCGTCCCACGAGATGACATCCGAACGCTTGCCAGGCATTGTTCCCTCCCCCTCACGTTGTGACGACCCCTCACATGATAGTAGAACGGACACGTACCGTAGCCAGCGCTTTCGCCTTTGATAACGAGCTGTTACCCACTTGTCGCATAATACGTGAAGCCATTGACCGAAACGGTCATTTGGAGTTTGCTATCACCTGCCATCGCTTCGCATGCAGCATAGGAGTCTCTATGTCCTTTTCTCTGCCCACCTATACGGCCCCTGACTTCGACAAGCCCTACTACCGGCATGTGCCGGACGTTCAGTGGGCTGTATGCGACATGGACGGCGTCGCGCCGGCAGGCTTCCATAGCACCTCGATGCATCCCGAGTACTTCAAGATCGACGGGCAGTGGCGTCTGTTGCCCGACATCATGATGGACGACGTCGTGCGTCTCACGTCGAAGGGTGAGCTGGAGGTCGTTCCCGGCCGCAGCCTGCGCAGGGGCGATCGCGTAGCCCTCGGCCGCAGCGACCACGGCGAGGAGGGCATCCTCGTCTGGACGATGGGCTTCGAGACGGTATCTGAGTCATCTGGCGACGCTTTTGCCTTTCGCCAGAGCCGCAGCCGCGAGACCTCCTACTCGCGCGATTACGACCGCCTCGTCGAGCTGCTCGAGTGCGAGAAGGCCACTGGCGGCAACGTGCTGTGGGTGATGGGACCGGCCTTCACCTTTGATGCGGCCGCACGTCATGCCATGCAGTGCATGGTGGAGGCGGGCTACGTGGACGGCGTGCTCGGCGGCAACGCCCTGGCGACGCACGACCTCGAGGGTGCCCTGATGCACACCGCGCTCGGGCAGGACATCTACACCCAGGAGTCCATGCCCCAGGGGCACTACAACCACATCGACGTCATCAACGAGGTGCGTCGCTCCGGCTCGGTCCCCCAGTTCATCGAGGACCACAACATCGATAACGGCATCATGTATGCGCTGGTCAAGCACAACGTTCCCTTTGTGCTGGCGGGCTCCATCCGCGACGACGGCCCCCTGCCCGAGGTGTTTGGCGACGCATATGACGCACAGGATGCCATGTGCACCCTCATCCGCAAGTCGACGACGATCATCTGCATGGCCACGATGCTGCACTCGATCGCCACGGGCAACCTCGCCGCGTCGTACTGCCTCACTCCCGAGGGCGACGTGCGCCCCAAGTTCTTCTACGCGGTGGACGCCACCGAGTTCGCGGTCAACAAGCTGCGCGATCGAGGCAGCCTGTCGGCCACGACCATCGTCACGAACGCGCGCGACTTCATCAACAACGTGGCACGTGGGGTTGGCGCCCTCAAGTAGCACGTCAGAGAACGCGCTGAGAAAGATTCTTGCATTGTCGATAGCGCCGGCGCCATGACCGGCGATGCCAGCATGCCGCTACCGTTCTGTTTGACACTTCGGCTGTCACGAGGGGTCGACTGAGGGCAAGCGCATATTGAATCCTCGCCTGAATTGACAGAATACTGTGTGTCGCATAGTATATCCGCATACTATGCGACACACAGTAACTGGAAGGAGGGCAGTCGGTGGAATCTCAGCTCAAACGAGGGTTTCTAGAATTGTGCGTGTTAGCGACGCTTGCGCACGGCGATTCATATGGCTATCAGATCATCAAAGACATGCCTCGGGCGCTTGGGATGACCGAGTCGACCTTGTATCCCATTCTGCGTCGATTGAAGGCACAGGGTTCGCTGAGCGAAAACGCCCAGGAGCACGGGGGACGTACGCGCAAGTACTTCACCATCACCGATAAAGGGCGCCGGCAGCTGGACGAATTCGCCCAGGAAGAACAGGCCATTCAAGAGATTCTGGCATATGTATTGAAAGGGGCGGCAAAGTGAACAAGATCGATTTTTTGCTGCAATTGAAAGACGCCCTGAACAAGGCGCATGTCCCGCAGAGCGAGGTGCACGACGCCGCTCAGTTCTACGCGGAATGCGTGGACGAGCGCATCGAGGAGGGTGCTACGGAAGCCGAAGCCGTCGAAGGGCTGGGAAGCATCGATTCCATCGTTGAGGGCATCGTAGCCGACTTGCCCCAAGCATTTAGGGGAATCGGTCGCTTGGATTCGGGCAACAAGGCGTTGAAGGTGATCTTGTTGCTCTTGACGTTTCCCGTTTGGGGGAGCGTTCTGGTCTTTCTCGCTCTTGTAGCTGCGTCACTTGTTGCAGTGCTCTGGTCGCTATTGGCGGCAATGGCAGCGTTTTGGATTGCCTGCATTGCAGCAGGTCTGGCGGGTATCGCCTCACTGGTGCACGGCATCGCGAATGGCACCGGTCAGGCTGGTGCATTGGGCTTCGGCATTGGGATTGCACTCTCCGGTTTGGCCGTTGTGCTGCTACCGCTTATGGTGTACGTGTGTCGATGGCTGGTGTTTGCCACGGTGCGGTTCAACTTGTGGGTGTCGAGGCCGTTTATGAAAGCAAGCACGTACGAAAAAGGCTCGGCGTTCGCTGCGCGCATGAGGGGTGGGTGGCCGCACGTTCCGAAGACGTTGCTGATCGTTGGTCTTGCGCTGCTTCTGTTGGGCTCTGCCGTGGCCTTAGCGGTACTTGCAAGCTGTGGCTTCGAGCCTTGGACGCTTGCGCAGGCACCTTCGATAAACCTGTTCGGACGGGACGTGTACCTGTTTCATTGGGAGCAGGACGGGACCGCGTTGTTCGTCGGCACTCTGTCTTAGGTGAGCTGCGTCCCAAAACTTGGACGAAAAACAAGCGTCAGGCTACGAGGGACTGACTCCGGAACTCCTCTGAGGTCAGTCCCTTCAATCTAGCTTGCCTCCTCCTCGTGTTCCGGTGGACCGCGCAGACGATTCGCCCGCAACTCAACCCTATGGGACGAGCATCCTGCCTACACGGCACCCCCATCTGTCAGGCAGAACTCCGCGGTGGGCAATCTGGTATGATTCTAAGTTACGTAGTTTTGCTCGGATTATCAGATAGGGGGTTTGATTCCATGCAAAAGAAGATCAGCAATCTGCCATTCAAAGGAACAAAAGAGCAGGAAGACGAGCTGAAAGCCGTCATCGCTGAGCACTGCCACGACAAGAGCAACGTCATGGTGGTCATGCAGAAGGCACAGGACATCTACGGCTACCTGCCCATCGAGGTGCAGGAGATGATTGCCGACGGAATGGGCGTGCCTCTGGAGAAGGTCTACGGCGTGGCAACGTTCTATGCCCAGTTCGCGCTCTCGCCCAAGGGTGAGTACAACATCTCCGTCTGCCTCGGCACCGCCTGCTACGTCAAGGGCTCCGGCAACGTCCTCGAGCGCCTCAAGGAGAAGCTCGGCATCGACGTGGGCGAGTGCACGCCCGACGAGAGGTTCTCGCTCGAGGCCTGCCGCTGCATCGGCGCCTGCGGCCTGGCACCCGTCCTGACCGTCAACGACGAGGTCTACGGCCGTCTCGTTCCCGATGACGTGGACGACATTCTGGCCAAGTACGCCAAGTAACCATCCGACACAAACGACGCGGTCACGCCTTAAGGGACAAGAACATGAAAATCTCTGAGATCAGGGACCTTCTGGAGGCAGAGGTTCTGTGCTGTGAGGATAGCCTCGACCAGGAGGTCTTCACCGCCTGCGGAAGCGACATGATGAGCGACGTCCTCAAGTACGTCAAGGACCAGGCAGTACTGCTCACCGGCCTGTGCAATCCGCAGGTCATCAGAACGGCCGAGATGATGGACATGGTGTGCATCGTGTTCGTCCGCGACAAGATGCCGACCGACATCATGGTGTCCATGGCAGAGGATGACGGCATGGTCGTCATGACGACGGACAAGCGCATGTACGAGGCTTGCGGCACGCTGTACGCCAACGGACTCATTGGGAAGGCCACTCATGTCTGAGCCCCTCATCTTCCATTTTGATGTAGACGGCGAGAACTTCGCGTCCGCAGGCCAGGCGTCCACGCAAGTCAAGAAGAACCTGCGCCAGCTTGGCGTTCCTGCGGCAACCATTCGCCGTGTATCCATCGCCATGTACGAGGGCGAGATCAACATGGTGATCCATGCCAACGGCGGCACAGCCGATGTCATTGTCAACGAGGACTACATCGAGATCATCCTGGCGGACAAGGGCCCCGGCATCCCCAACATCGAGCAGGCGATGCAGGAGGGCTTCTCCACCGCTACAGACCAGATTCGTTCCCTGGGCTTTGGCGCGGGCATGGGACTTCCCAACATGAAGCGTTACACCGACACCATGGAGATCGACACCATGGTCGGCGTGGGCACCACCATCACCATGTACGTGTACCTCTAGCCAATCGCCATGGGTGGAGGGGGATCTGATGGCGAGCAGCACATACGAGCACTCGGTGCGGCTGGATGTCAATAAGTGCACCGGCTGCACAACCTGCCTCAGGAGATGCCCTACGGAGGCCATTCGAATCTCCGACGGGCATGCAATAATCAACGAGGCTCGCTGCATCGACTGCGGCGAGTGCATACGCGTCTGCCAAAACCAGGCCAAGAAGGCTGTGGTCGGAAGGCTCGAGGACATGGAGCGCTTCCGCTACAAGATCGCCTTGCCTGCCCCGTCGCTCTACGGCCAGTTCGACAACCTTGACGACGTTGACTATGTGCTGGACGGGCTGCTTAAGATTGGTTTCGACGACGTTTTTGAGGTCTCGAAGGCCGCTGAGCTTGTAAGTGCCTACACCAGGCAATACCTCAAGACCGAGGGCATCAGGCTCCCTGTCATCAGCTCCGCGTGCCCCGTGGTCGTACGCCTCATAGCCCTGCGCTTCCCCTCGCTCAACGACAACGTCATGCACATGCTGCCTCCCATGGAGGTTGCAGCGACCCTTGCACGCAAACGGGCAAAGGAACGGCATCCCGAGCTTGCGGACGAGGAGATCGGCGTGTGCTTCATCTCGCCCTGCCCCGCAAAGGCCAGCTATGTGAAGAACGGCTTTGCCGACTATCAGAGCAGCGTAGATGTGGTCATCTCCATGAGCGACGTGTACTTTGCCCTCATCAGCAAGATGTCGCGCGAGAGCGAAGTGGAGATGGTGACGGAGTCGGGCATGGTGGGCATCGGATGGGCAACCTCTGGCGGCGAGGCGACGGCGCTCTTCAACGACGAGTACCTCGCGGCCGACGGCATCGAGAACGTCATCAACGTGCTTGAGCAGATTGAGAACGACAATATCCCTCCCGTCAAGTTCATCGAGTTGGATGCCTGCACGGCCGGCTGCGTGGGCGGAGTCCTTACGGTGCAGAATCCCTTCATCGCCAAGACCAGGCTCCAGTCGCTGCGCCGCTACCTGCCCGTCTCGAAGAACTTCCTTACGCCGGAGGAGCAGCAGTACATTCCCGAGCTCTACCTGTTCAACGAGCTTCCGGAATACGAGCCGATGACGTTGCTGTCGCGCAATATGGCGGAATCCATGCGCATGATGGCCGACATCCAGAGGCTGCGCAACATGCTGCCAGGCATCGACTGCGGTGCCTGCGGTGCCCCCAGCTGCCATGCGTTGGCCGAGGACATCGTCAAGGGCAACGCAAGCCTGCAGGACTGCAAGATTCTTGAGAAGCAAGGAGGCTGAGGTGAAGGTCAAGGAGCTGCTTGAGCACGGGTTCGAGGCCCTGTCGCTGCCCGACGGCGACCGCGAGATCGATGGCGTGTACATCGGAGACCTGCTGAGCTGGGTCATGGGCCGCGCACAGATGGACAACGCCTGGATCACGATCATGACCAACGTCAACACGATCGCGGTTGCCAGCCTTGCCGACACCTCATGCGTGATCCTGGCCGAAGGCGTCGACATGCCCGAGGACATCCTCGAGACCGCACGCGACAAGGAGATCAACGTACTGCGCAGCAGCCAGCCCATCTACGAGACAGCCGTGCAGCTTAGCAAGCTCGTCTCCTGATTGGTTCCCGGCCATGAGCAGATACTTCTACGACTTCCACGTGCACTCCTGCCTCTCCCCTTGCGGAGACGCGGACAACACGCCCAACAACCTTGCTGGCATGGCCTTTCTCAACGGCGTGCGCATCATGGCGCTCACCGACCACAACACCTCCAAGAACTGTCCCGCCTTCTTTGCGGCCGCGCGCAGGTACGGCATCGTCCCCATCGGTGGGATGGAGCTCACCACGGCCGAGGACATCCACGCGGTGTGCCTCTTCGAGACACTCGATGACGCGATGGCGTTCAACGAGGAGATCGACACGCGCAGGATTCGCGTCAAGAACCGCGAGGACATCTTTGGCGAGCAGCTGATCCTCGACGACGAGGACAACGTGATCGAACACGAGGAGAACCTTCTCATCAACGCGACCACGGTGTCCCTGGATGAGGCGCCGCTGCTTGCCGCCAAGTACGGAGGCATCTGCTATCCGGCCCACATTGACCGCCCGGCCAACGGGGCCATCGAGATTCTGGGCGACTTCCCGCACTACGTGGGATTCCACATCGCCGAGCTGCACGACAAGAGCAACAGGGACTCCTACGTGAGCACCTATGGGCTCGAGGGCATCCGCCTGCTGTTCAGCTCCGACGCCCATTACCTTGACCAGCTCAGGGAGGGAGAGGACAACGACTGGCTCGAGCTGGACGTCGACCTCGAGGACGAAGAGCTGGTCCGCAAGAAAGTCTTTGAAAACCTGAGGTCTAGTTAGCTGCTGGTGTCAAGATGAAAGAGCTTTCGCTGAACATATTGGACGTGGCCGAGAACTCCGTGAAGGCAGGCGCGTCGCTGACGCAGATTCTGCTGACGGAGGAGGGCGACGTCCTCACGCTCGAGATTGTCGATGATGGCTGCGGCATGGACGAGGACATCGTCCGGTCCGTGGTCGACCCCTTCTACACCACGCGCACGACGCGCAAGGTGGGAATGGGCATTCCGCTTCTCAAGCTCGCGTGCGAGCAGACGGGCGGCAGCCTTGCCATCAGCTCCACCACCCAGGAGGCCGATCCCGTGAGTCACGGCACACACGTGACGGCCACGTTCCACATGAACCACATCGACTTCACCCCACTTGGCGACCTGTCCGCCTCGGTGCTGACCCTGATCCAGGGCCATCCCGACACCGACTTCCTCTTCCGGCACGTACGCAACGGCAACGCCGTCGAGCTGGACACGCGGGTGCTCCGTGAGGTTCTAGAAGATGTGCCTTTGAACAGTTATGATGTTATGAGATGGATTGAGGGGGACCTACAAGAACAGTATGAGGCGCTGTCATAGACGGCAGCATTCAAGGAGAGGATTCCATATGAAATCATTGGCCGAACTGCAGGCAATCAAGAACAGGATGAAGGACCGTGTCGTCCTACGTGACGGCATGGAGGGCGCGCGCGTGGTTGTCGGCATGGCAACCTGCGGCATCGCCGCTGGCGCTCGCCCCGTTCTCAACGCCTTCGTCGAGGGCGTTAACAAGGAGGGCCTGGAGGGCTCCGTGTCGGTGACCCAGACCGGTTGCATCGGCATCTGCCAGTATGAGCCCGTCGTCGAGGTCTTCGAGCCCGGCAAGGAGAAGGTCACCTACGTCAAGATGAATCCCGAGAAGGCCCAGGAGGTCATCGAGAAGCATCTCAAGGGCGGCCAGGTCGTATCCGAGTACACCATTGGCGCCGTTGCAAACTAAGTTTGGAGGTTTATTGTGATTCGTTCACAAGTCCTAATCTGCGGCGGTACCGGCTGCACCTCCTCTGGAAGCCAGCAGATTCAAGACAAGTTCGAGGCAGAGATCAAGAAGAACGACCTTGAGGACGAGATCAAGCTCGTGCGCACGGGCTGCTTCGGCCTCTGCGAGCTCGGCCCCGTCGTCATCGTCTACCCCGATGGCACCTTCTACAGCCGCGTCACCGTGGACGACGTCGAGGAAATCGTCACCGAGCACCTGCTCAAGGGTCGTCCCGTGCAGCGCCTGGTCTATGACGACCATGGCAAGGTCGAGGCCGACGAGTTTGGCAACATCGCCCTGTCCGATACTTCGTTCTATAAGACCCAGAACCGCGTCGTGCTGCGCAACTGCGGCGTCATCAACCCCGAGGACATCGACGAGTACATCGCGATGGACGGCTATGCGGCACTGGGCAAGAAGGCCCCGCAGAAGTACGTCGTCTGCAACGCCGACGAGGGTGACCCCGGCGCCTTTATGGACCGCTCCGTCCTCGAGGGCGATCCCCACAGCATCATCGAGGCCATGACCATCTGCGGCTATGCCTGCGGATGCTCCCAGGGCTACGTCTACGTCCGCGCAGAGTACCCCATCGCCGTCAAGCGCCTCGGCATCGCCATCGAGCAGGCGCGCGAGTATGGCCTGCTCGGCAAGAACATCTTCGACTCCGGCTTTGACTTCGACATCGAGATCCGCCTCGGCGCTGGAGCCTTCGTCTGCGGCGAGGAGACGGCACTCATGACCTCCATCGAGGGCAACCGCGGCGAGCCCCGCCCGCGTCCGCCGTTCCCGGCCGTCAAGGGCCTCTTCGGCTGCCCGACCGTCGAGAACAACGTCGAGACCTTCGCCAACATCCCGCAGATCATCCTGCGTGGCGCCGACTGGTTCGCCTCCATGGGCACCGAGCGCTCCAAGGGCACCAAGGTCTTCGCCCTCGGCGGCAAGATCAACCACACCGGCCTCGTCGAGATCCCGATGGGCACGACCCTCGAGCACATCATCTACGAGATCGGTGGCGGCATCCCCAACGGCAAGAAGTTCAAGGCCGCCCAGACCGGTGGCCCGTCCGGCGGCTGCATCCCGGCCAGCCTGATCGAGACCGAGGTCGACTATGACAACCTCACCGCCATCGGCTGCATGATGGGTTCCGGTGGCCTCATCGTCATGGACGAGGACACCTGCATGGTCGACATGGCCAAATTCTTCCTCGACTTCACCGTCGACGAGTCTTGCGGCAAGTGCACCCCCTGCCGCGTGGGCACCAAGCGCCTCCTCGAGCTCCTGGACAAGATCACGTCCGGCAAGGGCACGATGGAGGACCTCGACCGCATCGAGGATCTCTGCAACTACATCAAGACCAACTCGCTGTGCGGCCTCGGCCAGACTGCCCCCAACCCCGTGCTGGCGACGCTCAAGTTCTTCCGCGACGAGTACGTGGCTCACGTGCGCGACAAGAAGTGCCCGGCAGGCGTGTGCAAGGACCTTCTCACCTTCACGATCGACCGCGACAAGTGCATCGGCTGCGGCCTGTGCTCCCGCAACTGCCCGGTCAACGCCATCACCCAGACGGACTACGTGGCACCCAAACACAAGCGCGCGTCCTACAGCATTGATGCGGAGAAGTGCATCAAATGCGGTGCCTGCATGAGCAACTGTAAGTTCAAGGCCATCAGCAAGCAGTAGAAGGAGCCCTGTAGGTATGAATATGGTCAACGTTAAAGTTAATGGCATCGCAGTAAGCGTGCCTGAGGGCTCCACGATTCTCGATGCGGCCCGCAAGGCAGGTGTCGAGATTCCGACCCTGTGCTACATGAAAGAGAAGAACGAGATCGGCGCCTGCCGTATCTGCATCGTCGAGGCGACCGGCACGCGCGGCCTCGTGACCGCCTGCGTGTATCCCGTCGCCGAGGGCATGGAGATTCAGACCAACACCGAGAAGGTCCGCAAGTATCGCAAGACCACGCTCGAGCTGATCCTCTCCACCCACGACAAAAAGTGCCTCTCCTGCCCGCGCTCCACTGACTGCGAGCTGCAGAAGCTCTGCCTGGAGTACGGCGTGGACGAGGACGCCTTCGAGGGCTTCAAGCCGGTCTACGAGATCGACCTGCCGTCGCTGCGTGGCTGCCTGCAACGAGCAGTTCGTGGGCGTCATCGGCGCCAACGACCGCGGCATCGACACCAACATCGGCTCGCCGTTCAACCGCCTGCTGAGGGATGTCCCCTGCATCTCCTGCGGCCAGTGCACGGTCGTCTGCCCCACCGGCGCCCTTACCGTCAAGGACGACACCGACAAGGTCATGGCTGCCATCGCCGACCCCACCAAGTACGTCGTCGTGCAGACCGCCCCGTCCGTCCGCGCCCAGCTCGGCGAGAGCTTTGGCATGGCACCCGGCACCAACGTCGAGGGCAAGATGGTTGCCGCCCTGCGTCGTCTGGGCTTCGACAAGGTCTTCGACACCGACTTCGGCGCCGACCTCACCATCGTCGAGGACAAGGTCTTCGACACCGACTTCGGCGCCGACCTCACCATCGTCGAGGAGGCCAACGAGCTGGTCGACCGCATCAAGAACGGCGGCGTCCTGCCCATGATCACCTCCTGCAGCCCCGGCTGGGTCAAGTTCTGCGAGTACTACTATCCCGATCTCCTCCCGCACCTCTCCACCTGCAAGTCCCCGCAGCAGATGCAGGGCGCGGTCACCAAGACCTACTTTGCCGAGAAGATGGGCATCGACCCCAAGGACATCGTCTCCGTCTCAGTCATGCCCTGCACCGCCAAGAAGTTCGAGATCGGCCGCGACGACCAGTCCGCAGCCGGCGAGGGCATGCCCGACCTCGACATCTCCATCACCACGCGCGAGCTTGGCTACCTCATCAAGAAGTCCGGCCTCAAGTTTGAGATGCTCCCGGACGAGGAGTTCGACGACCCCATGGGCGACGACACCGGCGCGGCCGTGATCTTCGGCGCCACCGGCGGCGTCATGGAGGCTGCCGTCCGTACCGCCAACGCATGGCTCAACGGCGCCACCGAGGCCATCGACCTTCACGCGGTCCGCGGCACCGAGATGGTCAAGGAGGCCACCGTCAACGTGGCTGGCACCGACCTCAAGCTCTGCGTCGCCTCCAGCGGCCAAGGTGCCCAGTACGTCATGTCGAAGCTCGCCGAGGGCAATCCCGAGGGCTGGGGCTTCATCGAGATCATGGGCTGCCCGGGCGGCTGCGTCAACGGCGGCGGCCAGCCCATCCAGCCGCAGTGGGTGCGCGACACCATCGACCTCAAGGCCGTGCGCGCCAAGGCTCTCTACGACGCCGACGCCGCCATGGAGCTGCGCATGTCGCACGAGAACCCGTCCATCAAGAAGCTCTACGACGAGTGGTACACCGAGGGCTATGGCAAGGGCAAGGCACACCAGGCCCTGCACACCAGCTACGTTGCCCGCGAGAGGTATCCCAAGGCGTAAGGCATCCGCTGCCATCTGCCAAGCTTGTATGAGCTGACGTGCGCCCCAGGAGAAATCCTGGGGCGCACTCTTATGCGTCGATATGGCGGTGCGGGCTCAAAGCGGGGAAGCGCTCGCGTGGCACGTCTAGCCGGCAACCGCTACGCCGCGCTCGTCCTCGGTCTCGGATGTCGTCGCGTTCTGCTCCTGCTGCTCCTGCCGCTCGTCGCTGTCGGGCAGGGCAAGCATGCCCACGATGCCGGCGCAGCCCTTGAGGGCCCCGAAGGCGATCGTTCCAGCAAGCGCCAGAGCGACAAACAGCATCTTGAGGATCTTGAGCACGCGCTGCCAGCGCTTGGTGCTCTCGTCGTCCTCGTCATCCTCGTCGGGGATGGGGTCGTCATCCACCGCCTGGTACATCTGCACGATGGGCGTGGGCTCCGGCAGCGACATGAGATCGGTGTTGGGAGGCTCCGAGAGCGCGCCGACAAGCGTCGTGGCCAGGACTGCGGAGGCGGCAACCTTCACGGTCTTGCGACCAATGTCATCGAGACGATCGAGCGTCTCCTCAGCCTTCTGCTCGCGCTCGTCCTCGACGGGCGTTATGTCATGCGTCTCAGCCATGCGGGGCCTTTCTGCAGACGACATGCATGCACAGGTATTGTACCCCGCGCCGCGCCGCGGCAGTCGTGCCCGGGCTACGCCTCGAACGGGAAGCGATACGGCAGCCCGAGCTTGTCGCGCACCTCGATGATCTCGCGCTGCACGGCCTCGCCCACCGGTACGCCCTTGTCCTTGCGCTCCTGCCAGACGAGCCACTCCTTCTCGCCGGCCGTGTAGATGCGGTCGTATCCGGGGGCCTTCTTGGAGGCGCGCAGGGCGCGACAGATGTCGCCCGCGACCTTGCGGAAGGTCTCCTGGCCGGCAAACGCGTCCGGATCGACCACAAAGAAGAAGTGGCCCAGATGGTACATCTGCGGGGAGCCGTCCTCGTCGACACCGGTGAGCGCCTTCATGAACTGCCCGCCTGCGAGTGCGGCCGAGAGGATCTCGACCACCGCGGCGTATCCGTAGCCCTTGTAGCCGCACATCTCGTCGCCCGGGCCACCACCCAGAGGCGCCAGCGCCGCCGTGCCGTCCACCAGCATCTGGAGGATCTGCTGCGAGTCGGTGACCTCGCTGCCGTCCTCGGCGACCACCATGCCGGCCGGCGTGGGCTTGCCCTCGCGCGCGTAGTACTCGATCTTGCCTCGCTGGACGATAGAGGTCGCGCAGTCGATGCAGAAGGGGAACTCCTCGTCGGTGGGCAGCGCGAAGGTCAGCGGGTTGGTGCCCATCATGTTCTCGACGCCAAAGGTAGGTGCGATGGACGGACGCGCGTTGGTGCCCGTCAGGCCGATCATGCCCTGCTTGCTCGCCATGGTCGCCCAGTACCCGGCAATGCCGTAGTGCGTGGAGTTCTTGATGGCCCCGCCGGCCATGCCGTAGGTCTTGGCCTTCTCGATCAGCCGCTCCATCACCGCGTGGGCCGCAACCATGCCCATGCCGTCATGCGCGTCGGCAAGGATGGTGGTGGGCGTCTCCTTGATAATCTCGAGCTCTGTCACCGGCAGCAGCGTGCCGTTGACGATGCGGTCGATGTAGATGGGCTTGAAGCGGTTGCAACCGTGGCTCTCGATGCCGCGACGGTCGCTCTCGAGCAGCACGTCGGCACAGATGGCCGCGTCCTCGCGTGGGACACCGTAGCCCGCAAAGGCATCGATGAGAAACGCGTTCATGAGCTCCCAAGAAACGTAGGGCCTGGTTTCCATGACTTCCCTCCTGTCAGCCACCTTGGCACGTATCCCTACCATCTTACGGCGCGACCGGCCCGCCTGTCACCATGGCGTTTCCGCCGGGGCGAGCGGTACCTCAGGCGACACCAAAGCAACCACACGAAGTCATAAAAGAACCGTGTCTGGTCCCCCAAATTGTGTCTTCGCAGGTAGGTAGGATAGTTCGCGCAACCGTCCGATTCGTAAATCCGCATTCTCGCAAATCCCATATTTTGTGTTCTTGAACCTGAAACAAACACTATGTATGGTATGTAGTGCGCTCGGTGCCAAGGATAGGTACCGAGTCTTCCATCTAAGTCCAAGGAGCTGCGATGTCACCTTTTGCCTATCCCACCGCCATCGTCAAGCGCGATGGCTCCCTCACCAGCTTTGACCAGTCGAAGATCACGGCGGCCATCGAGAAGGCTGGCGAGGCCACCAACGAGTTTGGTCTCGACGAGGCCATTATCCTTTCGGGTCAGGCATGCAAGGTCATCGCGCACCGCTTCCAGGGCGCAGCTCCCACGGTCGAGGAGATCCAGGACATCGTCGAGCAGACGCTGATCACGGCCAATCACTTTGAGACCGCCCGCGCCTATATCGTCTACCGCGAGAAGCGCAACCAGAACCGTCGCGACCGCGAGACCTACATCGACGTCACCAGCTCCGTCAACGAGTACCTCTCCCGCGCGGACTGGCGCGTCAACGCCAACGCCAACCAGGGCTACTCCCTCGGCGGCCTCATCCTCAACGTCTCCGGCAAGGTCATCGCCAACTACTGGCTCTCTCACGTGTATCCTCCCGCGGTCGGCGAGGCCCATCGCTCGGGTGCCGTGCACATCCACGACCTCGACATGCTCTCCGGCTACTGCGCCGGCTGGAGCCTGCGCACCCTGCTCAACGAGGGCTTCAACGGCGTGCCCAACAAGGTCGAGTCCGCGCCTCCCAAGCACCTCGGCGCCGCCATGGGCCAGATGATCAACTTCCTGGGCACCCTGCAGAACGAGTGGGCCGGCGCGCAGGCCTTCTCGTCCACCGACACCTACCTCGCGCCGTTCGTACGCGTCGACCACCTCAGCTACGAGGAGGTCAAGCAGGAGATGCAGGGCTTCGTCTACAACATGAACGTCCCGAGCCGCTGGGGCACCCAGACGCCGTTCTCCAACCTCACCTTCGACTGGACCTGCCCCGAGGACATCCGCGACCAGGTTCCCCTGGTGGGCGGCGAGCCGGTGGACTTCACCTACGGTGACCTGCAAGAAGAGATGGACATGATCAACCGTGCGTTCATCGAGGTCATGACCGAGGGTGACGCGCGCGGCCGCGTGTTCACCTTCCCCATCCCCACCTACAACATCACCAAGGACTTCCCCTGGGACTCCGACAATGCCATGCGCATGTTCGAGATGACTGCCAAGTACGGCCTGCCCTACTTCCAGAACTTCGTCAACTCCGACCTCGAGCCGCACATGGTGCGCTCGATGTGCTGCCGCCTGCAGCTTGACCTGCGCGAGCTGCTCAAGCGCGGCAACGGCCTGTTTGGCTCCGCCGAGCAGACCGGCTCCATCGGCGTGGTCACCATGAACATGGCCCGTCTCGGCTACAAGCACAGGGGCAACGAGGAGGCCCTGGTGGAGGAGCTCGACTACCTGCTCGTGCTCGCCAAGACCTCGCTGGAGCTCAAGCGCAAGGAGATCCAGCGCCTTATCGACGCCGGCCTGTTCCCCTACACCAAACGCTACCTGGGCACCCTGCGCAACCACTTCTCGACCATCGGCGTCAACGGCATGAACGAGATGATTCGCAACTTCTCCAACGACGACTACGACATCACCGGTGACGAGGGTCGCGCGATGGCCATCCGCATCCTGGACCACGTGCGCGAGAAGATGGTCGAGTTCCAGGAGGAGACCGGTCACATGTACAACCTCGAGGCCACGCCAGCCGAGGGCACCACGTACCGCTTTGCCCGCGAGGACCGCAAGCGCTATCCGGACATCCTGCAGGCAGGCACCTACGACGAGCCGTACTACACCAACTCCTCGCAGCTGCCCGTGGGCTACACCACCGACCCCTTTGAGGCCCTCTCCGAGCAGGAGGAGCTGCAGAAGAAGTACACTGGCGGCACCGTGCTGCACCTGTACATGGGCGAGCGCATCTCCTCGGCCGAGGCCTGCAAGCAGCTGGTCAAGCGCTCGCTGGAGAACTTCCGCCTGCCCTACATCACGGTGACCCCCACCTTCTCGATCTGCCCCAAGCACGGCTACATCATCGGCGAGCACGCCTACTGCCCGCTGTGCGACGAGGAGCTGGCACTGGCAAAGCGCAGGACGCTGGAGGTGAAGCGCGCGAAGGCGAGCGCCTAGTCTCCAGACGGAAACTTCTTCCGATTGAGACTAGACACAAGATATTGTGTGTTCTAAGATGTAATACACAAAATGTAGATTCCTTCCTGAAGCGGAGATACCAATGGTCAACAAGAGCGAACTCACCAGCAACGGCGTTGTCATCGACGGCATCGAGCTCACCAACGACGAGCGCCAGCCCTGCGAGGTCTGGACCCGCGTCATGGGCTACTATCGCCCCGTCTCCTTCTACAACACCGGCAAGAAGGGCGAGTTCCACGAGCGCGTCGAGTTCCTCGAGCCCGGCTGCTGCGCCTAGTCCGTAAGCAAACAGAACGGGACAGCCCCCTGGTGTTCTTTCTGCACGAGAACACTGGGGGGCTGTCTTTTCTCTCCACTCTCTGCGCATCAGGTGATCGATATGGCTGAACATCTTCTCATCGGGGGCATCACGCCCTTCTCCACGGTCGACTGGCCGGGCAAGCTCGCCTGCGTGGCGTTTCTCGCGGGCTGCCCCTGGCGCTGCCCCTATTGCCAGAACCATGCCCTGCAGTCCTTTGGTGCGGCCACGCTCGACGAGAGAGACCTCTACGGCTTTTTGCAGGCCAGACGTGGTCTGCTCGACGGCGTGGTCTTCTCGGGAGGCGAGCCGCTGGCTCAGGCGGCCACGATCGACGCCATGCGCCACGCGAAGGAGCTGGGCTTTGAGGTGGGCTTGCACACGTGCGGCTGCTATCCGGAGCGGCTGGCCGATGCCCTGCCTCTGGTTGACTGGGTGGGCCTCGACGTCAAGGCACCGTGGGACGCCTACGAGCGCGTGACGCACGTTTCGGCGACCGGCGAGCTTGTGAAGCGCAGCCTCGGGCTGATTCTTGCCTCCGGGGTCGACATGGAGGCACGCACCACCTGGCATCCCCATCTGCTCTCGGCCGAGGACATCTCCACCATTGGGCACGACCTTGCGAATCGTGGGGTGCGCACCTGGGCCATCCAGGCGTATCGACATGCGGGCACCACCGGTGAGCTTGCCGACGAGACGGTCTATCCCAGCGAGGTCCCCGAGGGGCTAGCCGAGCTCTTTGAGACCTTCGAGTTCCGCCGCGCCTAGCACCCTGCCGAGGGGGATGCCAAAGGGGGTAACCCCCTTTGGCAGATGCACACCCTGACCTGCCACAGGGGGTAACCCCCTTTGGCAGGTTACCTACGCAGATACTCTCGCATCACGGGCATCACAAAGTCGACCACGCCATAGCTAACTTCGGCGACCAGCCCGCGATCGATGAGACGACGCCTCAGGTTGGAGGCGTTGGTCATGCTGACACCCATGCGCCGCGCCACCTCGCTCGTCGCGAGGGGACCGTCGTCGAGCGCCATGGCCTCAAGGTACTCCAGCTCGCGTTGCGTGAGCTCGCGAAGCGAGGGCTCCACAATGGCATTGAGCATCTCGCTCTGGGCATGTTCCACCGCTGCCTGGGCGTCGTCCACCGTGATGACGTCGTGGAAGTAGCCCATGCGCCACAGGTAGTACCCCACCAGCTGGATGGCAAACGCAAAGCCCTGCGTGGCCGAGGCGGCCATGGTCAGCGCCTCCTGGTCAATCCTCTTGTTGTTCTCCACGATGGTGGTAAAGAGCGCCTCCTCCACCTCGTAGCGGCTGATGGGATCGAGCCTGCGCTGGAACGCGCGCCTTATAAAGGAGACGCTCTCATCGAGAAGCAGCGTGGACACCTTGCTGGGAAGGCCTGCCATGAGCAGCGCCACATCCCTGCCTTCAGTCACCAGATGCTGGTAGGTGTCGATGAAGTCAATCAGCTCCTCGCAGGTAGGGTCAAGCTCGTCGATGCTCACCAAGAGACCAATGCCCTGCTCGTTGAGCTTTTCTACGAGATGATGCAGGTCAAGCCACCAGGGGTCATCTTCACGATGAGTCTCCCTCTCAATGGCAACCGGACCTATCTGAACCGATGTGACGTCTGACTGTGTTGGCGCAGCAATCAGATGCCGAGCGTTTTCACGAGCGCTCCTGACCAGCTTATCGAGCATCCCCTTGCGTGCGGACACGCTGACGCAGACCCACCCCTGCGCGGATGCCTCCTCCGCGATAGTGCGCAGCAGCACCGTCTTACCCGAGCCTCGCGGCCCAATGAAGATGGTGGAACGGTTGGGGTCGCCTGGCCGATTGGCAAGCCCGCCGATAACGTCATCGATGAGCTCCACACGTCCGGCAAGGGCGTAGGGCATGCTCCCAAAGGTAGGGGTAAAGGGATTGCTTGAACGACGAACCATGCTGCCTCCCTCTCATTGCTTTTCATGAGTATACCCATAATTCACATTGATTCATACACATTCATATTGATTCACGGCAACCAACCGCAGGGTTCATGCCACGGGGGGGGTACCCCCCTGTGGCAGGACGTGCGGCAAGCGCGCTTGGCCGAAACGCACACCTGCCTGTAACATGCCCTACCTGCGCACACAGTACAATTGTGGGCGGTCTTGTGGCAGGGCGCCACGGCGCCCCATACAGAGGAACAGGCGTATGAAGATCGTATTGGAGCACATCTCAAAGCGTTATCCAAACCGCGACAAGAAGGTGGGCGGAGTCTTCACGGCAGTCGACGACTTTGACCTCACCATCCCCGACGGCAAGCTCGTCGGACTGCTCGGCCCCTCGGGCTGTGGCAAGAGCACCACACTCAACATGATCTGCGGCCTCGAGACACCGACCGAGGGCAAGATCTGGTTCGGTGACACCGACGTCACCTCCCTCACGCCGGAGCTTCGCGGCGTGGGCATGGTGTTCCAGAGCTACGCGCTCTACCCGCACCTCACCGTGCGCCAGAACATCATGTTCCCGCTGGAGAACCTCAAGGGCGCGGAGAAGCTCCCCAAGGACGAGATGCTGCGGCGCGTGGAGGAGGCGGCCGGCCTCGTGCAGATCAGCGAGCTGCTCGACCGCAAGCCCAACGAGATGTCCGGCGGCCAGCAGCAGCGCGTGGCCATCGCCCGCGCCCTGGTCAAGATGCCCAAGGTACTCCTGCTCGACGAGCCGCTCTCCAACCTGGACGCGCGCCTGCGCCTCTCCACCCGCGAGGAGATCCGCCGCATCCAGCGCGAGACGGGCATCACCACCATCTTCGTCACGCACGACCAAGAGGAGGCCATGAGCATCTGCGACGAGATCGTCGTGATGGAGGCCGGCATCATTCGCCAGGTGGGACGCCCGCAGGACGTCTACGACGAGCCGGACAACCTGTTTGTCTCCAAGTTCCTCGGCACCCCGCCCATCAACGTCTTTGACGCCGAGGTGCGCGACGGGCAGCTCCTCATTGGAGACGCCGCCATGTTCGACGTCCCCGACCTGCCCGACGGTCCCGTGGTTGCCGGCGTGCGTCCGGAGGGCTTTGTCGTGGACAGCCAGGGTCCGCTCGTCTGCGGCCTCGACATGGTGGAGCGCATGGGCCGCGACAAGAGCGTGGTGGCCACCCATCCCAAGCTCACGAGCGCGAGGCAGATCCGCGCGATCATCGACTCCGACGTGCATGTGAACTCGCACACCGACACCGTTCGCTTCAGGCTGCGTCGCGCGAAGACGCGCCTGTTTGACGCACAGACCGGCGCGCGCATCCACTTTGCCCACGACGAGGTGGTCAGGGAATACAACCGCCAGACGGAGGCATAGGATGAACACCCGAAGCATGAAGGGCTGGCTCTACCTGATACCAGCCATGGCCTTCCTTGGCGTCTTCGTGGTCTATCCGCTCTTTGACGTCATCGTCTACTCGTTCGAGGAGGGCTACAACTCTGCCTCGCAGACCTTCTTTGGCACGGGCATCTACAACTTCCAGTACGTCCTGCGCGACCCGTACTTCATCCAGGCGCTCAAGAACACCTTCATCCTGGTCATCGTCACGGTGCCGCTCTCGACGCTGCTGGCCCTGCTCATATCGGTGGGCCTCAGCTCCATCAAGAAGCTGCAGGAGCTCTACCAAACGATCTTCTTCCTGCCGTACGTAACCAACACGCTGGCCGTTGGCCTGGTCTTTATGATCCTCTTCCAGAAGACCCCCTACACCGACGGTTTCGTCAACCAGATCATCCACTTCTTTGGCGGCAGCACGGTCGACTTCATCGACGGACCGTACTGGGCCAAGATGACCGTCATGTGCATCTACACCATCTGGGTGGTCATGCCCTTCAAGATCCTGATTCTCACCAGCGCACTGGCGTCGGTTAACCCCGACTACTACAAGGCGGCAAAGGTTGATGGCGCCAGCAGCTGGCGCATCTTCTATAAGATCACGCTCCCCATGATCTCGCCCATGATCTTCTACCTCGTCATCACGGGCTTCATCGGTGCCTTCAAGGCCTACGGTGACGTGGTCGCCATCTTTGGCACCAACCTCAACGCCGCCGGCATGAACACCATCGTCGGCTACGTGTACGACATGCTCTACGGCGACGGCGGCGGCTACCCGTCCTACGCCTCCGCCGCAGCGCTGGTGCTGTTTGCCATCGTGCTGACCATCACCTGCATCAACCTGCTGATTCAGAGAAGGAGCGTGCAGACCTCATGAGCAACATGACCAAAGACCAGCAGGACCAGGCCAACTTCGAGCGCAGCCGCAAGATCCGCACCGGCATCACCTATGCGCTGCTCACCCTGTGGGCCCTGATCGTGCTCTTCCCGTTCTACTGGATGGTCCTGACCTCCATCAAGAGCTATGGCTCCTACAACGCAGAGTACGTGCCGCAGCTCTACACGACCTCGCCCACCTTCGAGAACTACACCGAGGCCTTCACCGCCGTGCCGCTCGCGCGCTACTTCATGAACACAGTCATCTTCACCGGCGTCACCACCGCGCTCATGCTGGTGGTCATCGTGCTGGCGGCCTTCGCGTTCTCGCGCCTCGACTTTGGCGGCAGGGACCTGCTCTTTACCGCGTTCCTCTCGCTGATGATGATCCCCAACGAGCTGGTCATCATCACCAACTTCGTGACCATCACCAACCTGGGGCTGCGCAACACCTTTACGGGCCTCATCCTGCCCAGCGTCACGTCGGTCTTCTACATCTACCTGCTCAAGGAGAACTTCGACCAGATTCCCGACGACCTCTACAAGGCCGCCAAGGTGGACGGCTGCAGCGACTTCAAGTACCTCACCAACGTGATGATCCCCATCTGCCGCCCCACCATCGTCACGGTGCTGCTGCTCAAGGTCATCGAGTGCTGGAACTCCTACGTGTGGCCGCGCCTCATCACCGACAACCAGCTCTACTTCCTGGTTTCCAACGGCATCCAGGAGATCCGCGAGAACGGCTTCGGCCGCGAGAACGTGCCCGCCATGATGGCGGCCGTCGTGGTCATCTCGGTTCCCCTGATCGTGCTCTTCCTCATCTTCAGAAAGAAGATCATGGAGGGCGTGTCCAGAGGAGGTACGAAGGGCTAATGAGCATGAAGAAGCTACATAACACCCACGCGCGCGGCGTGCGCGCCCTCCCCGCCCTGCTGGTGGCGCTGCTGTGCACCGTCATCCTCGCGGGCTGCCATGGCTCGCAGGGCATGGACGCCTTCGAGGTGCCCGAGCAGTGGGACGAGAGCCGCACCTACGAGATCACGTTCTGGGCCAAGAACGACACCAACAAGACCCAGACCAAGATCTACGAGAAGGCCATCGAGGACTTCGAGAAGCTCTATCCCAACGTCAAGGTCAAGATGCGCCTCTACACCGACTACGGCAAGATTTACAACGACGTCATCACCAACATCTCCACCAACACGACGCCCAACGTCTGCATCACCTACCCGGACCACATCGCCACCTACATGACCGGCGTCAACACCGTGGTGCCGCTGGACGGGCTCTTTGCCGACGCGAAGTACGGCCTAGGCGGCTCCGAGGTGAAGTTCCAGGGACCCACCACCGAGCAGATCATCCCGGAGTTCCTCTCCGAGTGTGTGCTGGGCGACGAGCACTACGCCATCCCCTACATGCGCTCCACCGAGATCTGTTACGTCAACAAGACCTACGTGGAGAAGCTCGGCTTCGAGCTGCCTGACGTGCTCACCTGGGACTTCATCTGGGAGGTCTCCGAGGCTGCCACCGCAAAGAACGCCGATGGCACCTACAAGGTCAACGGCCAGAAGGTGCTCATCCCCTTCATCGACAAGTCCACCGACAACATGATGATCCAGATGCTCAAGCAGCGCGGCGCAGGCTACTCCACCGCCGAGGGCGACATCGAGATCTTCAACGACGACACGCGCGAGATCCTGACTACCGTGGGCGAGCACGCCAAGTCCGGCGCGTTCTCCACCTTCAAGATCAGCGGCTACCCGGCCAACTTCCTCAACGCCGGCCAGTGCATCTTTGCCATCGACTCGTCGGCCGGCTCCACCTGGATGGGCTCGGATGCTCCGCTCGTGGACATCTCGCCCGACAAGCTCGTGCAGTTCGAGACCGCCGTGCGCATGGTCCCGCAGTACGACGTCGACAACCCCCAGATGATCAGCCAGGGCCCGTCAATCTGCATCTTCAACAAGGCCGACTCGCAGGAGGTGCTCGCCTCCTGGCTGTTTGCCCAGTACCTGCTGACCAACGACGTGCAGATCGCCTACGCCGAGACCGAGGGCTACGCGCCTGTCACCTCGCTGGCCCAGGACTCCGCTGAGTACCAGGACTACCTCGCGCAGTCGGGCAAGGACAACGACGTGCACTACAGCGTCAAGATCGACGCCACCAAGATCCTGCTCGAGAACGCCGAGAACACCTTCGTGACTCCGGTCTTCAACGGCTCCGCCTCGCTGCGCGACGCTGCGGGCCAGCTCATCGAGAACGTGAGCAAGGCGGTCAAGCGCAAGCAGACCATCAACGACACGTACCTCGACGGGCTCTTTGACGACGTGCTCGCCCTCTACCACCTCGACCAGCTCGGCGGTGGCGTGGCGGGCGACACCGAGTCGCTCGGTCCGCTGCCGCGCGCATCCAAGATCCTGATCGGTGCCCTTATCGTGGCTTGGATCGGCATCATCGCCGTGGCCATCCACGACAAGCTCCAGGAGCGCGATTCCTAGTGCCACACGCTGCGGAAAAGGGGGCGCATTCCCCTTTTCCGCAGCTCTGTTGCCTAGTTGCAAAACGAGGTGACATATAATGGGCACGCGTTGCTTTGTAAACCCAATTAAAGGGAGAGACATATGACTAAGGACATGCTCACGAGAAGGACCTTCCTCGGTGCGGCAGCTGGCGCCTCCATGCTCGCACTCGCTGCCTGCGGTGGCTCCAACAACGGTGGCGGCGACGCTCCTGCGGCCGCTGCTGGCGACGGCACCGACCCCAAGGGCGACGGCGTCATGACCTACGCCGACTACATGGCTGCCGCCGTCGACGACGAGGTCGTCGTCGAGTGCTTCGTCCAGGACACCCAGTCCTGGTGGGAGGACCAGATCACCATCTATGCCGCCGACGCCGACGGTGCGTACTTCATCTACAACGCGGCCTGCTCCGAGGAGGACTCCGCCAAGCTGGTCCCTGGTCAGAAGATCAAGGTCTCCGGCTACAAGGCCGAGTGGTCCGGCGAGTTCGAGATCACCGAGGGCACCATCGAGTTCGAGGACGGCAGCACCTTCATCTCCGAGCCCGTCGACGTCACCGACCTGCTCGGCACTGATGAGCTCATCGACCATCAGAACCAGCGCGTCTCCTTCACCGGCATGACCGTCGAGCCGTCCATCGACCCCGACGGCAAAGAGGTTGCCTACCTGTTCAACTGGGATGGCTCCGGCGCCGCTGGCGACGACCTGTACTTCAACGTCTCCAAGGACGGCGAGACCTACAGCTTCACCGTCGAGTCCTACCTCACCGGCGAGGACACCGACGTCTACAAGGCCGTCCAGGCCCTGGAGATCGGCCAGGTCGTCAACATGACCGGCTACCTCTACTGGTACGAGGGCGCCAACCCGCACATCATCAGCGTGGAGGTCGCCGAGTAGCGCTTCCGCCATCACGGGCGCATGCAGCAGGGGGACGGTCCAGGCGGGCCGCCCCCCTTCGTTTGTCTTGGGGCGGGAGAACGCGCCTCCCAGCCTTGCTCACGCAGCCAGCGCCCGAGCCCTTATGCGGGCTTGCTCACCCAGGACAGCGGGTAGATCGCGCCCTCGGGGCAGACGCCCATGCACACCTTGCAGCCAACGCACTTGGAGATGTCGATGTGGGCCACGTTGTCCACGACCTCGATGCAGTGCTGCGGACACACCTTGACGCACTTGCGGCAGCCCAGGCAGGTGTTTGCGCAGGAGTCCTTGGCGCGCTTGCCCGTGAGGGTGTTGTGGCACAGCACGAACGAGACCTCGTCCACGTCGCTCTTCTCGACGAGGCTGATGAGGTGGCGCGGGCAGATGGTGGTGCAGAGGCCACAGCCGATGCAGACCGCCGGATCGACCACGGCCACGTGGTTCTTGTTGAGCGAGATGGCGCCGTACGGACAGGTGGCCATGCAGTCGCCGTAGCCGATGCAGCCGTCGGTGCAACCGTCGGACAGGTGTCCCATGGTCGCGTAGATGCGACAGCTGTGCGCGCCGTGGTACACGGCGCGCTCCTGAAGCACCACGCGGTCCGCCGTGCCACGGCAGGCCACGATGGCACGCTTGACCACCACGTCTCCGGCATCCACGCCGAGCAGCTCCGAAAGGCGCTGGGCCGCGCTGGCACCGCCAGGGCCACACGAGTTGACCGGGGCGCCCGCAAGCATGGCCTTGGCGTAACCCTCGCAGCCTGGGTAGCCGCACGAGCCGCAGTTGGCACCAGGCAGGATGGCGAGCACGTCAGCTAGGCGCTCGTCCTCCTGCACGGCCAGCTTCTTGGAGGCAAACACCAAGATCACCGAGCCGACCAGTCCGATGCATCCGACCAGCGCGATGGTAAGGACAATCGAGTTCATCCCAGCACCTCCTACGCGCCAAACAGATGGTCAATGACGCCAGAGAACCCCATGAAGCTCATGGCGGTGATGGCCGCCGAGATGAGCGTGATGGGCATGCCCTGGAACACCTCGGGCGGCTCGGCCTCTTCCACGCGACGGCGCACGCCGCTGAAGATGACCATGGCCAGCAGGAACCCCAGGCCGGCGCCAAGCCCGGCCACCAGCGCCTGCGGGTAGGTGTAGCCCTCGTCGATGGTGAGGATGGTCACGCCGAGCACCGCGCAGTTGGTGGTGATGAGCGGCAGAAACACGCCCAGCGACGCGTGCAGCGGCGGCAGGTAGCGCTTCATGGCCATCTCGAGCAGCTGCACGAGCGTGGCGATCACCAGGATGAAGGCGATGGTCTGCAGGTACTCGAGCCCCCAGGCGTCAAGCAGCTGCTGGATGGGCCAGGTGACCGCGATGGCCAGCACCATGACGAGCGTCACGGCAAATCCCATGCCCACGGCCGAGTCGAACTTCTTGGAGACGCCCAGGAAGGGGCAGATGCCCAGGAACTTGACCAGCACGAAGTTGTTGACCAGGATCATGCTGAAGAGAATGGATGCGTACTGCGCCATCAGGCATCACCCTCCCTCTCCTCTTTCTCGCGCCGAGCCGCGGTGACGGCCGCCTCGAGCATCTCGACGAACTCGTCCTTGGCGCAGGCCTCGTCGGTCGGGTCGCCGATGCCGCAGTTGATGGGACACGCTGCGCAGAGGCTGGCCGAGGGGCCGACCTTCTTGCGCACGTAGCGGGTCTTGTGACGCGGATGCTCCTCGATCCACACCGAGGCGGCAATGAGCACGCCCAGCACCGCAAAGCCGCCCGCCGGCATGACCATGATGATCATGGGCTCGATGAAGGGCGGCAGCACGCGCACGCCCAGGAAGGTGCCTGCACCCAGAATCTCGCGGACGGCCGACATCAGGGTGAGCGAGATGGTGAAGCCCAGGCCCATGCCCAGGCCGTCTGCGGCCGCCTCGACGGGCCCGTGCTTGGAGGCAAACATCTCGGCGCGCCCGAGCACGATGCAGTTGACCACGATGAGCGGCAGGTAGATGCCCAGCGCCTCGTCGAGCGCCGGCAGGTAGGCCTTGACCAGCATCATGACCAGCGTCACGAAGCTGGCGATGATGGTGATGAACGAGGGAATGCGCACCGACGAGGGGATGACCTTGCGCAGCAGCGAGACCACCACGCCGGAGCACACCAGCACGAAGGTGGTGGCCATGCCCATGCCCAGGCCGTTGGTGACGGCGGTGGTCACGGCCAGCGTGGGACACAGGCCCAGCATCTGGCGCAGGGAGGGGTTCTCCTCGAGCAGGCCCTTGGAGAAGGTCTGCGCGAGCGTAGACTCGCTCGCAGGGGCAGCGGTCTTCTCAGCCATCAGCGCACCTCCTCGTATGCCGTAACTGCGATGTTGAACGCGGAGAGCGCCGCCTTCGACGAGATGGTCGCTCCACTGATGAGGTCGATGTCGTCGGCGGTTATGGACTCGGCGCCCAGCCCCACGTACTGTCCGATGTAGGAGTCGTTGGCGATCTTGGTGCCAAGGCCCGGCGTCTCCTCGTTGGACATGGCCGTTATGGAGAGCACCTTGCCGTCGGCGCCAAAGGCAACGGCGATGGGCACCTGGCCGCCGTAACCCTTGCTCTGCGCCACGATGACATGCGCAACCACGTTGCCCGAGCTATCGCGAGCCTCGAGTGCGGCGGTGCAGCCCTCGACCGAGCAGTCCACGGGTTCGAACGATGCCGCCTGGGGCACCAGCTGCGCGTAGGTCTCCTGCGCCTTCTTCTCGGCATTGGCGGTGGCGATGGGATCGGTCACCGAGTGCACCACGCCCAGCAGCGCGCCGGCCACCATGCAGATGGCCACGAGCACCACGACCGGGCGGATGGTCTCAAGGGCGGAGGGGCTGCTCCCCTTGTCTGCCGTCTGGCTACTCATGGGCCTTCCCTCCCCTCTTGGCACGACGGCGCTCGGCCATGACGGCCTCGCCGCCCACGGGGATGTTGGGCGTCAGCTGGTCGATGTAGGGCACCAGCAGGTTCATGAAGAGGATGGAGTAGGCCACGCCCTCGTTGAGGTTGCCAAAGAAGCGGATGAGGCAGGTGATGAGGCCGCAGCCGATGCCAAAGACCAGCTTGCCGCGCTTGGTTGCCGGGCAGGTGGAGTAGTCGGTTGCCATGTAGATGGCTCCGAGCACCAGACCGCCCGAGAGCAGCTGGGCGACGACGTCCTTGCCCGCCAGCAGGCTGAGCACGGCTACCGTTCCCATGTAGGCCACGGGGATGTGCCAGGTGATGACGGGACGGTAGAGCAGGAAGACCATGCCTAAAAGCAGCGCCGCCGCGCTCGTCTCGCCCAGCACGCCCGCATGCACGCCCAGCATCAGCCGCAGGTACGAATGCGGTTGCGCCGAGGCCGCCAGCGGCGTGGCGGAGCTTGTGAGGTCAAAGGCTGCCTGCTCGGGCATGAGCATGGACGATGGGACGAAGCTGGTCATGGCCACCGGGAAGGCCACGGCCAAGAAGATGCGCCCCACGATGGCGGGGTTGGCAAAGTTCTTGCCGATGCCGCCAAAGAGCTCCTTGGTCATGATGATGGCCACGAAGGCCCCGACGACCACCATGTAGAGCGGTAGCGTGGAGGGCACGTTAAAGGCCAGGAGCAGGCCCGTGACGGCAGCGGACAGGTCGCCGATGGTCTGCGGGGTCTTGCGCCAGCGGCACCACAGGTACTCGAAGCCCACGCACGACGCGATTGACGTGGCAATGATCAGCGCCGCATGCCAGCCAAAGTTGACGAGGGACATCACCGTGGCCGGAGCCAGCGCCACGAGCACGTCGCGCATGATGATGTGGGTGGTCACCGCACTGGAGATCTGCGGCGCCGGGCGCAGTACCAGGGGATTGTTGGCTGGGTTGTCCAGGTTGACGGGTTCGTCGTGCTTCTTGAAGAGCGCCACTGTTATCGCCTCCCCTTTGCCTTGCGCTGCTCGGCACGCAAAAGCGCGCGGGCAAGATGGGTGGACTGCACGAGCGGCTGCTTGGAGGGGCACACGTACGAGCAGGTGCCGCACTCCACGCAGAGGTCGGCCATCAGCTCGTCCAAACGGGCCGTGTCGCGGTTGATATAGGCCTTATGGATCTCGATGGGAGACAGGCGGATGGGACAATGGTCGATGCAGCGGCTGCACTTGATGCAGGCCGTCTGGCGCGGGACCACCGGCCCGTTGACGCCAAAGGCCAGAAGGCCGCAGTTCTGGCGCACGACGGGCACGTCGAGCTCGACCTGCGTGGTGCCCATCATGGGTCCGCCGATGATCACCTTGCGCGGACCGGGGGCACAACCGCAGTACTCGAGGATCTCGGAGATGGGCGTGCCCACGTACACCTCGAGGTTCTGCGGACGCGCGATGGCGTCGCCCATCACCGTCAGGCGGCGCTTGGTGAGCGGCATGCCGGTGCGCAGGTAGCGCCCGATCTCGCTCATGGTGGTCACGTTGAAGAGCAGCGCGCCCACGTCGGTAAGGTGTCCGCCGCGCGGCACCGAGCGGCCCGTCACGTTGCGCAGGATCACGCGGCTGGCGCCCTGCGGGTAGCGCGCGGGCAGCTCGAAGACGTCGATGCGCGGGTCGTCTGCCGCCATCTCACGCAGCAGCTCGATGGCACGCGGCTTGTTGTCCTCGATGCAGATGAGCGAGCGCGGCACGCCGGAGAAGTCGAGGCATGCCTTGATGCCCTCGAGGACGGTGTCAGCGTGCTCCACCATCTCGCGGTAGTCCGTGGAGAGGTAGGGCTCGCATTCCGCACCGTTGACCAGCCAGGTGTCGATGGTGCTGAGGTCGGTGTTCATCTTTGCCCAGGCGGGGAAGCCGGCACCACCCAAGCCCACGATGCCGCTGTGCTTGAGCGCCTCCACCAGGCTCGCGAAGTCTGTAACCTCGGGCTTCTGCACGGACTCGTGCACGGTCTGCTCGCCGTCCGGCTCGATGACCACGGCCTCGTCCGACCAGCCGTTGGAATAGTGGACCTGGCGGATCTCCCGCACGATACCCGATACGGGCGAGTAGATGTCGCACGTCAGCCGGGCATCTGAATGGCCGATGAGCTGGCCGACCTCTACCTGTTGTCTGCGCTTGACCTGCGGAACGCACGGAGCACCCACATGCTGCTGCATGGGCAGCATGACCTTGCTCGGAAGCGGCATGACCGTCGTTTCTTGCTCGGCCGTCGCCTTGTTGTGCGGGATGCGTATTCCCTTGAGTTCCACAGAGCGCCGGCGCGCAAGCGCGCCACCCCCTAAGCGCTCCATACCATCCTCTCCTATGAAGTTTCGCGTCCGTTCCATACAGAGACAGGACGCCCCTCGCTTGTTCGACTATCTATCTTAGCCGCTAACCGACTCTTTTCCCATACGTGACATCGTAGCTGGAGCGTGGGAGCGGTGAGCATGCAAAGGGCCGGCCAGCTACGACGAGCTGACCGGCCCCATCAAAGAGATGTCCCCCTGTCTCTTTAGAACTGTGCGGCAAGCTCCTCAGCAAGCGCGTCGATCTGCGCGCGGGAGTCGTCGTTCAGCGAGCCCTTGACGGTCACGCTGTGCTCGGCAAACGTGATGTTCTTGCACTCCTCCATCAGGGGGCGCATGCCCTTGATGGCCGCGGGCATCCACGAGCCGTTCTCCACGAACGCCACGGTGCGGTTCTGGAAGTCGTGATCGACCAGGTGATGGATGAACGCATGCATGGCAGGGAAGACGCCGCCGCAGTAAGTGGTCGTCGCAAGCACCAGGTGCCCGTGACGGAAGGCATCCTCGACAGCCTCGGCCTGGTCGTCGCGGGCGAGGTCGGTCACCACCACGCGCGGGCAGCCCTTCTCCTCGAGGGTCTTGGCGAGAAGCTCAACGGCCTCCTTGGTGTGGCCGTACACACTGGTGTAGGCGATGACGACGCCAGCCGTCTCCACACCGTAGCTCGACCAGGTCTCGTACTGGCCGATGTAGTGGCCAAGGTCCTCGGAGAGGATGGGGCCATGCAGCGGGCAGATGACCTCGACGTCGAGCTTGGCGACCTTCTTGAGCACGGCCTGGACGTTCTTGCCAAACTTGCCGACGATGCCAAAGTAGTAGCGGCGGGCCTCGCAGTCCCAGTCCTCGTCCACGTCAAGCGCGCCGAACTTGCCGAAGGCGTCTGCGGAGAAGAGCACCTTATCGGTCTCGTCATAGGTAAAGATGACCTCGGGCCAATGCACGTTGGGGGCGGCGACAAAGCGCAGCTCCTTGGCGCCCAGCGAGAGCGTGCTGCCCTCCTTGACGATCATGTTGCGGCCCTCGAACTTGGTGCCAAAGTAGTTGAGCATCATGTTGAAGGCGCCCATGCTGGCCACAATCGTGGCCTCGGGATAACGTGCGGCAAAGGCCTCGATCGAGCCGCTGTGGTCAGGCTCCATGTGCTGCACGATGAGGTAGTCGGGTGTACGGCCGTCGAGGGCCGCGTCAAGCTTGCCCATCCACTCGTCCACGAAGTTGCCGTCCACGCCGTCCATGACCGCGATCTTGTCGCTGGCGATGAGGTAGGAGTTGTAGGCCATGCCATTGGGCACGATGTACTGGCCCTCAAAGAGGTCGAGCTGGTGGTCGTTCACGCCAATGTAAGTGATACCGTCGGCAATCTGCATCTTTGATCCAACTTTCTCACAGGGTTGTCTCGTAGGCAAAAGCATACCGCTTTACCCTCCTAGCTGGGTAGTACCATAGGATAAGGGCATAAGCGTCAGGGCGGATTCGGTCGGCACCGCCACGGAAGGTCTTTCGTGACAAAGAAGCTGTTTAATGACATTCCGCGCATCGAGGGCGAGCGTGTGGTGCTGCGACAGCTGACCGATGCAGATGTCCCCGCACTCGAGGAGCTCGTGCGCAGCGAGCGCGTCTATCGCTATCTCCCCACCTACCTGTTTGAGAAGCAGTACGACGACATGCACCATATGATCGCCGACCTGTACGGCTCGTGCTTTGCCGCCAAGGAGTCGCTCATCTTGGGCGTAGAACTGCGCGGGGACGGGCGCATCTGCGGGCTGGCCGAGTTCTACGGCCTGCGCGACGACGTGCACAAGATCAGCGTGGGCTACCGCTTTATGGAGTGGAGCTGGGGGCGCGGCGTAGCGACCGAGACCATGCGCCTGATGGTGGACTACCTCTACACGCAGACCGACACGCAGATCATCACGGCAAGCACGATGATTGAGAACCTCGCCTCTGCGCGCGTCCTGGAGAAGAACGACTTCATCAGGACCGCGCGCGGCGTCGAGGAGGACTGGGGCTACGACCAGCCCACCATCGCCGACAAGTGGTTCTGCTGAGACAGGTCCAAGCGCCGGCCGTCAGTTGGACCGCGGGGTCATCCGATAGCGGAACACCTCGTGAATCTCGTGGTCGTACCCGTCATAGAAGCCGGTTGGCATGCCAAGGACGATGCGCGCACCACGGTTGTACAGCACCAGCATGTGCCCGTCATCGGTAAACGTGAGACCTTCGATCTCACCCTGTAGGGTCACGTCATCGAGCGTGCGCTCGAGCGCAACGGTGCCATGCGTCGCATCTCTGGGCAGCGTCACGCGATACACGTGATCGGGCTCGCCTTGGTCCGCGTCGCCATCGTCAGCCGTCAGGAAGAGCGACCCCTCGTGATAGGCGACACCTTGGATCCACTGCGGGCTGGCGTGAAGCTGCGCGCGTCCCAGATACGCGCCGGTCTTGAGGTCATAGCGGTAAAGGTAGCGTCCCGTCGCCGTCCATGCGCACATCCAGACAACGCCCGTGTCGGGGTCAACCGCTATGCCACTGCACTCGTCCTGCCCGCTCTCGGGGTCGAAGGGGAATGTTCTCTTGAGCTCGAGCGTCTCGCCATCATAGACCGCAATCTGAATGTTGGAGGCCTCGCCGTCAAGAAAGAGCTCGACTCCGGCATACACCTCGCCCTGCCAGACGTCGATGTCTCCTATGTGGTTGACCTCGTGCTCGTAGCCCACGTCAAACGGCGCGTCGTTAGTGGCAAGCAGCTTACCCTCGGCATCGTAGCGGCTAAGGGTCGCAGAGCCGCTCACCCAGACGTTCTCCCCCTCGGCGGCTACTCCCTGCCGGCCGTCCACCTCGTGTACATCTTCCAGCTCGTATGAGTAGGCTGGCAGCAGCTGCGCCGCGTCATCCTCGGGGCGGTCTGAGTTTGGAGTCGCAGGCGCTTGGCTGGCAGGAGCCGCGCATCCCCCAAGCGCGAGCACGAGGGCCAAAGCAAGGGCATGTCTTGGACTCATGATTCTCCTTATGGCTTCTAGCTGCACCTACGAGCGCGCACTGACCATTGCCAGCACCGCGCCAGCGCACTCGCGCGCCGCCTCGGCCTGGAACTGCTCAAAGGTCATGTCGTCACTGTCGTCGGATATCGCACGGATGATGACGTAGGGCACCTGGTTGAGGTGGCAGACCTGCGCGATTGCGGCACCTTCCATCTCGGCGCAGAGGCCCCCGAACGTCGAGGTGATGGCCTCGGTCTGCTCCTTCGTGGCTATGAACTGGTCACCGCTGCACACGCGTCCCTCGAGCACCATGGAGGCAGGGGCCGCCTGTCGAACGGCTGCCACGGCCTGCCTGCGCAGCTCTTCATCTGCGGGGAAGGCAAAGAGCCCCGTGTAGGGGATCTCTCCCCTCGCAAAGCCGATGGGACTCACGTCAAAGTCATGCTGGACCGCATCGGTCGACACCACGAAGTCGTTGATGGTCAGCTCGTCGGAGAGGCTGCCGGCCACCCCCGTGTTGATGACGCAGCCCACCCTAAAGCCGCTGATGAGCGTCTGCGCACAAATGCCGGCGTTGACCTTGCCCATGCCGCACTGCGCGACAACCACCTCGGTGCCGTCAATCGTGCCCGCGGCAAACTCCATACCTGCGACGACCGTAACCTGGACGGCATCCATTGCTTCCCTGATGGCAGCAATCTCGCTCTGCATCGCACCTATAATGCCCGTGGCCTTTGCCGCTGCGCGCCCATCAGACGCATGTCCCATCACGACCACCTCTTCCCAGCCCTCAGGCTCTCAAGACTCCTCGCCAACAGTGCGGCTGCCCTGCCATGCACTATACGATACCTTGGGTAGCGCTTGTTATCGGTCTTTGCAGCGCGACGTTGCGTGCAAGCCGCGTAGTACCATGTGGGTACGGACCCCAAAGCAGCGGAGGCGACGGTTGGCAAGCAGCGATTGGACGAAGCGCTATCACCAGCTTGTGATGAACATGAACGCCTTTCGGCCGATGGACGAGGAAGAGCGGCGGCGCGACTGGCGCTATGCGCTGGTGATCGTGACGTTTTTGGTGATCATCCCCATGCTGGCGTTTATCCCCTACATGGTTACGGGATCGCTGCTCGTCGGCCTCTCCATCGTGGTCGCGTCGATGGGAGTCGCCCTGGCCATCGGCATACATACGCGCCACCGCATATTCAGCGACTTCTTCTGCGTGGACGATGCGCGTCCGTACGTTGAGCTGCACGAGCTCAGCGACCGTACGCTGTTCGAACGCCTTTGCGACGAGCGAGCGCTGGCGTTCAGGTGCAGCTTTGAGGTCGAGTCGCTGACGCTCATCTACGACTGGCTGGTTGCGCGCGAGGCACTCGATAAGGGGGAGAAGATCCAGGCATACCGGCTAGATAGGCAGGACTTCATGCGAGTGCTTGGAGGCAGCGTCGAGCCTAGCTTTGGCCTTCTCGTCATCCCTTACGGCGCGCTGCACCTCCCCAAGAAGCAGGAGTTGCGCTTTGCGAGCGAGCTCCCCGTCATGGGCGGAGCCTGGCTAGGCAATGCTGAGGATGTTGGCGAAGCCTGAATCGTCAAAGAGCTTCATTATCTCAGGGCGCACGTTGACGACGAGCATGGAACCCTGCTTTGCCATGCGCTTCTGCAAAACCAGAAGCAGGCGCAGGCCCATGCTCGACACGTAATCTACTTGGGCGAGGTCGACTACCAGCGAGCTCACGCCATCGAGCTGCGGCTTTAGCTCATCCTCAAGCTCGGGAGAGGTCTTGACGTCGAGGCGCCCATAGACTCGCACGGTCAGATGGTCGCCGTCTCGGATAATCTCATGGCTCATCGCGCACCCGCCCTCTCTGCTCTTGCTAGCCCTCGTGGATGGTCCCGTCCGGCTCGGCCCACTGGTGATGGAACTCGAGCGAGGGTATCTCGTCGGGCACCCTGACTGCCACCTGGTACTCATCCTCGTAGACGATCTCTCCGGGGTCGTTGGTGTAGACCACGTAGAAGGGGTGATGGTAGCGCTCGAGCAGCCACATGGCGGGCGTGATCATGCGCATCATCTCGTCGGAGTTCTCGCACTTGAAGAAGCAGACGACGCGCTCCTTGTTCATGCATGGCTCCGGGAACGGCAGCACCTCCGCAAACCACGAGTCGATCTCCTTGAAGAGGGCCTGGTCCTCCTCGTCCATGACGTCCTGCTGGATGAGCTTCCAGCACATGCTGAAGATGCCGGCACCCTCCCCGGTGTTGGTGGCCCGCTCGCGGCCCTGGATGCGCACATACTTGAACTTCATGGCAGCCCCCTGTGCCTATGGTCAGAACCTTCTTTCCATCCATGATACGTGCCAGAGCACGTCGACAGCTCTTTCCTTCCGCACAAGGCACGTGAAAGGGAACGAAGGCCAAAACAAATCGTTATGGGCGTCTAACGGCGCACATGGGGGCATACTCACTGTTGTCAGCAGGGCAGACGCCCTGCGAGAGACAAGGTTTACGCTTGAAAGGAGCGTGCCACCATGGACGAGATCAAGAACGAGGCTCTGGCAGCAGAGCGAATGATTGAGCAGATCGAGGCCAACCAAGCCAAGAAGGCGCAGCGTAATGCGGAGCGTGCAAAGGAGGTAGTCGAGGCCGAGGCGCATGCGCAGGAAGTCGCCTCTCATATCGCCGCTGGCGACGTCGTAAACAGCCGCGTGTCCGAGCCCGTGACGAGCGACTCCGCGTTCGACCCGGCAACCGAGGCTGAGGCTGGTGCGCGCATGATCGACTCGCTCCTTGCAAAGCAGGCAGAGCGTGCCGCCAAGCACGCCCGTAAGGTCGCCGAGTACAACGAGCAGGTGCTCGAGGAGGCCAAGGCTGCTGCCAAGGTCACCGAGTGCGTGAAGAGCAGCACAGGGCACCTCAAGTAGGACGAGCACTATAACGCACGTGCGGCCTTGCGCTGAGTGCAGACCGCAAGACGAAAGGGCTGACCGGTGAACGGGGAGACTCCCGTCCACCGGTCAGCCCTTTATGCATGCGCTGCCCGATGCAGCAAGAGAAGCCGGAACTCAGGCCCGCTCCTCGCGCGTGCGAACTGCCGCAAACAATTGACGCTTGATGGTGACGAGCGCCTCGCGCTCGGGGCCGCGCGCCCTCACGGTGTCCTCGAAGACATAGACATTCAGTGCGGGCAGATCGTCATCAAATGCCTTTGCCAGGGAGACGCCATCAGGTGCGCCATCAAGCACTAGACCACTCGATAGCCCAACGCCCATGCCCGCAAGCACCAGCTGGTAGAACATGTCGAGCTGGTCGGTCTCGGCAACCACGTTGAGCTGGGCTCCCTTATGCCCCAGATACTGGTCGAGAGCCGTACGCAGAAAGCGGTCACCTGCAAAGGCAATCACGGGCACATGGTGCTCCGCTAGCCTCAACACGTTGAGCGCGCCGTTCTCGGGCTGATCGGCCTGTCTCACCGCAAGCATGAACGGATGAGACGCAACCCTGGTGAACGTTGCATGAGGCTGTGTGATACCACGGTCAGACGAGGCGAGCATGCCCACGTCAACGCGCCTCTTGCGCAGCTCTTCGCGCAGGTGCTCCGAGTCGTGCAGCACGATCTCGACCGGATGCCCATGCCGCGCGGATGTCAGCCTCTCCAGACCCTGGGAAAAGTAGTGACGCGCAAACGCCGAGGGCATGCCCACCACTATCGGACGGCCTCCGCCAAGCTCTTCGAGGTCTTCCACTGCCTCATGCAGCTCGTCGAGAGCGGTAATCGCATGGGCGAGTAGCACCGCTCCGGCGTCGGTGAGAAACGCCTCGTGCCCAGACTCCTGACGATCGAAGAGCGAGACCCCAAGCTGACGCTCAAGGCGCGCCACGGCTTGCGAGACCGCGGGTTGCGTTATGCCGAGCACGCGCGCCGCAGCAGAAAAGCTCCCCTGCTCGGAGGCGACGCGCGCAATCTCAAGATCGTGAACGTTCTCTATGGCAAGCATGTCTGTCTCCCTTCAGAGGTGGAGAGGCGTATCGGCGTCGGCTGACGCCAACAGCTATGGCTTTCCCGCAGTCACGCCGACAGGCAGAGCCGCCGTCACTCGCAGATGAGCGTGGTGAGCGCCGCCAGCTCCTCGTCCCCCTGGTCGGAAATGACGGTGACGTCGGCGAGATTTAAGGTCTGAATGGCCGTGACCTGATGGAACTTGCTGCTGTCCGTTAGCACGTACACGTATTTGGAACGCGCGGCAACCGCCTGCTTCTTCGCAGCCTCCGCAAGGCTTGGCGTGGTGATGCCGAAGCGCGCATCCACGCCGTTAGCGCCCAAGAATGCCTTGAGAAAAACGTGCCTGTCGATGTTCTCCTGCGTGAGGGGGCCAGAGATCGACCCGATGGCGGGGTCGTACGATCCGCCAAGAAGCGTAACCTTGGCAGTCGACTCGGGCGTGACGAGGGCCACCACGTCTGTGTTTGAAGTCACGACGTTCACGTCTCGGTCTGCGATCTCGCGCATGAGCGCGGTGCACGTTGTTCCCGAGTCGAGATAGATGGTGTCGCCATCCTGGATCTCACGAGCAGCCAGCTTGGCGATGGTTGTCTTCTCCTCGGCGTACAGGGCGCTCTTCACAGAAAGTGGCAGCTCGCCGGTAGGCGTGGAGGCCTTGATTGCGCCACCCTGCAGGTGCTCCACCTTGCCCACACGCTCGAGCTCTTTGATGTCTCGGCGTAGGGTGGATGACGATACCCCAGGGATCTCGCGCTGCAGCTCCTCGAGCCACACGAGCTCGCGCCCCTTCAAGAGCTCGAGAATTCTCTGTTGACGCTCGTAGGGAATCATGGCCGCCTCCATCCGCCGTTAAGTCTCAACGCCATCATATTTTAATCCATTTTGCAAATCGTTGGAATTTTGTTGCCCAAATCTGAGCATTGTCAACTCTCTGGTGGAATATTTTGCAAATTCGTGCTTGCAAGTGAAATTCTTTGGTTATAGAATGCAAATTAATGGAAGCGGATGCAAATCCATGAAAACAAAGGAGAGGACCATGAAGCTCGCCACCCGCATCAACTCGTTCCTGCCCCACTTCGACAACGATGTCCTGAAGGTGCTGCCCGAGTTCGCTCGAATCGGCCTCACCCACGTCGACCTCAACTACCCCGAGCACACCAAGGACATCGTGCCCGAGCAGATGAAGGCCGCCTTGGATGCCGCCAACCTCAAGGCCAACGGCGTTGCCCTGCGCTTCCGCGGCGACTTCTACCTCAACGGCGAGCTGGGCAACACAGACCCCGAGGTATCCGCTGCGGCCATTCAGCTGTGCAAGGACGCCTGCGACTACTGCCGCGCCATCGGCGGCCAGGTCGTGACCATCTGGCTGGGCTTTGACGGCTTCGACTACTCCTTCCAGATTGCCTACAACGAGGTGTGGAACCGCCAGCGCGACGCCTTCCGCGCAATCTGCGATTACGCACCCGACCTGAAGATCTCCATCGAGTACAAGCCCTTCGAGGAGCGCAGCTACGCCTTCATCGACAGCTTTGGCACCGTCTTCGCCATGATCCAGGACGTCAACCGCCCCAACCTAGGCGCCACGCTCGACTTCTGCCACATGCTCATGAAGCACGACAACCCCGCCATGGCCGCCGACATCCTCGGCGCGCGCGGTCTGCTCTACGGCATCCACCTCAACGACGGCTACGGACGCAAGGATGACGGCCTCATGATCGGCACGTCCAACTTTGCCAAGACGCTCGAGTTCCTCTACTACGTCCGCAAGCACGGCTACGACCAGGCCATCTACTTCGACACCTTCCCCATCCGCGAGCAGGGCATTCGCGAGGCGGAGTGCAACGTGTCGATGGTCAACCGCCTCGAGCAGATCATCGACAAGCTCGGCATGGACAACATCGAGGAGGTGATAGCCGCCAACGACGGCATCGCGGTGAGCGAGCTGCTCCTCGACGCCATCAGGTAGACGAGAGCGCGCGGCAGGAAAGTCTCAGGAAATAGTTCAGGCATACCATTGAGTGGCGAAGCGCCACGGTGAAAGAGAGGTAACACCAATGGCAGCACGTGATTGGAACAAGCTCGCTGAGGAGATTCTCGAGAAGGTCGGGGGACCTGAGAACATCTCCGGCATGACCCACTGCGCGACGAGGCTCCGCCTCAACCTGCGCGACGAGTCCATAGTCGACGACGCCGAGGTCAAGGCCATCGACGGCGTCACCAACATCGCCCGCGCCGCAGGGCAGTATCAGCTGCTCATCGGCATCGAGGTGCCCAAGCTCTACGAGAAGTTCGAGGCGCTGGTGAAGGGCTCCGGCAAGGCTGAGCTCACCAAGGCGGACACGGGCGACCAGAGCCTGGTCAACAAGGTCTTCGCCACCATCTCGGGCATCTTCTCGCCCATCCTGGCGCCGCTCGCCGGCTCCGGCGTCCTGCGCGGTCTCATCATCCTGTTCACCCAGATGGGCCTGCTCACCGAGGGCAGCTCCACCTACACGATCCTGTTCTCTGCGGCATCCGCCGTGTTCTACCTCCTGCCGGTACTGCTGCTGATCTCCACTGCCAAGCGCTTCGAGGCCAACACCTACATCGCGGCACTCATCGGCGGCGCCCTGATCTACCCCGACTTCGTTGCCCTCATGGGCGATGCGGGCAACGGCGCCATGGCTGACTTCTTTGGCATCCCCGTGGTGCTCATGGGCTACAGCTCCACCGTCGTGCCCGCTATCCTGGCCGGCCTTGCCTACAGCTGGCTGTACAAGAAGCTCGACGACACCGTGCCCGAGAACCTCAAGCTCGTCATCCCGCCGCTGGTGTCGCTCGTGGTGATGGTCCCGCTCACCGTCATCGTCATCGGCCCGCTGGCCGTGTACGGCGGCGAGCTCGTGGCCAACGTGGTCAACTGGGCCATCAACGCCTCTGGCCTGCTCACCGGCATCCTCGTGGGCGGCGGCTGGGCCGTGCTCGTCTCCTTCGGCATCCACTGGGCCGTCAACCCCATCATGATCAACAACATCGCCGAGGTTGGCTTCGACTACATCTGCCCGCTGACCTTCGCCTGCAACTTCGCGGTCATCGGCGTGGCCCTGGGCGTCTTCCTCAAGGCCAAGAACCAGGAGGTCAAGTCCTTCTCGCTCACCGGCGTCATCACCATCGTGCTCTCCGCCATCATCGAGCCCACGCTCTTCGGCCTGCTGGTCAACAACAAGAAGCTCTTTGCCGCGCAGATCATCGCCGGTGCCGTGGGCGGCGCCTACCTCGGCCTGATGCGCGTCGTCACCAGCGCCTTCGTCTTCGGCTCCGTGGTCACCTTCCCGGCCTTCGTCAACGGCGACATGATGAACTTCGTCAACGCCATGATCGGCCTGGGCATCTCTACCGTTGTCGGCGCGGTGCTCGGGTACATGTTCTGCGAGCAGGACATGGAGCTCGCGTAAGGGCTGAGTCCTTCCTCCTCGGGCGCGCGGGACAGAGGCGCGCCACCTTCCCTGGGGCCCCGTGCAAGCGGGGCCCTTTGGTGTCTCTGATCCCCCTCTAGCTCCAGGGCAGCCTCAGAGCAACATGGGTCGCACCCACTCGATATGCTTGCGCTCTAGTTTCATCCACCAATGTACAATGTGAGTCTGGCATTGGTCACACGCGATCCGTGAGGAGCTGCCATGCGCATGACCCACCGCACGCCAACACACCGCAACCCCCTGCTCGTCCTTTTGTTCGCGCTTGCAGTCTTTGCCTTGATCGCAGTACCGGGCTGCGGCAGGAGCGAAAGTAGTGGCACGTCCAGCGGTGGGGGCACGCCTCACGCTGATGTCATGTCTGATGAGGTGGCCGAGAGCATCGACACCATCAACGGACAGGTCTCGAGCATCAACACCTCCTACGAAGCCGACGGCTGCGTGCCCGCGGACTACATCGACGATGCCGTGAACGAGGTCGCCCGGTCCGCCGAGTCATGGAAGCAGGACGGAACCATCACCGACTACGAGGTCACCGACGACAGTGTCGCCCTCGAGCTCCCCGACGGCGTGATATACGTGTACGCCCCCATGCAGGAAGACGCTCTGGGCGGCACGGGCGAATTCGAGATGGACGAGGAGCTCGGACTTGTGACTCTCGAGCCGGTGAGGGGTGTTTTTCCTGACAGATGCATTCCTTACCTCGACATGACCGACGAATCGGCTGCTATGGTTGCAGGCCTCTCTGACAAATGGGGCTGGTCTGGCTACGACCAGCAGGAGGTGACGCTCGACCTTCTCGATTACGTGCTTGGACGGGACGGCATCTATATCTGGGATGGTCATGGCGGATTTGCCACGTGGGTAGGATCCTTCCTTTGCACGTCCGAGCCGGTAGACACCTCACGTATGCGATACGACGAGGACTACTACGAGATGTTTACCTCCAACGAGCTCGTCATTTGCGGGGGAGAAGCGCAGCAAATCGGAATCTGCGCAGGCTACGTGCGCAAGCACCTGAATAGCCTGGATGGCTCGCTCATCTTTTTGAATGCCTGCCATTCCGCTGAAGATGACCGTCTCGTCGACGCCTTCCTCGACAGGGGCGCGATTGCCGTACTCGGATTCGACGATACCGTATCGGTATCCTATGCTTCAAAATTCATGCATGGCGTTCTCGAAAGGTTCTGCACCGCAGATGACACCACAGGTGAGTACCCGACGCTGTCGGATGCGGTCGAGGGCGCACGTGATGAGTTTGGCGATGCGGATCCTTACTACGACGCACGGCCGATACTCTCAGGTACCGCCGAGGGCCTCTCCGCCCACATCATAAGCGACGTCGAGGTCGAGCTTCCTCCGGTGTCCTCCCCCAGCGATACGATCGAGCTGCCCTATACCTGGGAACACGACGACGTCGCGTCGCTGTACGCCGAGACCCTCCAGAATGGCACCTACGCTTATGTCGCATTCTGCGACCTCAACGAGGATGGCATACCCGAGATGCTGGCCTCCCGTGGCAGCGACGGCGAGTCCAACCGGTCGGGCCTGTACTACGCGAGAGACGCCGACCTGTACACCATTGCCCCTGACGGTGCACCGGTTATCGTCGGCAACATAGGCGGCACAGACCACATCAGCTGGAGCAGCTCCTACAAGGCGCTTCGGCAGTCGTGGGGCGGCTGCGGTTCCATCATATGCAAGACCTACGAGTTCAACGATTTCACGCTCACGGAGCGCGCGTATTCGATAAACGACGACTCCAGCTACCAGCTAGGCGACTACACCTTCCTCGAGAGTACCTTCACAACCGATTGGGCGGGCAGCTACGACTGCGAGTCCGGTAGCGAAACCGTCATCACACGCGGCGACTTCGCATCGGCGCTCAAGGTTTGGGATGCCAGCAGGGCCTACGTAGGCTTCCGCTCGGTCGATAGCCTGTCCTTCTCTGGTAGAGAGACGAACGACCACGCCGACGGCTTCACCGACGACGAGATCGTCGAGCTCGCCCGGACCTATGCATCCGGTGCTTATGGCGAGACCCCGCAGTACATCGACGTCGACGGCCACGACGGCAACACGGTCATACTGCACCTGTACAACATGGTCAGCGACGGAGCGTCCTCGCACACGGGCACGATCGACTGGCTCTACATCGACCGCTACACCCTCGAAGGCACCAATCTTCTGGGCGAACACGTGCATCTGTAGCCGGTCGGCGCCGTGCTTTATGGCCGCCGCGCTGTGCCGACGACCTCTCGTGTTTCTGGTCGGGACGACTGGATTTCCCCCTAGGGTGCGGAGCGCGTGCCGGTGGCACGCGCGCAGCAGAACCAGCGGAGCTGGTTCGAATCCGCTGTCGGCCCAAACGAAAAGAACCGCTAGAGCTTCTAGCGGTTCCGAAGGTTCTGGTCGGGACGACTGGATTTGAACCAGCGGCCTCTCGGTCCCGAAAAAGTTCCGGCGGTCAGAGATTGCTTTACCGTTCTGGCCGTCAAGTCACTTTTCGGTATTTGACCTGCGGTTTTGTCAGCATTGACTGTTTCCGTCGGGTATTGTCCCTTCCATCACTGGACGGGCGTTTGTGGCCAGTTTGTGGCCAGTCGGGACCGCGTTTTGTGGCCACTCCCAAACGCCCGAGTCGATGGAAGGACGCAGCCTATGAAGCCCATGAAGTACTCGAACCCCCTCCATAAGGCAGCCCGCGCCATCGGCACGCAAGGCCGAAGACGCGCCCCTTGGCTGCCGCGTATCGCGAATCACCATATCAATTCTGGTTTTCAAACAAAGAAGGAGGCCGGGGCCGCCCGCTTGAGCGGCCCCGGCTCAGGGCAAGGGCTCTTGTACGAGGAGTTGCTACTTGGCGAACGCGCGGCGGCCGTAGCTGCCCTCCCACGCCCTAGTGAACTCGTCGACAGCGAGCTGTGTGGAGGGGTGCTTGATCATGGACCAAGCAACATCTGTCGGGATGGTAACGGACCCAACGCCCATGCGAATGAGCTCGTGCACCTGCAGCGAGTTCTTGAAGCTCGCAGCGCAGATCTTTGCGAAGCGCACGGTACTCGAGAACTCTGAGCGCACGTATGTGGTGGGAGACTCGCACAAGTTCTTGGAGCGCGGCAACTACCGGTATGGCAAGCTGTCAGACTTCACGGGCCTCGTCACGGATGACCACAACGAGAATTGGCGAAGGCGGGCGGCGGAGCTTGGTATCGAGGTGCTGTAAGCGATAGCCTCCATGAGATAGCTCCACCGGCGCCCAGGCCTTCCTCAGCTTTCCCTAGAACAACTCGTTGCTACGGTCGTAGCGCTTGCCTCCCCAGTACACGCGACTTGCTCGCTCGCATTTGGGTCCCAGCTCCACGCCATCAAGCGCCCATTTCACAAACTCGTCGAAGCCGGTGCGGTCCACGATGTAGCCGATGTGCTCCTTGCCGCCCGGCGCTCCCGGATCGATGTACTCATCGATATACGCGTAGGTGTTCTGTGCGATCTTGATGATGGAGTCCTCGTCCACCCACTTGAGCCAGTCCTCCGCCAAGCGCGGGTTCTGCTTGCCGGTGCGGCCCATGATCTTGAGGCGGAAGTAGTGCTCCGGGCTGCGCGTCCATGCGCGTGTGGGGCAGTAGTTGACACACACGCCACAGCCGATGCACAGGTCCTCGTCGCGTACTATCTTGCCGTTAACCACGCTGAGCGCGCCAACCGAGCGCCACTTGCACCAGTTCACGCACTGCTCGCAGCCAATGCAGCGCGCAGGATCGTACTGCGGCTCGGTCATGCCAATGATGCCAAAGTCGTTGAGCGCCACATGCGCGCAGTCATTGGAACAACCCGTGAAGGCAATCTTCACGTGGCGGTTGTTGGGAAAGACCGCCTTATCCATGCGCCGCGCAAGCGCAGTGGTGTCGTAGCAGCCAAACGGGCACAGCCGCGACCCCGGACAGCCGACCACGTTGCGGGTTCCCGCAGCGGGATAGCCCTTGCCGCGCTCCTCTTGGTTGACGCCCGAGTCATCGATGATGGCCTGCAGCCGCTCGTTGACCTCGGGGACCTTCTCCAGCGGGATACCGGGTATCTCCATGCCTTGGCGATTGGTGAGAAATATTGTGCCGTTGCCAAACTCCTCGGCTATCTCAACCACGCGTGCCATGCTCTGAGCATTTATGACGCCGCCCGGAACGCGAACGCGTGAGGCGGTCTCGCCACGTACCTTGGACTGACGAAAGGCGTTCTTCATCAGTGCCTTGACGTTGACGTCAAGCGTCATGGTAACCACCTCCTCGTTAGTCGATCATGTCCTTGGACAAGTCATATCTGAACACCGGGCCATCAAGGCACACGTACTTCTCGCCGATACGGCAGTGGCCGCACTTGCCCAAGCCGCAGCACATGCGCCGCTCCTGGCTCACCCAGATGTGGTCCTCGGTAAGGCCGCGTTCAAGAAGACCCATCACCGAGAAGCGCATCATGGCCGGCGGTCCCACCACCACGGCGGTAGTGGTCGCCGGATCGCGCAGCTCCAGCGTGGGGATGTACTTGGTGACCAAGCCCACGTTGCCGACGTAGCCCTCGGGTGCGCCGTCCACCGTAACCGTAAGGTCGAGCGCCTGCGCCCAGCGCTCGAGGTCCGCGCGGAAGAGCATGTCTTCGGGACTACGGAAGCCCACAATGACATGCTTGTCGGCGGCGTCTGTGGTGTGTGCCAGATGCTCGATCACGCCACGCACCGGGCTCACGCCCGTGCCACCGGCCACCACCACACACTCGCCGTTCTCGTAGAGCGAGACATCGAAGCCATTGCCGTACGGCCCGCGCAGAAGCACCGTCGAGCCCACGCCAAAGCTAGCAAACAGCTCGCCGGTCACGCGGCCCACGTTGCGGATGGTGAGGTCCACGCTCACACCGGGCTCGATGCCGCTGACCGAGATGGGAGCCTCGCCGTACTTGGGGATGGAGACCTCAAAGAACTGACCGGGCTTGACCTTGCCAGTAAAGGCCATGCGGAAGGTGTGCTCGCGGTTGGTGTGCGAGACGATCTCCAGAATCTGCGAAGCAAAGGGGATGTAGGGGTTGGCGTTGTGGCTACTCATCTGCGCTCACCTCCTGTGCTGCCAGGGCATCAACCGCGTCTGCCAGCTTGTTGACGCAGGCGGCAAACGAGATGTACTCCGGGCAGATGTCGTCGCAGCGCCCGCAGCCCACGCACATGTCGTAGCCAAAGCGCTTGCGGAAGTCGTGCACCTTGTGCAGCACCTTGAAGCGTATGCGCTCGCAGGCGGTACGGCGATACTGCCCACCGCCAGCCACGTTGGTGTAGCCGTCAATCATGCAGCTTGCACCCACGCGCCTGCGCTCACCCACGCAGCCGTTGTCGGTGTAGAACACGTCTTGCATGGTGTAGCAGGTGCAGGTGGGACAAGAGATGGTGCAGCGGCCGCACTTGATGCAGCGTGCGGTGTACTCGTCCCACATCGAATGCTGGTAGATGGCAACGGGAACGCTTTCGGGCACCCGTACCACCGTATCGTTGGCACTCACGTGAGCCGGCTCAAAGGCGGCCTCACCCACAGCCTGAGCGGCAAACACCTCGGTCAGCTGCTCGTCTGCCACCACGCAGCGGTACCCATCGTCGGTCTGCTCCAGCGAGAAGAGCCATCCCTCTGGTGCCACGTTGGTGTCCATGCTGCAGCAGAAGCAGTTGTCAAAGCTTTCCGGGCAACCAATGAGGGCAAACGCCACACGATCGCGGACGCGACGGTAGAACCAGTCCTCCTGCGGACCGTTGGCCAGGTACATCTGGTCGAGCCGCTTGACGGCATGCAGGTCGCACGCACGCAGGAAGACGATGACCTTGCGCGCCTCGGCGTCGGCCACCTTGCACTCGTTCTCCGTGAAGAAGAACAGCGTCTCGGAGAGCGGTGTGAGCAGCTCCTTGAACGCATAGTCCGACTTGTGGGCCAGCTCGATCTGCTCCACCGAGCTCACATAGTCGTAACGGACCACGTCAGCGTCGGTGAAGCGCCCCTCACCCACCTTTAGAACCGGGGCATATAGCAGATAGCTTTCGCCAAGCTCGGTCAAGACTCGGTCGAGCCCCTCTCTGCTCAACTCGAAGCCCATGGCATCCCTCCTTTGCTCGTCACTAATTGCATTCCTAGCTGAGGTGGAGCCCTATGGCAAGAAGAGCAGACGTCAGCCATCGGAGCTGCGTCATCAATAGCTCAGCGAGTAGGGATGGACCAGGTCTTCTCCCTCAACCCTCCGTACGCACACGCCCATGGCATCCCGAAGCAACGTCTCATCTGCCGCAATGCTATCCACCGCTCCCTGTGCCACTATTGTCTCATGATTGACGATACAGATGTCGTCGCATCCCGAGAATGCCTCTGGTAGGTCGTGAGAGGTCACCACTACGCCGCGACCCTCGTTTGCAAGCTGGCGCATGATGCGCGCTGCCTCCAAACGATGAGACACGTCCAGATGCGCCCCTGGTTCGTCGAGCAAAAGCATCGGCGTGTCTTGCGCGATGGCCATAGCAAGATAGGCGCGCTGCCGCTCGCCTCCCGAAAGGTCACGCACCAGGGCGTGTCGTAGCTCCCAGACGTCGGTGAGCTCCATTGCCTGCTGGATGGCACTGCGGTCCGCTCTCGAGAGCGACTGCAGGGGGCCCAGACGGGCAAAACGCCCGTGCCCCACCAGCGTGTGCACGCTCATGGCGGGTGTCGAAAGCGTCTGGGGCAGGTACGCCACACGGCGCGCACGCTCACGGTGAGAGAGTGAGCGCAGCTCATCGCCGTCCAGCCGGATGCTGCCCCCATAGGGCAGCACGCCCACCAACGCTCGCAGAAGCGTCGACTTTCCGCAGCCGTTGCGTCCGATTACCGCAGTTATCCTGCCTCGGGGCAGCGTGAGTTCGTCCACCCGCAACAGGACTTGTTCGCCATATCCCAGCGTCACCTCGCGCAGCTCGATCATCGCGGTCGCCTCCTGCGCATGAGCAGCATGATGAAGAACGGCGCACCCAGGAGTGAGAGCAAGAGGCCAGCGGGCAGTTCGTAGGGGAAGAAGAGCACGCGAGCGAGCAGGTCACACGTTACCAACAGCACCGCGCCCCAAATCGCGCAGAGGGGCAGGCCCCACCTAAGTCCGCATCTCACCGCCATGCGTACGAGATTGGGCACCATGAGGCCCACAAAGCCGAGCATCCCGCACACACTGACCGCTGCCGCCGCAAGGGTCGCCGCGCATACGATGGCCACCACGCGATGGCGCCGCACGTCAAGACCAAGGCCGATAGCCGTCTCATCGCCAAGCGCCAGCAGGTCAAGGCCCGGAGCAAGAAGGAGAGCTGCCCCAAGGCCCGCCACCATGAACGGAGCAGAGAGGGTCAGCTGTGACACCGTGGCACCCGTGAGACCTCCCAGACTGAAGGCCAGCTTGTCCACCACCGTCTTGGGCCAGATGGTCACGATGGCGTTCGAGCCAGCACTCATGAGGCTCGACACCGCGACGCCCGCCAGCACGAGCGTCGTGCGTGCCGCCCCGGCACGACGCGCCACCAGATACACCATGAGCGTCGAAACGAGCGCACCGACAAGCGCCATGAGCTGCCGCGCGACCCCACTAAACGGAAAGAGCAGCGTCCCAGCCAACGCAAAGAAGCCAGCGCCTGCATTGATCCCCATCACCTGGGGCGAGGCAAGATCGTTGTCGAGGGCGGCCTGCAGCAGGGCTCCCGACACGGCCAGCGAGACTCCGCAGGCACAGGCGGCCAACACGCGCGGAAGGCGCACGCCCCACACGATGAGGTGCGCCGAGGACGAGGTTGCCGCGCCGGTGAGAGCGTGCCACGCCTCTGCCGTGGAGAGCGCACCTGTCCTGGCGAGAAGAGACGCCGCCATTGCCAGCGCAAGGCAGAGCCCACCCGCTACGAGCGCCAACACCGCGCGTCGGCTTGCGTCGGCGGCCACGTCGTCCTTATCGCCCCTGTCGCCCTGAGCTCGCAAGCTATGCCCACGATCCGTACAGCACCTGCGAGAGATATGCGTAGGCCTCGCCCCACTTGGCGTTGGGCTTGTACTGGAAGAGCTCCTTGGACAGCACGACCACATGGCCGTTCTTGGTGGCCGAGAGCTCGCTCCACACCGGATTCTGCGAGAAGGCTTCCTCGTAAGCCTTCTGCGCCTCGGCCTCGTCGCCTTGGTACACGACAAAGATCCAGTCGGGATCCACGTCGGCGATTGCCTCAAGCGAAAGGTCGTCAAGCGTCGAGGTGTCGTCGGCCACATTGGAAAGGCCGAGGTCATCCAGCATGTCGCACGTAAAGTTGTCGCTCTTGAGCACCTTGTTCTTTGTCGCGGAGGTCCTGAGCGCCAGATAGGTGCCACCCGCCTCATGCGTGGCGTTGGCAATGACGCTCTCTATCTGCGTGCGCACGTCTGCCACGTTCTGCTGATACAGGTCATCGCGCTCCGTCGCCGCAGTGAGCTGCTGCATGACAGTGTCGTAGTCGTCGAACGAGTCGATGTTTACCACCAGCACGGGAATGCCCGCCTCGTCCAAGCTCTGGTGCAACTCCTTGTGGACGGAGAGGTCCTCGGTCAGCATGACCAAGTCGGGCTCACAGGCTACAACCTGCTCCAGGCTCGGCTTTGACAGAGTGCCAATGCTTACGCAGTCCCCGGCGAGGGAGGGAAGGTCGAGCGCGTCATCGGTCGTGCCCACCAGCTGGCCTCCCGCAAGCAGCCACATCTCGCCTACGGAACGCGAGAGTGCCACCACGCGCGAGGAAGAAGTGATGCTGGCGAGGGGATCTAGGCTGGTATCGGCGGGGGCGTTATTCTTGGTGGAGGCAGCCTGCTCAGTCTGTCCGGGCTTGGTGTTATCCTCGGAGGACGTCGGCTTAGTCTGCTGCGCACAGCCCGCGGCAAAGAGCAGGCACATTCCAAGCGTCAGCACCACCAGCAACCTTTTTGCATGCATGTCATCCTCCGCCCATGGGTAGCTTGCGTGGGTTTTAGCATACACCCTTTAGGTGGATCCCCATCCGTCGTGGGAGGCACAGGAAGCATGGTTGAGGAACAGGGCGCGGATGGGTGCATGCTCGAGGAGACCGCGCCGCTCGCAGCGAGCCTCCAGGCCCGCAGCGCACAGACGGCTGACCCAGCTCGCCTCTTGGGCGCCCGCGAGCTCGCACGACACATGGCTCCCCGCCGTGAGCAGAAGGGGGACGAGCGTCACTGTGTGGGTATTGGAAGGCAGGCGGTGCAAAAGCCCTTCTACGCCATCGGAGTGGTGGAGCGTGGTGACCAGCGCATCTGAGCGCCCCTCGTCCGCAAGTGCTGCCGCCACGAGCGCAAAGGCTTGCTCGGTACGCGCGCCAGACCCGTGTCCGACACAGACCATAGCCCCGCCCTCCATCGGCGCATGGCACACGCAGAGCTCGTGGGCTACGACAGCCGCATCCTCCGCCGACGCGATTAGCGGCGCACCAACACAAACGCGGGCAAAGCCGTCTGTCTGCAGCTGTACCTCCTCCAACAAAGCGTCGAGGGCCTTGCCCTCCGCCACAAGGCAGGGCTGCACCAAGAGGTCTTCGCGCCCTTCGGCACGCAGTTGTCGCAACGCCTCAGCGGGACCAGGCATTCCCTCACCACGAGCTTGCAGCACGCGGCGTACCTTGGGGCTCATGTAGGCCTCCATCACCCGACGCCGGGGAAACGCGGCTGCAGCCTCGCTTGCCAACGCCCCCATTCCTCGCGCACGGGCCTCGGCGTGGGTCGTGCCATAGCTCGCCAACAGCAGCGCCTGCTTGACCGTCATCGGCTTACCTCTGCATCTGAACACACTCCCAAAAAACGTTGTCTAGGGCAATGTGTTCGGTACCATCGTCACGTGCTCACGTCGGTTTCGATCGACTGCCACCAAGTGTAGAGCATCGAGCCGGTCATGATGCACGCGACCGCGAACAGCAGAAACGCCACCAGGCAGAGGATTGTAGGCCGTACGAACTCCTTGAGGTGCATCTCGCGGAGCGTCTTGTCGCGCACGTGGCCCCAGAGGATGCGGATGACATCTATCAGTGCGATGCCGCTTACCACCAGCGAGGCAAGAAACACCGGAAACGCGGGGCTCGTCACAAACTCCACCGTGGCGGCGAACGCGACGGTTAGAAGCATTCCTACCAGCATGAACGGCCAGAGGACAAGCATCAGCAGGATGATGGAGAACCCAGCCATCACACGGCTCCCTTCGAGACGATTCCTCCGCTAAGGCATCTTGGTGCACGTGAATGATCCACCATGGTCTCCCTTTGCTCAATAATCGAGATGACTGGATTCGAAGCAGTAATCTCATTTGGGAGAATGGCACAGATTAGCGGGTCGTTTGTGGCATTTGCAAAAAAGGTCGCCGGCGTACTGCCAGCGACCCCCTCGTGAGCCTGGTCGGGACGACTGGATT
>CADAQM010000016.1 GCA_902790135.1 uncultured Coriobacteriaceae bacterium
CTCTGCAACGCCCCGCAGGCTGCCGTCGACGCGATCATCGCCGCCAACGGTGCTGCCGAGGTGGGCGACGGCGTCTACGAGAACGCCGACGACCCGCTGAAGCGCGTGGTCGTAGCCTCCGACGCCGACCTCGCCACGGCCGCCGCCAACGCTTGGGAGCAGGTCTTCTCAAAGAACTACCGCCAGCACAACGAGGTCACCGAGTTCTACATGGCAAGCGTCGCGGACTTCACCGACCCCTACCCGCTGTACTCCATCCCCGACTTCACGCAGTTCGACTACGTGGAGAACTACAACGCCGAGGTCGAGGGCCTCGAGGGCGAGTACACCTGGTTCGAGTACGTGCCCACGCGCCTGGCTGACGCTGCAACTGGCAGCGTGCCCTGCATCGTCACTCTGCATGGCAACCTCAACGACACCCGCGTCCAGGCGGAGTCCAGCGGCTGGCTCGAGCTGGCTTGCACCGAGGACCTCATCGTGCTTGCTCCCGAGTGGCAGGACGTGGTCTACGAGTCCGGCTCCGACGAGCCCCAGCCCAACTTCTTCGGCTGCGATGGCCTGCAGAACGACCGCATCGTCACCTGGCTCGACACGATGTTCGCCAAGTACCCGCAGATCGATACGCACCGCGTGTACGTGACCGGCCTCTCCGCCGGCTCCTCTGCCTCCGAGCTCTACGGCGTCAAGTACGCGGACACCTTCGCGGCTGTGGGCGGTGTCTCTGGCCCTGGCATCGACAAGGAGGAGATCGCCGAGCTCGCCAAGGATTGGGACGGCCCCACGGTGCCCTTCACCTACCTCTGCGGTGACCACGACTTCTTTGGCATGATCCCGGTGGACGGATCGAGCAAGAACTCCTTCCCCGTCGACGACCAGGGCACGAGGATCCAGGACGTCGACCCGCGCGTGCCCATCTTCCCGCTGCTGCAGGCCTACATGAAGATCAACGGCCTCGAGGTGCCCGAGGACATGGACATGGCCGCCAACGAGTGGTTCGGCATCAAGTTCGACGAAACCAGCGACATCATGCTCGGCGAGAAGAGCGCCCAGGAGAACGTGCTCAACGGCGCCGACGGCCAGCCGATCATGAAACTCGTGGCCATCAAGGACCAGGCTCACTGGAACTGGAAGCCCGAGGCTGCCTACCTCTGGGAGTTCTTCAAGGGCTTCACTCGCTAGGCATTATCGCGAACGTCATCTGCTCTCTCCCTTCCGCCCCGGGCTAGCGTCCGGGGCGGTTTTCAGCTGTTGGGCAAAGGTTGGCGGAAGCACACGTCGCTCGTGTCAGCGTCCTATCTCGCGGGCAGCAAAGGCACGGTAGGCCGCAGGCGTGATGTGATAAACCTTCCTGAAAATGCGATTGAAATGGCTGTAGCTCTCATAGCCCACAGCGAGCGAAACGCCCTGCGTGGAAAGGTCAGTGGTGACCAGCAGCTCTCGGGCACGTCGGAGGCGAGCTGCCACGATGAGCTCGCGTGCCCGCGCGCCACAACGCCGATGCACGAGCTGCGAGAAGTACGTCTCGCTGTAGCCAAAATGCGCAGCGAGCGACGCCACGCTCACGGTGGCACAATGCTCGCGCAGGTACCCGACAACCTCCATCATGCGCTGGTCGAGACCGTAGAAGCTGTAGGTGTCGATCTCGGTGAGCTGGGATAGCAGCAGGAGCACCCGTGCCTTTACGGAGAAGCTGGCCGTATAGCCCGCGTGGGCGTACTCCTTGAGCAGCGTGCGAAAAGATCGGTAGAGGATGCGGCCGTATGTGTCGGAAAGCACCAGGTAGTCGTCAGCCTCCTCGCTTCGCATGGCATGTGCGACCGCAGTGTCCTGGGCGAGGAACTCCGCGAAGACTCCCGAGGCAAAGAGTGTTGGCCTCAGGCAGAGCACGACGACGATTGCCTCTGGATCGGTTGCAACGAGCTTATGGCGGCATGCGGGCGGAGCGATCAAGAGACTGTCGGGCAGCAGATGCACCTCCTGCGCGCCAATCCGGGCAACTACATGGCCCTCGAGCACATAGGTGAGCTCGTGGAAGGGCCGCGGACCGTAGGGCGTGTCTCGTACCATCTTGTGCGCCACCATAAAGACCTCATCTGGCGGAAGCTCCGCAAAGCCACTGCTCACAAGCTCGTCAAAGAGCGCATCGTCCTGTGCAACCTGATTGAAGCGTTCAAAGTGGGGGAGCTCCGCATGAGAAATCGTTGCCATGAGATACCTTAGAAAATCACCTATATAGCTATGGTATGCAGCTTACCAAAATAGCAGTTACATGGGAAAATAAAATAAATGAGACGCAGCCAATGATGCGTAAATCAATGCAAAGGAGGATCCACCATGCTTCACGTCCGTCTGTTCTGTAGTGCCGGTATGTCCACGAGCCTGCTTGCCAAGAAGATGCAGGACTACGCCAACGGGAAGGGCATTGAGGTGCTGGTGGACGCTCGTGCGGTTTCGGATATCCGCAACGCTTCCATTGAGCAGCTGCGAGAGCTGGACTGCGCCCTGCTGGGTCCGCAGGTTGCCTTCGAGCGCCATCTGCACGAGCCCAAGTTCCAAGAGGCGGGCGTGCCCTTCGATGTCATCCCCATGCAGTGGTACGGCATGGTGCGCGGCGACCTGGTGATGCAGAAGGCGCTCGACATGATCGAGGCTGCCAAGGCGTAGAGACTACGAGGGCATCAGCAGTGTGGTAACGGATTTGCAGAAGGCTCCATGTGGCAGTGCTACGTGGGGCCTCTTCTTCATGAAGGGAGACGAGACCGAAACCCAACGCGGCTGGACTCGCCCTTTGTGACCACACGTTTTTTGGTTAGGCACTTGGTCTGGCCGACCACATCGAATTCTGTCATCAATGATGCGCAAATATCGAAAGTTGGAGCGCATTAAGCGCATGGTAAGCTCATAAAACTGCTCGTATCCTTTTGATTAGCACATTCGAAGGTGGGCTAAGAAACCGAAAGGGGCGGATATGAGCGCATGTCATGTGGCAATCGATATTGGTGCGTCAAGTGGGCGGCACATCGTGGGGCGGGTGGTAGACGGCCGCATGGAGCTGACTGAGGTCTACCGCTTTGAGAATGGCCTCACGCGCAAGAACGGCCACCTCTGCTGGGACATCGACGCCCTTGCCGAGAACGTGATCGCGGGTCTCGCTGCCGCCAAGGAAGCCGGCTTTGAGCCCGAGACCGTGGGCATCGACACCTGGGCTGTCGACTACGTGTTGCTCGACGAGCATGACGAGCGCATCGGCGATTGCGTGGGCTACCGCGATGCGCGCACCGACGGCGTCAAGGACGCGCTCGAGCTCTCCGGCATCCTCTCCTTTGACGAGCACTACGCCCGCACGGGCATCCAGTACCAGCAGTTCAATACCGCCTACCAGCTGTGTGCGCTCTCCCGCGAGGACCGCGGTGCACTTGATGCGGCAGCTGCGCTGCTCATGGTGCCTGATTACCTGAACTTTGTACTCACGGGCGTGAAGGCGCAGGAGTACACCAACGCAAGCACGACGGCCTTGGTGGGGGCCGAGTCCTGTGACTGGGATTGGGAGCTCATCGATCGCCTCAACCTGCCGCGCCGCATCTTCCAGCCCATCAGCATGCCCGGCGAGAGTCTGGGTCACGTGCAGCCCGGGATTGCGGAGCGCATTGGCTACAAACCCGAGGTCGTGCTGGTCGCAAGCCACGACACCGGCAGCGCCTGGCTTGCCGTGCCCGCGCGTGATGAGCAGGCTGTGTACTTCTCCAGTGGCACGTGGAGCCTCGTGGGCGTGGAGAACCGCGCGCCCATCTGCACGCCGGCAAGCGCTGCTGCCAACCTCACCAACGAGGGCGGTTACGAGCGTCGTTACCGCTACCTCAAGAACATCATGGGTCTGTGGATGATCCAGAACGTCCGCAAGGAGCTTGGTGCACAGACTGGCATCTCCCCCACATGGGACGAGTTGGTGAAGGCTGCTGAAAAGGCGAAAGCCAAGGGTTTCCATGCCGTTGTGGATGCCGATGACCAGGAGTTCCTGGCTCCCGCAAGCATGCTTTCGGCTCTGCGCTCGGTCTGCGAGAGGGACGGCCAGCCGGTGCCCACGACGATGGGGGAGTACGCGCTCTGCGTGTACGACTCGCTGGCAGCTGACTACGCCCGCACGGTGGCGCAGCTGTGCGAGCTGACCGGTGTTGACTACACCTCCATCAACATCGTGGGTGGTGGTTCCAACAACAGCTACCTCAACCAGGCCACGGCTGACGCCTGCGGGCTGCCCGTATTTGCCGGACCCACCGAGGGCACGGCGCTCGGCAACCTCATGGTTCAGTTCATCTTTGCGGGCGAGTACGGCTCGCTCGAGGAGGCCCGTGCCGCAATCAAGAAGAGCTTCAGTATCAGGGAGTATCTGCCCCGCTAGGGCACGAAAGGAGAGCATCATGGCAATGGAAGATCTGGGTTTCATCAAGGGCTTCACCCGCATGTGTGACGACGGCTGGCTGCAGGGCTGGCACGAGCGCAACGGCGGTAACCTTACCTACCGCATGACCGACGAGGAGCTGGAGCAGGCACGTCCGTTCTTTGACGCCGAGCCGCGCGAGTGGGTCAAGATGGGCGTGAAGGGCGAGAATCTAGCCGGTCAGTACTTCGTGTCCACTGGCTCTGGCAAGTACATGCGCAACGTTGCCGGCAGCCCCGCCGAGAACATCGGCATCGTGGAGGTCAACGAGACCGGTGACGCCTTCCGCATCGTATGGGGCCTTCTCAACGGCGCTCGTCCCACGAGCGAGTTCGAGAGCCACTACATGAACCACTGCGTGACCGCTGCGCGCACCAACGGTGCCAACCGCGTGATCTACCACGCGCACACCCCCGGCATCATTGAGATGAGCTTCATCGTGCCTCTGGAGGACCGCGCCTTCACGCGCGTGCTCTGGCAGATGATGACCGAGTGCGTGGTCGTGTTCCCCGGCGGCGTGGGCGTCGTGCCTTGGATGGTGCCCGGTGGTCCGGCCATTGCCGAGGCCTCGAGCGAGCTCATGAAGACCTACGACACCATCGTCTGGGCGCACCATGGCCTCTTTGCCGCTGGTCCGGACTTTGACACCACCTTCGGCCTGGCTCACACCGTGGAGAAGGCAGCCGAGCTCTACGTGGCGGCGCGTGCTGCCAACGGTGGCAGCGACAAGTTCCTGAACGTCATCTCCGACCAGGGCCTCAAGGACACCTGCCGCGACTTCAACATCGCCATCAACGAGGCGTTTGTTGACTAACTGATCCATCACAGCGCTCGAGAGCCTATCGAGCGCTCGTGCCATCTCACCGCTTCTTCCAGAAAGGATCCAGCCATGCTCGTAGAGACCAAGGCCAAGGTAGCCGTCTTCTCCATCGCTCTCGGTGCCTACCTCCCGCAGTTCCCTGAGCTCGTGCCCGAGTTCGAGCAGCAGTATGCCGACTTTGTCAGCACTCTCCCCGACACGGTCGAGGTTGTCGACGGTGGCATGTGCACCACCAAGGAGGCCGCCCAGGCTGCAGGCGACAAGTTCCGCGCTGCCGACGTCGACCTCGTCTTCTGCCAGCTCCTCACCTACGCCACCAGCTACAACATGCTGCCCGCCATCCGCGACCTCAACGTCCCCGTCGTCCTGGTCAACCTCCAGAAGGTACGCTGCCTCGACTTCGAAACCGCAGGCACGGCCGAATGGCTGGGCATCGGCTACGCAGGCGGTGCTGTGGGCGAGATGGTGGCCGACCTCAACCGCGCAGGCAAGCGCCACGCCGTGATCACTGGCGTCGTCGAGGGCGGAGACCCCCAGGTTGCTGCCGAGATCGAGGACTGGTGCCGTGCCGCCCAGGTGCGTCGCCGCCTGCGCCACACCAACCTCGCGCAGATCGGCCGCCCGTACCCCGGCATGATGGACCTCTACATCGACGAGACCAACCTCTACCACCGCATGGGTCTCTACACCAAGCAGTTCGACTGGGAGAAGATGTGGGCAATCGCGGACGACGTCACCGACGAGGAGGTCATCGCCGCAAAGGTCGCCGATATCCATGACACCTTCGACATACTTGGCGACTACGACGAGGCGTCCGTCCACGAGATGGCGCGCTACGTCGTGGCCTTCGAGCAGTGGGTGAAGGACGAGGAGCTGGGATTTGTGGCTAGCCACTACGACGGCTTTGCGCAGGGCAAGGCGGGCGTGCTCGACTCCATGCTCATCCCCGCGTTCTCCATGCTCATCAAGCAGGGCATCGCCTGCGCCGTCGAGGGCGACATCAAGGTCGCCATGGGCATGAGCATCATGAAGACCCTCTCCGGTGCCTGCCAGCTCTCCGAGTTCTACACCTTCGACTTCAACGACGACGTGGTGCTCATCGGTCACTCTGGCTCGGGTGACGCGGACTTCTCCACCGCGCGCAAGGCCTCCATGGAGATTGTGCCCGTCTTCCACGGCAAGGCGGGCGGCGGCTTCCTCACGCGCTTCTATCCCAAGGCTGGCCCCGTCACCTACCTCGGCATCACGCAGGATGCCGACGGGCACTTCAAGTTCATCGTGAGCGAGGGTGTGATCGAGGACGGTCCCACGCTGGGCAACGGTGACACTACCTTCCGCACGCGCTTCTCCATCGGCGCGCGCGAGTGGAACAACCGCTGGTGCGAGTGCGGACCCACGCATCACTTCGCTGCTGCCCAGGGCTCTTGGACCGATACCATCTGCAAGGTTGCCAAGATCCTGGACGTGCCCGTTGAGGTCGTCTGCAGGTAGCAATTTAACACCTTAGAGCGTATAGGGTGCCCCGTTCCCCTCGACCGGGGCACCCCTCCTCATGAAAAAGAGTCTTAATCCCTAAGCCTGTTCGGGAATACCGGCGCCGCATCTGTGAGTCAATCTACGTCAGGACTCTTTTGGCGGCGTGACCGTGTCTGACTACTCGTCCACGGGCTCGAAGAGTCCGAGCGTCTCACAGGCGTTCCAGATGCCATCGGTGATGACGTCCTCGGTGATGAGGTCGGCCAGCGCCTTGACCTCGTCGCAGGCATTGCCCATGGCCACCTTGTACCAGCCGTCGACAAACATCGACACGTCGTTCATCGCGTCGCCGAAGACGATGACGTCGCCGTAGTCGGCCCCAAGGTGATCCATGATCTTGCGGATGCCGAAGGCCTTATCGGCGGGCTCCACAAAGAGGTACTCCTTATGGAAGCGGCACCACGGCAGCTCGTGCAGGGTCTCGAGCTGCTGCTCGTCAGGGGAGTAACAGGCGACGTAGGCCTTGTAGATCTCGGGGTAGTCCTCGGGGTCTAGCCCAGGCACCACGCGCGTGTTCATGTACATGTCGTGCGTGAAGTCCGTAAAGCGCTCGTCGGGCACAAGGCGTGTGGTGGAGTTGTCCACCTGCAGGCCCCATGGGAATCCCTTCTCCTGGCATTCGCGGACGAGGGCGATCATCTTGTCGCGGGGCAGCGGCGTGATGCCCAGGAGCTCGCCGTCGATGGTGACGCCGTAGCCGCCGTCGGAGACCATGTTCTCAAAGCCCATGTCATGCATCATGTCCACAGCCATTGCCTGCGATCGGCCGGTGGAGATGGCCACGAAGTGCCCCGCCTTGCGCACGCGGTCGAGGGCCATCCTCGTGGTTGTGGGGATGAAGGTCTCGCCGTAGCCGCCGGCAGCCAGCGTGCCATCGATGTCAAAGAACAGGTATCGTCTCTTGGTCATGGGTGTCTCCTTTTTCAGCCGTTTCTGGTATCCATTTGGAAACAGGTGCCTGTCCTCTGTTTCCCTGATGTTCTAGATGACCGGCCCCAAGCAATGGATGTCGATGGCGCTGAAGTAGCCGATGGCCTCGTTCTTGGTCATCTCGCCGCACAGTACACGCAGTATCTTGGCAAACACCTCGTCTGCCACCTCGTCGATGCTCTTCTCGCCAGTGATGATGAGACCAGCGTTGACGTCCATGTCCTCTTCCATGCGCTCGTAGGTGCGTGGATTGCCACAGATCTTGATGACAGGCATGCTGGGGAATCCCTGCGGGGCTCCCAGTCCGGTGGAGAAGCACATGAACTGCGCTCCTGTGGCTGCCATGCCGGTGAGAATCTCGGGTTCGCGCCCCGGGGTGTCCTTGATCCAGAGGCCCTTCTGATCGGTTACGAAGGCAGGGTAGTCGAGTACGCCCTGGATGGGTCGCGTTCCGCTCTTTGCGATAGCGCCCAGGCTCTTCTCCTCGATGCTCGAGAGGCCACCGGCGATGTTGCCAGGCGTGGGTTGACCGCGCCGCATGTCGCAACCGATGCTCTTGGCGCGCGTCTCCATGGCGTCCACGATGTTGTAGATTTGTCGTCCGACCTCGGGCGTGACTGCGCGACGTGCGAGCAGGTGCTCGCCGCCTATGAACTCGGTCGTCTCGCCAAAGACCACGGTGGCGCCGAGGTCAACAAGCCTGTCGGACACGGCTCCGATTGCGCAGTTGGACGCCATGCCGCTCGTGGTGTCGGAGGCACCGCACTTGATGGCCATGACTACATGTGAGATGTCAGCCTCCTCGCGTTGCAGGCCCGAGACCTGTATGGCCAGACGCCGCGCGATGTCGGTGCCCTCTCGGATGGCCTTGGTCACGCCGCCCAGCGCCTGTATGTGGATGATCTCCACGGGCTTGCCCGTGGCAGCGAGTTCCTCGTACATGCGCTCGTGTTCGGTGCCTTCGCAGCCGAGGCTCACGATGAGCACGGCCGCGACGTTTGGACCGCGTCCCAGGCTGATGAGCGTGTCCGTCACGCGCTCAAGGTCGGGCGGCAGTTGGCAGCAGCCTTGGTGGTGAAGGTAGACCACCGTGCCCGCAACCTGGCGGCTGATGGCCTGTGCCACATCGTTTGCGCAGGTCACACTAGGTATGATGGCCACGAGGTTACGTGCTCCGTAGCGACCGTCTGGCCTGCGGTATCCCATGAAGCTCGGCATGGCTACTTGTCTCCCTCCAGGTCGCCCCGGCCGCGCATGCTGTCGAGGTTGTGTACGTGCACATATGCACCGACTTCGATGTCACGCGTTGCGACACCTATCTCCTCGCCGTACTTGGTGATCTGCTCGCCCTCCGCGATCTCGCGCAGGGCAAACTTGTGGCCATAGGGGACGTCGTCTTGCACCGTCATGAGCGTACGGGTTCCGCTCGGGTCGAGCACGACCACCTCGGTCCCAGCAACGATGTCCTCGGCGAAGATCGTTGCCACGTTGTCCTTCGTGCTTGCCTGTATGGCTATAGGCTTGTCTTTCATGTCGCCTTCTCCCTTGCGGTCTCGTAGCTCGTTGACGTGCGTGCTGGCTATTGCGCCACCGCCAGAACGCTCACGCCATCGGGTATGACCACCACGCGAGCGTCCTCGCCCTTGATCTGCCGTGCGATGGCGAGTGCCTCGTCGGGTGTGGCGGCGGGAATCATGTTGCAGCGGCGCACCGTCTCGGCGTCCAGCTGGCTCACCAGCACCATGCGATGCTTGTGCAGGATCCGCGCGTAGATCTGCGGGCACCACTGCTCGGGGATGGTCTGTTTTGAGGGGATCGCCGAGAGATATGCGTCTATCTCCTCTGGTGTGCCCATCTGAATGAGCTGCGCAAAGTGGCTGCCGCCCATGCCCTCGAGGCAGCTGCAGCACATGATGATGACGCCGTCCTCGCCCGCGCAAGCCTCGGCCGTGGCAACGGCCTTCGGGCTTTGGTAGAGGTTCTGGTCGAGTGGGTACCCGCCGTTGGTGGTGACCACGATGTCTCCCGTCACCGGCGGACACTGCGACCACTGCCGCACGTAGGACACGCCTGCCGCATGGGCCTCCTCAAGATCGCCCGCCCAGGCGCCGATGACCTGCTTATTGGCGTTGAGTGCCACGTTGAGGATGAAGGCCACGCCCACACGCCTTGCGGCTACCACCATGTCCTCGTGGATGGGGTTGCGCTCAAGCACACCTGTGAGCGCATGGGGGCTCGCGATGGCTTGGTAGGAGTGGTTCTCCTTCACGGTCTCCTCGGCGCAGATGCCGGGCAGGATGGATTTTCGCCCACCTGAGAAACCCGCGAAGAAATGCGGCTCGATGAATCCCTCGCAGATGAGGAGGTTGCACTCCGTGGCGAGGTGGTTGACCTTGAAGCTGGCGCCTGAGGGCAGAGCCCCCATGTCCGTGAACAGCGTGGGGTCGAAGGCGTCGTTGCATACGATGTGCTCGTTATCCACGATGGCGTCGCCGAACATGCGACGCTGCTCCTCCTCGGTGGTCACCCGATGCAGCCCTGTGGCTATGAGGATCGTCACCTGCGCGTCAGGGTTGCCTGACCTAATCTCCTCGAGTTCGAGAGGCAGCGTGATTCGGCTGGGTACCGCACGCGTGTGGTCGCTTGTCACGAGGACGATGTGGTCCTTGCCGCGCGCGAGGTCACGCAGGCGCGGCGTGCCGATGGGGTTTGCCAAGGCCTGGCGCACGAGCTCCTCCTCGCTGGGATCCGGCTCCAGCTCGCCCATGCGCGTCTCGACCACCGCCTCCAGGTGCTCCTCTTCCACATGCAGGTTGAGGGATGCGTGTCCATAGGGAAGGGCTATGGTTTTCATGCTTGCTCCGTCCTCGGAAGTCCCAGGAAGGCGGTGGATGCACGCGGTCGCAAGAGCTGTGTCGTTGCGACTTGCCGCCTTGTCATCACTATAGACGCCTATGACGGGTGGGCTGGTACGTCTCTGGTGGGTGGCATATGGAAGCCTATCGAAAACCTGGCTTGGAGTATCTCGGATGGAGGTCTGCGCAAACTGCAATTCCGTGGCAGCGACCTGTTGCCTGTCACGCTATTGTCCGAAACTTTCGAAATAGTGACCTTGCACAGCGATAATGTCTAAACGGGAATCATGCTGGCCGATAATGGGATGGGTGATTCAAAGAGAAGGGGCAGAGGGCTTATGAACATCACGCGCATGCAGGTCAATCACATCGTCAACCCGCTGGGCTTTGACCTTGGCGAAAGACCGACGTTTTCTTGGGTGGTCGAGGATGCCAAGGGCACGCGTTCCGAGGCCTCGCGCGTGGTGGTCACCCGTGGCGACAAGGTAGTGGCGGACACCGGCTGGGCTGGTCTCGACGCCAAGGCCTGCGCGATTGACGTGCCGCTCGCCCCTCGTACGCGTTATGAGTGGAAGGTCTCCGTACGTACCGACGCTGGTGAGGAGGCCACAAGCGAGGCCGCGTGGTTCGAGACGGCCAAGCTGGACGAACCGTGGGCAGCCAAGTGGCTGACCTGCGACTACGACGATCCGCGCCACCCCGTGTTCTCAAAGTACCTTGCGCTTGTGGGCGATGAGGTCGTCTCCGCACGCCTGTACATTATTGGTCTGGGCGTCTATCAGGCCTTCATTGGCGGCGTATGCGTGGGCGACGAGTATCTGGCTCCTGGTACGCATGCTTACGACCAGTGGCTGCAGTATCAGACCTATGACGTCACCGACCTTGTCGCGAACGGAGCGGAGCTCTCGGTGGCGCTCGGCCACGGCTGGTACAGCGGGCGCTTTGGCTTTGTCAAAAGTGAACGCGGCTTCTACGGCAACGACTGGCGACTCATCGCTGAGCTTCGCGTGACCTATGCGGATGGCACCGAGCAGGTTGTGGGTACCGATGAGAGCTGGCAGGTGACCCGCTCCAACGTGACCTTCTCGAACATCTACGACGGCGAGCACGTGGATGACACGCTGGTGCAGGTCGAGCCCGTGCCGGTAAGCCTGTTGCCTGCCGACGAGGCAGCGGAGTCGACGGCAAAGCTCCATGCCCGTCTCTCCCTGCCCGTCACCGCACACGAGACCTTCGAGCCCGAGCTCATCTGCACGCCAGCGGGGGAGTGCGTGCTCGATCTGGGACAGAACATCGCTGGCACCTTCCGCATGCGTGGCCAGTGGCCTGCTGGCTCTCGCGTCCATCTGCAGTTTGGCGAGCTCTTACAGGACGGCAACTTCTACCGTGACAACCTGCGCACGGCCTTGGCTGAGTACTGGTACACGAGCGACGGCGAGTTGCACGTGCTCGAGCCGCGCTTCACCTTCTACGGCTACCGCTATGCCAAGATCGAGGTCGATGGTGCCGCGCCTGTGACCTTTGACCCAGCAGACTTCACGGGCATCGCGCTCTACAGTGACTTTGACAGCGACCGTGGGCGCATCACCACGGGCAACGAGAAGGTCAACCAGCTCGTCTCCAACGTACGCTGGGGCATGAGGGACAACTTCCTCGATACCGCGACCGACTGCCCGCAGCGCGACGAGCGCATGGGTTGGACGGGCGACGCCAACGTCTTCTCTGGTACGGCACTACGCCTGGCAGCACCTTACGCCTTCTACCGCAAGTACCTCTACGACATGGCGCTCGAGCAGCAGGCGCGCGATGGCCAAGTGACGGCGACGGTTCCCGCGTTCGGGTCGCAGTTTGGCAATGGCACCGCCGTATGGGGTGACGCCACCTGCCGCATCCCTTGGAGCATGTACGAGGTCGATGGTGACCCAGCCATCCTCGCCGAGCACTACGATGCCATGCGTGGCTGGGTCGACTGGATCGAGCAGCTTGATGGTGACGCGCACGTTTGGGGTAAGGTGTTCCAGTTTGGTGACTGGCTGGCACTGGACGGTCCGGTGCCAGGTGGCGTGATGGGTGGCACGGACACGGGGCTTATCGCCTACCTCTCGTGGTGGGACAGCGCCATGACGGTGGCGGCGGCCGCGCACGTGCTGGGACGCACGGATGACGAGGCCCACTATCGCGCGCTTGCCGATCGCATCCACGCATGGATCGAGGCGGAGTACTACACGGCCACCGGGCGCTGCGCGGTCAACACGCAGACTGCCTACGTGCTGTCGCTCTGGTACGGCTTTGGTAACCGCGCGTGGAGCGCGGCAGAGCTGCGCCGTCTGTTGCAGGAGAACGGCGGCAAGCTCAAGACGGGATTTACCGGCACGCCGCTGCTGTGCCCCGTCCTCTCGCAGAACGGGCTCGATCGTGAGGCATACGACCTGCTCCTAAACGAGGACTGCCCTGGCTGGCTTTTTGCCGTCAATCTGGGTGCGACTACCGTCTGGGAGCGCTGGGACTCGCTCGATGCCGATGGCCACATCACGGGCATAGACATGAACTCGATGAACCACTACAGCTATGGCTCTATTGTGGAGTGGCTAATGAGCTATGCGGCGGGCCTGAATCTGGCTGAGCCGGGCTTTGCCCGCGCTACCGTCGCGCCGCACGTAGATTGGCGCCTGCGCTCCTGTGCGGCGGAGATGGATACTGCCGCTGGCACCTACGCAGCAAGCTGGGAGTGCGTGGACGAGACGCACCTGCGCATGTGCGTGACCGTGCCCTTTGGCGGTGAGGCAGATGTCATGCTGCCGCTGGCGACCGAGGGTGCCTACGAGGCGCTCGGCGGGCACGTGCTTGCCGCGGGCTCCTACGAGGTGACCTATGAGACCACCAAGCCCCTGCGTCGCGTGCCCTCCGTTGACTGGACGGTCGCGCAGCTGCTCGACGACCCCGCAATCGCAAATGCCGCCCGACCCTTCGTGGATGGCTTCGACTTCTGCATGAGCAACGCGGACCCCTCAAAGACCCTGCGTGAGCTACAGGCCGAGGGACTCGGCCAGAACGAGAAGATGACGGCCGGTCAGCTCGAGGCCTGCGATGCGGCCCTGCGTGCCCTGAGCGATTAGGCGGCTGCGGACGATAATCACCTAACAGAAGATGGGCCGGATGGTATTGCCGTCCGTCCCATTTTGCCTTCGCAGCTTGTGGCGCAGGGTGGGAACAGGACGAACTACTCCGGTATCTGCTGGATATAATGAGCATTGAACACGTGCGACGATCAAAGGGAGATGCTGACCATGGACCACGAGGCCGAGGCGCGCCGCATCCACAAAACAGGCTTGAACTGCTCAAACTCGCTGTACCAGGCCTTTTCTGACATCGACCACGCAGGTGGCAACCCGCCCGCTCCACGCAGCATCGGGGGCAAGTGCGGTGCACTGCTCACCGCGCAAAAGATCCTGCGCGACCTGGGCATCGACCGAGAGGACGAGCTCGAGAAGGCCTTCGAGCAGGAGTTCGGCTTCGTGACCTGCATTGATCTCAAGCGTCACCGCTGCAACTGCAACGACTGCGTGGGCGTGGCGTCCCGACTTGCAGACCAGATGCTGGCCGAGGGGCGCTAGGCTCCCCAGGCTCTTGTGGTTAGCCCCGTGCCACGTGTGCCGGGTACCAGCGCTGGAACACAACGGTGAAGATGGCCGCTGGCAGAGGCAGTAGCTCGCTTATGACCGGCGTGGCGGCTGGCGCAACGAAGGCCGCCACGGCGGAAACCAGATAGGTGATGCCCCATACCAGGCAGATAATGCGGTTGGTCTGGATGTAGATCACGTTGCGGAGTGCCTTGTCCCCGCCGTAGGACCCCTTCACGTAATAGGCGCTCAGCGGGGTGAACCAGAGGGCAGAGACCAGCCACATCAGGCCAAAGGCGATAAACGAAACCAGTAGCAACGTGGCTAGGGGTGCACCCGCAAGGGAGGCTGCCACGAGCCCCAGTATCACAGCGAGCGACAGCGTGTCGTAGACGGTTCGCTCGTGTCGGCTGAACGCCAGGGTTGTGACGGCGCAGGCGATTATGGTGATCATCGGGCCCATTGTCGGGCTGATGGACATCGCAGTCCAGAACGCCACCCAGGGGATGAGCATCGCGAGCATCACGGGCGGCTTTGCTGCAGTCGAGCCTTTCGTGGCAGTCTGCCCAGGTAAGTCATCATCCCCGCCACCAAAGAACTCATCCCAGTGCATCATCAGGTCGAAGTCACCCGTCACGCTGTAGCGGTGCTGGGCCAGTGCGTCGACGCCGCTCACCTTGCCCTGGGCAATCTCCTGCCACACGGTATAGGGCGTGTGGATGGACGTGGTGGGGGAGACCGACCCGTCGGTTACCACGGTGGCACCGTCGGCTCCCAGCACGATGCAGCAGCTCACGCCTCGGTCGGTGTAGTTCATCTCTAGCACGCGCTGCGTCCCATCGAACGACGCGGGGTTATAGAGCGCGGCCATCTGGCGGGTGAAGGAGATCGCCTCGTCCTCCGCCTCGCCCGTCTCGCGAGAGATCCCCCAGCTGGCATCTGCCATGGCCTCGAAGGTCTGCCGGGGAAAGAGCAGCTCCTTGAGCCCCTCGGCGGTCTCGTGCGAGATGCCGCCTTGCGCGAACTCGCTGCCCGCGTGCTGCACCCGTTGTAGGTACGCGTCGGTGCGCTCGTGCAGCTCGGGGACGCGGAAGAGCTCGCCCTGCCCGCAGAGAATCTCCTCGTAGTTGCCCCGGCCGCACAGGTGGTCAAACAGCGAGTGCACGCCGTCGTAGTTGCCTTCGGAGGTGAAGAACCCGCAGGTGGAGATGACCACGGTGCGCTTGCCTGCCATATCGTAGCGGGAGGGATGGCTGCCGTTGCCCATGCCATCGGTGCGCTCTTCCATGAAGGGCAATGCCATGGGCAGCTGACGGTCGATGAGGTTCTTGAGCGGTCCGGGAACCGAGAAATAGTAAAGCGGGAAGCTCCAGATGGTGACGTCTGCCCACACACGGCTCTCGATGACGGAGGCCATGTCATCGTGCAGACAGCAGGAGCCCTCTTCGCTCCGCCAACATGTGAAGCAGCCTAGGCAGGGACGGATGTCCGCCTTGCTCGTTTCAACGGTCAGCACCTCGACGGCATCCTTTCCCAGCTGTTCGGTAATGCCTGCGATAAACGCCTGCGTGAGACGGTAGGTGTTGCTTCGCTCGCCCTTGGGGCTGCCGTTGATGACGAGGATCCTCATGGAGCCGCTTCTCCTGTTGTCTAGGGGGTCTTGTGGTTGCCGCTGCACCTGACCATTATGCCGTATGCGCCCGGTGTTCCACATATTGGCCGTTACGTGCGGTACCGTTTGGGTGGGGTTTTGCCCTAAGGGGGTTACGCCGTCGCCACATCTTGAAGGGATATGCCATGACCACTCAGCTCCTGCCCGCACGCCACGGCTTCCCCGAGGGTTTCCGTTGGGGCGGCGCCTTTGCGGCGCACCAGATGGAGGGAGCCTGGGACGAGGGCGGCAAGGGGATGTCGGTCACCGACATCAGCGCGCTTCGCAAGGACGTGCCCATCCACCTGCGCATGCAGGGCGACCTCAGCCGCGACCAGGTGCGCGAGATGCTCTCACATGAGGGCGACTGGGTCTTCCCCAAGCGCTGGGGCATCGACTTCTACCACACCTACGAGCAGGATCTGGCGCTTTTGGGCAAGGACGGCCTGGGCCTCAACGCCATCCGCACCTCGGTCAACTGGGCGCGCATCTTCCCGCGTGGCGACGAGGAGGGGCCCAGCGAGGAGGGCCTGGCCTTCTATGACCGGCTCGTGGACGCGATGCTCGCCCAGGGCATGGAGCCCTTCCTCACGGTGTCCCACTACGAGATGCCGCTCGCGCTTGCCATGGAGCACGGCGGCTGGCACGACCGCGCGACCATCGGCCGCTTCGTGCGCCTCTGCCAGGCGCTCTTCGACCGGCTGGGCGACCGCGTGACCCACTGGATCCTGGTGAACCAGATCAACATGGTGGCGCACGAGGGCTTCAACCACCTGGGCGTGCCCACCGACGAGACGCCCGACCCGCTCTCCGCCCGCTACCAGGCGCTCCACAACGAGATGGTGGCCTGCGCGCTGGCCACGGCCTACGCCCACGAGCATCACCCCAGCCTCGAGATCGGCGTGATGGAGTACGCCAACCTCGCCTACCCGGCCACCACGGCGCCCGCCGACGTGCTGGCCTGCTACCGTCGCAACCAGATGGAGCAGCTGCCCGCCGACGTCCTCGCGCTGGGCTCCTACCCCGGCTACGGGCTGCGATTCTTCGAGGAGCGGGGCATCACGGTGGAGGCCAAGGATGGGGACCTCGAGGCGCTCGCCGCCCACACGGCCGACTTCGTCTGCTTCTCCTACTACCTCACGCAGCTCTGCTCCGCCGAGAGCGTGGCTGCCGGCGAGCAGGGTAACGGCGACACCTTCCAGAACCCGCTCTTGGAGGCCAACCCCTGGGGCTGGGCCATCGACCCCACGGGCCTGCGCTGGACGCTCAACGTCTACCAGGACCGCTACCACAAGCCGCTCTACATCGTGGAGAATGGCTGCGGCTATCTGGAGGAGCCAGACCGAGACGGAATCGTGCACGACCCGTATCGTGTGCGGTTCTTCCGCGACCATATCACGGCGGCGCGCGAGGCCATCGCCGACGGCGTCGACCTGCGCGGCTTCTTCGCCTGGGGTGCGCTGGATATCGTCAGCGCGAGCTCCTGCGAGATGAGCAAGCGCTACGGCTTCATCCACGTCGACCAGGACGACTACGGCCAGGGCACCGGCAGGCGCACGCCCAAGGAGAGCTATGCCTGGATGCAGCGCGTGGTGGCCAGCAACGGAAGCGACCTGTAGCTGCAGCTGTGATAGACAATCCGCGGGCTTTGTCAACTTGTGGACTCGGCCGTATTACCGTGTATGGCACGCTGGGCTACCAGTCCGTACAATGAGGCCAAGCCACAACAGAAGGAGGAGCATCATGAGCGTTCAGATTCGTCGCAGCGCATCCGGTCAGGCCATGCCGAGGGAGACGGTCCAGCTGCCGGCCGAGGCCTTTGGCCCCAGCGACACCACCACCGTCTACTGGCTGGGCAACGCCGGGTTCCTTCTCAACAGCAGGGGAACGACCATCATGTGCGACCCGCTGCTCGTGGGCTTCGACATGCCCACGCTGGTCGAGCCGCCAATCCTCCCGGAGGACGTGCCCGCCTTTGACGCACTGCTCTACACCCACATCGACAACGACCACTTTGCTCGCGAGACGCTTGCGGGCATCAAGGACAAGGCCGGCGAGGTCCATGCCAGCCACTACGTGGCCCAGGTCGCTCGCGACGAGGAGCACGTGACTGGCGCGATCGGCCACGACATCGGCGAGCGCTTCTGCGTGGGCTGCGTGGATGTGACGCTGACCCCCACCTGGCACAACTGGCAGGCCCACATGACCAGCGAGAAGTACCAGCACCGCACCTGGGAGCGCAAGGAGTACTGCGGTTATTGGTTTGACACCCCCGACGGCTCCATCTGGCTGCCCAGCGACAGCCGCCCCCTGCCCGAGTTCCTCGAGTGGGAGAAGGCACCGGACATGATGCTCTTCGACTTCTCGGACAACATCTGGCACATCACCTTTACCGGTGCGGTGGAGCTGGCCAACCACTATCCCGAGGCCGAGCTGCTGCTCGTTCATTGGGGCTGCGTGGACGCGCCCAACTACACGCCCTTCAACGGTGATCCCGAGCGCCTGCAGGCCGCTGTCAAGAACCCGGAGCGCGTGCACGCACTCGCCCTGGGCGAAGGCCTGTCGCTCTAGCCTGACAGTCACGAAGAGGGGACGCGACCATGCAATACGCCACCATCGGACGCACGGACATCGAGGTCAGCCGCTTCTGCCTGGGCTGCATGGGCTTCGGCGAGGTTCGCGAGAACGCCCTGCACAAATGGACGCTGGGGCCTGAGGACACTCGCGCAATCATCAAACAGGCGCTCGACGCCGGCATCGACTTCTTTGACACGGCCATGGCCTACTCGTTTGGCACGAGCGAGGAGTACGTGGGACAGGCTCTGCGCGAGCTTGCACCGCGCGACAAGTGGGTGATTGCCACCAAGTACAGCCCGCGTCCTGCGGCGCAGGTCGACCCTGCCGTGAGCGGTGCCGAGTGGATTCGCACCTGCATCGACAACAGCCTGCGTCGCCTGGGCGTGGACACCATCGACCTGTACTACATGCACAGCTGGGACTATGCGACGCCGATCGAGGAGTCGCTCGAGGCGCTGAACGAGGCTGTTGTTGCGGGCAAGGTGCGGGCGCTGGGTGTCTCCAACTGCCATCCCTACCAGCTTGCCCGCGCCAATGACATCGCTGCGGCACACGGCTGGGCCCGCTTCGAGGCCATTCAGAGCCACATGAACCTCATCTTCCGCGAGGATGAGCGCGAGCTGCTGCAGCTCTGCAACGAGGACGACATCTCCACCATGCCGTACAGTGCGCTTGCCGCTGGCCGTCTCTCCCGCAAGCCTGGCGAGACGAGCAAGCGTCTTGAGATGGACACCTTCGCCAAGGGCAAGTATGACGCCACGGCCGAGCAGGACAACGTGATCGTGGAGCGTGTGGCCGAGGTGGCCGAGCGTCTGGGCACGTCCATGACGGCAGTCTCGCTTGCGTGGCTGCTCACCAAGGTGACGAGCCCGGTGGTCGGCGCCACCAAACCGCACCATCTGGAGGGACCGGCTGCGGCGGCGGGTCTTACGCTCTCAGCCGAGGACATCGCCTACCTCGAGGAGCCCTACGTGCCGCATGCGCTCGTGGGCGTCATGGCGCAGAGGCGATAGCCAGACAAACACGCGAACATGGCGGGGCGGTCTTATCTGAGGCTGCCCCGCTTGGCGTCTCTTGGCTAGGTGCGCTGAAGGTCTAGGTATAGTTAGGGGAGGCCGAGGCGAAAGGTGATGCGATGAGTGAGGCGATGAAGGTCGCGCGGGCGGCAAACGTACTGGCACGGTGGTGTGCTCTGCGTGACGTGAGCGTGCTGGACCGCGAGGCGCTGGCTGACGAGGCTGGGCTATCCGAAGGCCAGGCCGACCTCTTCGTGCTCTTTGGCGGGGGCGTGACTGGAACAATCGAGACGCTGGCTGCGGCTATGCGCGCGGACGTTGCGCGACGCTACGCTATCGTGGGTGGCCGTGGGCATGCCACCTATTGGTTGGACCAAGCGGTTGAGCGGCTACGCGAGGAGGATGGGTCGCTTCCTGTGCCAGGTGTGGCCAGCGAGTCCGAGATGCTTGATGCCCTGCTCTTTGCGCGCCATGGCTTGCATGCGGACCTGCTCGAGACGCGTTCAACCAACTGCGGCAACAACATCACCTACTTCCTCGACTTGCTGGAAGGGGAGGAGGGCGTGCCTGCGAGCGTGATTCTCTCGCAGGATGCTGTGATGCAGCGTCGGATGGACGTCACCTGGAAGCGGCAGGTGGCTGACCGTCCCCTGTTTGCGAAGACGCGCGTGGTAAACTGGCCCGCCTACGAGGCCGAGCTTGCCTGTGAGGAGGGGAGGCTCGTCTGGCGCCAGGCGCCAGAGGGAATCTGGCCGATGGAGAAGTACCTGCAGCTCCTGCTCGGTGAGGTCGAGCGCCTGACCGACGACGAGTATGGCTACGGCCCACGCGGACGCGACTTCGTGGCGCATGTGGACGTGCCGCCGGAGGTGTTCGAGGCAGCGGACGTCTTGCGTGCGGCCTGTGGCGAGAGTGGTCGAGCCCCCGACGAGCGCTTTGGCTGACCTCGCTCCGAAAGGGACAATCGGGACGGAGGCCTGTGTCCGTCAATAGAAACTGCTCACAATCAGTCAGGCTGTGAGCAGTTCTCGGACAAAAGCCCAGTTATATTCTCCCGAACTGCTCACAATGAGCCAATTTGTGAGCAGTTACTCCTGGCTTGGAGAGGCATTCATGCGACATTGCAGAAGGTGACTACGTTGGACAAGAAGTGCCTCAGCGGCTCGCAGGGGGCCTCTCTGGGTTACCCTGAGAGCGATCGAACCGATTCTTGAGCGGAGCTGTCGCATGAGTAGGTCACGCATCGTGCTGCAATGGGTCCAGATCGCGCTTGGCCTCCTGGTGTTCTCCTTTGGAGTCCACCTCACCATCTTTGCCAACATCGGCTTGGCTCCGTGGGACTGCCTGGGCATGGGCATTGCGGCGCACACGCCTCTCAACTACGGCTTGGCCATGACGGCGACGAGCGTGATCATCCTGATCATCGACCTGCTCATGAGAGAGCGCATCGGCTACGGGACCATTATCGACGCGTTGCTCACGGGCAACTTCGTGCAGGCCTTCAACGATCTGAGCCCGCTCGAGCCGTGCTCCAACATGTGGGCAGGCATTTCGATGATGCTCGTGGGCTTTGCCTTTATGGCGGTGGGCATGTGGATCTACATGCGTGGTGAGCAATGCTGTGGTCCGCGCGACGCGCTGCTAGTGGGTTTGGGCAAGCGTCTGCCAAGCGTTCCCATTGGCGTGGTGCAAATCATCCTTTGGTCCGCTGTCACGATAGTCGGTTGGGCGCTGGGAGGCCCGGTGGGCGTGGGCACGCTGCTTTCGGCCTTTGGTGCGGGGGCGGTAATGCAGCTCGTCTACCAACTGCTACGCTTTGAGCCGCGCGACATCGAGCACAAGAGCGTGATAGAGATCAACCGCCAACTCCTTGGGCAGTAGCTAGGGTTTCGTCCTGGATGTCCTTCTCGGCTCTTATAAGTGTTACTGTTGGTCACATATACGGCCAACCGAAGGAGCCCTCATGATCGTCTCCTCTATCGACGCTCATTCCCACGCGCTACCCCAGGCTTACCTTGACGCCCTCGCCGATCTGGGCGTGGACCCGGTCGAGGAGGACGGTTTCCCCACACCCATATGGAGCGAGAACTCCCACCTGCGCTTCATGGAGGAGACTGGCCAGGAGTTCTGCGTTCTCTCGATCTCCACGCCTCACATCCATCGTGGCGACGACGGGCTGGCAGTCCGTCATGCGCGCGCCATCAACGACGAGCTGGCTGCAGTTTGCCGCCGCCACCCTGACCGCTTGGGCTTTGCGACCACACTGCCTGTTCCTGCCGTGGAAGCTTCCATCGATGAGGCTCGCCGTGGCTATGACGATCTGGGGGCGCTTGGCGTGAAGCTCCCAAGCAACGCCAATGGCATCTACCTGGGTGATCCATCGCTCGAGCCGCTCATGGCCTTTCTCGACGAGCGCGCTTCGGTGGTGACCATTCATCCTTCGCTGCCTTCGGCCGTACCTCAGGGGATCTTCACGGCTGGTCCAGCTCCGCTCTTTGAGTACATCGCTGACACCACGCGTGCGGTGCTCAACCTCATGGCACACGGGGTCATCGACCGCTATCCTCACATACGCTGGATCGTGCCGCATGCCGGGTCGTTCGTGCCTGCCATCGCGCATCGACTTACGGGCATTTCGCAGGTGCTGGTGCCGGCAGGGCTCATGGAGCCAATCAACGTAATGGACAACCTCCGCAGCCTCTACTGGGACCTCGCTGGCGACGCACGCCCGGTCATGCTCGAGGGTCTCATGCACATTGCCGATCCCACGCACCTGCTCTATGGCAGTGACACCCCTTACACGCCGGTGCCCATTGTCGCGCGCAATAAGGAGGGCTTGGCGGCTGATCCGCAGATAGCGCCTGTCGCGCAGGCCGTGTTCCATGACAACGCAGCGAAACTTTACGGGCTGACCCTCTAAGTTTTCCACTTTGTGGACTGACGCTTCATCGACGACTGGGTTACGGATGGCTGCTGGCTGGCTGATGGTGTGGCGCGATACGCTAGGCTCAGAATAACCACGTCGATTGGAGCTGCCATGTCCTTCCTCGATCTTGCTTCCTCCCGTTATTCCTGCCGCGCCTTCACTGATGAGCCCGTGACTCAGGATGAGCTCGACCAGCTGCTGGAGGCCGTGCGCGTTGCACCTACAGCCAAGAACACCCAGCCGGTGAAGGTGTGGGTCTTCCGCAGTGACGGGGCCCTGGAGAAGATCCGTACCTGTACGCGCTGTCATTTTGATGCCCCGCTGCTGGTGCTCTTTGGCGCTGATTCCAACGCAGAGGGTGTCTTCGTGCGTCCCTCCGACGGACAGAACGCAGCAATCGGCGATGCAACCATCGTGGCAACCCACTACATGCTCGAGGCCAAGGATCTGGGCCTGGACACCTGCTGGGTCGGTTTCTTTGACACGCCCGCAATCAACGAGGCCTTCCCGCAGACTGCGGGCTATGACCTCGTGGGACTCTTCCCCACAGGGCATGCGGCTCCCGAGAAGGGCGACCCGAGCCCACGCCACACCCAGCGCAAGGCGTTGTCCGAGTACGTCGAAGAGTTGTAGACGGCTGGCGTGTGACAGCGACCTGTCCCCTCGTCACACGCTATGACTCACACATGAAGGCAGGTAGCACGTCCTCCGTGCCGCGCTCGTTGCACAGGCGTGCTGCCTCGGCAATCTGTTCGAGGGCTATGGCAACGCCATCGTCTGCTGAAGCGCCCACGTGCCACCGTGCGGCTCTCGTGGCATTCTCGTTGGCGTTGGCCACGGCACAGGAATTGGGGATGTACTCAAGCATCGTGAGGTCATTGTCGGCATCGCCAAACACGCAGACCTCGTCGAGCGACAGGCGCAAGGTCTCGATGAGCCGCTTGATTCCCTCGACCTTGCTCCAACCATGGATGGACACGTCCAGCCAGTTGACCACCGTGTTCAGGAAATCGAACATCGGGAAGGTTTCTTGCAGCTCTGCCTGGAGCTCGGCAACTGCCTCGTCTCCACCGAGGCAGATGATGCCCGCCTTGGCTACGGGATAGACGGGCAGCGTCTCGTGCCACATGCCTCCCGCCATGAACGCACGGTCGTACATGGAGCCCATCTCCTCGCGGGAAATGCCAACCCAGTCGCCCAGCCCGTCGGAGCGATAGGTGATAAAGGCGCAGCCAGGCCTTTTCGCCACCAGCTCGGCGGCCTGGCGCAGCGGCGCTTCATCGAGATTGCGCTCGAACACGAGAGAACGCAGGTAGTACACCTTCTGGCCGTTTACTGCCACTGCCGTGTTGTAGCAGCTGCGATCTCCGCGGAAGAAGCCCGCAAGCTCGGAGCGGTCGCGTCCCGTGGTCGGTCCGAAGTCGACTCCCTGCTCCTGGCAGGCGTGAATCGCGTCTATGGTGCGTGGGGAGACGAACTGGTGCCCGAAGGGGATGAGCGTGTTGTCCATGTCAGAGAGCACGAGCTTGATCATGGGTCCTCTTTTCGCCAGGGGTGAGCTCCGTCAACCGTACCACAGGTGCATCAGCCGAACGCGCTCGTGTGACAGCGACCTGTCCCCCTGTCACGTGATGAGGCTCCTATAATGAGGCTATTCGCCATGGCCGACTGCGAGAGGAATCCTCATGGATGCGAGCGAGCATACGACTCTTGCCCACCTGTTGCAGATGCGTGAGCAGCTCTCCCTCCGGCATGCCATCCAGAAGAAGCTCATGGCGTTCGAGCGCGAGCTCTGCAACAACAATCGGTTCTTTCCCCGTGCGGACATCCTGAGCTGGGTTGATGCGATTGCTCCCATGGTGCTGCGGACTCTCGATTCTGGCTCAGTGCTGTATCGAGGCAGGATCATCACCAAGGCTGACGAGGACGAGTTTCTGGCGCCCGTGTATCACGCGCTTGGCGTGTTCATCGAGGACGACGAGGGCGACTTAGGTCATACGAGGTTTGCAGAAGCGTACGTCCAGCAGGAGATCGACCGCCTGGAGGCAGGGGAGAAAGCCTTGGACTACGCCTCCTTCGAGGACAGGCTCAAGGTCTTCAGGGCCAGGGGATGGTGGGGCTACGGTAAGCGTGAGTCCGACGCGGCACCTTCGGACGCCACGGGAAACGGTCGCATCAACCCGGCGGGCATAAGCTACCTCTACGCCTCCAACCGGCGTGAGACGGCCGCCCTCGAAGCGCGGCCGCATATCTCGCAGATGGTGAGCATCGCTGAGGTGAGGACTACCGACAAGATTGTCCTCTTCGACCTCACGCGCGACGTCTTTGCTGACGACAAGTCTCCCGACGATCAGACCAAGATGTTCCGCAAGCTCCTCGCGCACTACTTCTCCAGGCCCAACTACTCGGGCGACCAGGCGTATCTGGTGACGCAATACATCAGCGAGTACGTGAAGGGGCGCATTGAGGAGACGACCGGTCTGCATTTTGACGGCATCTGCTTCAGCAGCTCGCTCGATCGGAAGGGCACAAACTACGTGATCTTCGATACGAAGGAGCAACCCAAGTACGAGATCGTCTCCTCGTCGTTGGAGAAGGTGGTCGACATGCAGGGCACGCTCGAGACCTATCTGCCCATGAGCGATGCCACCGTTCGCGGGCTTATGGATGCCACGTTCTGATTCTGGCGGAGCCTGTTAAAAGGACATTCGGAACGGAGCCTTTCCTGTAAGCGATGCCCCGCACGAGAGAATCGTGCGGGGCATAGGAAGGAAGGTCTTGCGGGGGTTTGTCTTACCGGGAGAACTTAGGCGGCCTCTGCCTCGTTAGCGGCCTCCTCCTAGAGGCACTTCTTCTCGTAGGCCCTCCAGAAGGGCAGGTAGATGACCAGGCCGTGGACGACGGCGTGGAGATGGTGGGCTACTGCACCTGGGCGGCCATCGACCTCTACAGCACCCGTGAGGGTTTTGGTAAGCGCTACGGTTTCGTCTACATCGATGCGGACCACGACTTCAAGCGCATCAAGAAGGACAGCTTCGATTGGTATCGCAAGGTGATCGCCACCAACGGTGCGGACCTGACCGACTAACCAACTGACATACGAGACTTCGACGACCGGGTTTGGACTCAACGCCAAACCCGGTCGTTGCTATAGGAACGTGCGCGTATGTTGCGAGCACACATGCTAGAGGAGGCTTCCGTGACGCCTGACGTAGACGCGGCGTACCGCAAGCACGGATGCGCCGTAGGCAAGTGCGATTAAGGCGACCATGACGACAGCGGTCACGGGAAGCACGGACAGGTCGATCACGTACCCAAGGTGCGTGCAGCACATGATTGCGGCCGTGAGGATGCCGGCGACTCCCAGCGCGCTGATCTGCCAGCTTGCGTGGCTCTCGACAAAGGGGCGCAGCTCGGTGCGTAGCAGATGCACTGCCAACACCTGCGTCACCATGCTCTCCAGGAGCCATCCGGCTTGGAAGGTGGCGGCAAAGGCAAGCTGTCCCGCCGCATCCTGCTGCGCCCAGGTGCCACCGCAGACCATCGGGCAGACCACCATGAACAGCACCAGGAACGTGGCGATGTCAAACACCGAGCTGATGGGCCCGAACCAGCGCATGAACGACGAGATTGAGCTGGAGTCCCAGGCGCGAGGCTTGCGCAGCGCGTCCTCGTCCACCGCGTCCCACGGCATGGCGATGCAGGTGAGGTCATACACGAAGTTGAGGAACAGCAGCTGCACGGCGGTCATGGGCAGGAAGGGGAGGAAGGCGCTCGCGACCAGCACGCTAAAGACGTTGCCGAAGTTGGAGCTCGCCGTCATCTTGACGTACTTGTTCATGTTGGCAAAGGTGCGACGCCCGCCCTCGACGCCCTGCTCGAGGACCATCAGGTCCTTCTCCAGCAGGATGATGTCGGCAGCTTCCTTGGCCACGTCGGCGCCCGTGTCAACGCTCACGCCGCAGTCGGCCTGACGCATCGCCGCCGCGTCGTTGACGCCGTCACCCATGAACCCGACGACGTGCCCGTTGTGCTGCAGGGCGGCCACGACGCGAGCCTTCTGGTCGGGCGAGAGCTTGGCAAACAGCACCGTCTCCTCGACCTTTGCCTGTAGTGCCTCGTCGGAGAGCGCCTCGACCTGCGAGCCCTCGAGCACCTCTCCCGCACCGAGGCCAAGCTCGTCGCAGACATGGCTGGCAACGCGTGCGGAATCGCCCGTGAGAACCTTGGTGGCAACGCCATGTGCCGCGAGGGCCTCGATGGCCTGGCCGGCATCCTGCTTTGGGGGATCGAGAAACGCCAGGTACCCGATGAGGGTCATCTCGCGCTCGTGCTCGACGGTCAGGTTACTTACGCCAGCAGGGTCATCCTTGCATGCGACGCCCAGAACGCGCATGCCGTCGTCGGACATGTCGTGCGCGCGCTCAAGCACCTCGGACTCGAGCTCGTCGGTGAGCGGAACCGTCTTGCAGCCAAGCTCCACGTTGCTGCAGATGGAGAGAATCTCCTCGAGAGCGCCCTTGGTAATCATGCGCGTATGGCCTGCCTCGTCACCTACGACCACGCTTACGCGACGGCGCTCGTAGTCGAAGGGCAGCTCGTCTACCAGGAAGTTGTCTGCGACGAGGGACTTGTCGTCCAAGCCAGTCTCGTCGTGCGCGCACTTGATGATGGCCGTGTCGATGAGGTTGAGCATGCCGGTCTCAAAGTGGCTGTTGAGGAAGGCGTGGCGCAGCACCCGCATGTCCTCGTGTCCCGTGACGTCAAGGTGGCGCTCGAGTACTACGCGGTCCTCGGTCAGCGTTCCGGTCTTGTCGCAGCACAGCACGTCGATGGACCCAAGGTTCTGGATTGCATCCAGGCGCTTGACCACCACCTTGCTGCGGCTGAGGTCGACGGCGCCCTTGGCCAGGCACGTCGTCACGATCATGGGCAGCATCTCGGGGGTCAGTCCGACGGCGACCGAGAGCGAGAAGAGCAGCGCGCTGAGCCAGTCACCCTTGGTCAGGACGTTGATGACGAACACGATGGGCACGACGATGACCATGAGGCGGACGAGCAGCAGGGACACGTCACGGATGCCGCGGTCGTAGGCGGTCTGCTTGCCCGAAGCGTCGAGACGTGCGGCGATGTTGCCCAGCTCGGTCTGCTCTCCCACGCGCGTGGCCACGCCGATTCCCGTTCCGGAGATGACCGTGGTGCCGAGGAAGGCGAGGTTGGCTGCCTCGAGCGGGGGAAGGAGGCCATCGGTGGGAGCCGGGACCTTCTCGATGGCATCCGACTCTCCCGTAAGTGCCGACTGGCCCACAAACAGGTCGCGTGCTGCGACGATGCGCAGGTCGGCGGGCACGATGTCGCCTGCCGCAAGATGCACGATGTCGCCCACCACGACCTCATCGAGCGGAATCTCGGTGCGACCTACGCCCGTGCGCTCCACGCAGCAGGTCGTCTCGATGCTCTCCGCAAGGGCCGCAGCAGCGTCGGCCCCGCGCGTCTCCTGCACGAAGCGGAGAATGACCGACACCAATGCCATGGCTGCGATCAGCAAAGGCGTTGCCGGGTCTTTGGTGCCCGGGGCGGCAAAGATCACGTCGGTGGCGAGCGAGACCACGCCCAGCGCCAAGAGGATGAGCACGAAGGGGTCTCCGAAGGCCTGCAAAAAGCGCAGCGGTGCCGGCACGCGTTCGGCCTGGGCCATCTGGTTGGCGCCATGCTCCTCTCGCGAGGTCTCGACCTCGTCGGGCGTCAGGCCATTGCGCCTGGTATGGAGCTCGTCGTAGACACCCGGGGTGTCGAGGGTGGCGATGTACGAGAGCCAAGTCTGCTCCATCACGCCAGTTGGATTGGTGCGACGGGCGGTGCGCTTCGTTACTTTGGTCATGGTGAGCCTCCTTTGGTTCGCCGCGAGATGCGCCAAGGTGGGCGGCATGGTTCGTCAGGCGCCATGGGGCTCTTTGTCAGTGGGTTACCCTCGCGGGGTGGTGTACGAAGGAGGGCGAGAGGCAGCTATCCGATCAGGCCGGTCCCCATGGTGCGGTTTGCTATGCAAGGTTTGTCGGCATTGGCATCCACGGGCTACCTCCTCGAGCTCGGATTTCGATATTCGCTGCCACTATAGATTCAGAGAAATGTAAAGGCAAGCGTTTCCCGATGATGTGACGGCTCCGTGTTTGACTGGTCTGTCCCCACGGACGCCGTTGCCGCACCTGTCACATGCTAAGGTGGTTGGAGGCCGCATACATGAGGAGGAGCTATGCGCATCCAAAAGCTGACGACTGCAGACGAGCTGTTCGAGAGCGAGCACGTGCTTGCCACGGCATTCTTGCATCCATGGGATGAGAACGAGGCGCGCGAGAAGGCGAAGGCGCAGGCAGCGGGAACGGCGCCTGTCTCCGAGGAGAGCTGGGGCATCTTCGACGATGCTGACAAGCTGGTATGCAGCATCTCGACCCTCCGTCACCAGCTAGCCTTTGGTGGGCAGGTCATGCCAGTCGGTGAGGTGCACATGGTGGGGTCGCTGCCCGAGGATCGCGGCGGCGGCAACGTACGCACGCTCATGGCAGAGCTTCTCCGCCACTTCAAGCAGCGCGGCGATCAGATGGCGGTGCTCATCCCGTTCTCGTTCTCGTTCTATCGCAAGTTCGGCTTCGAGCTGGCGGCGCGCACGATGACCCAGCGCGTGCCCATCAATCAGCTGGGAGCGTTCGGATGCGATTACACCGTCACGCGTGTGAGCAGTGAGCAGGACGTTGCCGTGCTGCAGAGCCTCTATGACGACTTTGTCGCAAGCCGAAACCTCGCGTCGTTGCGCAGCGATGCCGCCTGGGCCTACAAGGGCAATGGCGAGTGGGGTGAGCGCGACTTCTTCCACCTTGACCGCATGCGCTACACCTACGTGCTGTGGGATGAGGCGGGCCACGCCCATGCCTATGTGACCTTCATCTTTGTGACGGGCGACAAGGGTCCCTTTGTGGGCGAGCTCAAGGTAAGCGACCTTATCTATGACAGTCCAGAGGCCTTCCGTGGGGTGCTTGGGTTCCTCTATCGGCTGAGGGCAAAGGCGACGCACGTTGAGTTTGACCTGATGGACGACCTCGATTTGGCCACAATGATTCCCGATTGCGACCAGGCGGAGCGCACCGTGGGTGGCCACGTGATGGCGCGTCTTCTCGATGTGCCGGGTGTACTGCAGAAAATGCCGCATCCTGCGGGCTCAGGCTCCTATGTTGTCGGTGTTGAGGATGCCTTCATGCCTGAGAACGGCGGCTTCTACCGCGTGACATTTGAGGCGAGCAAGGCCACCACTGTCGAGACGACCGACCGAGAACCGGACCTCTCAGTCACGGAGGAGACCCTTTGCCAGCTGGTTGTGGGTCGCATTGACCTCAACGATGCAGGCTATCGCGCGGGCACGGTCATCCACGGCAACGAGGAGACCCTCGCGCAGGTGTTCGTCCGTCGTCCGGTGTGCCTGGACCTGTAGCTGGCGCCGGTGTCGCAGCTACGCGACGAGGAGCACGACCAGCGTGTAGACAATGAGCGTGACCACAATGTAGAGCGACATGAAGGCGGAGGTGAAGCCTGCCTCGCGGTTGTCCTTGTAGAGCGGGTACAGGAGCGGCGTCATGCCAAAGCCCGTGGGGCAGGCAAAGTAGATGAGCACAGCCATCAGGAACTCGTGGTCGGCCATGCGCGTGTGGAAGAGGAGGAAGAAGCCAACGACGATGAGAAGCGACCAGGCAAGGCGCATCGCGCCAAGGCGCAGGATGGGCGAGATGGTGTCCTTGTTCACGGTGAGGTCGTAGCCCAGGCAGAAGAGGATGAGTCCCACGATGGGGCTCGTGACCATGGAGATGGTGGCCGTCCAGGTGCTACCGAATGGCGAGGCGAGGATGAGGCCATAGAGTCCCGTGAGGTTGAGGACAAGGCCGGCCGTGACCGCAATGATGAAGGGACTGGTCACGATGCCACGGATGATGTCGGAGGCACTCGTGCCCTTGGCGGATTCGCGGGCGATCATGATGGGAATGACGACAAAGCAGGTGAAGGTGCCCGCGAGGTCGAAGATGACGGTATTGGACGAGGCGCCCACGATGGAGAGGTAGAGCGGCAGTGCGACGTTTCCGCCCTCGTGCGTGGTCAGCAGGTACTTGGAGAAGTGGGCGCGCTCGGCACCGGTGAAGCGCGCCGTGAGCGGACCCACGACCAGCATGGCCAGCAGGTACATGGCAAACACGTAGCCCACGATGGGCATGACGCCCATGTCGAGGTCGGCGCTCGCCATCAGGTTGAAGATCATGATGGGGAAGAGCAGGTCGAAGATGACGGAGTTGGCACCAGCCTTGCTCTCAGGGGAGACCCATCCAAACTGGTGCGACGCCCAGCCGAGCGCGAGCATGAAGAAGACGGGCAGAAGGGTGGTGAGAGCGGCCATGATGATCCTTTCCTGGAGTGGTCGTTACCATCATATGGCCTAAGCTCAGGCAGTAAAAATGCCCGCTTCGTATGTTGTGCAATGCAATTTGGATATGACGACCGCAAACGGTGACACACTTGCTCCGTGGGAGTTTGTGTGTCATGACACACAAACTCCCACGGAGCAAGTGTGTCACCGCCGGGGATCAGAGGGTGCCGTCTGCGGTGAGCGCCTGACGCAGGCGCTCGTAGTGCAGGAAGGTCCCGCTATCCGCGAGCTCGCTAATCTCGTCCCAGGTTGCCAGGCGGAAGTCTATCGCCTCGCCATCTACCAGCGAGACGTCCTCCGGCGCAAAGTCCAGGCGCACGTGGTAGATGTCCACAAAGTAGTTGTCGCCGCGCTTGAGGTCGACGTTCTCGTAGCTGTACACCGGCTCGACCTCAATCTGACCTAGGTCAAGACCCACCTCCTCGGGCACCTCTCGCCAAAGGGCCTCAAGCGAGCTCTCGCCAGCGCGCACGCCACCACCGGTGACCTCCCACCAGCCGGCGCCCCAGTGCTTGTCCAGTGACCGCTGTGTGATGAGCAGCCGTCCCTGTGTGTCCTCGATGAGCGCGAGCACGTACAGCATGTACTGGCCCTCGGAGAGAAACGCGCCCTCCCGCGGGATGGTGATTCCGGTGAGCTGGCGATTGCGGTCGTAGATGTCGATCATCTCTTGCATGGGGTCTCCCGTCATAAGTCTCCTAGAGGTCCTCTCCCACGCCAGCCCCAGAGTTGAAGCCGTGGACCATGCAATAGGCATAGTCGGCGAGGAAGGTGAGGGTCAATGCCATCGCCCCGACGTTACGAACACGCGGAGGCAGCTTGCCTACGCCACGACTGATGGCGGGGGCAGCTACGTATGTAGCAAGAAGTCCGCCGAGGCCAAAGGCGAGTAAGCCTGCCAGGCAAATGCGGCCATTGAGGTTGAACATCATGTCGCTGTAGTCCCAGTACGAGGAGTTGAACATGAAATCCAGAATGAAACTGGTCAGATATTCGAGGACGGCGCACAGACCGACGGTCATGACAAAGAGCCTCGTGGGGCTCTCCCTGTAGCGATCGAGCAGGACAATGATGCCTGCGCCGCCAAAGCCGTAGATGGGAATCCACGGGCCATAAAGGGTGCCGCGATTGACGAACTCGTGCGCCTGGAAGAGGTGTAGGGACACTTCCCAGACCCAACCGACAAAGCAGAAGACAAAGAACATGTAGATGAGGTCAATCACGGAGTAGGGCAACGGCCCCCTCTTGGCGCGGCGTGATCTGACATCAAGGTCTTTGAGCAGATAGACGGGCTGGTTTGCATCGATGGCAGCCTGCTGGTCCTGCCGCAGGCACGCATAGGGCTCCCCGTCGAAGGCACGCTCGACAAAGGCGCGCGATGCCAGCGAGCCGTCTTCGAGGGCTGGATTGGAGCGCAGCGTGAAGTAGAACTCCGTCTGCAACACCTCAAAGAGGGGAACTTCCACGGCCAGGCCAATCACGGGAATCGCACGTAGCAGCACGATATAGATAAAGCTCAGCTCCGTGAGCAGCATCTTCCACTTATAGCCATCGGTCATGCGTATGGAGAGCCGCCTGGCATCTCGCCACCCAATCTCGGGGTTCTCCGCAAGCAGGTAGGGCACCATCCGATACTGGAGACTCTTGTAGATGCCGCCGACGATGGTGGGCCACCACAGCAGAAGCGCCGCATGATAGCAAACCATCACCCTGATCATGTTGAGCAGCGTGTGGAGGTGAAACGGTGCGAGCATGCGCCGCCATGCCACGTCGCGCGAGAAGCGCGACTCCATGATGAAGCGATATTGGCCAAGGGCGATGACGTTGAGGACGCAGAAGCGCAGAAGAGAGCTGATAACTGCCACGACGGCAACGACGACAGCCACTTCCTCGGGATTATCGGCAAAGTAACGGGGGTTCAAGGCGAAGATGTGGACGAGCCACGAGGTGTGCTCGGTAATGCTGTTGATGATGTGCTGTCCAAGGTCCGGATGGGCCACAAGCAGTTCGCTCAAGATGGGCAGGCGGGAAAGGTAGCTGATGAGGACCTTTGCGTTTTGGGGCTGCAGGGGCGTCCCGCTACCGATGAGGTGGTCGATGCCGTCGATGAACGAGGCCTGCGAGGAGTTAGTTGATCCGATGAAGGCAAAAATGGAGCAGACGGCCACGAGCTTGAGCCACGCGCGCCAGCCACGATGAAACGTGGTGAGCAAGGCATTGCTTCGAACATCCCTGTAGCTCCACTCCATGGCATCTCCGTTGTGGTCGAGAACACGGCCAGGTTCTGATTATATGTGGAGCCCGCAATCGAATACCGAAAATGGGGGATTGTTCGCGATTCGTATTAATAGGGGACGAGGGTCCCGCCTGAACTCGGGACCCTCGCGGGGATTGGGCTATGTGGACCGCCCATGGCGGTGATTTGGCTACGCGACGTTGGCGAGCACGCTGCCAAGGATGGTGAAGGTCGCGATGAAGCCAACGAGGGTGATGTCGAGCTGGATCAGGGCGTTCTTGGCGTTCGTGCGGGGCATTGCTGGCCTCCTCTTCTTGTCGCTCTCTCTTTTCACCCATTAGTACGGGGCGGGCCACCGTTCCGTCTCAAACTTTTTTTGGAATCTTTCTGCGTGAGTGAAGAGACCGCCGCACACGTCATGGCAGGGGCGTGCCAACGGTCGTTATGCAGCGGAGGCGCCTCGTAGCCGACCGGCCGAACTATCATGGTCAATAGGCAAGAATCAAGGAGGCAGCCATGGGTTACGCGCTGGTGAATGGGCATGTGCTGGACGGAACGCTCGACGAGAACGGCCAGATGATCGTGCACGACGGCTGGGCGGTGATTGTGGAAGGCGAGCTCCTGACCGCAGTGGGGGAGCTCTCCACGGCCGACCTCTACGGTCACGAGGTCGTCGACCTCGCCGGTGCCTACGTGCTGCCTGGGCTCATCAACCTGCACGCGCATCTTCCAGCCACGGGCAAGCCGCCAAAGGCCAACGCCAAGCCGGTCGACTACAAACGACTCTTTGACACGCTCTCCAAGGTGCCGCCCGCGCTTGCCTACTTCATGAGCATGGAGAAGAGCTCGGCACGCAACCAGCTGCTCTCAGGCGTGACCACCCTGCGCACGGTCGGTGGCGTCATGGACCACGACGCGCGCATCCGCGACCAGGTCAATGCGGGTAAGGCTCTCGGCCCCCGCATGTTGGTGTGCAACACGGGCGTGAGCGTGCCTGGCGGTCACTTTGCCGGTTCGCTTGCCACGGAGGCGGCCTCGCCCGAGGAGGCAGCCGCCCACGTACGCCAGATTGCGGAGACCAACCCCGACTGGATCAAGCTCATGATTACTGGCGGCGTGATGGACGCGAGTGAGGAGGGCGAGCCCGGCGTTCTCCGCATGCCGCCCAAAGTTGTGCGTGCGGCTTGCGATCAGGCGCACAAGCTGGGCTTCAACGTGTGTGCGCATGTGGAGAGCCCCGAGGGCGTGCGCGTGGCCCTCGAGAACGGAGTGGACAGCATCGAGCATGGAGCCAGTCCTGACGAGGAGATTCTCGAGCTCTTCCGCTCGAATGATTCTGTGGACGTCTGCACCATCAGCCCGGCGCTGCCCTATGCCATCATGTCCACGAGCGAGAGCCATGCGCCTGAGGCTGCCAAGGCCAACGGCAAGGTGGTGATGGATGGCATCATCGAGTGTGCCAAGGCCTGTTTGGCGGCTGGCATACCTGTCGGTCTGGGCACCGACAGTGGCTGTCCCTTCATCACGCACTACGACATGTGGCGCGAGATCTATTACTTTGCCAAGTACTGCGAGGTGAGCCCCGCGTTCGCGCTGCATACGGCCACGATGGTCAACGCGCGGATCCTTGGGCTGGAGCGGGAGATCGGCAGCCTCGAGGCTGGCAAGTCCGCCGACCTCATCGTGTGTGAGGGCAACCCGCTGGACGACCTCACGCGTCTGCGCAGCCTGCGCTACGTGATGTGTCGTGGCCAACTGATCACTGATCCCAAACCCCGCAGGCAATCCAAGGTCGATCGCGCGCTGGACCGTTACCTCTAGAGCAACCAAAAGGATGAGGGCGAGCGGGACGTAGTCCCTTGTCCGTTTGTTACAGCTACGCTTTCGGCATTCCACGCATGAGCCAGAGGGAGTAGGCGAGCAGCGCGGCGAGCGCTGCCACGAAGACGAGAATCATGGGGATGCTTGCGCTTGTGGGCTGCGTCGCGAAGATCTGGTTGGAGAAGTCGATCGCTGTGTGCGCAAGGATGACAGTCGCGATGTCGTCGCTCCTGAGGTAAATGGCGTCGAGGAACAGGCCGATGACGGTCGAATAGAGTGCTTGGACGAGCAGGCTGGGAAGGTCCATGCCCACTGCGTTGGTGAGGTGAATCGCACCAAAGACCAGGGCAGATGCGATGAGTACGCACCAGGTGCTCGAAGTCCACCGCGCCCTCGGTGACGACCAGCTCCGGCGCACCGGGCGCGTCCTCCACCAGGCGCGGCTCGTCCAGGATCTTGGTCATCTCGGCCGCGTCGCCCACGGCGCGGTTCATGCGCTGCATTATGGAGTTGATGTAGTTGAAGCGCATGCTCAGGTTGTCGGTGTGTCTTCAGACACATGGGATTGAGGCTTCCGCGCGACGTTTGCGCAGGCAGACGAGCCGCTGCTTGAGGGTTCGAATTCATAGTCCACCAACAGTCCACCCGGACAGTCCACCAAGTTCGTGGCGGCACCCCACGAAATCGGCGAGCGGCAGGCCGCCCGGCGGGCATGTTGGTGGACTGCGTCACCCCACGAACCCAGCGCTGCACGGGACGAACCATGTGGACGGTGGTCGGTATGCCTAGGACAGACGCCCTCCGACGAGGCGGAGAACAGATTTCATGCCAGGTGGACTCCACCTGGCTGCCAGCATGCAGCCTCTCGATGCCTTGCCCCAGCACAATGCGGAATCTATAATAGTTGTCAAGAAAACCTTTGTTTGAACAACCATTTTGGAGGCCTCATGTTCGTAGGCAGGCAGGAAGAACTGAGGAGGCTGGAGGACGCCTACGGCACTGGCACGTTCCAGATGGCGGTTATCTACGGGCGGCGGCGTGTGGGCAAGACGACCCTCATCTCGGAGTTCTCGCGCGGCAAGCGGACGCTCTTCTTCACGGCGCTCGAGCAGGCGGACGCGGACAACCTCGCAGACTTCGCCCGTGCGCTGGCCGAGTTCTTCGGCCTGCCCGGGGGCATGCGCTTCGACAGCTGGCGAGACGCCTTCGACTACCTCTGCGAGCGCGCAGAGCAGGAGCGCTTCGTCTTCGTGTTCGACGAGTTCCCCTACGCGGCGAAGCGCAACGGCTCGCTTCCGTCGCTCCTGCAGGTGTGCATCGACCACAGGCTGCAGGCGACGGGGGCCTTCGTCATCCTCTGCGGGTCCAACCAGGGCTTCATGGAGAGTGACGTCCTTGGTCGCAGAAGCCCCCTCTACGGGCGCAGGACCCTGCAGATGAGGCTTGGTCCCCTCGGGTACCGGGACGCTGCGCAGATGGTCCCCTGGGCCACGCCCGACGAGGCGTTCCGCATCTACGGCTGCGTGGGAGGGGTCCCGTACTACCTCGCCCAGGTGAGGGAGGGGAGGAGCCTGCGCGAGAACCTGCGCGAGCTCTACTTCGACCCGGCTGGCTTCCTCTACGGCGAGCCGGCCATGCTGCTGCGGCAGGAGCTCTCGGAGCCCGCCGCGTACAACTCGGTGCTCCGCGCCGTCGCGGGCGGCGCCACGCGGCCCAAGGAGATCGCCGAGAGGACCAGGATCGAGCGCAACTCCCTGGCGGGGTACCTCACCACCCTCGTGTCGTTCGGCATCCTCGAGCGGACGATACCCTTCGGCGAGAGCCCCGAGCGCAGCAAGCGCGGCATCTACCGCATCCGGGAGGCAGCGTTCGCCTTCTGGTACCGCTTCGTCATGCCGAGGGTTACGCAGGTCGAGGACGGCGCCGGCGCGCTTGCCCTCGCGGCCGTGAGCGAGGGGGACCTCGACGCCTACCTGGGCCTGCGCTTCGAGCGGGCCTGCCGCGAGTGGCTCCTTGCCCAGGCCATCGAGGGGAGGCTCCCCCTGCGAGTTGACGCCTTCGGCTCGTGGTGGGGTCCGGACCCCGACAGGCGCTCGACGACGGACATAGACGTCGTGGCCGCCGACACCCAGGGCAGGAGGCTCCTGGTTGGCGAGTGCAAGTACCGCGAGTCGTTCGACGAGACCGAGGCGATGCGCGAGCTCGAGCGCCGCGCGTCCCTCGTCAGGGGCTACGAGCCCGAGTTATTCTACCTCTTCTCGAAGCACGCCCTGTCGAGCGGCACCATCAAGAAGGTCGAGGGCCTGCCCGAGTGGCACCTGGTCACCGTCGAGGACCTGTATCAGTAAAGCTGATTGTCACGGACAGAGGTCTGTTACGAGTCCCCTGCAGCCGAACTACTCCGCCTCCAGAAACGCGCCGGTCTGGCGGTCCCAGAGTGACTCGTAGGTGCCGCCCGCGCGGCTGAGCTCGGCGTGGGTGCCGTCCTCCACGATCTGGCCCACCTCCAGCACCACGATGCGGTCGAGGGCCGCGACGGTGGAGAGGCGGTGGGCGACGACGATGCTCGTGCGCCCGCGCATGAGGTTCTCGAGGGCGCCCTGGACGAGCGCCTCGGACTCGGAGTCCAGCGCGCTCGTGGCCTCGTCGAGCACGAGTATCGGGCAGTCGGCCAGGATGGCGCGGGCGATGGCGACGCGCTGGCGCTGGCCGCCGGAGAGCTTGACGCCGCGCTCGCCGACCATGGTGTCGAGCCCCGCAGGCAGCCGGTCGATGAACTCGAGCGCGTTGGCGAGCCTCGCGGCCGCGTGGCGGATCTCATCGTCCGTGGCGTCGGGCCGGCCGTAGGCGATGTTCTCGCGGATGGACCGGTGGAATAGCAGCGCCTCCTGCGGCACGTAGGCCACCTGGCGGCGCAGGCTCTGCTTGGTGCAGCGGCTCACGTCCTGCCCGTCGACGTAGATGTGGCCCTCCTGCACGTCCGAGAGGCGCAGCAGCAGCTTGGTGAGGGTGGTCTTGCCCGACCCCGAGCGGCCCACCAGGCCCACGCGCTGGCCCGCAGGCACGGTGAGCGTGAGGTCGCGGAACACGTAGTCGCCCTCGGCCGCGTCGTCGTAGCGGAAGCGGATCCCCTCGAAGTCCACGGCGCCCTCGCTCACGACCAGCTCCGGTGCGTCCTTGACTCATCTTTAGGGGCAGGGGAGACTCCCCTTTGGGGCAAAAGGGTTGCACTCCTTTTGGCGGGGAAACACGTCCTCTCGCCGACATGCTCCCGCTTGAAAAAGAATTGCGTGCATACAGTGGACCTGTCACTTGATTGGAAACGTTTACGATAACGTTTACAGCCGTGATGGGAGCGCGCGATGGCAACCATCCATGAC
>CADAQM010000017.1 GCA_902790135.1 uncultured Coriobacteriaceae bacterium
GCGCGGGAGGTGGCCATAGGAAAAGGTGGGCCGGTCCCCGAGAAGTCGGAGGCTGGCCCACCTTTGCCACTTGACAAGTCTATCTACATATCAGTCGACAAACCTTACGTTATCGAGCCTGGTTTCATAGACGACCTCGTCCGGGTCTCCACCCGTGAACCAGATTACGAGCTTGGGCTCTCCAAAGTCGCATCCGATAGCGAAGTGATAGCGCCACTCGCCGTCTACCAAAGTCTTTACGACACTAGCCGCAGGAGAATCAAGGTGAATCCTCATGATCACTTCGGGTGACACCCAAACAACCTCATCGCCTCCAACGGCTCGAAAGTAGCGATAGCCGCCGTTGTGCCGTTCGGGCTTCCTTGCCGTTATCTTCGCTTCCTTCACTGCCGCCACTACAGGTGCCAGGCTTTTGTCTGGTATGGGCATGGGAGGATGGGGGCCGCAGTCCTCTGGCCCAATCGGGTCATTCGAGATGGCGATTGCCCAGTACGGAGGCTCGCTGCCGCCAACATAGACCCGTTGGCAGTCCTGAACGTATCCGTCGAAAAGCACGTCCCCCTGTAGCTTCCTGTCTAGCACAACCAGATGAAAGCACGGGCCGTCTTCGGTGACCCTGATGATAATCGCCTTGTCGCCAGACACGTAGCGCCTCGTGCCTTTGAGAGGTCTGCCATCCGAGATTTGGTGCCAGCTCATTTCGAAATAGCTGCCGACATACGCCACGTCCGCAAACATGACCAACTCCTAACTAACGCGAACCAGCCACGACGCGTTACGACCTCGCTAGAGGAAACGCGCGACGTACCTCGCAAGGATCCGTCTCGAGCTCACGCTCCTTCTCGGGGAAGCGCTCGGAGTAGCGCCTGCAGGCGAGCTCCATGTAGTGGTAGAACTCGCCATATGTCAGCCTGCACGAGTCGTGGACCACGAAGCACTCCACGTCGAAGGGCTCCTCGTGCGCCTGGTCGTACTCGTCGAGCTCGTCCCAGAAGTTGATGCCCTTGTCGTTGAAGGAGTAGCCCGCTCCCTCGCTCGCGTCGCGTGCGACGCTGGCGCAGTTGGGGTCCCTGTCGTCGTACAGGCCGAACGTGACGGTCACCGGCCAGTGCGGCTCCCCGGAAGTGGTCATCGGGCCCGTTGTGGTCACAGGCCATTCTATCCCCCGCCGCGGACGGCAATTGTGTCCGGCTCGGCTGGTAGAGTTGTTAGGGAAGGTCATCTCAGGAAGGAGCACATATGCCGAAGGAAACGGAGACTGGTCTGATACTGCCCGTCGGGAGTCCCAGCGCAAAGGCAATCATGCTCCTCCGCAAGCTGACGACGCTCTCCATCGCGGAGATCAAGCAACGCGCTGCCGAAGGAAAGCCCATCACGGGCTTCAACGACCTTGACGAGTACGGGATCAGGGACGAGGAGGTCCTGCTCCGCTCCGTCAGGCATGCCCGCGAGGAGCTGCTCTCGCTCGGGGTCGACGCACGCGTCGTAATGGATGGCAGCGAGGAGGGCGCGAGCTACCTCGACAACGTCATCCAGAGCATGCGGGAGACCGCGGAGCAGCTCGACTGGGAGGACGAGGTCGGCTACGCGCAGGAGGAGGTCGAGCGCGCCATCGCCGAGCTTGCGGGCGAGTTCGACGACTTCTGCTGGTGGGTGCCGGACGATCTGTACGAGCTCGGGGAGGAACTGAGGCGCGAGCTGCCCGCCAGCCACCCGCTGGAGGGCCGGGACCTCGCTGCCCTCGCGAGGAGCGAACGTCGTGACGACGTCCTGTTCCACGACGGGGAGGACTACATCCTCGTCCACCTCACGTGGAGCGCGCACAACGCCCTGCCGTTCCCGCTGTTCGAGGTCGTGAATGGTGACATCCCACAGTTCCTGTGGGACGACTACCTCGAGGGCTCGGGTGACTGACATGGCAAGCGCGACTTCCAGTTGGATCTGGCGCGCTCGACAGCACGTTGAGGGGAGATAACGATGAACAAGACTATCGAGACGATGATATCCCAGCATGGAGACAAGGGCTCTTTCACACACGTCGCACCGACCGAGGAGATGCTGGCCGAGGCGCAGGAGGTGCTGGGCTTCCCCCTACCCGGGCAGTTCCTCGAGTTCCTTAACGCCTATGGCCACGGAGGGATCGGCTTCGAGGTTCTTGGTATCGGCTTCGACGGGAGCATGCCCTTCCTGGAGGAGACCGTCGTGTACCGTGAGGACGGCCTCCCCGGCAACCTCCTCGTCGTGGAGAACTGCGACGAGTGGCTGTACTGCATCGACGCAGATTCGGGCGAGGTCGTTTCCTGGTACTTCGACGATGACCCGAGCGTCGACTACCCGTGCTTCGACGACTATCTCATCGACCGCCTGAACGACGCGGTGGAGAACCTGTAGGGACGAAGGCCGACCCATCATGAACAAGCGCGACTTCTACGGCATCTCCGTCCTTGGTATGGTCGCCTACTGCATCTTGTGCCTTGAGAGCTACGTCCTGGAAGCCTACGACGACCGCGACCTCGCTCCCGTCCTGCGGCTCGCATGGGGCATCGTTGGGCCGGAGGGCTACATCGACGAGAACGCGTACCGCTACATGGAGGCCATACCCGAGTACCTCTTCGAGTTCGACGACTACGAGGCGGCCGAGCTCGAGTACCTCACGAGGGACGGGTTCGACGAGCTGAGGGGGCTGCTGGACCCCAGCGACCAGACGCTCAACCTCGTGATGCACCGCGTATATGACGTCGCGATGTGCTATGCCTACACCGCAGTCGAAAACCCACCCAGAGAGGCCGTCGACCTCGTATTCGATGTGGTCAGCTGTCTGAGGAAGCACGGAATACAGCTGCCGGACTTCGACCTCGTGAGGGGCTTCTCCTTCTCCGAGTTCCATGGCTGGGGTGTCCACATCAATCCTGAAGGGCTATCGATGGTTCTCTAAGCCGCAAGGCCACCGCGCAGAGCGCAGGCGACAGGAGGGAAGCAAGTAATGAACGCACAGATCAGGGCCTTGATTGCCCAGCATGAGCAGAAGGGCGACTTCACCCACGTAGCGCCGACCGAGGAGATGCTCGCGTCCGCCCAGCGGCTGCTCAGCGTCACCATCCCGCAGCAGTTCGTGGACTATCTTGCGGAGTACAGCCACGGCGGAGTGGGCGGAATAGAAATCCTAGGCGTTGGTCTAGACGAGAGCATGGCCTTTCTCGAGGTATACTGCCTCGACTGCGACACCGGCGAGGTCGTCTCCTGGAGCCAGGCAGACGGCGTCCTGCCGGGCTATCCCAGCTTCGACGACTTCCTCCTCCAGGACCTCGAGGACGCGATCGAGAACCTCTAGGGAAGAGCCTGACCACCGGCGGACAAGCCCCACCTGCACCCTGCAGGTGGGGCTCTTCATTTCAAATCATCCGGCAGCCCTGGGCTGTCAGCCGACCCTCCTGTCCAGCGTGTAGGAGTCGCACCACGCGTCGTATTCGACCTGCGTGACCTCTCCGGCGTCGAGCCTCTCGCGCATCTCGCCCCACTCACGGATCGCCCTGGCGACGTCGGGGTCGTCTGATTCCAGATACCGGCGCTCCCCCACCCTCACCGGGTGCAGCCGGAACAGCCGGTCGTCCATGCGCGTGAGGGAGTGGACGTCCTCGTTTGCTGTCACGACGCCGTAGTCGGCTATCGCCTCGTAGCGGATGCCAAGCACCTCAGCGATGCGCTCCAGGTGGACGCGCTTCGGCCTCCTCTTGCCCGTCTCGTAGGCGCGTATCGCGGCCTCGGACACGCCGACGCGCCTCCCCAGCTCGGCCTGCGTGAGGCCGCGCGACCTGCGCAGCTCGTAGAGCTTGTACCCGACGTCCATGCGGCACTCCCCAATCGATCGGCACGGCACGCCTCACAGGATACGGCCAACAGAACTCGTCTCGTCGGGCTGCCAACGACTCATCTCGCGTTAGGCTAGCAGGCACACGAGTCCTCTCGACGCACCAAAGAGGCGCCCCGGGACCACGTCCGGAGCGCCTGGAGAATCGCACAATTCTGTAGCGGTCTTATTCCCACTCAATCAGAGTTGCGTGGCTGTAGCGGCCGGTGGTGGTTAGGGATGCTCCGTCGTATCCCCTGCCTCCACCGTGGTTCCGACTATCTTCCCTGCGGACGTCAAAATGACGTCATGGGCGCCTTCTTCGCACCCGTGACGTCGCCTCACTCGAAGTCGGGCGACGTCAAGACGTCACCCGACCGCGTTTGCGCTGGCAACGATGGCAGAAGAGCCGAGGCATGCACTTAGCTCATGACATAGCGCGTGCCGCGGCCCGAGCCTTGGACACTCACCAGGCCCTTGGTCACAAGCCCCTTCAGGACCCTTAGGACCTTGTCCTTTCCAAACCCGGTCAACGCGACCACCCGGCTGCTTGACAGCAGGACTCCCGGAGAGCAGGCCTGACGTCCAAAACGGGCAGGATCACGCCTATTGACCCCTCGGTCACATCGAACCGAGGCTTAGCCTTGCTATCCGCATACCCTCGCCTTATGCGTCGGACGCCCGTGCCGAACTGCTCGATAACGTTCAAACGGAAGAGGACCCCTCCAAGGATCGGGTTCCTAAGTATGGAGAGGTTCCCCGCAAGATAGTCGTCGACAGCCACGCCGAAGGGAAGGCCGCCAGGAGACACCACCTCGACCCTATCCGGGAACATCGAGAGCCTGATATGACTGCGCACATCCCATGTCCGATGCGCCAGCGCGTTGGCGATCGCCTCGCGGAATGACTCCCTAGGAATCCGCTCGCGCTGCTCGCGTTTGTAGCCCTCAATTACCTCGTAGCTGTAGTAACGGTCGAACATCGTAAGGGCGGCGTCAAGCTGACGGAGGACGGAAACCCGATCGTGCGTCTCCCTGTCGAGGATGGTGTCTGCATCGGAGCCGAATCGAGCCATATCGATGCCGGGAAAGTCGTTCTCGTCGGCGAGGAGGGCGGCAGCGTTGTTGAAACCTTGCCTCGAGCTGAGAAGGCCGAGCGTCTTCAGCGTGTCGTCTCCGAACGTGCTGACACCAACCTCATCCTCGAGGGCCCTGCTGAGGGCGTCAAACGAGAGGTCCTGCCTCGCAGACCTGACGGCGTCGAAGGTCAGGTTGGACCCCTCCAGCACCAGCCTCCGGAGCTCGAGGTCATCGACCTCGACCGTCGAGGCATCGCTGCGCTTGTATGCCTTCGAACGGTACAGATAGGGCTTGTCGTCCCCCTCGAGGACGCGCAGGGTCACGACTCCCGTGCGAGAGTTCTCCGAAATGCTGAACTCTGGACGCGGGGATATGCCGTCGTTTATTGCATTCTCTATTCTGAGGCGGTCGCTTGTGGGATCCTCGAGGCCCACCATGGTCCCGTCGTCTGCGACTCCAAACAGTATCTCGCCCGTGCCGTAGTTTGCGTATGCGCTCACCGTCTTGAGGAACGTGTTGGTGACTCGCTCCTTGAGCTCCAACTGCCTGTTCTCCCTCATGGGACCTCCCTTCTTTCTAGTAGCATACGACAAAACGGACGCAAGCCCGACGCAAATATTTTCGTCGGCTTTGCGCCCGAACTGCCGTCGCAACAGTTAGGCTAGCAGGCACGCGAGCCCCAAGAAGTACCAAAAAAGCGCCTCACGCTTACGCAGGTATATGAAGCTGATCTGCTTTTCCCACTCAATCAGGATTGCGTGGCAGTGGCGGCTCTAGGTGGCTCGAGATGCGCCCTCGTATCCACGCTGTCCGTTGTGACTCTGGCTATCCTCCCTGCGGACGTCAAGGCGACGTCATGGGCACCGAATTCGCACCCGTGTCGTCACCTCACTTCAAGTAGGGCGACGTCATGACGTCACTTGGCTGCGTTCGCACTGGCTGCGAACCATACGACCATTTGAAAGCGCAGGCCACGAAGCGCCCTGAACATGTTGATCTTGGGATGGGACGTTAACCAACCTGCACCGCGCGAACAACCGACCTCGCCAGGACACTCGAAAAGAATCACCCCTACGTACCGCCGCACGCATCTTACTGGGACGCCCTACGAAAAGAGCATCCAAAGAGATCCCGCAAGGGCGACGACGGACACGACCACGATCGCCTTCTCGCCCCTTCTCCAAGCGATGCCAAGGAAGAGGGCATCGACGACCAGGAAGATGATGTCGCCGAGTCGCATCATCTGGGAGGCGTCGAGCAACCCACCGAGGTTGAAGAGGATCGCACAGGCGAATACGACCCCACCTGCATAGGCTACTATGTCGTAGACCTTCATTATGCCTCCTCCGGCTGAGACAGTAAGAGCTTTGCGCACACGCTCGCGGCGCTGACTACTGCACCCTTTACAGACGGGTATTTGACCTCGCGCAAAGCACTTCTTTCTACGGACACCAGATAGCTCATCAGTTGCTAAGCTGAGACATCCCCTGCGGGGCGCAGCTGGCGCATACAATAAGGTTTTTAATTAATGCTGTCAACGGAGAGACTTTCGCGCACTATGTCATGCGCCGTGGCGCACTGTGGACAAGCGTGTGGGCGACGCTTGTAGGGACTCCAAGCAGTACGAATTCCGGTACGAATAATCTCGAAAGGAGTGCTTTCTTTCAGAGCGAAGTGGTGTGCCGATTTCTCGAACACACCACTTCTGACCTGCGGTTTCATTGTGTTTCGGGTTGGAGTGTGGAATAGCGCTTTGTGCGGAATTGTATCCCACTCAATCAGAGAAGCGTGGCTGTGGTGGCTTGGGATGGTTTGAGATGCGCTGTCATACACCCTGTCTCCACCGTAGCTCTCACTATCACCTCTGCGAACGCCAAAGCGACGTCACGGGCACCGTTTTAGCACCCGTGACGTCGCCTCACTTCAAGTCGGGCGACGTCATGACGTCACCAGGCTGCGTTTGTGCTGGTAAATCGTCTGTTTCAACTCCTTGTACAGGTTCTGAAGCACAAGAATCCATCTCGCAAAAGACGAGCGGTCCCACTGGAGAACTTCGGAGCGCCGCCCACGGATTGCGATGGACATCAGATTCCGCTTGATGAATCTCATATGACAGCGCTGATGAGCCATGAAAGGCGCAGGAATCATGGCTGCGTCACGAAGACAATTCGCTACTCATCCCCAGGCTTCGAGGGATACATATCCCTTGCGTGACGAATGGCGACGGCCCACTTGTTGTTGTACCTCAGCGATTCAACCACCTTGTCGAATTCGAAACCCATCAGCTTTGCGACCACAAGCTTGCAAATAAGGATGCAGCACCTCATGTGCCAGTAGACGTCAACCTCCTTGCGAGGTGACGAGCTGCCTTCGCGAGCCCCTCCAGGATGGACGCGGCTATTGCGTATGCCCTTCTGGGCCTTGAAGAACTCGTCCACGCCACCCGGGATGATCCACTCGAAAACTTCGGAATGCCTCTCGTAGAGCTCACCGAGAAGCGTCGATTGCCCCTTGCTGTTCGCATTCAGGCGCATCTCTACCCACTTACGAACCTCTTGCTCAGCAATCGAATCCAGGGCAATCTCCTTGTATCTTTTATAAGTCTGATGATCAAGAGAATGCAGGTCTATACCGTATTTGGTCAGAGCCTCGAGTGCCTGGGAAGCAACGACGAAGGCGTTGCTTAAGGGAAGGTCCCATTTCCCGGCATCAAAAGAGGAAACTATGTCACGTGCAGCCTTCAGACCGCCCTCTGCATTGATCCATCGTTCCAGAATCTCCGGGATGCCACTCTCGAAAGCCGCATAGCTCAAGGGCACCTCACGAGCGTCCAACTTCTTGCCCTCTTGCCGCGCCCGCGGAAATGGATAGTGACAATCGACGCGTTCCTCATGCTCCGCAAACCAAACGTGCAGTTCAACGACCTCGGCAAGCTGTTCGGTGCAAAATGAGAAGAAGCGCTCGAGCAGATTGGCAGTTACAATTGCGTCATCATACGAAACGGGCTCTTTGAACGCGATCTCGAGCTTGCAGTCATGCCGTATCGATATCCCCTCAACACTAATCGGACTGCTTGAGAGCGTGTGAAAGAGCTCGACCTTCATCCGTGAGTTGTCCAGCAAGACGCGATTGTCCTTGTCTCGTTCAAGATCGACTTGGACACTCCTCAACATGCGGGTCTCCGCGTCAAACGACACCGATGCTGGAAAGAGCCCCGCCCTTTCGTTTAAGCCCCTTAGGCCCAACTCCATCTTGCACACTTGCCCCAAGGGATCGAACTTAGCCCTGCTGAGCAGAAGGGCGTCTGCATCAACAGACTGGCTAGGGCCACCGGGAATGCTGGTCGTCCCACCTGCATAGCGCGCATTAATCAATACCGCATAGAACCCTGTGCGCGTAAACCCAAAAACGTAGTCAACATAGGTGGGAGGCTGTGGAGGACCACCTATTACCAATATCCCCGGAGTTCCTAGCAACTCACCAAAAGGGATATCGAGTAGTACACGTCCGCCCGAGTACTCGACAGACCCCTGAACACAATCGTCTGGCTCGTCAAGTGCGCCCCACGAGAACGCCCAAATCCCCGCACCGATCTTCGCGTCTTCCATCTGCTGCACCCCTCTACCCGCAAGAACAGCATCCAACAATTGTCAGCCGACACTCTTAACGGTTTATGTGCGTACGGAAGACAATACGTTCTAACCCACGCGCCTCTTCGCCGTGTAGCCGTCCCGCCAGGTAACGTACTCGAGCTCGGTGATCTCCCCGGCCTCGAGCCTCTTGCGCATCTCGCCCCACGCCTTGACGGCGTTGAAGATGTCCTGGTCGAGCGACTCGAGGAAGTAGTGCCCGTCCACGACCTCCACGGGACGGAGCTTCCAGTCCTCCCCCAGGCGGAACAGCAGGTGGATGGCCTCGTCCACGTCATCGATGCCGTAGTCGGCGATGGCCTCCGGCCTCACCCCGAGCGCATCCGCGATCCTCTCGAGGTGGGCCTGCTTCGGTCTCCGCTTGCCCGTCTCGTAGGCGCGTATGGCGGCCTCGGAGACGCCGACGCGCCTCCCCAGCTCGGCCTGCGTGAGGCCGCGCGACCTGCGCAGCTCGTAGAGCTTGTACCCGACATCCATGCGGCACTCCCCTTTTCCATCGGCACGGCACGCCTCACAGGATACGGCCAATCGAACTCGTCTCGTCGGGCTGCCAACGACTCATCTCGCATTAGGCTTACAGGCACACGAGTCCTATCAAAGCACCAAAAAGGCGCCCCCGGAACCAGTCCGGAGCGCCTGGAGAATCGCACAATTTTGTAGCGGTCCTACTCCCACTCTACCGTCGCGATAGGCTTCGGGGAGAGCTCGTAGGCCACGCGGCAGATGCCCGGCACCTCGTCGAGGATACGGTTGCACATCTTGTGCAGTAGCGCCCAGTCGAGATCCGGCACCTCGGCGGTCATGACGTCGACCGTGTTGATGCAGCGGATGATGCAGGGCCACTCGAAGGCGCGCTTGCCATCGCGCACGCCGGTCGCACGATAGTCGGGCACCACGCAGAAGTACTGCCAGGGACGCTCGAGCTCGCCGGCAGCGGCGGCCGCGTCGATCTCCTCGCGCACGATGGCGTCAGCCTCGCGCAGCGCGTTCAGACGGTCGCGGGTGATGGCGCCGGTGCAGCGCACGCCCAGGCCGGGGCCGGGGAACGGCTGGCGCTCGACCATGGACTCGGGCAGGCCAAGACGCTTGCCCACCACGCGGACCTCGTCCTTGAAGAGCAGCTTGACGGGCTCCACGAGCTCCCAGTTGAGCTCCTCGGGAAGACCGCCCACGTTGTGATGCGCCTTGACGCCGGCCTCGGACTCCAGGATGTCGGGATAGATGGTGCCCTGGCCGAGGAAGCCGATGCCCTCGAGCTTGGCAGCCTCCTCGTCGAAGACCTTGATGAACTCCTCGCCGATGATGTGGCGCTTGGCCTCGGGATCGGCCTCGCCAGCCAGCAGGTCGAGGAAGCGATCGGTGGCATCCACATAGATGAGCTCGGCGCCGAGCTGATTGCGGAACACGTCGATGACCTGCTCGGACTCGCCCTTGCGCATAAGGCCGTGGTTGACGTGCACGCAGACGAGCTGCTTGCCGAGCGCCTTGATAAGCAGCGCGGCGACCACGGAAGAGTCGACGCCACCGGAAAGTGCCAGCAGGACCTTGCCATCTCCGACCTGCTCGCGCGTATAGGCAACGGCCTCTTCGACAAAGGCGTCGGCCAGCTCGGGGGTGTTGATGCGTGCCATGTCGTCAGGACGGTGATTGCTCGTAAAGTCCATGGGTTCTCCTTCGAACGGTAGGATTTCGCACGCAAACGAGTATAGCGGAGTCAAGTTTCCGCTCAGTCAGCACGTAAAGAAGCTACTAAAATGCCGCAGCTCAGACATCAGTTGGCAACGCAATCGCACTTGCTCAAGCCTGATCAAACCCCGTAGCCTCGTCGAGACCGAGCGCGATGTTCATGTTCTGCACGGCCGCACCCGACGCACCCTTGCCCAAGTTGTCAAAGAGCGCCGTGACCGTCGTGAGTTCCTCGTTGCCGCACACGATCAGACGTAGGTCGTTGGTGCCAGCCAGCTCGTTGGCATAGATGAGCGGATCGTTCTCGCCAAAGGGCATGACGCTCACAAAGCGCTGGCCTGCGTAGTGGGCGGCGAGCACAGCCTGCACGTCCTTGGCATGCGCGACACCGTTCAGCATGCGGTTGTGCAGCATGATGGTGGTGGCCATGCCCTTGTAGTAGTCGTCGACCACCGGCAGAAAGACCGGCGCCGTGGCAAGCCCGCAGACCTTCTGCATCTCGGGCAGGTGCTTGTGCGCGAGCGAGAGGCCGTAGATGCCAGGCGCATCGAGGCAGGTCGGGCGCTGCGGCGCCTCGTAATCGGCAATCATGCGCTTTCCGCCGCCTGAGTATCCCGTGAGCGAGAAGCACGAAAGCGGGTAGTCAACGGGCAAAAGGCCAGCCTGCACCAGCGGTGCCGCCGACGAGATGAATCCCGTGGCATGGCATCCGGGGTTGGCGATGCGCTTGCTCTTGGCGATGGCGTCACGCTGCGCGCCGGAAAGCTCGGGGAAGCCGTAGGTCCAGCCATCGGCAGTGCGATGGGCCGTGGACGCGTCGATGATGCAGACGTCGGGGTTCTCTACCAGCGAGACTGCCTCACGGGCACCCTCGTCGGGCAGGCACAGAAAAACGATGTCGGCGGCGTTGATGAACTTGCGGCGCTCGTCGAGGTCATGGCGCTTGCCCTCGTCGATGCGCAACAGCTCGAGGTCGTCGCGCGCACCGATGCGATCGAAGATCTGCAGTCCCGTCGTGCCGCTCTGTCCGTCGATGTACACCTTCGCCTTGGCCATGAAAGCCTCCTAGGTCATACGCTCTTCGTGGTTGCCCATTGTAACGGGCATAGGTTTCATTTGGGTGACGCGCGCAAAACACCTCCCGACACGCGCTCCTTGTGAGTCACCTTGCGAACATTTTTGCATTCGCACGCTTCTTTATGCCCAGATGTGCTATATGTTCACGCATTGATTAAGCATCGATTACGCATTGGTTTGCATATTGAAATACCGATATGCAAATTGTGGAGAAATTGAGGTAGGCATGGAGACAATCGCACCTATCGCCGTCCCCGCATCGATCACCGATCCCGCATCCTTTGGATTCGCCCCTTGCGAGGGCGGCATCTGCGCCGCAGAAGGCATCAAGGCTGCAGGCGTCCACGCGGGCTTCCGCGCTGACCCCAACCGCCGCGACCTGGCGCTCGTGGCCGCCGACCAGACCTGCGTCTGCGCGGCCACCTTCACCCAGAACCGCTTCTGCGCCGCTCCGGTGCAGGTCTCGCGCGAGCGCTCCGCAAACGGACGCGCCCGTGCCGTGATCCTCAACTCGGGCAACGCCAACGCGTCAACCGGCGACCCCGGCGTCAAGAACGCGATTGCCTCGGCCGCGCTCGTAGCTGAAGCCCTTGGCTGTGACGAGCAGGACGTGCTCGTCGCCTCCACCGGCGTCATCGGCGTGCAGATTCCCATGGCACCCTACGAGACGGGCGTGCCCGTGGCTGTGGACGCGCTGGCTCACAGCGCAGTGGCTGCCCACCATGCCGCCCGCGCCGTCATGACCACCGACACCGTGGCCAAGGAGGTCTCGCTCGCGGGACCTGTTGCCTGCGGTGCGGACGGCGCCGAGGTCAACGTGCATGTGGGTGGCTTCGTCAAGGGCTCGGGCATGATCATGCCCAACATGGCCACCATGCTCTGCGTACTGGCAACCGACGCTCCGCTCACGGCAGCCGCAGCGAAAAAGGCCCTCTCCGCCGCCGTCCGCCAGACCTTCAACAAGGTGACGGTCGACTCCGACACCTCCACCAATGACACCTGCATCCTGCTCGCGACGGGAGCCGCTGGCGGCGAGGCAATCGGCGAGCGCCATCCGATGCGCCTGCGAGAACCTCGCCCGCAAGATCGCAGCCGATGGCGAGGGTGCCACCAAGCTCGTCACGGTCGACGTGGTCGGTGCCGCAACCGACGAGGACGCTGACACCGTTGCGCGCTCGATTGCCAACTCCCCGCTGGTAAAGACTGCCATCTTTGGCCACGACGCCAACTGGGGCCGCGTGGCAGGCGCCGCTGGCAAATGCGGTGTCGAGTTCGACCAGTACGGCGTGGACATCGACTTTCTCGGCGTTCCGGTGCTGCGCGCCGGCCTCCCGCTCCCCATGGACGAGGAGGACATGCTGCGCCGCTTCGAGGAGCCCGAAATCGACATCGCCGTCAACCTGGGCGTGGGCGACTGCAGCGCGCGCATCTGGACCTGCGACCTCACCCACGACTACGTGACCATCAACGGCGACTATCGCACCTAGTCGCACACCCAACCGACCCGAACGACCGACGTTCGCAAAGAGAGGAAACACCATGCGCAAGCGTGATGCACAGGAGCGCTCTAAGGCGCTCGACAAGGCGAAGATCCTCACCGAGGCCATGCCTTGGATTCACCGCCACAACGGCCAGACCATCGTCGTCAAGTACGGCGGAGCCGCCATGGAGGACGAGGAGCTCATGCGCCAGGTGGTGGGCGACCTCGAGCTGCTCAAGCTCATGGGCATGCGCGTGGTGCTCGTGCACGGTGGCGGCAAGGCCATCAACAAGCTGCTCGACGCCCTGCAGCTCCCCACCAAGTTCAAGGGCGGCCTGCGCGTGACCGACGACGCAACCATGGAGGCCGTGCAGATGGTGCTGGTGGGCAAGGTCAACCAGCAGCTCGTCTGGGCCCTCAACGAGTTTGGCAAGAACGCCGTGGGCATCAGCGGCGCCGACGGCAAGACCTTCAAGTGCCAGCCCGTCGATCCCGAGCTCGGACGCGTCGGCAAGATCGTCAAGGTCAACACCGAGCTCATCGAGTCCATCCTCGACGACGGCTACGTGCCCGTCATTGCCACGGTAGGCTCTGGCCCCGACGGCTTCTACAACGTAAACGCCGACGTAGCGGCAAGCCAGGTAGCCCAGGCCCTCGGAGCCGACACGCTCGTCTACCTGACCGACGTGGACGGCTTCTACCGCGACGTTAACGACGAGGACAGCCTTATCGCCGCCATGACCAAGGACGAAGCTCACGAGCTGCTCTTCAGTGGCACCCTCGCCTCGGGCATGATCCCCAAGATCCGCTCGATCGTGGAGGCGCTCGACGCTGGCGTCAAGGACGTCCGCATCCTCAACGGCACCTTCCCGCACTCGATTCTGCTCGAGATCTTCACCGACGCGGGCATCGGCACCATGTTCAAGCAGGGAGATGAAGCATAGATGGCAAAGCACCTCAAGGACCTTCCGGCCTTCGAAGAGGCCAAACAGCTCGACGACGCCTATGTCATGCACACCTACGGACGCCTCCCGGTCGAGTTCGTCTCGGGCTCCGGCGCCGAGCTCGTGGACTCCAATGGCAAGGTCTACCTCGACTTTCTCGCCGGCATCGGCTGCGCGAGCCTCGGACACGCCGACCCCGTGGTAGCCGAGGCCGTCAAGGCCCAGCTCGACCGCGTGTGGCAGGTCGGCAACTACTACTACGTCGAGAACCGCGGCGAGCTCGCCCGCGCCATCTCCGACCTGCTCTCCACCACCACCGACGAGGTCGGCCACGTCACCGGCTCGACCGGCTCGGTCTGGAAGACCTTCTTCGCCAACTCTGGCGCCGAGGCCAACGAGGGCGCCCTCAAGGTCGCCCGTCGCTGGGGCGAGCGCGAGCTCGGCGGGGCCGCTGGCATCATCTCCGCACGCCAGAGCTTCCACGGCCGCACGCTGGCCACGTTGGCGGCTACAGGCCAGGACGTCTTCCATAAGAGCTTCGGGCCCTTCCCCGACGGCTTCAGCTCGGTGCCCCTGAACGACATCGACGCCCTCACGGCAGCCGTCGACGCCGGCGGCGCCTGCGCCGTCATGTTGGAGTGCGTTCAGGGCGAGGGCGGCGTCTGGCCCGCTGACCTCGACTATCTGCGTGCCGTGCGTGCGCTCTGCGACGAGCGCAAGCTGCTGCTCGTCATCGACGAGGTCCAGACTGGCTTCTTCAGGACAGGTGCCCCCTTCTCCTTCCAGCTTGCCGGCATCGAGGCTGATGTCGTGAGCATGGCCAAGGGCATCGCAAGCGGATTTCCCACCGGCGGCGTCGCGGCACGCGGCGTCTACGGAGACCTGCTCGTGCCGGGCGACCACGGCTCCACCTTCGGCGGCAACGCGCTGGCCGCAGCTGCCGGTCGCGCCACCGTCGAGCAGCTCGTCGCCCGCGACATGGGCGAGCACGTCATTGCCGCAGGCAACCACCTCGCTGAGCGCCTGGCCAGCCTGCCGCATGTGGTCGAGGTGCGCGGACGCGGCCTCATGCGCGGCGCCCAGTTCGACCTGCCCATCGCGACGCCACTCGTCGACGCAGGACTTGAGGCAGGCCTCGTGCTCAACCACATCGGTGACTCCATCCTGCGCTTCCTCCCGCCGTTGGTGGTGACCGAGGAGCAGATCGACACCATGATCGATCGCCTCGACCAGCTCATCTTCAAGCTCACCTAGCCTGTTCCCTAGCGACGGACCGGTGGCGACTGGTCTGTCATTTGGGACAGAACGGGGCGCCGTTGCGGCTCTGCCAGCGGACCAGTGGCGACTGGTCCGTCATTTGGGACGGAACGAGCCCCCGTTGCGGCTCTGCCAGCGGACTGGTCACGACTGGTCCGTCGCTAGGGACGGAACGGGGCGCCGTTGCGGCTCTGCCAGCGGACTGGTCACGACTGGTCCGTCATTCGGGACGGAACGAGCCGCCGTTGCGGCTCTGCCAGCGGACTGGTCGCGACTGGTCCGTCGCTAGGGACGGAACGGGGCGCCGTTGCGGCTCTGGCAGCGGACCAGTGGCGACTGGTCCATCGCTGGGGACGGAACGAGCCCCCGTTGCGGCTCTGCCAGCGGACCAGTAGCACCGCGGCAACAGCCCCCAACAGGCATGACCCCAAGGTGCGTGACAGCCTCGCTGCCACGCACCTTTTCTGTACAATGCTTGCCCCACCGCAGCCATCACGCGCCCGCACATGCGATGTGAGATAATGCTTAGTTGCACATTACCGTTCACCTCAGGGAGACCTTTATGCCCAACATGTCCGACCGTCCGTCCTTCCCCAAGCGCGCCGTCGTCACCGGCGGCATGCCGTACGGCAACAAGAACCTGCACTTTGGCCACATCGGCGGCGTCTTTGTCCCGGCGGACTTCTTTGCCCGCTTCCTGCGCGACCGCATCGGCGCCGAGAACGTCGTGTTCGTCTCCGGCACCGACTGCTATGGCTCCCCCATCATGGAGGGCTACCGCAAGAAGGTCGAGCAGGAGGGTTACGAGGGCAGCATCATCGACTACGTGCGCGCCAACCACGAGGACCAAAAGCGTGCGCTCGACCGCTACGGCATCTCGCTGGACATCTTCGCCGGCAGTGGCCTCGAGCCCGCCGCGTCCTTCCACAAGGCGCTCTCCGAAGAGCTGATCCGCCGTTTGCACGAGCAGGGGCATCTGCTCAAGCTCTCCACCCGCCAGTTCTACGACGTCGAGGCAGAGCAGTTCCTCAACGGCCGTCAGGTCATCGGCCGCTGCCCCGTGCGCGGCTGCAAGAGCGAGAAGGCCTATGCCGACGAGTGCGACCTCGGCCACCAGTTCGACCCCGAGGAGCTCATCGCCCCGGTCTCGCAGCTCACCGGCACCACCCCCGAGCTGCGCCCGGTCGACAACTGGTACTTCGACCTTCCCTCCTTCCGCGACACCCTCGAACAGCTCATGGACGAGTGGGACCTCGACCCGCAGGTGCGTGACGTCGTGACCAAGACGGTCCGCGAGTCGCTCGTGGAGCCTGTCATCTACATCCAGGGCAAGTTTGCCGACGACTTCGCCGCCGTCGAGGGCAGCCTGCCCGCACACGAGACCCGCGAGGCCGCCGGCAACCAGCAGTCCTTCTCCGTCGCGTTTGCCAACTGGCAGGACCGCGACAAGGCACGCGAGGTCCTCGAGGCTGCCGGCGTGCGCTTCCGCACCGGAAAGACGCTCCTGCCCTTCCGCATCACCGGCAACATCGACTGGGGCGTGCCCGCCCCCGACATGGAGGACGTTTCCGGCCTCACCGTCTGGTGCTGGCCCGAGAGCCTGTGGGCACCCATCTCCTTCGTGCAGACGGTGCTTGCCACCGCACCCGAGGGTCGCTACAGCTCCACCGACTGGCATGACTGGTGGTGCGCCGACGACGCGCGCGTCTTCCAGTTCATCGGTCAGGACAACATCTACTTCTACTGCGTGGCCCAACCGGCCATGTGGGAGGCGCTGGGCTGGGACCTCTTCCAGGACACCCCCATCGCCAACTACCACATCCTCTTCATGAACAAGAAGGCCTCGAGCTCCGGCAAGATCAAGCCGCCCATGGCTGAGGACCTGCTGGACTTCTATACCCCCGAGCAGCTGCGTTGCCACTGGCTCTCGCTCGGCCTCGACCAGAAGGCCGTGAGCTTCAGCCCCAAGGCGTTCGACACCTCCGTGAGCCACAAGAACAAGAAGACCGGCGAGGAGGTCCTCGTCAAGGACGACCCGCGCGTCGTCGACCCGGCCCTCAAGGAGAGCGCCTTCCTCACCAACATCTTCAACCGCCTCGCGCGCAGCTGCTTCTACGGCGCCGCCAACGTCTGCGACGGTCACCTGCCCACCATGGAGGCGGACGAGGACGTCATCGCCGCCTGCACCGAGGCCACGCTCGCCTACGAGCGCGCAGCACATCGCTTTGACGCGCACGGCGCCCTGGCCATCGCCGAGGAGTTCTGCCGCGCCGCCAACAAGCGCTGGGGTGACGAGAGCAAGGCCGCCAAGGGTGACGACGCAGCCTACGAGCACGCACTGGCCAACGCCTTCTGCGCGCTGCGTACCGTGACGCTGCTCATGCATCCGGCCGTCCCCGCAGGCTGCGAGCTCATCGCAAAGCATCTCGCCTTTGCGCCTGAGCTCCTCTTCTCGTGGGAGCACGCCTTCGAGACGCCGGCACAGCTCGCCGTCGCAGAGGGCAAGACCTGCGCCGAGCACACGATCGTCGCCCTGCCGCCGCGCTTCGACTTCTTTGAGAAGCATCCCAGCCAGGGGAGGTAACCATGTGGCCAGCCGTACCCAAAACGTATCGCAGGACCACCTACGACCGTCCCGAGGCGACGCTGCACTATGCGCAGCGCATCGCCACGGCGGACGGGGCGCAGCTGGCCACCTTCGTCTATGGCCCCGAGGGTACCACGCTCGAGGATCTTCTCGCCTCTGACCTCGTGCTCGCCCTGCACGGCAACGGCGGCACGCACGGCACGTTCAACGACGTCATCGACCGGCTTTGCGCCGCGGGAAGGGGCGTGCTCGCCTTTGACGCCCGCGCGCAGGGCCAGTCGAGCCGCGGCAGCCTGCCCCTCACCTACGAGCTGCTCGCTCAGGACGCCATCTGCGTGCTCGACGCGCTCGGCGTGAAGCGCGTCCACGTGGTCGGTCACTCCGACGGCGGCATCGAGGCGCTCCTTCTGGCACGCGACTTTGGTGAGCGCATCGCGTCGATCGTCGCCGGCGGCGCCAACCTCACGCCCGAGGGCGTCATCGAGGACCCGTCGTGGGACACGGCGGGGTCTGCCGAGGCCAACCGCACCTGGGCGGCCTTCATGGAGGCGGGTGACCTTCCCGCCAGCATCGACGCGGCACTGCTCCCCCAGGCGGAGGACGCACGCCTCTCGGGCGAGCTGCTTCAGCTGATGCTCGACGAGCCGCACATCGACGCGGCCACGCTGGCTTCCATCTCCTGCCCCGCCTGCGTGCTCGTGGGCGAGCATGACTGCATCACCGACGAGGAGACCGAGGCCATCGCCCACGCGATTCCCGGCGCTCGTCTTGTCGTAGTCCCCGGTGTCGGGCACAGCCTCCCCCGCCTCGCGCCCGACTCCGTCACGCTGCAGATACTCACCAACATCCTGCTCGTTGGGTAGTCGCCCGCGAAGGCTGAGCCATGACCCGTCGCAAGCCATATCGCAGTGTCGTAGACGCGCCCAGGGCGCGTACGCGCAGGCAGAGGCGCAGTCCCGAGGCGCAGTCGTCCCGGCCGCGCTTCCTGCGCTTCATGCTGAGCTCCGCCAGCTGCTCGCTTTTGGACCAGCTGCTTGCATGGCTTCTGTTCTCGCTGCTGAGACGGCACATGGCAGGGTCGGAGTTCCTGCGCATCCTCATCTCCAACGTGGCGGCACGCGTCGTATCGCTCACGCTCAACTACTCCCTCAACCACCGTCTGGTCTTCACGCTCGACGTCAGCGACCCCGACTGGCAGCGCAGCGCACGCCGCGAGAGCCTGCCGCGCTTCATCGCACTCTCGGCCTTCATCCTCGCGCTCTCCACGCTGGGCGTCTACCTGGCGCATCGCTTCCTTGGCATCGAGGAGTGGCGCGCCAAGGTCGTTGTGGACATCGCGCTGTTCTTCATCAACTACAACGTGCAGCGCAAGTGGGTCTTCAGGCATGAGGTGAGCGTCAGGCCACCCGCAAAGCGCCACTAGCGCTCCGTCGCCATGGCCTGGTACGCAAAGGGAGGGAAGCTTACCGTGATGGTGGTGCCCACGCCCACCTCACTCTGCAACGAGACCTCGGCATCGTGCAGGGCGGCAGCATGCTTGACGATAGCGAGGCCCAAGCCCGTCCCTCCGCTCGCACGTGAGCGCGAAGTCTCCACGCGATAGAAGCGCTCGAAGACCTTTGCCTGCGCCTCCTCGGGAATGCCGATGCCGGTATCCGCGACCTCAACCGTCGGATGGCCATCCATCAAGCCCACGCGCACGTCAACCCTGCCACCAGGCCTGTTGTAGCGAATCGCATTGCTGCAGAGGTTTGCCACCAGCTCGTCCACGATGCGCGGATAGCCCTCGACCAGCGCAGACTCGCCGTCCAGCGTGAGGGTCACCCCTGCAGCGTCCGCACGGCCGGCCATGCGGTCGCACACGTCGTGCGCAATCGTCAGCAGGTCCACGGGCTCCATCGTGCCAAAGCTCTGCAGGCTGCGCTCGCGGTGTGACTCGTCGAGGCGCGACAGCATGAGGATGTCGTTGACCAACGCAGCCAAGCGCTGCGACTCATCATTGATGCGAGCGGCAAAGCCCGGGATGTCCTCCTCCAGCACGAAGCCGTCGCGCATGAGCTCGGAGGCGCCCATGATCGATGCGATGGGGGTCTTGAGCTCGTGCGTCACGTTGGCAGTAAACTCGCGGCGGATGGCTTCGGCACTCTTGAGCTCCTCCATCTGTGAGATGAGCTCGGTCTGCTGCACGGCAAGGCGATCGGTCAGGGGCTGTAGCTCCTCGTAGGGAGCGGGTCCGTCAAGATGTGCTGGGTCGATCTGCAGGATGGGTTGGACCAGGCGAGCCGCCATGGTGCGAGAGGCGAACCAGGACACCACCACCAAGACGAGCAGGACGAGCGCCAAGATGCCCAAGTCACCCACTAGGATGGAGAACACGCCATTGCGCTCTACCGACAAACGAATCACGTTGCCCGACTTGAGTCGGCGCGCCTCGTAGAGGCTCACGCTGCCCAAGGTGTCACTCGCTCTCGTGGACGAGCCGTCGCCATCATCAAGCGCCTCTACGATCTCCGGCCGGTCCTCATGGCCGACCAACTCGCCGGAAGACACGCGGCTGTCATAGAGCACCTCTCCCGAGGGAGTGACCAAGGTTGCACGCATGGCGCCGAAGTCGATGTTGGAGAGCTCGGTTGCCTCGTCATCTGAAGAGTTCAGCGTCGATGCCAGGACGTCGCACTCGTTGCCCAGCTCGATGCGCGCCTCGGCCATGACCGTCGACTGGTGCAGGTATGCGGAGACCACCGTCGCGATCGTAGCCGACGCAACGGAGATGCTCAGCAGGGTGCCAAAGACCCGGTCCGCAAGAGTCCTCTCCCTGGAAGACCGTCCGCGCGCCACGGATTACGCCTGCATCCGGTAGCCCACGCCACGCACCGTCTGGATGAGCCTGGAGTGATCGCCAAGCTTGGAGCGAATGGTCTGGACGTGGACGTCCACCGTACGCGAGCCACCATCGAAGTCCCAGCCCCACACGCGCCTCAGCAGTGTCTCGCGCGAGAAGACCTCGCCCGGGAAGCGCATCAGGAAAGCGAGCAGGTCAAACTCGCGCATGGTGAGCGAGAGCGAATCGCCGTCGAGGGTCGCGCTGCGCCTGCTAGGCCAGAGCACCACGGGACCAACCTCAAGCTTGGTCGGCGCATCGACGGCGGAGCGGTTGGAACGCCGCAGCAGGGCACGCACGCGGCTCACCATCTCCATCATGCCGAAGGGCTTTGCGAGGTAGTCGTCAGCGCCGCCGTCCAGGGCACGCACGGTATCGAGCTCGGAGTCCTTTGCTGTGAGCATCATCACCGGTACGTCACGCAAGCCCTCGCTGTGGCGGATGCGCGCGAGAATGGCCAGTCCATCGGTGTCGGGCAGCATGATGTCAAGCAGCACCGCCTTGGGCAGCTCCTCCTTGCAGGCCTTCTGGAACTCCGCGTCATCGGCACAGCCCCGCGCCTCGATGCCCGCCTGCGTCAACGCATAGACCGTCAGCTCGCGAATGTTGGTGTCGTCCTCGACGTAATAAACCATACGTCCCCCTTTCGCACCTGATTGTACCGCGAGGAGTAGGGAGCTTGATACCCCTTACACTCCCCTAACATCGACGTAGACGCATCGATTTTGAAATCTCGGTACCTAACTACTCGGTACCATGTAATTATTGCTAGGTACCTTGACATTTACTGGAAGAGGCGTAGTGTAGAGTCAACTGAAAGGGGGACGCATGACCGACACACCGGTATCCGATCAGGCGTTGGTCCGTCAGGCACTCCACGACTTCGGCTTCTTCGGCCACTACCTGCACATGAACGCGGGTGGCCGTAGCGGCCAGCAGCACATCCTCGTCAAGCTCCGCAGAATGGGCGACCATATGACCCAGCGCGAGCTGCAGGAGCTCTCTGGCATCAGCTCCGCATCCATGTCCGAGGTGCTTGCCAAGCTCGAGGCGTCAGGACTCATCGAGCGCACACGGTCCGACGAGGACCGTCGCCAGCTCGACATCGCCCTGACCGACGAGGGACGTACGAGGGCCGACGAACTCATCGAGAAACGCAAGGCATTTGAGAGCAGTTGCATGGTTTGCCTCACCGAGGACGAGCTGCGGCAGCTCATCGAGGTGCTTGACCGCGTGGTCGAGCACTGGAAGACACTTGAGGGAGAGGGGGCGTGCGCATGAGTCAGGAGCAAGGCAAGACCATGGCACATCTGTCGCTGGGAGACATCTTCCGTACCCTGGGCGGCAGCATACGGGAGAACAAGAAGAACTCAATCATCGCTCCCGTTTTCGTCTTGGGCGAGGTCATCATCGAGTGTGCCATCCCCTTCATTACCGCCCGTCTCATCAACGAGATGAGCGCCGGCTGCGGCATCGACACCATCGCACGCTATGGCATCGTGCTCACCATCATGGCTATTATCAGCCTGGGATGCGGAACCATCGCGGGCATCGCGGCGTCGATCGCCTCCACCGGCTTTGCGCGCAATCTTCGCCACGACATGTTCGCGAGCATCCAGCGGTTCAGCTTCTCCAACATCGACCGTTTCTCCACCAACTCGCTGGTCACGCGCCTCACCACGGACACCCAGAACGTGCAGATGGCCTACATGCAGATCATCCGCTCCGCGGTGCGCAGCCCCATGATGATCATCTTCGCGGCCACCATGGCCTTCATCACGGGCGGAAAGATGGCCATCGTCTACGTGATCGTGGGATTCCTTTTGGGCTTCGCGCTCATCGGCATCGCCCGCATCGTCATGCCCATCTTCAGGCGCATCTTCAAGAAGTACGACGCGCTCAACGAGAGCGTCGAGGAGAACGTCACCGGCATTCGCGTGGTCAAGAGCTTCGTGCGCGAGGACTACGAGAACCAGAAGTTCAAGAAGGCGTCCGGTGAGGTGTTCCAGGACTTCTGGGGCGCCGAGCGCATCCTCGCCTGGAACCAGCCCATCATGACCTTCGCGGTCGACACCATCTACGCCTTCGTCGTCTACTTTGGCAGCAAGACCATCGTCTCCACCGCTGGCGCCGCCATGAACGTCGGCCAGATGTCGGCACTCATCACCTACGGCTTCTCGATGCTCATGAGCCTCAACATGCTCTCGATGATCTTCGTCATGATCACCATGGCCGAGGAGAGCTCGCGCCGCATCTGCGAGGTTCTGCTCGAGCAGCCCGACCTGGCAAACCCGGAGAACCCCATCTTCGACGTGCCCGATGGCTCGGTCGACTTCGACGACGTGAGCTTTGCCTACCATCCCGAGAGCGGCCGCTTTGCCCTGCACGACATCGACCTGCACATCAAGAGCGGCGAGGTCATCGGCATCATCGGCGGCACGGGCTCGTCCAAGTCAACCCTCATCCAGCTCATCAGCCGCCTCTACGACGCCACGCGCGGAACCGTCCGCGTGGGCGGCATCGACGTGCGCGACTACGACATGGACACCCTGCGCAACGAGGTGGCCGTCGTGCTGCAGCGCAACGTGCTGTTCTCGGGCACCATCAAGGACAACCTCCGCTGGGGCAACGAGCACGCCACCGACGAGGAGCTCGTCGAGGCCTGCAAGCTCGCTCAGGCGGACGAGTTCATCCAGCAGTTCCCCGATGGCTACGACACCTACATCGAGCAGGGCGGCACCAACGTCTCCGGCGGCCAGAAGCAGCGCCTGTGCATCGCGCGCGCCCTGCTCAAGAAGCCCAAGATCCTGATCCTCGACGACTCCACCTCCGCCGTCGACACCAAGACCGACCAGCTCATCCGCGCCGGGTTCAAGAGCTTCATCCCGGAGACCACCAAGATCATCATCGCCCAGCGCACCGGCTCGGTCGAGGACGCCGACCGCATCGTGGTCCTCGACGAGGGCGGCATCAGCGCCGTGGGCACCCACGACGAGCTGCTCAAGACCTCCGAGATCTACCGCGAGGTCTACCTCACGCAGAACAAGGCCAGCCACGACGAGAACGCCATCGCAAACGAGGAGCCCAAGGTCACCGTCCTGGGCAAAGACGAGGTCCACGTGCATGCCGCAGCCGGTGGCAAGACGCCACAGGGCGGCACCTCCGCCCACGACGGCCTCGCAGCCGAGCAGGAGCTCACGGCCTTGGATGGCCAGATCACGGAGGGAGGCGATCTGAATGCCTAAGCAGAAGCTCACCGCTGCCGAGCGCAGCATCATCGACGACCCCGCTCGCCTCAAGGACGCCCCGGCACCCGGCGGCGCAGACGACGCCTCAGCCGACAACAAGGGCGTTCCCGGCAAGGGCAGCCGCGGCAGGCGTGCCTCCAACCCCATGCAGGTGTTCCGAGGCACCGTCAAGCTCGTCTTCTCGTTCTATCCCCTGCAGTTTACTGCCATTATCCTCTGCATCATAATCGGAGCGGCTCTCTCCACGCTGCCGTCGGTCTTTCTCCAGCGCACCATCGAGGTCGTCACGCGCACCTGGAAGACGGGCGATTGGTCGGCCGCACAACCCGAGGTCGCGCACATCGTGCTCACCCTCATCGGCGTATACGTCGTGGTGCTTGCTGCCCAGATCGCACAGACCCAGCTCTCCGCCTTCGTGGTGCAGGGCACGCTCATGAACATCCGCAACAAGATGTTCGAACACATGGAGAAGCTGCCTATCCGCTTCTTCGACCAGAACAAGCGCGGCGACGTCATGAGCTACTACACCAACGACGTCGACGCCCTGCGCCAGCTCGTTGGCGTGGCGCTGCCCAACCTGCTCAACATGGTCATCGCGATGACCTCCATCGTGGGCATCATGCTCTGGTACTCCATCCCCATGACCTGCGTCGTGCTGGTGATGGTCGGCTTCATGGGCTGGCTCACCCGCTACATGGGCGGCATGTCCGCCAAGTACTTCCTGGCGCAGCAGCATGCGATTGGCCGCGCCGAGGGCTTTGCCGAGGAGGCCATGAACGGCGAGAAGGTCATCAAGGTCTTCACCCACGAGAAGCAGATGCAGGCGCAGTTCGACGAGGTCAACGACGAGCTCTTCGAGGCTGCCAAGCAGGCCAACATCTACTCCAACATCCTGGGTCCCATCCTCATGAACCTGGGCAACCTCGCCTACGTGGTGGTCGCGCTTGCCGGCGGCATCTTCCTTGCCACGGGCATCGCCAACCCCTCCATCTCCGGCATGGTGCTCACCATCGACATCGTCATCCCCTTCCTCAACCTCACCAAGCGATTTGCCGGCTCCATCGGCCAGATCTCCCACCAGATCAACTTCGTGGTCATGGGCCTCGCTGGCGCCGAGCGCATCTTCCAGCTGCTTGACGAGCTGCCCGAGGAGGACGAGGGCTATGTCGAACTGGTGCGCGTGCGCTACGACGACAACATGGAGAACGTGATCGGCGAGGTCGACCGTCACGACCGCACGGGCATCTGGGCCTGGAAGCACCCGCACCAGGCTGACGGCACCGTGGACTACATGCCGGTCATGGGCGACATCATCCTGGATGACGTCGACTTTGGCTACGTGCCCGACCACATCGTGCTGCACAACATCTCGCTCGACGCCTTCCCTGGTCAGAAGGTCGCGTTCGTCGGCGCGACAGGCGCAGGAAAGACCACAATCACCAACCTGATCAACCGCTTCTACGACATCGCTGACGGCAAGATCCGCTACGACGGCATCAACATCAACAAGATCAAGAAGAGCGACCTGCGCAAGTCGCTTGGCATCGTGCTGCAGGACGTCAACCTCTTCACCGGTACCGTCATGGACAACATCCGCTACGGCCATCTGGAGGCGACCGACGAGGAGTGCATCAAGGCAGCCAAGCTGGTCGGCGCCGACGGCTTCATCGAGCGCCTGCCCGAGGGATACCAGACGATGCTCACCGACAACGCCGAGAGCCTGTCCCAGGGCCAGCGCCAGCTGCTCTCCATCGCGCGTGCAGCGGTTGCCGATCCTCCCGCGATGATCCTCGACGAGGCCACGAGCTCCATCGACACCCGTACCGAGCAGATCGTGAGCCAGGGCATGGACGCGCTGATGGAAGGCCGCACGACCTTTGTCATCGCGCACCGCCTGTCAACCGTCCGCAACTCCGACGTGATCATCGTCCTCGATCACGGACGGATCATCGAACGTGGTACCCATGACGAGCTGATCGCGCAGAAGGGAACCTATTACCAGCTGTACACCGGCGCGTTCGAGCTGGAGTAGTCTAGAGACACTTGAAACGATAGCTGTCTTGGCCGCCCCTCTCACCGTTGTGAGAGGGGCGGTTTTGTCTGCCGCTGCGTCACCGTACCCGACGGGTACGCAGCGGTAGACACTGCCGACCTGTCTGCCCTGCCGCCCCTGCACTAGAATGAATCCACCCGACTTCTCCCGAGGAGGTCCCATGAGCTGGCCTGTCACCCTTGCCACCGAACGGCTGATCCTGCGCCCCTGGCGCGCAGATGACGCGGACGTCCTCTTCGCCTACGCCTCAGACCCAGACATCGGCCCCGCTGCCGGCTGGCCTCCCCACAAGAGCGTCAACGAGAGCCGTGAGGTGCTCGAAAACGTCCTCATGGTCCCCGAGACCTACGCTCTCACCCTGCGCGACGGCACTCCGCAAGACGAACCCGTCGGCTGCGTTGGCCTCAAGATTGGCGAGGACTCCGACCTTGCCATTGGCGACGACCAGGCCGAGCTGGGCTATTGGCTGGCAAAGCCCTTCTGGGGCCAGGGTCTCATGCCAGAGGCCGTGCGCGAGGTCATGCGGCACGGCTTCTGCGACCTAGGGCTCACCGCAATCTGGGCAGGGCACTATCAGTCCAACGAGAAGAGTCGACGCGTCCAGGAGAAGGTCGGACTCAGGCATCAGCGCACCATCGCCAACCGCCCCCTCAAGCTCATCGGTGGCCACACGAACGAGGAGGTCAACTGGCTCACCCGCGACCAGTGGCTTGCCCTCCAAGACCCGAGCGCGGCAATCTGCAGGCGCATCGCCCGCATTCGGTCGGGCGGCCAGACCGGAGCCGACCGCGGAGCCCTCGACGCTGCCCGCGAGCTGGGCATTCCCATCTGTGGCTGGTGTCCGCCCGGCGGCCTCGCCGAGGACTTCCCCGAGCCCCCAGGGCTTCTCGCAAGCTATCCCGAGCTCACGGAGAGCGCACGCGGGGGCTACGCCGAGCGCACCACCTGGAACGTGCGCGACAGCCATGCCACGCTCATCATCGCGCCCGCAGGCCTCAAGCCCAGCAGCGGAACCGAGCTGACCGCCCGCCGCGCCAGGCAGATGGGCCGCCCACACCTCGTCATCAGCAGCCTCTCGCAGATGCCCGATGTCATCCGCTGGCTCGGCGACCTGGGAAGCGAGCTCACCCTCAACGTGGCTGGGCCGCGCGAGAGCGAGACTCCCGGTACCTATGCCCTCGCGCGAGAGGCCGTCCGCCAGCTGCTCTCCTAACGGCACACCCGGAGCAGTTCACCAACTGCACACGTCTCACTCACAGGCTCAACACATCGTGGCTCGTTCGCCGATGGCATCCCAACCGTTGGCCCGTCTCAGGCGCGGCCTGGCATTTGCATCCGACTGCGCGGGTATCCTTTCCTCTGGAACATTAACCGAAGCAGATGGAGCACATGCCATGCCCTCCCCCATTACACGCCGCAGCTTTCTGGATGTCTCTATGGGCGTCCTCGCGTCCCTGACACTCTATGGCTGCGGCGGAACCGATACCATACCCGCGGAGACGACGTCTGACGAGTCGTCCGCCACCGACGCCTCCTCCAGCCTGGACACCGGCCTCATCACCACCCCGCTCGACAACGGCTATGACAGTGGCATCCACCACGCCACCATCGAGGTCGAGGGCTTCGGCACCATCAAGCTCAAGCTCAACGCTGACAACGCGCCGATCACCGTAAGCAACTTCGCCCAGCTGGCAAACGACGGCTTCTACGACGGGCTCACCTTCCACCGCATCATCGAGGGCTTCATGATCCAGGGTGGAGACCCCAACGGCGACGGCACGGGCGGCTCCTCGCACACCATCAAGGGCGAGTTCAGCGCCAACGGCGTAACCAACGCCCTCCAGCACAAGCGCGGTGTCATCTCGATGGCTCGTGCCCAGGAGAACGACTCCGCCAGCTCGCAGTTCTTCATCATGCATCAGGACGCCGAGCACCTCGATGGCAACTACGCCGCTTTCGGCAAGGTCACCGAGGGCATGGAGGTCGTGGACGCCATTGCCGAGAAGACGCCCGTGCAGGACGGCAACGGCACGGTAGCGCCTGACGACCAGCCCGTCATCACCAGCATCCGCATGGACGACTAGCCGTCATCCCTAAGACGGAGGCAACCCCTCTGGTTCAACGAGGGCGGGGACAGCTGCAACACCAGCTGTCCCCGCATTGTTTGTGGCACTTTTTCTCCGTAGGAGTTACTGGGTCACCTTGCTGCGGTCGACGAAGACGGCGAGCGCAAGATCGTAGGCGATGCGCTGCTTCTCGTCCCAGGCGCCCACGTCATCGGAAGTAAGGAACATCCCGCCAAGGGCCGCGTCGGCGCCAATCAGGCTGCTGCGCTGCTCATCGGTGAGCTCCACGTCGTGGCGCAGGAAGAAGACGTCGGGGTCGTTGCGGAAGGCGCGTCCGTCCAGATGCGCGCGACCACGCGTGTTGTGGAGGCTACGCTTGGTGCTCACACGTTCGCGGTGCAGAAGGCGCATATGGGGCGCGTCGTCCCAGTCGAGACCCACGTCGCAGCCTATGCGGCAGTACTCGGTGCGTCCGAACGCAGACATCAGAGGCACGCCACACAGGTCGAAGGAGACATCGTCCGCGACCGCGTCGCGCAGCAGCTCAAGCGCGTCGGCCATGAGCTGTCCGCGGTTCATGCAACCACGCGTCATGAGACACGCCCCGAAGAGGAAGTCCAGCTTGAGGAACTTGAACCCCCACTCTTCGGTCACGGTACGCAGCACCTCGCGCACGTAGGCGCGCACCTCGGGATTGAGGGTGTCGAGCGCGTAGTAGCCGCTCCAGTTGCTGCCCGCGAGCGGCGCCTCGCCCGACTCGTTGCGCTGCAGCCAGTCGGGATGCTCGATGCAGACGCGTGAGTCCCGCTCGCACACGAAGGGTGCCAGCCAAAGGCCCGGCACCATGCCAGCCTCGTTGATCTTGCTGGCAAAGGGCGCCAGGCCGTCGGGGAACCACTCTGCGTTGGTGTCGAGCCAATCGCCAATCAGGGCGTGCCCGTCATCGATCTGGAAGATCGGCCTGCACCCTCCCAGGTCTTGTCCCCCGAGCAGCTCGCACATGGCCTCGAGGTCAGTTGCCAGACGGTCCTGCGAGATGTCCTGGTAGTAGCGGTACCAGCTGGAGAATCCCACCAGTGGGGCAGCCGGCCGCGGTTTGATGCCGGCGAGAGAGAGCCAGCGCTCCACGGTCTCGTCGAGCTTTCCCTCCACAAGCGCGAAGGCCATGAGCTCCACCTCCTCACCCACGGCAAGCGCATGGGAAGGCGGCTCCTTCTCCAGCGTGAGGGTCGACCGGTAGAAGTCCTCCCACAGGGTGGTGTAGCCGCTGTCCTCGGAGAGCGACCCCACCAGCAGGACCTCCTCGCCATAGCGCAGGTAGCCATAGCCAAAGCCGTGCTGGTGACCCAGGCGCTCGTCCTCGCGCGTGAAGCGGTAGTCCCCCGAGCCGTCAAGCACCCACTTGTCGACTACGGCCTTGGGCACGCGTGCCAGGCCGCGCATGCGGTCCGCGGGCTTGCGCTCCCAGCTGTCCGTCCACGAGTTGTAGCCGTTGAGGAAGAGCGCGTCGGCTGCTGCATAGTCGACCGCAAGCTGCGCCTCGCAGGCCACAATCGTCAGCTCGTGCCTGGGACACACCCTGACGCGCCGCGTCTGCGTCCCGCGCACGGTAACAAGGCCCAGCTCTCGCACAGCCTCCGCAGGCCGGGCGATGCCCCGCTCGTCGACACGGACCTCACGCTCGGTGCCATCGGCACGGTAGCGCACGCAATAGGAGACCTTGACGTCCGCCATGGGTCTACTCCTTCTCGGAATGGCCGGTGAGGGCATCGGTGTGGGCGGTGATCACCTTGAGCACGCCGCCCTCGTCATAGCGCAGGAAGACCAGGCCGCCAAGCAGGCAGAAGGCCGTGGCCACCAGGGCGGTAGCGCGATAGCCGATGCCGCCGGCACCCATCGTGGCGATGGAGGAGAACAGGATCATGGCAAGCGACTGGCCGAGCGTCATGGAGAAGGTGCGAGCAGCGTAGAACATACCCTCGCGGTTCTCGCCGGTGTTGACGGCGTCGAACTCGGCGATGTCGGCGAGCACGGCCTGCGGCAGGATGCCCAGGACAGCCATGGGGATGGCAGCCAGCACGGCAACCATGCCGCCCCACACCATGGCGGGGATCCCGAACTTGCCGCAGACGCTGGTGATGGCAAACGCGATGCAGAAGAAGAAGAACGCGAAGGCCACCAGGCGCTTCTTGCCGATCCTCTTGGCCATGATGTTGACCGGGGCATAGAACAGCAGGCTCACAAGGGTCATGCCCGCAAAGAGCACGAAGTTCATCGACTCGTCGAGGCCCATCAGGCTCGTCACGTAGAAGGGCATGCCAGTCTGGAACATGGTGATGGCTACCCAGTAGAGGATGTCGGAGACCTCGAAGACCTGGAACTGCTTGTTGGCGAAGGTCTTCATGACCGAGGCGCCCATAGGAGTGGTGGAGGGCTCGGTCTCTGCGTAGAGGTTCTCGTCGATGGTGTAGGCGGGAACGAGCATGCAGACGACGGCGATGGCGGCAAGGATGCCCACAGTGATGCGGTAGGAGTTGGCGATGCCAAAGGCGCCCTCGAAGACGCCCGCGATGGTAGGCACGAGATAGGCGAAGGCGGTGCCGAGGAAGTAGGTCACCGAGATGTAGGTGGAGATGTTGACGCGCAGCTCCTGTGTGCGGCCGAGCTCGGGGATGAGCGCGTTGAAGGGCGTGCAGTACAGCGACAGCGACACGTAGAAGGCCACCAGGCACACGAGCAGCGCGACGTCGTTGAAGACCTCACCACCGAGGCCTGGCACCGTGAAGACGACCACCGTCATGATGCCAAAGGGGATGGCGAACCACCGCAGGAAGGGGATGCGGCGGCCGAGGGGATGGTTGAGCGAGTCGGACTTGCTTGCGATGAAGGGGTCGATGAAACCGTCGACCAAGCGGCAGAGTGCCGTGATGAGACCAATGATCGTCATGCCGGCAAAGACGATGCCCTGCGTGATGAACAGCGGCATGCCCGCAGCGATGGTCTCCTCGCTCGGCATATAGAAGTACAGCAGCCAGTTGCTGACCACGCCCGACAAAAGCGCCCAACCCAACTGGCCAATGGCAAAGTTGCGCAGTACCGAGGGCGTTGCTAGCTTCTTCTCCATGTGTTTCTCCCCTTTCAGCCTCCCCCGCGGAGGCAGTTAACCCCTGACGTCCAGCGACCTGATGGCCATGTCAACGAGACAGGCGAGCTCGTCGTGGGTGGCTGCGCCGGAGAAGTCGTCCGACGGGAGCACCTCGCCACGCGAAAGCTTGCTTGCCACGCTGAGCAAGGCATGGGCAAGCGACCGGTAGAACAGCGCAAAGTCCGTCTGGCGGCCGATCGAGCCATCCGAGCGTCCAAGCTCGTAGGCCTTCTGATAGTGCGCATAGGGACGCGCGAGCACCTGCGCGTAGGCGGAGACGCTCTCCTCACTCACGGCGCCCTCCATGATGAGACGGTCGAGCTCGTCGATGAACGACGCGAAGCCCGGCCGATAGAGATGCTCGGTGCAGTACAGGTCGAGCAGAAGCTTGAGCTGTCCCGCACCGTCGAGCTGCTGGTAGGCGTCACTTGCCACAAGCTCCTCGTAGGAGTCCTCGAGGTGCTGCCAGAGCACGGACGCCACGTCGGTCGCGATGGCGGCCTTGGTGGAGAAGTGACGGTAGAGCGTCGCCACACCCACGCCCGCGTCGTCGGCGATGTCGGTCATCTTGACCGACGAGATTCCCTGCACCAGAAAGAGCTTGGTCGCACACTCCACGACACGTGCGTCCACCAGTGCCGCCATGGTCGCCTGGGTCGAGCATGCGGACTCTTCCGTCTGCGATTGACCGCCGCTTGCCATGCGCTCCGCCCCCTTCGGCTTGACTGTCTGGACACGCTTTGATAGTTTGACTATCAAGATGATAGTCAAACTATCACATAGCGCAGATGAGTCAAGGAGCAAATGGGATGAACGTCACCGATGACCGCGCAAAAAGCGCCTTTGGCAACGAGCAGGACAAGCGCACCTATCGCAAGGCCGTGCAGGGCAAGGAGAAGTTCCTCAAGAAGTTTGGCGACGACTCTGGGGCAACCTACCACCTCGCCAGCGCTGACGTACCCGTGATCGGCGAGGCGCTGGGCGTGCGCAACCTCGTGATGGACCACACCGGCGAGGCACTCGACCTGCTGCGCGACGCGGCGAACGCTCCCAAGCCCGACCTCACCCCGCGCACGGTGGAAGGCGCGGACGGCGCGCCGGTCGTCGTGGGCAACATCCGCATGGGCTTTGGCCACTACCGCATCTCCATGGCCATGGCCAGCGCCGCACACGCGATGGGCTACACCCCCTACTGGCTCGACCTCGCTTCGTTCGACCAGACCACGGGCTCCAAGGTCATCGCCTACCAGAACGATCTCTACTCCCTGGGCTCGCGCCTGTCCCAGAAGATCGGGCTGTTCAACCGCCTCTACTGGGAGCCGCTCAACTCCGAGGGCTTCCGCAAGCTCTCCTACAACGCCGGCGACCAGAAGAACGCCGAGCTCTGCGTGCCGCTCTTCGCCGACCTGCCCCGCGACGTCCCCTATGTGGGCACCCATGTGTGGCCTGCCCAGGCGGCCGTCCATGCCGGGCTCACGCACGTGGTCAACGCGATTCCCGACAACTGGCCGATGGCCCTGCACCTCGCCGAGGGCGCCATCCACACGGTGCAGACGCCGAGTGCCTACCTTGGCTACCACCAGCTGCGTGGCATGGACCCCAAGCGCCAGCTCAAGCCCATGCCCATGGACAGCCTCGTCTACACGGGCCATTACATCGACCACGAGCTGGTCGCCAACATCGCGCATGACTGCGAGGCGCGCCGCAGGCGCCTGCTTGGCGGAGCGCCCATCCGCTACCTGATCAGCGTCGGCGGCGCCGGTGCGCAGCAGGAGCTCTTTGCAGCCATCATCGAGCGTCTCCTACCCTACGTCCGCACCGACCAGGCCGCACTGCTCATCAACGTGGGAGACCACCGCGACGTGTGGGAGGGCCTGCTCAAGAGCGTCGAGGGCCTGGGCACCACAGCGCAGACCCACTTCAACAGCTTTGCCGAGGTGGCGCACCTGGCGAAGGGTGCCCTCGACGGCGATCTCACCGGCGTGCATGCCTTCTGCGACAACGACATCTTCTCGGCGGTCTACTCCTCCAACCTGCTGATGCGGTGCAGCGACGTCCTGGTGACCAAGCCGAGCGAGTTCAGCTTCTACCCCGTGCCCAAGCTGATGATCCACCGCGTGGGCGGGCACGAGGCTTGGGGAGCCATCCGCGCCGCCGAGGTGGGCGACGGCACCTACGAGATCGACGACACCGACGAGGTGCTCGCCATGATCGACTCGTTCCAGCTCGACCGCGAGCTTGTGGCCTTCATGTGCGACAACATCGAGGCGGCGGACCGCATCGGCGTCTACGACGGCGCCTACAAGGTCGTTGACCTGGCAGTAAACGGCATCCGCTAGAAGCGCAGACAGCAACGTAAACCAAGGGGCCGAGCTGGGATTTTTCCAGCTCGGCCTCCTGCTATCGATGTCAACAGCTGCTAATACGTGATGGCGGCGTTCGCGCTACGCCTCCTCGGCGGCCTCGGGCTCGTCAGCCACGACCTCGGGCTCCACGTCCTCGACGTCCTCAGCCTCCACCTCGTCAACGGGCTCTGCCTCATCCTCGGTGGGATTCTCCACCTCGGCCTCTTCCGCCTCTGCCTCTGCTGCAGCCTCGGCCTCGGCCGCAGCAGCAGCCTCCTCCGCGTCAAGCTCCTCCGCAATGCGGGCCGCCCGCGCAAGCCACTCGGCGCGCTCCTCGGAGCTCATGACGCGCAGACGGGCACGCAGAACCTCCTCGGAGGCCTCGGCCGTGGTCTCCTTTACCTTGCGCGTAAGCTCCTCGTTTAGGGCCTTGCCCTGCTCGACGGTGAGCTCGCCCTTCTTGATGAGGTCGTCGACCAGCTCCTGCGACTTCTCGGCGCCCACGGCAACGGCACCAACACCAGCGAGAAACGCCTTCTTCACGCCATTGGAAAGATCATCGAACAGTGCCATCCCGAACTCCTTTCGCACGGTTTTCCCGCGGACAAAGCGACTTGTGGCTACTGTACCCAGCTACGAGTCTAGCCAACACGCCACAACGGCAGACGGTACGTACGACTGCCCGAAACCTACGACCACCAGGCTCGATGACTCATGAATGCCCCTCTTTGCACCGCTAGCCCAGCAGCACGCCCCGAAGCTCCCCGACGCTCTCGGCAATCGCGGCCGCCCCAGCCGCCTCGAGCTCCTCGCGACCGGCGGTGTCCCCATACAGCACGCCCACGCAGGGAATCCCGCACTCCTTGGCAGCCTCGACGTCGTGGAAGCGGTCGCCCACCATCACGGCCTCATCGGCGGTGACGCCCAGGTCTTCCAGCACCAGCCTGATCGCATCCGCCTTGGTCGACTCGAGGTCCGTCTCCTTTGCGCGCACGGAGTCGAAGAGCTCCAAGATCTCGTTGTCATCGAGACCCCTGCGCACGAGGTAGGTGCGCTTGGAGCTTGCAACCGCCAGCAGGCGTCCCTTCCGGCGGAGCTCCCTTAGCAGCTCGCACATCCCCTCGAAGGCCGGCCACGCGTCAATGCCCAGGTGGTTGTAGATGTCACGGTAGCGGCGGGTGATCTCGATGGCATCCTCGAGGCTGAGGCCGAAGACCCATTGAAAGGCTTGGGGGAAGGGCGGCCCGATGATCTCGCCCACACGCGACAGTTCCTCGTCGGTCACGCCCCACTGGGCAAGAACCGTCGACGCCGTCATTATGATGGAGGCCTTGGTGTCGGCAATCGTCCCGTCAAAGTCAAAGATGATGGCCTTCCGGCTCGCCAGGTCGCCCGCCTCGTGCATACCCGCTCCTCGTCTCTCGTCGCTTCAAATCTAGGGTAGCGCGAATCGAAGCCTCTGTGCACATATGTCACGCACCTGTGAACTATGGGGAAAACCTTGTGCTTGCGGCTCTGCAATCGTGTTCAATGCGTAAGCTACTAGTGGTATTTGACATCCCGTCCAGGAGGCTTCATGCGCGTCCAGCCCATAACCTGCTATCGCCCCGCCCCTCACGCCGCCGAGACCTTCGCGGCGCTGCCCTATGACGTCTTCAACCGTGCCGAGGCTGCAGCCTACGTGGCCGACCACCCCGGCTCCTTCCTTGCCATCGACCGCCCGGAGACCGCGTTCGGCCCGGACCAGGACATGTACGCCCCCGAGGTCTACACCAAGGCCGGCGAGCTCATCAGGGCCAAGGCCTACGAGGGCACCCTTCTCAAGGACACCACGCCCTGCTTCTATCTCTACCGCCTCGAGATGGACGGACGCTCCCAGCTCGGCGTCGTCGCGGCGTGCTCCGTGGCCGAGTATGAGTCCTCCATCATCAAGCGCCACGAGAAGACCCGGCCCAACAAGACCGCCGACCGCGTGCAGCACATCCGCGCGACCGGCGCCCAGACCGGCCCAGTCTTTCTGACCTATCGCGACAACGCAGCCATCGACATCATCGTCAGCGTCGCACGCTCGGCGAGCCCCCTGTATGACTTCACCGACGAGCAGGGCGTGCGCCAGACCATCTGGCGCGTGGCACGCCCGGTGGCCGTGGACGCCCTCGCGGACGCCTTCTCGCTGGTGCCGTGCGCATACATCGCCGACGGGCACCATCGTGCCTCGGCGGCAGCTCAGGTGGCCCACGACCTGCGCGCGGAGGCCGGCGACCCAGACGACGAGCTGCCCTCCGACATGTTCCTGGCGGTGCTCTTCCCTGCCAGCCAGCTCTATGTGATGCCCTACAACCGCGTGATAGTCGACACCGCAGGCCTCGACGAGGATGCCCTGCTCGATGCGATCGCGCAGGCAGGCTTCGAGGTGGGTGCCGCACAGACGGATCCTGTGGAGCCCGACGAGGCTCGCCGATTTGGCCTGTATGCCTTCGGCTCCTGGCATGAGCTGCGCTATGTGGGCGAGGCTCCCGATGCCAGCGTGGACCCCGCCCGCTCACTCGATGTCTCCATTCTGCAGGAGCGGGTGCTCGGGCCCATCCTGGGCATCGACGACCCGCGCACCAGCAAGCGCATCCAGTTCGTCGGCGGCATCGAGGGCACGGCCGGCCTCGAGCGTCGCGCCGGAACCGACGGCCTCGCTTTCTCGCTGTGCCCCACCACGGTGGACCAGCTGATGGCCGTCTCCGATGCCGACGAGCTCATGCCTCCCAAATCAACGTGGTTCGAGCCCAAGCTGCGCAGCGGCCTCTTCATCAGGCGCGTGTAGGGCACCTGCCGCAAAATTGGCACCTGTCTGATGCATCCCCCGCGTTGAAGTTGCCAACATTCGATGCTAAGGTTTAGCTCCACCTAAAAACGCAGCTCCCAGAACAATGGGGCATCACGACCACGGGCAATGCCCGGATGGGATACGACACGATCATGGCTTCAGAAAGCTCCAGTAGGCCCACGCGTCGCAAGCCGACCAAGCGCGAGACGACGACGAGACGGGCCACGAGGGCCGACTCGCACTACTCCAAGCTCACGCGCAAGTCCACCCTCGAGAGCACCTCTCACGACGCAACGCGCCGCACGCGCAGGGAGCAGACATCCACCGGTAGCACAAGGCGCTCGGACAGTCGCAGGGACGAGAGGCGCGACGCGAGTTCCGCACGCGGCTACGAGAGCCTGACGCACGGCGCCCAGCGTAAGGTCTATGGCAGCAGACGTCCAAAGCGCGAGCAGGGCAACACCCTGGCGCTCATAGTGGGCATCTTGGTCATTGCGACGTTCTTGGGCGGTGGCTACATGTTCTGGACCCATCGTTCCGTCGCCATCACGATAAACGGAGAGTCCGAGAAGGTGCGCGTCAGTTCCACGCTCAATGAGGTCTATCAGGATCTTGGCATCAAGACCAACCCTGGAGACTTTGTCTCGGTGGGAGGCAACGTCATCGAGCAGGACAAGGGCTACGCCTTCGAGGCCAGCGTCGACGGTGACGCGCTCTCCCGCAAGCAGATCCGCGAGTACCGCATCAAGGGCGGCGAGCAGATCACGATGACCGACGGCGGTGACCGCACCGAAGACTACGACGTCGAGTACCGCGAGACCCAGCCCAAGCTGGTCTTCGAGGGCAACATGGGCTCCGTCAGCTTCATCAAGCAGTGGGGCAAAGTCGGCAAGCAGGAGATCCGTCATGGCAGGCAGTCCGGTGAGACGGCCGATGGCGAGTGGGTCGACGAGCTCAAGGACTGCGTCGTCATGACCAAGAACATCACGCCTGCCAACGGGGAGAAGCTGGTGGCAATCACCTTCGACGATGGTCCCGCGGCAACCTACACCGAGGCCTACCTCGACATCCTTGCGGAGCACAACGCCAAGGCCACCTTCTTCAACCTCTCCCCCAACCAGACCGAGTACCCCCAGATCGCCCAGAAGCTGGCGACGTCTGGCAACCAGATCATGAGCCACACCAACCAGCACCTACAGCTGAGCACCCTGGACAAGGACGAGCTGCTCTCGGAGATCAACACCGCCCATGCGACCATCCAGGAGGTCTCGGGCGTGGACACCACCATCATCCGCCCGCCCTATGGTGACTTCAACAACAACTGCTGGCTCCTGAGCGGAGGCGCTATCTCAGCGACGGTCATCTGGAACCAGGACACCCTTGACTGGCAGCTGCCAGGCTCCGATGTCATCGTCGCCAACGCCCTGGCCAACGTGCAGCCTGGCTCGATCATCCTCATGCACGACGGTGGTGGCGACCGCAGCCAGGATCTCGAGGCGCTCCCCCAGATCATCGAGAGCCTGCAGGCAGACGGATACAAGCTCGTCACCGTGAGCGAGCTCATGGCATCCGACCCCGACGTCCCCAAGTCGATCGCAGCAGGCAACGCGACCATGCCCAAGAGCGCCGTGTGGCCCACCGAGATCGGCGAGGCAACCACGGACGCTGGCTAGGAAAAGCGCCTATCGTATGACAGTGGACGGGGTTCGGCCGCACATGCACGCCGGACCCCGTCCTTTTTCAACCCAGGGCGCTGACAGCGTTGTCCCGCTGAGGTTTCCGTTGTGACAGGCCCCGATTCGTGCAACTTACGACACTAGTGTGTAATGCGAGACCGACACCCTCCCGCAAGGCTGGACGCTGAGGCACAAAAGCGCAGGAAAGAACCTGCCCGAAGACGCCACGCCGGAGCGACCGCACCCCCGGGTTACACAGTAACGCGTTATCTTGAACGATTTGGCCCTTCGCGCTCCGCAAACGCGTTCGGAGGAGACCAGTCCCATCGTCCCGCGCAACAAGAAACGGGGCTTGGTCGCACCTGCTGACCAAACCCCGTTCTCCTTGGCTCTTGCTGTGACGCTTGTTTTGACCTCGTCTGCCTTACCAACGCGTAGGCGTGTCGATCATCAGGCGCATGCCGTTGAGGATCACGAGCAGCGCCACGCCCGTATCGGCAAACACCGCAGCGCCCATGCCGGCAACGCCCAGCACCACCAGCACGAAGACGAGAGCCTTGATGCCAATGGCAAAGCCGATGTTCTCGCGAACCACGTTCATCGTCTTGAGGGCGAGCTCGAAGAAGCCGGGCAGCTGGCCCAGGTCGTCCGAGAGCAGTGCGACGTCGGCCACCTCGAGAGCGGTGTCAGACGCTGCGGCTCCCATGGTGATGCCCAGGTTGGCCGCAGCCAGCGCCGGGGCGTCGTTGATGCCATCGCCCACCATGGCTACCACATGCCCGCCCTGCTGAAGCACGTGCACGCGCGTGACCTTGTCGTCGGGCAGTAGCTCGGCGGCATACTCGCTCACGCCTGCCTCACTGGCGATCTGCGCCGCTGCGTGCGGGTTGTCGCCCGTGAGCATCAGCGTGGTGGAGACGCCGGCGTCCAGAAGGGCATCGAGCGCCTCGACGGCTGCAGGCCGAATGGTGTCGGCCACCCCGATCACACCGGCAACCGATCCGCCACCGCAGACGACGAGCGCAGTCGCACCCTTGCGACCAAGGCGCTCGACCGCGGCGGCCACAGGCTTGCCCACACGGGCCGACGAGGCGACAAAGCTCAGCTTGCCCACGAGGTACTCCACGCCTTGCACCGTGGCACGCATGCCGTTGGAGGCAATCTCCTCAATCTCGCTCGGCGCGCCAAGGCCCAGGCCAAGCTCATGGGCTCGATCGACCACCGCACGTCCCAGCGGATGTGTGGAGGCCTGCTCGAGGGTAGCGGCAATCTGCAAAACGTCGCGCTCGGTGGCACCGTTGAAGCAGACGACGTCCGTGACCTCGGGGGAGCCCGTGGTGAGCGTGCCCGTCTTGTCGAAGGCTACGGTGGTGACCTTGGTCGCTATGTCAAAGTAGGCGCCGCCCTTGACGAGCACGCCGTTCTTTGCGGCACGTGTGAGCGCCGACACGAAGGTGACCGGCGTCGAGATGACCAGCGCACAGGGGCAGGCGACCACAAGCAGCGACAGGGCGCGATAGACCCAGTCATGCCAGATGGTGCCGGTAAAGCCCCAGATGAGGCTCAGCAGCAAGGGCACGATGATACCCACCACGAGGGCACCGCAGATCACGATGGGAGTATAGGCTGCGGCAAAGCGGTCGACGAAGCTCTCGTAGGGCGCCTTCTCGGCTTGGGCCCCCTGCACCATCGAGATGATGCGTGCCAGCGTGGTGCAGTCCTCATCGGCGGTGACCTCGATGTCAACTGCGGTCGAGGTGTTGAGCGCACCCGCATACACGTTCTCGCCAACGCCCTTGTCCTGAGGCATGCTCTCGCCAGTGACCGGCGCCTCGTTGAACGAGGAGCTGCCGCGCACGATCGTGCCATCCAGGGGCACGCGCTCGCCCGGAAGAATGCGGATCAACCAGCCCTCCTCGACCTCCTCGACGTCGAGGTCAGACGTGTGGCCATGCTCGTCTATCACGTGCGCCATGTCCGGCGTCAGGTCCATGAGCTCGCGGATGGAGCCAGAGGTCTTGCGCATCGACCAGCCCTCAAGCCACTCACCCACCTGGTCGAGGAAGATGACGATGGCGGCGTCGCGGAAGACCTCCGCATCGCCGAGGAAGCCCATGATGAGGCCACCGATGACCGCCACGGCCATGAGGACGTTCATGTCGGCGCTGCGCCTGCGCAGCGAGGCCACGGCCATCGGTGCGATAAAGACGAGGCCAGCCACGGCCGCAAGCACATAGAGCGGAATGGCCCACTCGGCCTTCTTCACCAGCAGGTCAAGGATGAGGCCGATGGCGAGGGCCGCACCGGAGATGCCCATGAGCAGCTGCTCGCGATGCTCGACAAACCAGGGACGCTCAGCCTCCAGGCGCTCGCGCTCCTCCGCCGACAGCTCGAGGTCCTGCCCGCAGGAACGCACGCAGGCGAGCACCTCACGGCGACACTCGTCGAGCGTGACGCGCTCCTCTGCGATGACCTCCAGAGTTGCGGTGGCATAGATCAGCCGCGCGTCCTCCACGCACGGGAGGGAGCGCACGGCATTCTGGGTGCCCTGCGCACAGCTCGGGCAGTCGATGCCCAGCACGTGATAGCTGAAGCTGGGCTCCCCGTCGAGCTCGCGCGTCTTGACGTCCTCGTGATCGTGGCAGTCGCAGTGGTCATCGCAGCCACAGTGGTCGTGGCCGTGCTCGTGATGGTGCTCGTGCTCCATGGCGTCGTGTTCGAACTTCTCGTGCATGGCTACTCCCCTTCCACCGACATGGTCTCGGCCGCATGCTCGAGGCCCACGCGCATCAGCGTGGCGACATGCTCGTCCGCGAGCGAATAGATGACGTGCTGGCCCTCACGGCGCGCAAAGACGAGGCCGCGGTCGCGCAGCAGGCGCAGCTGATGCGAGATGGCCGACTGCGTCACATGGCAGATGTCCTTGAGCTCCGAGACGCTCTTGCTCGACATGCACAACGCCGACAGAATCTGGAAACGCGTGTAGTCGGACAGAGCATCAAAGATCTGCGTCGCCTCGTAGATGATGTCCTCGTTTTCCAGATAGCTCTGGACGAGTTCGTTGGGCTCTATGGTGTGCTCTTCGCGCATTGGCACTCCTTTCCTATCATTAGCTAATATATGAGCATCTGTTCATGTATTCAAGTGGTATCGAGAGAAATCGATGATTCTGTCGCAACTGGACCGCCTGCGGCCTCTTATACCTGGCAGGCGGTCGCAGCCCACTACGTGCGGAGGAAGACATGGCACGCCTCGCAGCCTCCAGAATCGCATGGCACCAAGTTGGGTAAACTCTTTTGTATGGAATCAAACAAACGTGATAACCGTACGACCAAGCTGGCGGCGTCCCTCGCACTGATGGCGCTGCTCGCCCTCTCATGCGCAGGCGTGGCCCTTGGCTGGGGCCTTCCCGCGCTGATGGGCGCCCTCGCGAGCACGAGCCTGCTCACCTTGGCCCTGAGCAGGCAGTCCGCACCTGCCACGCATGACGATGAGTCACAGCCCACAAGCCTCGGGCAGGTCTCCCCTCTCCTGGACGAGCCCGTCCTCGCTGAGGTTACGCCCGAGACTCGCGCCACAGAGGACGATGAGATTCAAACGGTTGAAGAGGTCATCTCCCCGGCAACAACCCACGACCTTGCAGGAGGGGCACCGACAGCCGAGGAAGCCGCGCCGGAGAGTTTGGCACTCACGCCAGCGGAGGAGCTCGCCGCGGACATCGCCAAGGAGCCGCCCACATCCCGCCTGGACTTTCCCGCTCTCGCCGAGCGCATCACCAACGCCGCCAACCCCGTGCCCGAGCTCAAGCGCTTTGTGGGAGACATCCGCACGCGCGAGGCCGAGGCCGAGCAGCGCCCAAACGAGGCCCCTTCCGAGCTCGAGCGCTATGCGGCACGAATGCTCGAGGAGGCAGGGCTCTTTGAGGCGGACCCCGAGCTTCCCTCGCTCACGGCGGTGCAGTTGAAGTCATCGCACCTCATCTACCTGCGCTGCAAGGAGCGCAACCTGCCGTATCTTGCAAAGCTGCGCATACTCAAGCTCGAGAGCGCCATCAACGCGATTTGCTTTGCCTCCATCTCGCTTTCCGAGGATGCCACGCAGGAGGAGGCCTACCAGCTCAACCAGGGGCTGGCGCGCTCCATCGTGGCACAGGCGCATCCCATCGACGAGCCGCTTGGCTCGCCCGACGACGACAACTGGCCCGAGGGCGAGTGGAGCGTGCGCTACGGCATCTCGCAGGCCATCGAGACGATCCAGCTCCCCTACCGGCTCTCCGCACGCTACCGCACCAACGTCGCCGACGGCAACGTGGCGATCGAGATCCAGCTCACTCCCGCCGAGGTGTTCCCCTCCTCGTGCTACGTCGATGGTCTCGGCATCGTCCCCACCACCGGTGACATGCGCCAACGCGCCTCGGCAGACTACGCCCTGCGTCTGGCGCTCCTGCTCGCCGCAAGCGCCTTCCGCTGCTCGGAGCGCATCCGCCATGTGTGGGTCGCCGCCGTCCTCGACACGCCGTCGCGCCGCAACTGCTACTACTGCGTCGACTTCGACCGCTGGCGCTTCTCGCGCATCGACCTCACCGACCTGGGAGACCTCACCGAGACCTACCGCTCCTTCGCGCCGCTCATGCGCTACGAGGACGGCTGGCTGCGGCCCGTGCGCCAGAGCTTCCACCTGGAGGAGGAGCGCTTCTGCCCGAGCAGGCGCTACGTGCCGGTGTCGCTCTCGTCGCGTCGCCTCGACGGGCACGTTGCCCAGTCCCTCGGCACGAACCACGTCTCCGGCCTCGCCATCGAGGAGTCAGACAGCCGCGCCCTGGTGGCAAGCGCCATCATGCTGCGCCTCGCGCCCGAGGACGACGCCAAGTCCACGCAAAAGAACGTCCGCGCGGTCATGGAGCTCGCCGGCGATGACCCCGACCCCACCGTGCGCGAGGCCGCAGAGCGCGTGGTGCGCGGCCTCGTCGACGGGTCGCTGCACGCGGACGCCCTGACCATCGGCGAGGAGTTCGTCCGTGGCGACGAGCTCACGCGCGCGATCGACTCCGCCAAGGCGCTCATCATGCAGCAGAAGCCGGGCAAGGCCCGTCAGGCGATCGAGCCCCTGCTCGCGCGCATTGACGAGGCGGGCGTCTATGCGGACACCCCCTCGGTCGTCTACCGCTTCTTCAGCTCCTACGTCGAGCGGGCGCTCTACAACCGCCTCCATGCCGACGAGGAGCAGCGCGCCACCGTGATGCTCGTACCGGACGCCTACTACGAGGCGCATCTGCTTGTCTCTGTCACCTACCTCATGGAGGGGCAGGGAGAGCAGGCTCTCACCCACGCCCAGCGCATGGTGGAGCTCGCCCCGCTCGACGCCCGCGCGCGCCTGCACATCGTCAAGTGCCTGGAGGTCCTCGACCGCGACGACGAGGCCATAGAGCAGCTCAGACAGCTTCTGGAGAGGGCCTACGAGCCCCAGGGGGCTGGTTACGGCTACTATCGCATGGCCTTCTTCCAATGGAAGCAGGGCAACGTAAACGCCGCCCAGGCATGCTACAAGAGCGCCATGCACCTCATCCCCAGCATCCTTGCGGTAATGAGCATGGAGATGTCCGTCCTCTACCTGCAGAATCCCGACATGGTCCAAGACGACATGGAGCCCGAGGCCATCGAGGGGATTCTGCGCGCCAACGACATACCCATAGCGCCGACCGAGCACACCTGCGAGCTCTTCTACGACTGCGCCCGCGCCTCGCTCGACGCGGAGGTCTTCCCCGTGGCGCGCAACTTCGCCCACATCATGGGCTCCTTCATGGGAGACGACATCATCGCAGGCGTCATCCGCTCGCTCGAGGACGAGCCCGATCATTAGGGGCAGCATCCCACACGGCAGACCGAACGCCCATGTAAAGGCGCGTTTTCCAAGTGTGGTACGTGCGCGTCGCGGCGTGAACGAACTGCTACCATACAAGTACCCTGACACGAGGGCGTATTTGCCACCCGACGAGAAGGAGGAGACATGGACACGCGCGTCGCTGTCATCGGCATCATCGTGGAGGACGAGAACTCGGTCGAGCGACTCAACGAGACGCTTCACGAGTATGGTCCCTACATCGTGGGACGCATGGGCATCCCCTACCGCGCCAAGGGCATCAACATCATCAGCATTGCCATCGACGCGCCGCAGGACGTCATCTCGGCACTCGCAGGCAAGGTGGGCAACCTGCCGGGCGTGAGCGCCAAGACGGCCTACTCCAACTTCTTCACCGAGGCGTAGGGCACACCACCATGGACCGTATGACCAAGGAGCTCATCGACGAGCTCTCCCTTAAGCATGCACTGAGCAAACCGCAGTACCTGCGCCTTCTCGAGGGCCGCGACGACGAGTCCCAGGCACTCCTAGCCGAGCGGGCAAGCGAGGTGCGCAGGCTCGTGTACGGTGACGAGGTCTTCGTACGCGGGCTGATCGAGATCTCGAGCATCTGCAAGAACGACTGCTACTACTGCGGGCTTCGGGCGAGCAACGCCAGCTGCGAGCGCTACCGCCTCGACCCCGAGGTCATCGAGCGCTGTGCGGACGAGGGCTACGAGCTGGGATTTCGCACCTTCGTGCTGCAGGGCGGAGAAGACCTGTGGTTCACTGACGAGCGCCTCGGCGAAATCGTGCGCTCCATAAAGCAAGCCCATCCCGACTGCGCCATCACGCTCTCCATGGGCGAGCGCACGCGTGAGAGCTACCAAGCACTCTTTGACGCCGGCGCCGACCGCTACCTTCTGCGTCACGAGACGGCCGACCGCGGCCACTACGCGATGCTGCACCCCGAGGCAATGTCCTGGGACAATCGCATGCGCTGCCTGCGCGACCTGCGCGAGGTGGGCTACGCCGTGGGCTGTGGCTTCATGGTGGGCTCCCCCTACCAGACCCTCGAGCACCTAACGACCGACCTTGCCTTCATCCAGGACTTCCATCCCGAGATGTGCGGCATCGGCCCCTTCGTGCCTCACCACGCCACCCAGTTCGCCCACGAGCCAGGAGGCTCGGTCGAGCTCACGCTCTATCTGCTCTCCATCCTCAGGCTCATGCATCCAGACATGCTCATACCAGCCACCACAGCCCTGGGCACCCTCGACCCGCGTGGGCGCGAGAAGGGCATGCTTGCAGGGGCAAACGTGGTCATGCCCAACCTCTCCCCCGTCGGGGTCCGCAAGAAGTACGAGCTCTATGACAACAAGATCTGCACGGGCGAGGAAGCGGCCGAGTGCCGCGGTTGCCTGTCCATGCGCATGCTCTCGGTCGGCTACCGCGTGGTGGTCGACCGCGGAGATAGGCGCCCCTACGTGCCAGCCACAACCTCCTAGGAGCGACCATGAGCCTCAATGACACGCCTTCGAGCGAGCGCACACAAATAGGCTTCTTTGGCGTGCGCAACGCCGGAAAGTCCAGCCTCGTTAACGCCGTCACCGGCCAGGACCTCGCCGTGGTCTCCGACGTGGCGGGGACAACCACCGACGCTGTCCGCAAGGCCATGGAGCTCTTGCCGCTCGGGCCTGTGGTCATCATCGACACCCCGGGCATCGACGACGAGGGGGCACTCGGCGAGGAGCGCGTGCGTCGCACCGGGCGCGTCCTGCGCCAGTGCGACATCGCCGTGCTGGTGATTGATGACACCCGTGGCCCCCAGCGGGCTGATCGCGAGCTCATGGGCCTCTTCGAGGAGCGCAAGGTGCCCTACGTGCTGGCCTACAACAAGGCCGACCTCGTCGAGGGCGAGCACGCGCTGCCCGAGAACGCCCTCGCCGTCAGTGCGCTCACGGGAGCGGGGGTGCATGAGCTCAAGGAGCGTCTCGCGCACATCGCCGCACGTACGGAGCCCCACCGTCGTCTCATCGCAGACCTGCTCGACGAGGGCGACGTGGTGATTCTGGTCGTCCCCATCGACAGCTCCGCACCCAAGGGCAGGCTCATACTCCCCCAGCAGATGGTCATCCGCGACATCCTTGACTGCCATGCCACCTGCCTGGTCTGCCAGCCGCAGGAGCTCTCCTCCTCCATAGCCGCGCTGGCCGCTCCCCCGCGCCTCGTGGTGACCGACTCCCAGGCCTTTGCCCAGGTGGCACCCGCGGTGCCGCGAGAGATACCGCTGACCTCGTTCTCCATCCTCATGGCTCGTTACAAGGGCAGCCTCGAGCCCTTCGTGCGCGGGGCAGCCGCTCTCAGGTCCGTAACCAGCGAGAGCCATGTCCTTATCAGCGAGGGATGCACCCATCACCGCCAGTGCGAAGACATCGGCACGGTCAAGATACCGCGGCTGCTCAGGCGCTACGCCAGCTCTGAGCCCGAGTTCTCCTTCACCTCTGGCACTGGCTTCCCGGACAGCCTCGAGGGTGTCGATCTCATAATCCACTGTGGAGCCTGCATGCTCAACGACCGTGAGGTGGCCCATCGCGTGAGCCAGGCACAGGCAGCCGGCATCCCCATCGTCAACTACGGCATGGCGCTTGCCGCCATGAACGGCATGCTGGCACGCACGCTCGAGCCCTTCCCCGAGGTCGCGGAGATACTCGAGGGCTAGTAGCAGCTTGGGTTCAAATGAGGCGAGAGGCGTCTCTCACCACTTGCGGTGCGGGCGCGGATGGTCCAGCTTGTCGATGCAGAGCGCCAGCTCGCCCAGGAACACCAGCTCGCGATGGTCCTCTATCCAGATGAGCTCCGGGATGTACTGCTCCGGAATCGTCTTTGCCAGCTCCGCGTGCAGGGCATCCATGTCGCTCACCAGGGCAACCGCCACGTAGATCGCGTCGGGCGAGATCGTGCAGATGCTCGCCGAGAGATACGCGGCGACGATCTCGCGCATGCCCTCGTAGGTCCATACCAACTCGTGCGTCTTGCCAGAGTAGGTGAAGCGCTTGGTGAGCGGCGTCAGCTCGCCCGCATAGTTGAGACGTCCCTTAGACAGGTGCCCGTCGACCACGATGCCCTCTCCACACGCCACGTTGCCGGTGCGCTGCACGTGGAAGACAACCGTGTCGTAGTCGTTCTGGGACATGTAGCAGCCCATGGCGGCAGCGTTGGAGTTGTTGTCGATGTAGACCTCGATCCCGTAGCGCTCCTCGAGCTTGCGACCCATGTCGTAGTCGCGGGTGTCGTCGTTGGGCATCGAGATGGAGTTGCGGTTGATGACACCGGGCAGGGCGATGCCGATGGCATCGAGCGTGCTCACATCCCACCCGTCGAGCTTGACCGTGGCAAGCGCGTCCTCGATGTCACGGAAGTCCACGTGGCGCTTGTAGACGGTACCGTCAAGCGCAACATGCTTGTTGGCAAAGATGCGGTAGCTGATGATCTGCGAATGGACGCGACGGATGACCGTGATGACCATGACGTCCTTGCTCTTGTCGATGGGCCGCACCAGCTGCACCGTAGCGCCCGCCTCGTCCTGATGGATGCCTTCCGACATGGCGTCGAGGAGCAGCCGCATGGTGGCCTTGACGTCAAAGCTTGCAAAGATCTGGTCGGGGATCTCGATGACCGTCGAGTTGGGGAAGGCACGGCGGGCGTCCTTGTAGCGGTAGCCCATCTGCGGCGCGATCATGACCACGTCGTAGCGGTCGCCCCGCTCGATGGCACTGTCGAGCGGCATCGCAGAGAAGACGTAGTTGAGCGAGAGCTTCTCCGCAAGCGCATGCATCCTGTTCTCGTAGATCGTCGTCGTGATACCCGCGGCGCAGCAGAGCAGCACGCGCGTCATGCCGCGCATGTCGGTGCGGTCGAGGACCTCGGCCATCTCGAGGAAGAGCTCCTGGGCGCGCAGCTCGTCGTCGAGCTCGAAGCGCACGCGGAACATCGGGGCGCCGTCGGTCTTGCGCGTGATGTGCATCTCCACGATCTCGGGGTCGTCGCCCCGTGGATGGAAAATCATCTTGCCAAACATGGTGTTGGTGGCAAGGCGGATGTGCTCGTTGTCCTCCCAGGTGATGGTACAGCCGTCGATCTGGCGCGAGAGCACCCACTCGCGATAACGCTGACCTGCGCCATTGACGCCAATCCAGGACTCGCTGCAGTACGGCAGGTGACGGTGCACGCTGCCATCGGGCAGCTCGCCGAGTCGCACGATCTGGTTGTATATCTCCGCATGCTGGCGGTCGCGCAGCATCATGTCATCGTGATAGTGACCGGCGTACCAGATCTTGAGTCGATTCTTGTCGAGACGATCGTCCACCTGCTGCAGGAAGGCAGACAGCTCGTCGTCCTGCTCGCGACTCGGATCGTAGTGGCGCACCATCGCATGGCGGCGCAGCTTGCGCGGAACATCGTGGGTGAAGACGTAGTCAATCTGCCAGTTGACCCGCTCGAGGTTCGCGAGCGCAGTCTCGTACTCCTTCTTGCTGGGTATCTCGCGGGGCCACCAAGACTTGCCTGGCGTACGCCCGCCAATGTCGTGCGAAGGCGCGCCGCCCATGCAGAACCAACGGCCGAACTTGCCCATCTCGTAGACCTGCCCGCGCAGCAGATGCAGGATGTGCTTGGTCCCAGGGATGCGCGAGACCCGTCCGCCGCGCCATTCGCAGGTGGGGAAACTGTCGAGAAGGTCGTAGTTCTCGTGGTTGCCGTCGATGAACAGGGTGGTCCAAGGCCTCGAGTCGAGCCAGTCCATGAAGAACTTCTCCTCGAGGGTGGGAGGATCGGTCCACACCAGGCCAAAGTCACCACAGATGACCAGATAGTCGCTCTTGCGCAGCTTCTCACCCAAAGGCCAGCGCTCTGGCGTGAGCTTGCCGATGTCGATCCACCCGTGTATGTCGCCCGTTACAAAGACAGCCATGTCAGTATCACCCTACAGATATGCTAACCCCTGATCGGCAGGAAGACCACCGCGTCTCCGTCAGCGACGAGGTCGAACATCCCCATCTCCTCGGCATCGATGCGCGCCACGAGGTTGCGGGTCCCGTCGTCCACAATCGGCTCGAGCACGACCTGCACCTCGCCCGCATAGTGCTTGTAGTTGTCGTTGACGATCACCACGTCACCTCGCACGAAGTGGCTACCCACGTGCCTGCGCGGAGCGATGGTCTCAGCGGCATATGCTATACGCTCGATGCGCGTGCGCCAGATCAGCTCGGAGCTGTCGCCCATGTCGATGTGCGGATAGAAGTCAAAGAGGATCTCGCGCTCGACGTCGGTGAGGTCGTAGAGGGGCTCGACGCGCACCTTCTTCTGGCGCGTCTCGAGGTCGCTCAGGTCGAGGAAGTCAGCGAACTGCGTGAGGGCTGCCGCCGTCCGCTCGTTCTTGGGCGTGGTGTCGACGGGTGCCAAGGCCTCGGCCACCGCGGCAAGCTCGGCCTCCGTGGCGTAGGCGTTGCCGAAGAGGATGTCCGTCACGTTGCCCGTGGCGGCCATGATGCGTGCCTGCAGGTCCGCCGGATAGTCGCGCAGGCGCTCCACCGTCGGCAGCCCGCAGGTGGCATCCCACACGCCATGGGTGCCGGGCGCCTGCGAGGCGACAAAGGCCCCCACACGGATGCCCAGGGGAGCCAGACGCGCGTTGACAGCCTGGAACTTGTCCCACCTGAAGCCCGTGTAGCGCTGCGGGTAGAAGTTGTGGCACGCGAGGATGCGGTTCTTGTCCACGCCGCGCGCGACCAGCTCCTCTATGGCCGCAGGCTCGAGGGCGGACGCATTGTACTCGATCTTGATGCCATAAGGATTGTTGAGCATCTCGAAGTTCTCGTCAGAACCATAGGCACCGTCCATGCGCAGGATGTCCGCCTTGATGCCGTCAAAGACGGAGAGGTCTGCCGGCGTTGCCCCAAGCCGGGCGAGACACTCTGGATTGACGTCGAGGGCAACCTCCATGCCCACCTCATGGGCGACGCGATCGAGGTCGTTGAAGTACGCCAGCACCTCCTCGGGCGTGCCCTCGACCGAGAACATGCTGGTAAAGATGCGCTTGTATCCATGTTTTGCAGCAAGTCGCAGGTACTCGGCAATCTCATCAAGCGGACGAATGTCTGGATAGACGGAAACACCAAGCGTAATCATGTGACACCCCTCTGTCGGGAAGATACTGCTAACAGGATACGCAACTATGAGAAGAGCGGGAAGGAATCGCTCCCTTCCCGCTCCGAATATTCGACTAATAGTCGGTGAGTCTTAGCCAAGCTTCTCGTAGAGCTCGATGAACTCGACGGCCATCTGCTTGAAGACCTCGCAGCTCATCATCTGGTCCTCTGCGTGGATGAGCAGGAGGCAGACGAGATCGGCGGAGTTCTTGCCCTCGATGGCAAGCTGAGCCTCCTGGGCGAGAAGCCCAGCGTGAGGATCGTGGGCCTGGGACAGGTAGCCGTCGCCGTCCTTGACGAGGGACTTGGCCACGTCAAAGTTACCGTCCTTGGCCTCCTGGATGGCGCCAATGTAGTTGGACTTGCAGCCACCAGCAGCGGTGATGATCTGGAACAGTGTGAGCTCGAGCTCCTCAGTCATGGTTCTTTCCTTCTCTTCCCTACTTCTCTCGCATTGCCCTTCCATAAGGAATACCGCCCCCTCAGGGGCGGTATATCCTGTATATGGTATGTACTAGCCGATGAGCTTCTTGGCGAAGGCCAGGACGTTCTTGCCGTTGACCATGCCGTAGTCGGCCATGGGGATGACGTCGCAGGGCACGCCGGCGGCCTNNNTCGGCGGCCTCGATCATCTTGCGGACCAGGAGGCTGGTGGACATGCCAGCGGCGCAGAACAGACGGATGGTGAGCATAGACTTCTTCCTTTCCCCTCGTATCCATACCTACGTGTAGCGGTATGCTTTGCACGTAGCCATTCCTTATGTATCTTAACAATGCAATTTGCCCGATGCGCTCAAAATCGCGCATCGAGCGTACTGTTCGATAAATGGACGATGCACCCAAACGAGCGGCAACGAATGTGTAGACATCCTGCTGTTTGACACATGTGTCACATATAAGTGCTATCGCAGGAATCTACGGGTGCGAGAGGACTACTTGGCGTTCTTGGCTGCCTTTGCCGCCTTCTTCCGACGCTTCTTGCGCTCCTTGGCTGAGACATTCTGATCGGCATTGGGATCGCTCGACCAGGGGCCCTTGTAGTTCCAAGCAGGCCAGAAGCCCATCAGAATGGCACCGAGCCAGGGAACGCCACCATAGATGAAGCCGACGATGATGTTGACCTGGAAGCACATCGACGTGAGCAGCGACATGAACCACCAGAGCACGAAGTTAATGACCGCGCAGGCGTTGATGATGGGGTAATCGACACCGCACGCATTGGTGAATGCAACCAATGTAGTAGCCGCAAAGATTCCCGCCATTGAGAAATCGTCCCAGACAAGGCGGAACGCCTGATAGGGCCCCACAAGAGGAGCGAACGCAAGCCAGGGGTTCTTTCCGCCGCGCCTGAAGAGGCTAAACCAACCAATGCCGACCATGATGCGAATGGCCAGCGCCGTAATCAGGGCGCCATTGACGCCGCCCAAGAAGTCAAACGTAAAAGCGGAATACGTTCTGTACAATCCGATACCAAACATTGTCTACCTTCCCTTGTCCCCACCCTCGCAGCTCCGGCCGCACGGGCACGATAAGACCGCGTTATTCGTCGTCCGAGGCCTCCCCTGCGGCCTCTTCAACTTCCTCTTGGGCCCCCTTCGTCACGGCCTCGGCAACTACGGCAGCGGCTTCGCGCGCCTTCGCTGCAGCGAGCTCGGCAGCGGCTTCGCGAGCCTTCTCCGCGGCACGCATTGCTGCAGCCGCGGCCTCCTCCGCCGCAATGCGCGCAGCCTCCTGGGCCTCAAGGGCGGCTGCCTGGGCAGCCTCGGCCTCGGCCTGTGCGTCCTCGGCGGCAAGCTGCGCGAGCTTGGCCTTATGCTCCATGTCCTCGGCCACCTCACGACCCTCCGCTGCGGCAGCCTCGCGCTCCGCCTTGAGCTCCTGAGAGCGCTTGAAGATCATGTAGGGCGGCAGCCCGTCCAGCGAGCGGTCGCGTGTCATCTCGTTCTTCGCGAAATACTCGATGACGCCGAGAAGGTCGTCATTAGGCCGGTTGCGCGAGTAAATCGCCTGCTTGTTGATCTTGATGCCCTTTTCCTTGAAGTAGTCCTGCATCAGGTAAATGGGACGCCTCGTAAGCCAAGAGGAACCAAAGCAGACGACCTCGTCGATAAGGTCGCCAGGAATCTCGGACAGGTACTCCTTGAAGAGGGGGTCAAGCTGGAAGTTGTACAGGGCGCCGCCGATGAACAGCAGGTCGACATGCTCGGTAATCTCTGCCCCAGGCTCGTCGATGGAGATTGCCTCGACTCCCGTCCCGCGGGATAGGGCTTCTGCCATGGCCTCCACGTGGCCACCTCGAGAGTAGTACCTGATTGCAACCTTCATGTGAACCCTCCGAATTGGACTAAGACCAAACCTCATTAGTATGACATAGCTCGTGCCATTTGTCCTGAGTCAGTGCATGCTCGGCTTGATTGCGAGAATCATTGCCTGGCATCACAAAGAAGGGGCCGACGGTTTCCCGCCGGCCCCTCTCAATCAGGGAAGGTGATTGATTTGGTGTTGCGAGCTTATGCCTGCTCGGCAGCCTGCTCGTTCGCGTACAGCTCGTTGTCGACTGCCTTGGCGAACGGGAAGTACAGGAAGAACGAGATCACGAGCTCGATGAGCTGCATGAGGGCGCCCTGCCAGCCGATGCACAGGAAGCCGGACAGGATGGGAGGCGTGGTCCAGGGGACGGTGACGCCCATGGTGTAGGGGATGAAGCCAATCATGGTCAGGATGTAGGCGAGGGCGTTGCCGATGACCGGGGCGAGGACGAACGGGATGAACAGCTCCGGGTTCATGACGATCGGGGTGCCGAAGAGGATCGGCTCGTTGATGTTGAAGATGCCGGAGCCGAGGCCGAGCTTGCCGACCTGCTTCATCTGCGCGGACTTGGCGAAGAAGACCATGAAGATGACGAGGCCCATGGTGACGCCGGAGCCGGTGATGGCCTGGAAGCAGTTGACGAAAGCGTCGGTGAAGATGTGGCCGCCGTTGGCGGGCAGGGCTGCGACAGCCTCTGCGCGGGACATGCCCTGAGCGGTCAGCTTGGAGAAGATGTCAGCGTTCTCGAGGTTGTTAACCTGAGCGATGGTGGAGGACACGGAGCCGACGACGGTTGCGCCGTGGACGCCGAACCACCACAGGATCGGGATCAGGGCCTCGAAGACGATGACGCCACCGAGGGAGTCGCCGAAGCCCTGGAGCGGGGTCTGCAGCCACTTGTAGATGAGCTCGATCGGGGTCACGCCGGCAATCTTGTCGCAGATGGCGTAGACGACGACGGCGCCGGTGAACATGCAGGCGGCGGGGATGAGGCCGGTGAAGGCGGCGGCGACGCCATCGGGCACGCCGTCCGGCATCTTGATGCGGATGTCACGCTTGATGAACCAGCTGTAGATGAGACCGGTGAGCAGACCGGCGATCATGGCACCGATCATGCCCTGGCCAGCCAGCCAGGTCTTGTCGAGGCCGGCAACCTGCTGTGCCGTTTCAACAATTTCCTCACCCTGCTTCGCATAAACCTTGAGGACTTCGCCGTTGGCATCAAGGAATGCCGTAGGGACGTAGTCAGGGATGAGGATCAGGAACACGCCGATGGAGATGATGCCGGCCGAAATCGGCTCAAGACCCTCGTTCTTGGCCCACTGATAGGCGATGCCCAGAGCGGCGATGAGTGCCGTGACCTGGAACGTCGAGGTGTAGCCATGTGCCAGGTACGGCACGAGACCAGAAGCGGTGACTGCGTCAGCCAGAGCCTGAACGGGCAGCTGGAACAGCAGCAGGAACACGGCGCCGACGATGATCAGCGGCATCGAATAAACCATACCGTCCTTGATGGCGCGGATGGCCTTGGTGTTGACGAACCACATTACCTTGGGCAGGACGTTATTCTGGAACCATTCTCCCATTGTGGTAACACCTTCCTTCCTTTGGATTTGGACTTTCCCTTTACCCTTCCCTGTGGCGCGTTAGCGCCCTTGCAAGCCGTCGCCTTTGTGGCGACCGCGGTTTGCCGAAATGAAAAACTAGCCGATGAGCTTCTTGGCGAAGGCCAGGACGTTCTTGCCGTTGACCATGCCGTAGTCGGCCATGGGGATGACGTCGCAGGGCACGCCGGCGGCCT
>CADAQM010000018.1 GCA_902790135.1 uncultured Coriobacteriaceae bacterium
ACGAGAAGGGCGTCTGGATCACCCCCGCCTTCCCCAAGCTCATCTACGTGCTCGAGCCCGACAACCTCACCGAGGGCACCCCGTACTTCTACCTCACCAAGCTCGCAGCCAAGTGCACCGCCAAGCGCATGGTGCCCGACTACATCTCCGAGAAGAAGATGTTCGAGTACAAGCTCTCCAAGGGCGAGACCGAGGGTAACGGCGACTGCTACACCTGCATGGGCTGCCGCAGCTTCCTGACGCCCGACCGCTCTGGCAACGGCTACGACAATGTGGCCAAGGCCAAAAACTACGAGCCGGGCAAGCCCAAGTACTACGGCCGCTTCAACCAGGGCGTCGTCACCATCAACCTGCCCGACGTGGCGCTGTCCGCCGGCGGCGACATGAACCGCTTCTGGGAGGTCTTCGACGAGCGCCTCGAGCTCTGCCATCGCGCCCTGCGCGCCCGCCACGAGAGGCTCAAGGGCACCGTCTCCGACGCCGCCCCGATCCTGTGGCAGTACGGCGCCCTCGCGCGCCTCGACAAGGGCGAGACCATCGACAAGCTCCTCTACGGTGGCTACTCGACCATCAGCCTGGGCTACGCCGGCCTCTACGAGTGCGTCAAGTACATGACCGGCTACAGCCACACCGACCCCAAGGCCACCGACTTCGCTCTTTCGGTCATGCAGCGCATGAACGACAAGTGCACCGAGTGGAAGCTCGCCGAGGACATCGACTACTCCGTCTATGGCACGCCCATCGAGAGCGTCACCTACAAGTTCGCCAAGTGCCTGCAGCGCCGCTTTGGCATCGTGCCGGGCATCACGGACAAGGGCTACATCACCAACAGCTACCACGTCCACGTGACCGAGGAGATCGACGCCTTCACCAAGTTGGACTTTGAGAGTGCCTTCCAGCGTCTCTCCCCCGGCGGGGCCATCTCCTACGTCGAGGTTCCCAACATGCAGGACAACCTCGAGGCCGTCATCAGCGTCATGCAGTTCATCTACGACCACATCCTGTACGCCGAGCTCAACACCAAGAGCGACTACTGCCAGTGCTGCGGCTATGACGGCGAGATCCAGATCGTGGAGGACGACGGCAAGCTGGTCTGGGAGTGCCCCAACTGCGGCAACCGCGACCAGAGCAAGATGAACGTCGCGCGTCGCACCTGCGGTTACATCGGCACCCAGTACTGGAACCAGGGCCGCACCCAGGAAATCAAGGACAGGGTGCTGCACCTGTAGGACTCGGGCAAAGGCCCTAGGAGTTTCAAGCTTTGACGGGGGCATGGGGTGACCCATGCCCCTTTCTTGAGAGGACAGGCGCATGAACTACGCGGAGATCAAGTACTGCGACATCGCCAACGGCGTCGGCGTGCGAACCACGCTGTTCGTCTCCGGTTGCCGTCACCACTGCGAGGGCTGCTTCAACCCCGTACAGTGGGACTTCGCGGCAGGCGAGCCCTTCTCCTCCGAGGTCGAGGAGCGCATCCTCGAGAGCCTTGAGCCGCCCTACGTGGCTGGGCTCACCATCCTGGGCGGCGAACCCATGGAGGCAGAGAACCAGGCAGGGCTTCTGCCCTTCCTGCAGCGCGTACGCGAGCGGTTTCCCCAAAAGAGCATCTGGGTCTATACGGGCTTCACGTGGGAGGCGCTCACCCAAGGACCGAGCCGCGGCCACACCGAACTGGTCCCGCAGCTGCTCCCGCTCGTTGACGTGCTGGTGGATGGTCCGTTCGTGCTCCCGCTCAAGGACATCAGCCTGCGCTTCAGGGGCTCCTCAAACCAACGCCTCATCGACGTGCCCGCCTCGCTCGCGGCAGGCGAGGTCATAGGCTGGCAGGATGAGCCCGTCTTTGCGAGTCACGCCTGGTAGGGGCCTCGCTACTCGGCGAAGGCGTCAAAGCGGTCGATGCGCAGCAGCATCTGCTCGATGTCCAGCAGGCACCAAATGCGCAGCTTGCGACCCGTGCGCGGGATGACGCGGAGGTCGCGCAGGCGTGGGTCGAGCAGCGACGGAACCCATTCCATCGACTCGATCTCGTCGTAATGGATGGTGCGCGTGGGCCGGAAGGCCAGACGGACGTTCATGTAGTCGTCGTAGACCGTCACCCGATAGGCCAGCACAAACGCCAGAATCAGCTGCAGCGAGACGAGAAATGCCGTGAAGAAGGCGGCTGGAATCAGCGGGTCGGCAGCAAAGACTCCCAAGTGGCAGAGCCAGCACACGAGGGTACCCAACATACCCATGAAGAGCATGTTCAACACGTATGAGCGACTGATGACCGGCGATATCGCGTAGGTGTCGTGATGCAGGTGATGGCGCTCCGGCATCTCAAGGCCGGACAGCAGGGTGACGACAGTCGCCACCACGGGCAGCACTATCAGCATGGACATCAGGAACCAACGCACATCCATCGGTCTTAAGCCTCCTGGGCGACGGCGAACTTCGCCACAAGATGCTCAAGCATATCGACTGTGAGTTCAAGGCTCTTTACCGGCACAAACTCCCGTACGGAATGCATGTTGTAGCCACCGGCAGCCAGGTTGGGGCACGGGAGCCCACGGAAGGTGAGCTCGGCGCCGTCGGTGCCACCGCGAATCGGCTCGATCCACGGCTCAATCCCCACCTCGCGATTGGCCTCGAGCACGTTGTCGACCAAGAACCTGCTGTCGGCAAAGTGCTCGGCCATGTTGCGATACTGCCGCTTGAAGCTCACCTCTACCGTACCCTCGCCGTAGCGGGTGTTGAGGAATGCCGCAATGTCGCGCAGAGTCCGCTCGCGCCGGTCGAAGAGCTCTGCATCAAAGTCGCGAATTATGTAGGAAAGCGTGAGCTCTGATGCCGTGCCGTCGATGCGCAAGGGGTGGTAGAAGCCCTCGCGGCCACAAGTGTGCTCGGGACGCTCGAAGGCCGGTACCATGCCCGCAAACTCGCTGGCCACCGTGATGGCATTGACCATCACGTCCTTTGCGACGCCCGGATGGACCATGACGCCACGGACGCGCACCGTGGCCTCGCTCGCCGTGAAGCACTCGTAGCTGAACTCACCGATCGGGCCACCGTCGACGGTATAGGCCCACTTGGCGCCAAAGTGATCGAGGTCGAGCAGCGCGGCACCATGGCCGATCTCCTCGTCGGGCACGAAGGCGACCTTGAGGCAGGGATGCGGAAGGGTCTGGTCATCCTTGAGACGTGCCAGAAGGGAGCAGATCTCTGCGATGCCAGCCTTGTCGTCTGCCGAAAGCAGCGTGGTGCCGTCGGAGCAGACGATGTCCTGCCCGACCATCTGCTCGAGGTCAGGAATTTCGTCAGGGGTCGTACTAATCGTTTTGCCATCGACCACGCCCGACACCAGAGGACCGCCCTCGTAGTGCACCACATGCGGACGCACACCCTCGCCGGGAGCATCCGAGGAGCTGTCGAGGTGTGCAATGAGGCCAAGCGCGGGCAGGTGCTCGGCACCTTCAGAGGCGGCAAACGAGGCCGTCACGTAGGCATGCTGGTCGACCACCACGTCATCGCAACCAAGGTCGCGCAGCTCCTTGCCCAGAAGCGCCGCCATGTCTCGCTCGCATGGGGCTGAGGGCACTCGGTCCTCGGGAGCAAGGGGGTTGGACTGCGAGCTCACCTGCACATAGCGCATGAAGCGCTCAAGCACATCACTCATCAAAAAAGGCTCCTTTTTCAATTACTCAGCTGAACCAGCATAGCCCAATGCGGCAGCCTGATTGTAATAAAGAGGTCATGTGTACACACTCTAAGGCGAGAAGGGGCCCCGCGGATGCGAGGCCCCTCCGTCACGTGCCATGCGGACGCCCCTAGACGTTCTTCGTGTGACCCTGGATCCGAACTGCCAGCGAGGGATTTGCAATCTCCACGTATCCGTACTCGGACGTCGTGGTGCCAAACTCGTCTTCGAGTACCACCTTGACGATGTTGCCATGCTCATCGTACTCGATCGTACCCGACATGGTGGTTTCGGAGCCCTCGATCTCGTTGCCATCACTGTCATAGTCTTTGGTCGTGGCAGTATAGCTCACGGGAAGGCCGTCATCACCATATTCGTAGGCATAGACCGTCTCCGACCTGCCATCCTGATAGTCATGCGAGCGCGTGAGGGTAAATCCACCCTCGTCGTACGTCGTCGTGATGGTCATCTTCTCTTCGGGACCCTCTGCCCCGTTACTGCTCTCGTCAACCGTAAACACAATCGAAGTGGCACGGGACTCAGAGACGAAGCCCTGCTCGTTATACGAATACTCCACCCTGAAGTCTTTGCTCTTCTCAGTGACGACACGTCCCTGCTCGTCCTTCTCGAGCTCATACTCCCAGGTTTCATCACCCATCTCGACCTTGGTAAGCCAGCCGTCCTCGTCGTAGGTATATGCGTAGTTGAAGCTTTCCGGTTCGTCCTCGCTGTCAGAGGCGTCATTGTCAACCTCGCGGATCATGTTGCCCGCCTCGTCAAGCTCGTAGGTCGAGCTGAACTCGCTCGTGCTGCCATCCGGAAACACCTGGCTCAACTTGTAGGTGGTAGCAACCCAGACCGGAGTCTCCTCGGATGGCTCATCGGCCTCGGTGGTTTCATTAGCATCGACAGTCTCTTCGGCTGTAGGCGCTGCATCCTGTGTGGCGTTGCCGGAGGAGGCGCAACCCGCAAGCGGCACAAGGGCAAGCGCTGCCATGAGGCCCGTGGACAACGTCAGTCTGGCAAGCGTATCGATTCTGAACATGCGTCCCCCATTCCTCTTGTCTTCAGAAACGACGCACTATTATGCTACCCAAAACGCGCAGGGAAGCATGCGTTCCCCTGCGCGTTTAAATCGCCGAACTATGCTTATGGGCTCCTAGCGAACGCCCGCACGCTCCTTTGCCCGCTCGATCTGCTCGAGCTGGCTCGCGCTCAGATGGATGGGACCACTCGTCTCGCCGCGGGAGTCGATGTCGTCGCCCGCGAGCACGAACTCGCCCTTCTCGCGCAGGTTCTCCTTGGCCACGCTGATCATCAGCTTAATGCGGTTGAGCTGGTTGACCTCACTTGCACCAGGGTCGTAGTCGACGGCCACAATGTTGCTCTGCGGGTAGAGTTGACGCAGGCGCTTGATCACGCTCTTGCCCACCACGTGGTTGGGCAGGCATGCGAAGGGCTGCGCGCACACCACGTTGGGTGTGCCGCTCTCGATGAGCTCGATCATCTCGGCAGTCAGCAGCCAGCCTTCGCCCATGTTGTTGCAGAGCGAGAGAATGCGCTTGGCCTTCTTCGCGAGATCGAAGATCGAGGGCCAGGGCTCGAAGCGCGTCGTGGCGGTAAGCATGCGGTTGAGGGGCTCGCGTACCTGCTCGACAAGCGTAATCTCGGCGCGACCAGTCAGACGCTTCTTCGCAGAGCTGCCCAGCTCGTCGGCCATGTTGATGTCATGCGACATGGCCATCGTGAAGAAGTCCAGAAGCCCTGGAACGTCCGCCTCGCAACCCTCGGACTCGATCACCTTGACGAGCTCGTTGTTTGCCGTGGGATGGAACTTGACCAGGATCTCGCCCACCACACCCACGCGCGGCTTTGAGCGGTCATCGGTCAGCGGAAGCGTCTCGAAGGCGTCGACGGTGTCCCTGCACAGACGATAGAACGCGCGCCTGCTGCAGGAGGGAAGCACCGTGGCGGCGCGACGCATGAGACCGCCGTAGACGCGGTCCGCGGCACCGGGCTCTGCCTCGTAGGGGCGTGTGCGGTACAGCAGCTTCATAATGAGATCGCCGTAGATGATGCTGTAGAGCACATGCATGAGCATCTTGGGCTTGAGCAGGTTGAAGCCGGGGTTGTGCTCGTCGAGACCTCCCGCCATGGAGAGCGAGATGACCGGTACCTCGGGGTGTCCGGCATCGCGCAGGGCCTTGCGGATTAGGCTGATGTAGTTGGTGGCACGGCAGCCGCCGCCGGTCTGGGAGATGAGCACCGCGGTACGGGAAAGGTCGTACTCCCCCGAGATGACCGCGCTGATGAGCTGGCCGCAGACTAGGATGGACGGGTAGCAGATATCGTTGTTGACGTACTTGAGACCCGTGTCGACGGCCTTGTGGTCAACCGAGGGAAGCAGCACGATGTTGTATCCATAGCTGCGCAGCACCGGTTCGACCAGGTCAAAGTGAATCGGCGACATCTGGGGGCAGAGGATGGTGTAACCGGCGTCCTGCATCTCCTTGGTGTAGCGCACCTTCTCGAACGCGGCGCTCGACGCCTTGCGGTAGATGGGTACGCGACGCGAGAGGTCGGTCGCGCGGGCATGCTCGAGCGAGCCGTCGGCCATGCGCACGCCCACCGGCTCCTCCTCCTTGGCGAGGCCTGCAGCAGTGTCACGCTCGAGCTCGAAGCGCTGCTCCTTGAGGGCAGCCATGAGCGAGCGCACGCGGATGCGCGCCGCGCCGAGGTTGGACACCTCGTCGATCTTGAGGCAGGTGTAGATCTTGCCGCTTGCCTCGAGAATCTCCTGCACCTCGTCGGTGGTGAGCGCGTCCAGACCGCAGCCGAAGCTGTTGAGCTGAATCAGGTCGAGGTCGTTGCGGCTGGCGACAAAGCGCGCCGCACGATAGAGGCGCGCGTGGTACATCCACTGGTCGACCACGCGAATCGGTCGCTCGGGAGTCATCTTGTGGGCCACGGAATCCTCGGTGAGCACGGCAAAGCCAAAGCCGTTGACCAGCTCGGGAATGGCGTGGTTGATCTCGGGGTCGTTGTGGTAGGGACGGCCAGCCAAGACGATGCCGTGGCGGTCGTTTTTCTCCATCCACTCGAGCACCTCGTCGCCCCTGCGACGGACCAGCTCCTTGAACTCCTCGTCGGCCTCCCATGCGACGTTGACGGCCTCGTCGATCTCCGCACGGGTGATGTGGGGCCCGCGAACGCGCCCATGACCCGCGGCTGCGTCCGCCTCGCGCTGCTCGGAGACCACCTCGTAGAGGCGCCTCTTGAGCTCACGCTTGTTGTCGTAGGGGATGAAGGGGGCCAGATACTCGACGCCCTCGCCCGCCAGCTCGTCCATGTTGAGCTCCAGCGACTGCGGATAGCTCATGACGATCGGGCAGTTGTAGTGGTTGGTGGTCGTCTCGTCCTCGGTGCGCTCCCAGCGGACGCAGGGCATCCAGATGAAGTCCGGGTCCTTGGCAAGGAGGTTCATCACGTGGCCGTGGCTGAGCTTGGCCGGGTAGCACACGCTCTCGCTCGGCATGCTCTCGATGCCCGCCTCGTAGGTGCGCTTGCTCGTCTGGTCCGAAAGCACCACCGCAAAGCCCAGGTGCGTGAAGAAGGCATGCCAGAAGGGGTAGTTCTCGTACATGTTGAGCGCACGCGGGATGCCCACGGTGCCGCGCGGCGCATCCGCGGGGTCGAGGCACTCGCGCTCGAAGAGCAGCTTGTTCTTGAACTTGAAGAGGTTCGGAGCCTCGTCGGTCTTGGAGCGCTGCTTGCCTGCGCCCTTCTCGCAACGGTTGCCCGTGATGAAGCGACGGCCGTGACCAAAGTCGTTGATGGTGAGCAGGCAGTTGTTGGAGCAGCGCCCGCAGTGGGCCTGTCGCTGCTTGACCTGCAGGTTGTCGATCTCCTCACGCGAGAGGAGCTCGGAGATGCCATGAGCGCCGGCGCGGTCGCGCGCGAGCAGAGCCGCACCGTAGGCGCCCATGACGCCCGCGATGTCGGGACGGATTACATTTCGGCCAGTGAGCAGCTCGAAGGCGCGCAGGGTGGCGTCGCTCATGAAGGTGCCGCCCTGCACCACCACGTCGGAGCCAATCTCGTCGTAGTCGCGCAGCTTGATGACCTTGAAGAGCGCGTTCTTGATGACGGAGTAGCTGAGACCGGCGGCCACGTCGGAGATGGTAGCGCCTTCCTTCTGGGCCTGCTTGACGCGCGAGTTCATGAAGACGGTGCAGCGGCTGCCCAAGTCAACGGGGGCGTCAGCGTGCACGGCGGCACGTGCGAACTCCTGGACGCTCATGCCCATGGAGTCGGCGAAGCTGGCCACAAAGGAGCCGCAGCCGCTGGAGCAGGCTTCGTTGAGCATGATGTGCTCGATGACGCCGCCCCGCACCTGCAGGCACTTCATGTCCTGGCCGCCGATGTCGAGGATGAACTCCACGTCCGGCACGAAGGCCTTGGCCCCGCGCAGATGGGCGACCGTCTCGATCTCGCCGGAGTCGGCGCGCAGGGCCTCGATGAGGATCTGCTCGCCATAGCCGGTGGTGGTCACATGCCCGATCGTGCAGTCGGCGGGCAAGTGGTCGAAGATGTCGTCCATGATGCGACGCGCGGTGCCCAGCACGTCACCGTTGTTGACGTCATACCAGGTGTAGAGCAGCTCGCCGTCCTCGCCCACAACAGCCGCCTTCATGGTGGTTGAGCCGGCGTCCAGGCCGATGAAGACGCGCCCGTGGTAGTTGGCGAGCTCGCCCTTGGGCACGACCTCTTTGTCGTGGCGATCCTTGAAGTCGCGGTAGTCGTCCTCGCTCTCAAAGAGCGGGTCGAGGCGCGGCACCTCGGAGCCCTGAGCCCCATGGAGGTTCTCCAGAGCGGCGATGACCTCGTCGAAAGTGACGTAGCGCTCACTCTCACCAGCCAGCGCGGCACCGGTCGCCACAAAAAGGTGCGCGTTCTCTGGGATGATGCGGTGCTCCTCGTCGAGGTCGAGCGTCTCGTAGAAGCGCTCGCGCAGCTCGGAGAGGTACTGCAGCGGGCCACCGAGGAATGCGACGTATCCGCGGATGGGGTGCCCGCAGGCGAGACCCGAGACGGTCTGGTTTGCCACGGCCTGGAAGATCGAGGCCGCGATGTCCTCCGGGGCGGCGCCCTCGTTAAGCAGGGGCTGCACGTCGGACTTTGCAAAGACGCCGCAGCGGCTCGCGATGGGATAGATGTGCTTGTAGCCGCGGGCGAGCTCGTTCAGACCGGGTGCGTCGGTCTTGAGCAGCGAGGCCATCTGGTCAATGAAGGCGCCTGTGCCACCAGCGCAGGTGCCGTTCATGCGCTGCTCGATGCCATTGTCGAAGTAGATGATCTTGGCGTCCTCGCCACCGAGCTCGATGGCGCAGTCGGTCTGCGGGATGAGCCGCTCGACGGCGCGCTTGCTGGCGATGACCTCCTGGACGAACTCGAGGTCGAGCCACGTGGCGAGCAGCATGCCGCCCGAACCCGTGATGGACACGCGCATCGGCGCACGGCCGACCACGCGACGCGCCTTGGCAAACAGGTCGCACGCCGTCGCACGGATGTCGGTGTGATGGCGCTCGTAATTGGCGTAGACGAGGTTGTCGTTGTCGTCGATGACCGCCAGCTTGACGGTGGTCGAGCCCACGTCGATGCCCAGACGCAGGTGGGCGTGGGTGAGGTCGACGGGGCCCTTGGGCAGCAGCTCGGCTCCGCGCTGCACCAGGGTCAGGGGCTGGCGCGCCTCTATCTGAGCCTTCTGGGAAGCATCATACCTAGCGGACATTGCTGCACTCCTCCTTAAACGCAACGGCCTTTGCGGCCATGCCGGGAATGTCAAAGTCGATGGGACGACCGTACAGGTCGCCCGGACGCACGAAGAGAAGGGCCGTCATCATGCGGGCCATGATCTCGGGCGGCTCGGCCATGCCGGTGTTGAGCCAGCGGACCACGACGCCTACCTCGGCAGATATGACGAAGGTGAGGTAGTAGTCGAGCATCGACACGGCCACGGGGCTGACGTCCTTGAGAACGAAGCCCTCCGAGGCGCGCGCGTGCACGACCTCGCGCACCATGCTCTTGATCTTCTCCGCAAAGGCAGGGTCACCGGACTCGCTGAGCAGCGGGGCGAGGTGGGAGCCCTCGCTCAGGAAGTAGTCGAACACCTCCATGGAGCGCGGGCAGGGCTCGAAGTGGTTGATTGCCGTCTCCAGCTCGGGCAGGGTCACCTGGGCAATCTCGCGCACCAGCTGGCTGAGGTCGCAGAGGGCCTCCTCCTCGATGCAGGAGACGAGATCCGCGATGTCGCGGTAGTGCGAATAGAAGGTGCGGCGCGTGATGCCCGCACGATCCGCGACGGCGGTGACGGTCACCTGCCCAAGGTCGCCCGTTGCCACGATTTCCGCAGCTAGCGCGTCACGTAAAGCCTTGCGCGTACGAGCCGTGCGGCGATCGAGCCGAGGGGTTTCGCTAACCTGAACCATACGAATCCTTCTCAGTCTGTGCAATACTTCACATGTTGAGTATTTTTACTCACTGTGTGCAGATTTCAACTACGCGGCGGCGATTGTCACAAGAGGCCCATACGGGTTTCTTGACGTGCTGAAAGTTGGAATGTGTTGGACGCAAGCGGTGGATGGCGATGTCACGGCGACTGGTCCGCTGCCGCGGACGGAATGGGGCGTCGTTCCGGCTCCAGGGACGGACCAGTGGCGACCGGTCCGCTGCCGCGGACGGAACGGGGGCCGGTTCCGGCTCCAGGGACGGACCAGTGGCGACTGGTCCGCTATCGTGGACGGAACGGGGGCCGGTTCCGGCTCTGGGGACGGACCAGTGGCGACTGGTCCGCTGCCGCGGACGGAACGGAGGCTCGTTGCGTCTCCGGGGACGGACCAGTGGCGCCATCGCGGTGACTGGTCCGCTGCCGCGGACGGAACGGAGGCTCGTTGCGTCTCCGGGGACGGACCAGTGGCGCTATCGCGGTGACTGGTCCGCCGCTGTGGACGGAATGGGGCGTCGTTCCGGCTCCGGGGACGGACCAGTGGCGCCATCGCGGTGACTGGTCCGCCGCCGCGGACGGAATGGGGCGTCGTTCCGGCTCCAGGGACGGACCAGTGGCGCCATCGCGGTGACTGGTCCGCCGCTGTGGACGGAATGGGGCGTCGTTCCGGCTCCAGGGACGGACCAGTGGCGACTGGTCCGCTGCCGCGGACGGAACGGGGGCCGGTTCCGGCTCCAGGGACGGACCAGTGGCGCCATCGCGTCGCCAGCGCACCAACCGGTCCGCTCACACGGCGAGCCCCTACCCCAGGTGCACCGTATCCGACCCGTCAATTCGCAGGTCGCAGCCAAAGTACTCCGTAAGTGCCCGCATCAGGTAGCCTGTATCGCTCACGCCTGCGGTCTCGTAGCTGGAATGCATGGCAAGCTGCGCCAGGCCGACGTCCACTGCGGCGACGCTCACCTTGCGGGCGGACAGGTTGCCCAAGGTCGACCCGCCTGCCGAGTCGCTCCTGTTGGCAAAGGTCTGCACCGGCACGCCCGCGCGCTCGCACACCGCCGTAAACACCGCACGGCTGAAGGCATCGGTCGTGTACTTCTGGCTCGCAACCTCCTTGATCACGACGCCGCCGTTGATATGACCGCAGTTGCTCGTGTCATAGAGCTCCGGATGGTTGGGGTGCACGGCATGGCTGTTGTCGCAGCTCACCATGAAGGAGCCCGCCAGCGCCCTGAGCAGCTGCTCCTGCCCAAAGCCCAGCGCCACGTTGGCGCGCACGAGCGTGTCGTGCAGCAGCGTGGAGAGAGCGCCCTGCCTGGTGCCCGAGCCGACCTCCTCGTTGTCAAAGCAGGCGAAGACCGTGATGCACCTCTCGTTTGCCGCCGCAAGGTGCGCCCTCAACGCTGGGAACACGCACTGCAGGTCGTCCAGATGCGGCGCGGAGACAAACTCGTCCGCCCAGCCCCAGACGCGGGCGGGCGTGCGGTTGTAGAGGAAGAGGTCCTTGCCCATGATGCGCTCGGGCGTGGTTCCAGCGAGCTCGGCCACCATGGTGTCAAATGCACCACGCTCGAGCCTGCCTGCCGAGAAGAGCGGGCAGAGGTCCACCTGGCGGTTGAAGGTAAAGCCCTTGTTGGCATCGCGGCGCTGGTGGATGGCCACGTTCGGAATGAGCGCCACGTCCTTGTCGGTAGCCACCAGACGCGACTCGATCGCGCCTTCGTCAGTCTGCACCATAACTCTGCCTGCAATGCCCAACGGACGGTCGAGCCAGGTCGCATCGAGCATGCCGCCGTAGCCTTCCACGTTAAGGCGCAGCACCTCGCCAGGGCCGTCGAGCTCGGGGACGTGCTTGACCTTGAACGCAGGAGAGTCGCCATGAACCGCTGCCATCCTGAAGTGGTAGGCGTCGCCGGAGACCTGCTCCCCCACCCTAAACGAGATGATGCTCGAGCCGTTGCTTGTCACGTAGTAGTTGCCACCCGGACGCACCTCCCACGGCTCGTTCGCCTTGAGGCGAACGAAGCCCTGCTCATCTAGATGGCATGCGATAGTGGCAGTGGTGTGAAACATGCTCGGGCAACGCTCGATGAAAGTGCAGAGGTCGCGCGATAGGTCCACGTCGGTCATGGGATGTCCTTCTTTGCTTGATGAATCGTCTCTTGCAGGTGATGGGCTCTCTTGTCCCGTTAGCGCATGCGCACGAACTTCGGCGCCAGCACGGGATAGAGCGAACGCCAGATCTCGTAGCGCTCCTGGTAGAGCGTGGACGTCCAACGGTCCGGCATGATGATGTCTGCCGACTTGACCAGGGCATGCGAGCAGCTGCGCACGTCGGGCCAGGCTCCGCAGGCCACGCACGCCAGCATTGCCGCACCGTAGCTGGTCACGTCGGACACCTTGTTGGTGATCAGCTGGAGGCCCAGCACGTTGGCAAAGATCTGCTTCCAGAGCGGCGTCACCGTGTTGCCGCTGATGGTCGCGCCGCTGACCTGCACTTCCTCTGCCCGAGCGATGTCCAGGCAGTCGCGCATGGCAAAGGCCACGCCCTCGAGCACTGCCTGCGTCATGTCTTCGCGATAGCTGTGCAAGTGCATGCCGATAAAGGCGCCGCGCGCGTTGGGATCGTTGTAGGGGCTGCGCTCCCCCATCAGGTACGGCAGGAAGAAGACCTTGTTCTTGCCGAGGTTCTTGGGATTGATGCGCGCCTGCTCGCCATTGTAGTCGTGGCTCTTGAGGATGTCGTTCATCCACCAGCGGTTCGAGGCAGATGCGGAGAGCATGCAGCCCAAGAAGTGGTAGGTCCCGTCGGCATGCGCAAAGCTGTGGAGGGCGTTGTGCTCGTCGACCATAAAGTGGTCGTTGCTCACCAGGATGGTACCCGAGCTGCCGATGCGGATGTTGCAGCGGCCCGTGCCCACGGTGTCGGTGCCGATGGCGGCTGCGGCATTGTTGCTGGCCCCCGCGCACACCACGACGTCCGGCTCAAGACCCAGATCGGAAGCCACCTCCGGCAGCAGCGTGCCGATCGGCTCGTAGCTCTCAAAGACGCGCGGCAGCTGTGTCTCGCGCAGGCCGCAGATGCTGAGCATCTCCTTCGACCACCTGCGTTTGCGCACGTCAAACAGCAGGGTCCCGCTCGCGTCCGAGCAGTCGGTGGAGTGCACGCCCGTCAGACAGTAGTTGATGTAGTCCTTTGGGAGCATGAGCTTGGAGATGTGCGAGAAGGCCTGCGGCTCCTCCTCGCGCAGCCACAGGAGCTTGGGCGCCGTGAAGCCCGCATAGGAGACGTTGCCCGTCTTTGCGGAAAGCCATCTGCGCCCCACCTCGCGGTTGAGGTAGTCGCTCTGGAACTGCGCGCGGCTGTCGTTCCAGAGGATAGCCGGGCACACGGGCTTGTCCTCGGCGTCGAGCGCCACCAACGCGTGCATCTGCCCCGCCACACCGATGCCACGGACCTCGGAGGTGTCGTAGCCGCGCACGAGCTCGCGGATGCCCAGGCGCACCGCCGCCCACCACACGTTGGGATCCTGCTCGCACCAGCCTGGCTGGGGGAAGTACAGCGGGTAGGCCTTGGCCGTCGTACGGCGCACCTGCCCCTCCTCGTCCATCAACATGAAAAGCGCGGTGGTCGTGCCAACGTCTACGCCAACATACAGCATGGCTGTCCTTCCGAGGGGTGCGCGAGCGCGCAGGGGTATCCCAAAAATCATAGCAAGTTTGCCTTTCATCTGAGACGAAGCGCTCGCATTTGCACAGAGGCACTGCAGCTGTACGAGGGCCGCATGCCCCGCAGGTCTCAGCTCATCGAGCCAAACTGCCTGTCGTGCCATGCGTCGCGTGCCACGAGCCGTCGAGCGAGTAGAGTGCAGGTAACCAGACGACAAGAACAGGAGCCCACCATGCTGACCATCTATCCCTTTGGCGCCACGCCCAACGGCAAGCTGGCCCGCCTCTTTGTGCTGAGCAACAGCGTGGGAGCCGCCGTCGGCGTCACCGACTTCGGGGCGTCCATGGTGAGCTGCAAGGTTCCTGACGGGCACGGTGACTTTCCCGACGTGGCCCTCGGCTACTCGGGAGCTGCCGGGTACGCCGGCAACAGCCTCAATCTCGGCGCCATCGTGGGCAGGTGCGCAAACCGGATTGCCGGCGCCGGCTTCGAGCTGGGCGGCAATACCTACCGTCTCTCTGCCAACGACGGTGCCAACAGCCTGCACAGCGGCCCGCACCGCTGGTCGGAACGCCTTTGGGACATCACCCACACGAGCGCCTCGTCGGTCACCTTCTCGCTTTCCAGTCGCAGGGGCGACCAAGGGTTCCCTGGCTCGGTGAAGGCGAGCGTGACCTACGAGCTCTCCGAGAGCAACGCCCTGACCCTGCGCTTTGCCGCCACGCCCTCCGACCCCACCATTATCAATATCATCTCGCACGCGTATTGGAACCTCAACGGACATGCCTCAGGCGACGTGCTCGGCCACAGACTGCAGATATACGCCGAGTCCTACACACCCATGGTCGGCCACATCCCCACAGGCGAGATTGCACCAGTCGAGGACACGCCCTATGACTTCCGCGAGCCGCATACGCTTGGCGAGCGTCTCGAGCAGCTGCCTCGCGGCTACGACGACAACTACTGCCTGAACAACAAGGGCAGACTGGCCGTGGCCGCACGGCTCGTGGGCGACAAGACCGGCATCACACTCACCGTCTCGACCGATGCCCCCGGCATGCAGGTGTTCGACTACGATGCCTTTGACGTCGAGGGCGCCAAGGACGGCGCGCACTACGGGGCCTTTGCCGGAGTCGCACTGGAGACCCAGCATTATCCCGACGCCATCCACCACAAGAGCTTCCCGCAGCCGGTCTACACCCCAGACCGTCCCTTCGAGAGCACCACGGTCTTCGCGTTCGGCGTCAGCTAGGCGATCATGCGGCACCCACAGACCATCTGTAAATCCTGCAGTCTGCGTTTACCTCGTGCATAATAGGAGGGCTACTCCCCTATGAGACGAGGACCGAACATGGCAATCACCCCCGAGGAGGTCGCCGAGACACTCAGCATGGTCTCGCAGCAGAACCTCGACCTGCGCACCATCACCATGGGCATCTCGCTAGGCGCCTGCGCCGACGAGAGCATGGACCGCATGTGCACCAAGGTCTACGACCGCATCACGCGCACCGCGGAGCACCTGGTGGAGGTGGCCGACGACCTCGAGCGCGAGTATGGGATCCCCATCGCCAACAAGCGCGTGTCGGTGACGCCCATCGCGCAGATTGCCGCCGCCTGCCCAGACACGGACCTCACGCCCCTCGCGGTCACGCTCGACCGTGCGGCCGAGACCCTGGGTATCGACTTTCTCGGTGGCTTCTCGGCCCTCGTGCAGAAGGGCATGGGCAACGCCGACCGGCGCCTGATCGCATCTATCCCAGCGGCGCTGGCCACCACCGAGCGCGTGTGCTCCAGCGTCAACGTGGCTTCCACGCGCGCCGGCATCAACATGGACGCGGTCATGCTCATGGCTGACACCATCGTCAAGACTGCCGAGGCAACCACCGAGCGCGACTGCTGCGGTGCGGCAAAGCTCGTCGTGTTTGCCAACATGGTCGAGGACTCCCCCTTCATGGCCGGCGCCATCCACGGCTCCGGCGAGGCTGATGCCGTCATCAACGTCGGCGTCTCTGGGCCGGGCGTCATGGCAGCGGCGCTGCGCCAGCTGCCCCAGACCGCCAGCCTCATGGACGTTGCCGAGAAGATCAAGGAGACCGCCTTCAAGATCACGCGCGCCGGAGAGCTGATGAGCCGCCAGGCAAGCGCACGCCTCGGCGTGGAGAAGGGAATCGTCGACCTCTCGCTTGCCCCCACGCCCGCCGCCGGTGACTCCGTTGCGGAGATCCTGGAGATCATCGGCGTCGGTCGCACGGGAGGTCCCGGTACCACCTGCGCCCTCGCCCTGCTCAACGATGCCGTCAAGAAGGGCGGCGTCATGGCCAGCTCCAGCGTGGGCGGACTGTCCGGCGCCTTCATCCCCGTCTCAGAGGACGCGGGCATGATCCGCGCCACCGAGGAGGGCGCCCTCACGCTCGAGAAGCTCGAGGCGATGACCAGCGTCTGCTCGGTCGGCCTCGACATGATCGCCGTCCCGGGCGACACGACAGCCGAGACCATCGCCGGCCTCATCGCCGACGAGATGGCCATCGGCGTCATCAACACCAAGACCACGGCCGTGCGCGTGATCCCGGCCATTGGCCACGACGTGGGCGACACACTGGTCTTTGGTGGGCTTCTCGGCACCGCGCCAGTCATGCCGATCAACCAGTTCGCCGGCAGCGTCCTAGCACACCGCGGCGGACGCTTCCCCGCCCCGCTCAACTCGCTCAAGAACTAGCATGTCGCTTCGGCAGACATCCACGCAGGCCATCGTCAGCGCCGTCAGCCTCGCGCTGGGCTTTGCGGTAACCCCCGTCTTCTCGCGATGCATCGGCGACGACACGAGACCCGCCGTCGCCACGGTGGACCCGTCAACGCTGCGTACGAGCATTGGCGAGACGTCGCAGGACCTCACGGAGGACGGCGTCGACGATGCCGTGAGCTCCACGGCATCCATCGAGCGCAGCCTCTCCCTTGACGGGCTCGCGCACAAGGTCTCAGTCACGGGCTCCACCGCAAGCGACAAGAGGCTGCGGAAGCAACTCGAGGACTTCCGGAGCACGATTGGCGCCTTTGAGGAGAAGGGCGGCAAAGTTGCCGTCGTCATTCGATGCCTGGACAGCGATGGCGTAATCACCTACAACCCAGACGAGCTCATGTATCCCGCAAGCTCCATCAAGGGGCCATACGTCATCAGCCTGTACCAGGCCTTGGACAAGGGCACGCTCAAGGGCGGAGGCACCGACAAGGAGAAGGCCGAGACCCTCTCGGGCCTCGCAAAGCCGGCCATCATCAGGTCGGACAACGAGTCCTACATCAGCCTACATGACATCTTTGGCGGCGAGGTCTTTGCCAACTGGTGCGTCGAGCAGGGCATCTGCGAGGCCAAGTCGGATGCCTACGAGCGCCTCTGTTGCAGGACAACCCACTACCCCTTTGTCACGTGCAACGAGCTTGCCAACATGTGGCAGGCCAGCCATGGGTATCTCACCTCAAAGGGCGACAGGGCCCGCGAGCTGCGCGACTTCTTTGAGAAGCGCGACGAGTCACCCCTGCGCGAGGGGGTGAGCCCCGATGCCACGACCCTCGCGAAGGCGGGATGGTTCCCCCTGGACACCTATGAGGAGCTTGCCGCAACCGTCGACGCCGGCATCGTGGCGGAGGACGGCCGTACCTACGTCGTGGCCATCATGACCAACGCGCCTGCCGACCTCGACAAGCTGGCATCGATGGTGCCCGGCATCTGGTCCGCGCACAACGCCCTCTAGCTTGGTTTTTCCAGCGGCACTACGGGAGGAAGCGCACCTCGGGCTCGAGGCGCACGCCAAACTGACGCTCCACCTCGTCCTGCACATGCTCGATCACAGCGTGTACGTCAGCCGCAGTCGCACCGCCCAGATTGACCACGAAGCCGGCGTGCTTCTTGGACACGGCCGCGCCACCCACCTGGTAGCCCTGCAGCCCGGCATCCATGATGAGCTTGCCGGCAAAGTAGCCCTCGGGGCGCTTGAAGGTGGAGCCTGCGCTCGGCTTGTCGAGCGGCTGCTTGCTCTCGCGCTTGTGGGTCAGCTCGTCCATGCGCGCGCGGATGGTGTCTGAGTCACCCTTGCGCAGGGCAAACGTGGCGGTAAGCACCACAAGGCCCTCGTCGCGGATGCGGCTCGCACGATAGCCCAGGGCGAGGTCCGCCACGCCTATGGTCTCGAGCGTACCATCCTGCTTGAGGACACGCACGCACTTGAGGACGTCGGCAATGCAGCCGTCATAGGCACCAGCGTTCATGAAGCAGGCGCCGCCGATGGTGCCGGGGATGCCGCAGGCAAACTCGAGGCCCGTCAGACCCAGCTCACAGGCCATCTCCGACGCCTCGCGCAGGGAGACGCCCGCCTGGCAGGTAATCTCGGTCCCGTCGATGGACACGTTGGTGAAGCCGTCGGCCAGGCCGACGATCACGCCGCGGTATCCATCGTCAGAGACGAGCAGGTCGGAGCCGTTGCCCAGCACGAAGAAGGGCACCTCCGCCTCACGGCATGCCGCGATGACCTCGCGCACCTCGTCGGAATCCTCGGGCACCACGTACACGTCGGCCGGACCGCCGATCTCAAAGGTGGTGTGCTCGGACAGGGGCTCGTCGAGGTTCACGTTGTCCTCGCCCACAATCTGGCGCAGGCGCCAGACCAACTCCGTGCGTTCTCGGCCGTCTCCGGTCATGTGCGGATCACGCTCCCCAACGTGTCGTGTTCAGTGATGCTGTCCAGTATAGGCGAGCGTGCGCCACATAGTCACCTGTGTTGACGAAGTGCACATCGTAAGAGGCAAATGAAACGAAGGGCCATTACGATTTGAGGAGCATCCTCAAACTGCACGGGGACAACATCTGCCTTGTGGATTGCTTGCACGCAAAGCCCAGAATGTCTATCCTCAGTAAGACATAGTTTCAGGGCGGGGTGAGATTCCCCACTGGCGGTATCGGGACGAGCGTCCCCAAGCCCGCGAACCGCAAGAGCGGCCGACCTGGTGAGACTCCAGGGCCAACGGTTACAGTCCGGATGGGAGAAACGGAGGCGCCATTATGGCCACCATCTCAAATTCACGTCATGACACCCATGCCACCACCGCCTCGGGCGGCTGGAGCACCAAGCGCATCGCGACGACCGCGCTCTTCTGCGCCGTCGCCGCCATCGCCACGCTCTTCATCGAGTTCCCGATTCTGCCGGGCGTGACCTTCCTCAAGTACGACCCCTCCGCCATCGTGGCGCTGGTCGCCGGCTTTGCCTTTGGCCCCTCGACCGGAGCCATCGTCTCGATCCTCCCCTACCTCGTGCACCTTGCAACCCAGAGCGGCGTCTACGGCGCCTTCATGGCCATCGTGGCCACGCTCTCGCTGGTTCTGCCCGCGTCCCTGGTCTACCAGCGCAACACCACCTTCAAGGGTGCCATCGCAGGTCTTCTTGTCGGTGCCGTCGTGTGCATCGCCGTCACCATTGCGGCCAACATCGTGGTCACCCCGCTCTACATGGGTGCCCCGCGTGAGACGGTCATCGCCATGATCGTGCCGGTGCTCCTGCCCTTCAACGCGATCAAGGTGGCGCTCAACTGCGTCATCACCGCCCTGGTCTACAAGCCGCTCTCCAAGGCTCTCCAGGACTAGCCCGGCAGCCTCGCATGGACCAGCCCCTGCTCTCACTTGACCACGTAACGCTTCGCTACGAGCACGGCATTCAGGCGCTCGACGATGTCAGCCTGAACATCGCCGCAGGTGAGCGCATATGCGTGCTCGGTCCCAACGGATCGGGCAAATCGACGCTCGCCTCCATCCTCTGTGGACTTCTGGCGCCCGACGAGGGAACCGTCGAGCTTCTGGGCGAGCGCGTCTTTGACGAGCAGGGTATCGACTTCGAGGCGTATCGGCGGGTGAGGCGCAGCCTAGGCCTGGTGTTCCAGAACCCCGACGACCAGATCGTGACCTCAGTCGTCGAGGAGGACATCGCCTTTGGTCCCGAGAACCTGGGCGTCCCCTCCGATGAGATTGGCGTGCGCGTGGCGCGCGAGCTGCACCGCGTGGCGCTCGACCGATACGCCAAGGCCGACCCCAACAACCTCTCTGGTGGCCAGAAGCAGCGCGTAGCCATCGCCGGCGCGCTTGCCATGGAGCCCCAGGTACTGGTCCTCGATGAGCCGGGCGCCCTGCTCGACGTGCGCGGCCGTCGCGGCATCATGCGCGTGATGGACCAGCTTCACGAGGCAGGCACGACCATCGTGCATGTGACGCACTTCATGGAGGAGGCGCTCGCGGCCGACCGCGTGGTGGTGCTCGCCAAGGGCCGCCTCGTCCTCGAGGGCAAGCCCGCGGAGGTCTTCTCCCACGGGAACAAGCTGACCGAGCTCGGACTCGAGGAGCCCTTCTGCGCCCGTCTCGCCGAGGCGCTTCGCGCAAAGGGAGTCAACATCCCTTGGACCTGCGACGAGGGCGAGCTTCTGGCATCGCTCTCGCGCACGGCCGCAGCGGGGACCCCCTCCAAGGACCCTCGCGAGGTGGACTGCTCGACAATGTCTGGCGGGAGCGATAACCCAAGCGAGCGAAGCGAGAGCGCCATCCGGTCGACGGGACTCACCTACTCCTATGGCGACACCGACGCCCGCGAGGCGCGCCATCCCGCCCTCGACGACGTCTCCTTCGCCATCCCGCGCGGATCGTTCACCACCATCGTCGGTCAGACGGGGTCGGGCAAGTCGACCCTGGTGCGCCTGCTCTGCGCCCTTGAGACCCCCGATGCCGGACGCCTTGTGGTAGAGGGCATAGACACCTCCGATCGCAGGCGGCGGCGCCAGCTCCACGGCCGCATCGGCTACGTGATGCAGCATCCCGAGCGCCAGCTCTTTGCCGAGACCGTGCTCGAGGACGTGGCCTACGGGCCCACCAACCTGCGGCTACCACCAGCCGAGATCGAGCGGCGCTGTGCTAACGCCCTCGCGCAAGTAGGGCTGACCGGCCGCGAGCAGGCCTCCCCCTTCCACCTCTCCGGCGGACAGCAGCGCCTCTGTGCGCTGGCGGGCATCCTCGCCATGGAGCCTGACGTCCTCGTCCTCGACGAGCCCATGGCCGGCCTCGACCCGCACGGTCGCACCCAGCTGCGCGACATCATCGCACGCATCAACGCGCAGGGCACCACCGTCGTCCAGGTAACCCACTCTATGAACGACGCGGCAACCTCGCAGCAGGTCATCGTCCTCAACGAGGGCAAGCTGCTCATGCAAGGCGCACCCGAGGAGGTCTTCACCGCGGACACCCGTGACGCGCTGCATACGAGCGGTCTTGGCCTACCCGACGCCCTCACCTGGGCACTTCGCCTGGAGGCGAATGGCCTCGCAGGACTTGGGTCGCCCCTCACGCTCGGAGCCCTCGTGGATGCCCTGGTCGCAGAGGCGTCCCCGGCACCCGAGCCCGAGGAGGTGAGCGCTCGTGGCCTTTAGGATCTCTCTCGGCAGCTACGTGCCGGCGGACTCCGTCCTGCACCGCCTTGACCCGCGCAGCAAGATCGTCTGCGGCCTGGCCATCATGGTGTCGGTCTTCTTCATCCGCACGCCGCTGCAGCTCGCGTTTGGCTGGCTCGTCGCGCTGGGTCTGGTGCTGATGTCGCATCTCCCCACGGGCAAGGTTCTGAGCTCGATCAAGCCCGTGATCATGGTGCTGCTCGTGCTCTCCGTCTTCAACCTGCTGCTCGTGAACACCGGCACCACGCTCGTAGCCGCAGGCCCGTTGCGCATCACCACCGGGGGCCTCTGGGCAGCCGTCAACTACAGCCTGCGCCTGGTGGTTGCCGTCATCGCGGCGACGCTTATCCTGCTCACCACCACACCGACGCAGCTTACCGATGCCTTCGACGCCCTGATGTCACCGCTCACACGCATCGGCCTGCCCGGCCACGAGATAGCAATGGTCTTCTCGCTCATGCTGCGCTTCATTCCCACCATCGCCGACGAGGCCTCCGCCATTCTCGACGCGCAGACCGCCCGTGGCGGCGCGCTGGCAGAGGGCTCGCTCGTCGACAGGGTGCGCTCGGTCATACCCATCGTGATCGCACTGCTTGCAAGCTCGCTGCGCCACGCCAACGGCCTCTCGCGCGCACTCGATGCCCGCTGCTACGAGGGCGGCGCGACACGCAGCCACTGGCATCCGCTCGAGCTGCACGCCCGAGACGGAGTTGCCGTGGCGTTTACCTGCGTATATGTGGTTGCCCTGCTTGCTCTGGGCGGCCTGTAGGGCGCTTGCCCAAAGCCCTAGCGACTGCGATTAGCCTCGAGGGGAGTCTCGTCCAGGCCAGGCAGAACCTCGACCCAGCAGCCATCGGGATCGGCGACAAAGTACAGGCCCATGCGCGGGTTCTCCTTGACGATGCAGCCCATCTCCTCGTGAAGCGCGTGGTAGGCGTCGTAGTCGTCCACACGCACCGCGATGTGCGTGTCGCCGTTGCCGTTGTCGTAGGTGCCGTCAAAACCGTTGTTCCAGGTGAGTTCTAACTCGAAGTCGGTCTCGTCGTTTCCGATGAAGACGATGAGCCAGCTGCCGTCCTCGGGACCCTTGCGACGGCGCTCCTTGAGCCCAAAGGCCTTCTCGTAGAACGCGAGGGTCGCATCGAGATCGTAGACGTGAGTGTTGCGGTGGATGACCTTTGCGCGCATGGGAAACCTCTTCTTGGTAGGTGCGTCTTTGCCTATACCAGCAAGTTTATCGTCTCGCGGCCATCTCCGCATATGATGTGACAGCGACCTGTCCCCTTGTCAGACTAGCCAAACATGGTCAGGGTCATGAGGGCAGAGAGCACCATCATGAGCGCCACGCCCGCCGCGGCACCCGCCGCCATCTTGAGCGCGATGCGTGCCGCCTTGGGGATCCTGCGCTCGCGCGAGATCTGGTCGGGGTCGGCACCCTCCATGAAGGCCTGCACCTCGCGAATCGTATCGATGTCGTAGCGGCGCTCGATGCGCTCGGCAATGAAGGACACAGCCACGCTTGCCACGAGCACCAGCACCGCAATCGCGTAGAGCGGCGAGTGCAGGTCTTCTCCCCGCGCAACCAGAATGGCCATCATGACTGCCCCGAGCAGGATGAGGCCCACCGCCGCAGCCATGCTCATCCTAATCTTATACCGCTCCAGCTCGTAGTTCTCGATCGCCTTGCTCATCGTCTCCGCATCTCCTCTCACCAGAGAATCCACGGACACGTCAAAGAGGTTGCTCATCAGAAGCAGGCTCTGCACGTCGGGACAGGTCTTGCCAGTCTCCCAATTGCTGACCGTCTGACGCGACACGAAGATCTGTCGGGCAAGCTCCTCCTGCGAGATGCCCGTGCGTTCGCGCTCTTCCCGTATGCGCTTGCTGACTTCCATGCGAGACCCCTCTCTGGCACGTCCTTTGGTGAGAGCCTGTCACAGGGCGGGCAGAGGCGCTACCCAAAGGCTTCGACATGTGGCCCCAGGCACCGTCCAGATGCTGCAAAAAGGATTTGACGGGGCTCTGAGCTGGGCAGATACAAAAACGCGCCTCCCCTCTCAAGAAGGGAGGCGCGTTCTGGCACTACGCGAAGTAGCTCACGCCGCCGTCAAAGAGCGGCTGGTACGGGTTGCCCGGGACGTTCTGGAAGTTGCCCTCGCTCCAGCGCTCGGTATGGCCCATCTTGCCCAGCACGCGTCCGTCGGGGCTGGTGATGCCCTCGATCGAGAGGACCGACCCGTTGGGGTTCACCGACAGGTCCATGCTCGCCACGCCCGTCTCGTCCACGTACTGCGTGGCGATCTGGCCGGCTGCCGCCATCTGCGCAACCAGCTCGGGGCTTGCCACAAAGCGGCCCTCGCCATGGCTGATGGCGATGGTGTGCACGTCGCCGACCTCGCACTTGGAGAGCCACGGCGATAGGTCGCTCGCCACGCGCGTGCGCACCAGACGGCTCTGGTGGCGACCGATGTTGTTGAACGTGAGCGTCGGGCACGCGTCGGTCATGGGCACGATGTCGCCATAGGGCACCAGACCCAACTTGACCAGCGCCTGGAAGCCGTTGCAGATGCCCAGGATCAGGCCGTCCCTCTCGTTGAGGAGACGACGGACGGCCTCGGTGACCTCGGGTGCACGGAAGAAGGCCGTAATGAACTTGGCCGAGCCGTCGGGCTCGTCTCCGCCAGAGAAGCCACCCGGGATCATGATGATCTGGCTGGCGTCAATCTGGCGCACGAGCTCATGGGTGCTCTCGGCCACGCGCTCGGGCGAGAGGTTGTTGACGATGAAGGTGTGGGCCTCGGCACCGGCGCGCTCGAAAGCACGAGCCGAGTCGTACTCACAGTTGTTGCCCGGGAAGACCGGGATGATCACACGCGGGCGCGGCATGTGCACGAGCGGGGACGCCTTGGGAGCGTCCGCATGCTCGGCGCGATGCCAGCTGACCGTCTCCACGGCCTTGCCCTCGCCACGATACGGGAACACCTGCTCGATGGCGCTCTCCCACGCCTCCTGCAGCTCGGCGAGGTCCATCTCCTCGCCACAGGCGACAAAGGCGTAGCGGTCGGTCGTGACGCCAAGCGGGCCCGCCGCCACGTCCTCGGCTGCCTCGGGTACCTGGGCGTCGTCGGCAAGCTCCACGATGAAGCTGCCGTAGGCCAAGCCAAAGAGGGCCTTGTCGTTGTAATGGGCGTCGAGCTCGACACCTATGCGGTTGCCCACGCACATCTTGAAGAGCGCCTCGGCCGGACCACCGTATCCGCAGGTGGAGACCGCCAGAGCCGCGCCGGAGCCAATGAGCTCCTCCACGTAGTCGAGCGCGTGCAGCATGGCCTGCGCGTCGGGGGTGACGTCGTCCGCCTGGTAACGAGGCACGACCGCGATCACGCGATGGCCCGCGCCCTTGAACTCGGGCGAGGTCACGCGGTCGATCTTGCCCACCGCCGTGGCAAAGCTCACCAGCGTGGGAGGCACGTCGAGGTTCTCGAAGCTGCCGCTCATGGAGTCCTTGCCACCGATCGAGCCAATGCCCAAATCGATCTGCGCCATGAGGGCGCCCAGCACGGCCGCCGTCGGCTTGCCCCAGCGCTCGGGCTCGGTGCGCAGGCGCTCGAAGTACTCCTGGAAGGTGAGGTAGGCGTCGCGATGCTTGAGGCCGGCCGCAACCAGGCGGCTCACGCTCTCGACCACGGCGAGATAGGCGCCGGTGAACTGGTTTGCGCTGGTCAGGTAGGGGTTGAAGCCCCAGGCCATGCCGGAGACCGTGGTGGTCTCGCCCAGCACGGGCAGCTTTGCCACCATGGCCATGCTCGGGGTGAGCTGGGTCTTGCCGCCAAAGGGCATGAGCACGGTGCCCGCACCGATGGTGGAGTCAAAGCGCTCGGAGAGGCCCTTGTTGGAGGCAACGTTGAGGTCGCTCACCAGGCTGCGCATGCGCTCGGAGACGGTCTCGCCCGCCCAAGTGGGGACGTAGGCGTCCTGCTCGGGCACATGTACCACCTGGTGCTTGGGCGCACCGTTGGAGTTAAGGAAGGCGCGGCTCACGTCGACGATGGTCTCGCCGTCCCACACCATGCGCAGGCGCGGCTCGGCGGTGACGGTGGCGACAGGCGTGGCCTCGAGGTTCTCCTCGTGGGCATAGCCTATGAACTCGTCCACGTCCTCGGGCGCCAGCGCCACGGCCATGCGCTCCTGGCTCTCGGAGATGGCCAGCTCGGTGCCGTCGAGGCCCTCGTACTTCTTGGGAACCTTGTTGAGGTCGATGAACAGGCCGTCGGCCAGCTCGCCGATGGCCACGGAGACACCGCCCGCACCAAAGTCGTTGCAGCGCTTGATGAGCTGGCAGGCATCCGTGCGGCGGAAGAGGCGCTGGAGCTTGCGCTCGACGGGAGCGTTGCCCTTCTGGACCTCGGCGCCGCAGGTCTCGAGGCTCTCGAGCTTGTGGGCCTTGGAGCTGCCCGTGGCGCCACCGATGCCGTCACGGCCAGTACGGTCGCCGAGCAGCACGATCACGTCGCCGGGCGCGGGGCACTCGCGACGGACGTTCTTCTGGGGTGCGGCACCCACCACGGCGCCGATCTCCATGCGCTTTGCCATGTAGCCCGGGTGGTAGAGCTCGCTCACCTGGCCGGTCGCAAGGCCGATCTGGTTGCCGTAGCTGGAGTAGCCGGCTGCGGCCGTGCGCACGAGCTTGCGCTGCGGGAGCTTGCCGGGGATGGTCTCGGAGACGGGCACGGTGGGGTCGGAGGCGCCGGTCACGCGCATGGCCTGGTACACGTAGCTGCGGCCGGAGAGCGGGTCGCGGATGGCGCCGCCGATGCAGGTGGCCGCGCCGCCGAAGGGCTCGATCTCGGTGGGATGGTTGTGGGTCTCGTTCTTGAAGAGGAAGAGCCAGTCCTCGTCGGTGCCGTTGACGTCGACCTTCACCTTGACGGTGCAGGCGTTGATCTCCTCGGACTCGTCGAGGCCAGTGAGGATGCCCTTGGCCTTGAGCCACTTGGCGCCGATGGTGCCCATGTCCATGAGACAGACGGGCTTGTCCTCGCGACCGAGGTCGCGCCTGAGCTCCAGATAGCGGTCGAAGGCAGCCTTCACGACCGCGTCGTCAATGGTCACCTCGTCGAGCACCGTGCCAAAGGTGGTGTGGCGGCAGTGGTCAGACCAGTAGGTGTCGATCATCTTGATCTCGGTGATCGTGGGGCAGCGCCCCTCCTCGCCAAAGTACTGCTGGCAGAAGGTGATGTCGGCAAGGTCCATCGCCAACCCGCGCTCGTCGATAAAAGCCTGTAGCTCGTCCTGTGTGAGGTCGAGGAAGCCGTCGAGGGTCTCCACCATCGCTGGCTTGGGATACTCCATCTTGAGGGTCTCGCGAGTTGCGAGCGACGCCTCGCGCGCCTCGACGGGGTTGATCACGTAGTGCTTGACGGCCGCGATGTCCTCGTCAGTAAGGTTGCCCTCAAGCACGTAGACCTTTGCGGAGGCCACGTCGGGCCGCTCGCCCTGCGAGAGGAGCTGCACGCACTCGCTCGCAGAATCGGCGCGCTGGTCGAACTGGCCAGGGAGGTACTCGACCGCAAACACCGTGGCGTCGCCGAGGTCGGGCAGCTCGGCAAAGGCGTTGTCCGACTGCGGCTCGCTAAAGACGGTCGGGACGCAGCGCTCAAAGAGCTCGCGGCTGATGCCCTCCACGTCGTAGCGGTTTATAAGTCTGAGATTGGTGAGTCCCTGAATGCTCAGGGTATGACGCAGCTCATGGCTGAGCTGATGTGCCTCGACGTCGAAACCGGGCTTCTTTTCTACATAGACGCGAAAGACCATGTGTTCCGCCTTCCTGCAGGCATCGGTAAAACACCCTAACGCATCAATGATACGCGACGTGTCAGCCCCGTCATGCAGAGGCGGGCACCGTGCAAAAAAGCTACGGAGCTATGCGGGATACCCCAGACATGGAGTTCGAACAAACGTGCTCGTAAACATAGCACACATGTTCTCCTTTGCTATACTTATTATTCCATCACGTGAGGAGAACCTGTGCCAGACATTGACGACATCATCGACAGGCTGCTGTCTGATCGCCGCATACAGGAAGGCGCTGCCTTCTCCTCTCGCTCGTACACCGACCAGCCCATCATCGAGCGCGGAAGCGACCTCAAGGCGCGCATGGAGCGCGAGCGTCGCAACGCCGATCGTGCAGCCAGACACCAGCGCGACGCCCAGACACGCAAGGCCAGGCGCGCAGCAAAGACCGTGAGGACTACCGAGCCTGCGAGCACCCCGCGTCGTGCGGGCGAGCCCGCGCGTGCCGGCTCCACCCCTCCCCTCACCTTTGCCGAGCTGCTCTTTGGCAAGAGCACCGCCTCGAGGCTCGAGTCGGCCGTGGCTGGCGTCCAGAACTTCGTCTCCCGCGAGAGCCAGCCCAAGCCCATCCGCGAGATGCGCAGGCTGGAGTCCGGCAGGATGCCCGCCTCGCTTGCCTATGGCGCAAACGCAACCGGATCGCTCTTCTATCGCCAGGCGCTGCTCATGGCCGACTACGAGGACGACTACGAGTTCCACGGCGACTTCACCAAGTACTACCCAACCTACGCGGACATGTCCGACCACCAGCTGCGCGGCTACTTCTCCTGGCGCACGCGGGTGCGGGCTGGTCAGGTCGATCCCGCACCGCTCTCCTTTGCCTTCGTGTACGTCTATGAGCTGCTGTGCGGCATTGGTACCGAACCAGGCGCCAAAGGTCTGGCCGACCTGCGTGCCTTTGGCGAGGCCTACCGCGAGGCCGATCCGGAGCAGGGAGCACTTCTGCTCTCCTACCTGCGTCGCTGGGAGTCAGACTATCTCATCTACCACGAGCTCACGGACGAGATGCCGCCGCAGGACCCCCACACGCCCTCTACAGCCGCCTTCACGCTGCTGGCAGCCGAGCACGCACTGCTACAAGAGGCAAAGCGCGCGCCGCGGATAGCGAACGAGGCCGTCAAGGATTCCGCCCCCTCAACCCAGGAGCTCTACCAGGCCTTAAGCGACGCCTCGACCTACCACCTGAGCACTTCTCGCCTGGCAAAGGACGAGCCGGAGCTGGTGCCAGCCGTTGCCTGCGACGTGTTTGAGGCACTCGTCATGCACTGCTCCAAGCGCCGCAAGACCGACTACGTGGAGGGTCTCTTTGGCTATGCCTCGCGCCAGGCCTATGCCATGTTCTCGGCAGCCGTCTTCCATGAGCCAGAGCCGCATCCCGACTGCACCGTACGCGTGAGCGACATCGTGACCTACACCTGCAAGGACGGGCGGTGGACCAAGCATTGCGCCATCGAAACCCGCGGACGCAACTCCGAGCTTGGCCTCGCCCTGCATGCGGTGGACTTCGAGCTCCGCCGGCAGATCGACTACCCCTACCCGCTCAAGGAGCGCACGTGCCCCAAATACCTGCAGAAGATTGTGAGTGATGCCGTGGCGCGCCGCCTTGCGGAGCGCGAGGAGGACAAGCGCCGTCACATCACCATCGACCGCAGCAAACTCACCGGCATTCGCGCCGCCGCAGCCCTTACGCAGGAGTCACTGCTCACTGATGACGAGCGCTCCGAGGTGGAGGTCGCACCCGTCGAGCCACCCATAAGCGTAGTCGTTGCGCCTACTTCTGCGCCGGCAGCCCCAGCTACGATACCCGAGGCCAACACGCCCGTGCCCTCTGCGCCAGCTCCCGTCGTCCCCGCAGCAGCACCAACGAGCGCCGCACCCTCAGCCTCAGACGGCCCCTTCACCCCACTTGAACTGCGCTTTCTTACCGGCCTGCTCGACGGGACACCGGTTTCCCAGCTACTTGCGCCCACCGACCCGTTTGCGTCGGTGGTTGTTGATAGTATCAACGAGAAGTTCTTCGACCTTATCGGCGACGCCGCCATCGAGTTCGACGGCGACGAGCCCTGCATCATAGAGGACTACATGGAAGACGTCAGGGAGGCCTTGCCATCATGACCCAGCCCCAGCAGAAGGTGCCCAAGCGCATCGCATCGGTCATCATCAACTCGCTCAAGGGCGGCGTCGTACCACGCGTCGGCCTCCCCTACATCACGGTCGGACGCGAGGCGGAGATTGCCGCACTCCTGCACGACCTCGAGCTCGTGGCTGATGGCGGCGCCTCCTTCCGCTTTCTTGTCGGGCGCTACGGCAGCGGCAAGAGCTTCCTTTTGCAGACCATCCGCAACCATGCCATGGGCAGGGGCTTTGTAGTCGCCGACGCCGACCTCACTCCCGAGCGCCGCCTGCATGGCACCAAAGGGCAGGGCTTGGCCACGTATCGCGAGCTGATCGGCAACCTCTCCACCAAGACGCGTCCCGAGGGCGGTGCCCTCACCCTCGTGCTCGAGCGTTGGATATCAAACGTGCAGTCGCAGGTAGCCCTGTCCACCGGTCTAGCTGCAGATGATCCAGCCTTTGCCAACGAGGTCGAACGGGCCATCATGGCACAGATCCAGCAGTTGCAGGAGCTGGTGCATGGCTTCGACTTCGCGCGGCTGCTCACGCTGTACTGGCGCGCGCACCTCGAGGCCGACGACGAAACGAAGGCCAACGTCATCCGCTGGTTCCGCGGTGAGTACCGCACCAAGACCGAGGCGCGTGCCGACCTCGGCGTCAACATCGTCATCACCGACGACGACTGGTACGACTACCTCAAGCTCTTTGCCAGCTTCTTCAAGGGCGCAGGCTACGAAGGCCTGGTCATCCTCGTCGACGAGCTGGTCAACCTGTACAAGATTCCCAACGCGGTCAGCCGCCAGTACAACTACGAGAAGATTCTCACGATGTACAACGACACCCTCCAGGGCAAGGCGCGTTACTTGGGCATCATCATGAGCGGAACGCCGCAGTCCATCGAGGACCGCAGGCGTGGCCTCTACTCCTACGAGGCCCTGCGCTCACGACTCACGCAGGGGCGCTTCGCCAGCGAGGGGCTGGCCGACTTGCTCGCACCTGTCATCCGCCTGCAGCCGCTCACTTACGAGGAGCTGCTCGTGCTTACCGAGAAGCTCGCGGACATCCACGCTGGACTCTTTGGCTACGAGTGCACCATCACCGAGGACGATCTGGTCACCTTCCTACAGCTGGAGTTTGACCGTGTCGGCGCGGACACCCACCTCACCCCACGCGAGGTCATCCGCGACTTCGTCGAGCTGCTCGACATCCTCTACCAGACCGAAGGGCTCACCATCGAGCAGATTCTCGGTAGCCACCAGCTCTCGAGCACGTCGGAGGTCACCCAGTCGGGGTCCTCAGGCAACCTCTACGCGGAGTTTGACATTTAGCCAAAGGATGCCAGCGATGGCAGGCGAGATGGGATGAAGTTCATGTATCCCTTCTCTCTCCTCCGACTTGGGCTGGCACCATCATAAACTGTTGTGTCCTATTGCTGCATTAGCTCAGACGAGCATCGAGTATTGCGACTGATTCTTGCATGTCTCGTGCGACAGTTGGCATGCTTTGACAATTGCGCATCTAAAGGTACGTAAGTACTCGTATCACGAGATTCTTCGCATTTCCGCAGGTGCAGTCTTTAAGCGGGAGAGGGGTGGGGCGTTTCGCCATCCAAGAATGGTTGCCAGTTTTGGCACAAATGAGTGCAGTCAAGTTTACAGTTCTTGCATGGATAATGGAGAGAAGGCATAAAATCTTGAATCAATTGCGTTGCGAAACTAACCTAGGAGCGATGGAAAAAAACGCTCCAATCTTTTATTATGGATAAAGCTTAAGGAGGGTGTGACAGATGCCGATTGTCATGAGACTTGACCGCGTTATGGCAGAGCGCAAGATTAGCTCAACGGAACTAGCAGCTCTAATTGGCACATCTACCGTCAACCTCTCCAACATCAAGAACGGAAAGATTCGCGGCGTGCGCTTCTCGACCCTTGAGGCCATGTGCGAGGTGCTCAAGTGCAAGCCGGGTGACCTCATCGATTACGTCACCCAAGAGGAGTATGACCAGCAGCGCGAACTCGGAAGCACCCGCAAGCGCGGCAAATAGCACTAACTGTTCGCTGCTTTTCGTCCACCCCAGCAGGTACCATATCAGGCATCTGATCTACCTCACGGCCTCCGGGGAGGACACCCATGGACGTTTTTGACCGTTACGCGCCCTTTGTGCAGGACTTCATATATGACCACGAGTGGGAGCAGCTGCGTGCCATCCAGGTAGCTGCCGGAGAAGCCATCTTCGAGACTGACGACAACGTCCTGTTGACGGCCTCGACGGCATCCGGCAAAACAGAAGCTGCGTTCTTCCCTATCCTGAGCCTCTTCGACGAGGACCCGCCATCATCGGTGGGCGCACTCTATGTAGGCCCACTCAAGGCCTTGATCAACGACCAGTTCATGCGACTGAACGACCTGTGCGCCGAGGCCCACATCCCCGTCTGGCATTGGCATGGCGATGTGGCCCAATCGCACAAGGCACGCCTGCTCAAGCACCCCTCAGGCATCCTGCAGATCACGCCGGAATCGCTTGAGGCATTGCTGCTCCACCGTCACAGTGCAATCGCCCACCTCTTCGGCGACCTGCGCTTTGTGGTGATAGACGAGGTCCATTCGCTTATGCGTGGGGACCGCGGCGGGCAGACTCTCTGCTGCATCGAGCGCCTCTCGCGCCTTGCGGGCGTCAACCCCAGGCGCATCGGACTCTCTGCCACCATTGGCGACCCTGAGCTCACGGGACGCTACCTCTCAGCTGGCACGGGACGCAACTGCGTGATTCCACGCATCCAAGTGAAGGGCCAGCGCTGGCGCGTGTCCATGGAGCACTTCTACACCACCGGACCACAGGCTCCCGAGCGCGTCCACACGAGACGGCAGGACGACAGCATCGATCCATCGTCCGAGCCCACCTACGAGGCACCTCTCGCCCCCGCAACGACACAGAAGATTCCCGCACGCGACGATCGCCCCGTCGATGTGGAGAGCTCGGACACGCAGCTGGGACTCCCCACTCCCGAGACTCCGACAGACGCGGCGCCGAGCGGGGCAGACCCTGGCATAGGCTACGTCTTCGAGCACACCCGCGGCCGCAAATGCCTCGTGTTCGTCAACTCGCGCGAGGAGTGCGAGGCCGTGACCACCACACTCAGGCAGTACTGCGAGGCCAGAAACGAGCCTGACCGCTTCCTCATCCACCATGGCAACCTCTCCTCGAGCTTCCGCATGACCGCCGAAGACCTCATGCGCGACGAGGAGAACACGATGACCACGGTGACCACCGCCACCTTGGAGCTGGGCATCGACATCGGACGGCTCGAGCGCGCCTTCCAGATCGACGCGCCATTCACCGTCTCGTCCTTCTTGCAGCGCATGGGACGCACGGGCAGGCGAGACCAGCCACCCGAGATGTGGTTCGTCATGCGCGAGGACGAGCCAGAGCCCCGCTCGCTCTTGCCAGAGACCATCCCGTGGAAGCTCCTGCAAGGCATTGCGTTGGTGCAGCTTTACCTCGAGGAGCATTGGGTCGAGCCGCCCAGCCTCGACGGCCTCCCCTATAGCCTGCTCTACCACCAGACCATGGCGACCCTCGCTAGTTGCGGCGAGCTTGCCCCCAACGCACTTGCCGAGCGTGTGCTCACGCTCACGCCTTTCCACCGCGTGAGCTTGGACGACTACCGCGTGCTCCTGAGGTTCCTGCTCGAGAAGGACCACATCGAGCGCACCGAGTCGGGTGGGCTCATCGTGGGCCTTGCGGGCGAGCGCGTAACCAACAACTTCAAGTTCTACGCCGTCTTCCAGGAGAACGAGGAATACACGGTGCGCTCCGAGTCACAGGAGCTTGGCACCATCGTGCAGCCGCCTCCTGTGGGCGAGCGCATCGCCCTTGCGGGCCACGTATGGATCGTGGAGGAGATTGACCACAAGCGTCATCTCATCGAGGCAACCAAGGTAAAGGGCAAGGTTCCCGCCTACTTTGGCGAGTGCCCGGGCGACATCAACACCCACGTGCTCGAGCGCATGCGCACGGCGTTGCGCGAGGGGCGCGACTACCCCTACCTCATGGACAACGCACGTGCACGCCTGGCACAGGCACGCCATGTCTCAGCCAATGCCCGTCTCACGGACAAGCCGCTCATCTGCCTGGGGGGCAAGGTGTGGTGCCTACTGCCGTGGCTTGGCACTTACGCCTTCTTGGCTCTGGAGCGCTTCCTCAAGATTCGCTGTGCGGAACAGCTCGGCCTCAAGCGCCTCGACCCAGCGCGTCCATACTTCATGAAGTTCACCATGGAGGCGGATGAGAGCACCTTCTACGACGTGCTGCGCGAGGAGGCCAACAAGCCCATCGACCCCATGGAGCTGCTCTATCCCGGCGAGACGCCCTACTTCGACAAGTACGATGGCTTCGTCCCCGACGAGCTGGTGCGCAAGGGCTTCGCCTACGGGACGCTCGACATCGAGGGCATGCTCGACCGCATCCATCAGTGGACGGCTCACCTGCTCGAAGGCTAGCGATCTTGCGGGCGGACGAGGTGGCACGACCGCCCCGTCCGCCCTCTTCTTCCCAAATGCGGATACGTGTGCGAGCTGTGGAGTCGATCACGCTCGCAGAGCATGCCCTTTTGCAAAACCAACTATGTTGGTGCGCCGTCTAGCTGCGTAAAAGGACTTTCGCGCGAGTTTGCGGCGAGCTTGTGGCTACTGAACACCTACCTTTGGCCAACCTTGCTTTCCTAGGCTCTACCCCACGACACGACGAAAGGGGATCCATGAGCCTCAACGCACAGCAACAGGCCTTGGCGGACACGCTCGATGCGCTGGTTCGCTATGTCAATCGCCGACAGCGACTCGTCAGGGAGGACCCGGCCCAGAGCGACGAGGAGCGCATGCTCCGTCAGCATCTGGTTCTTAGGTTCCTCTGGCAGCACACATCCCTGTTGGAGGACTTCGTCCGCGAGAACCCCGAGCACCTGAGCGCACCGCTTCTTGCGATAGCGCAAGGTCTCGAGGGGGTCCTATATGGCTCGCTCTTCGTCGAGGAGCAAGGCGATCATACCCTCACGCTGCTGCACGACACGGGTATCTATATGGTGGACAAGCCTTCCGACATGGAGCTGCCCGTCATAGACGAGGTGATCGAGCTGCGCTGCGCCTTGATCCCCCTCATGGGCACCATCGTCGCCCTTCCACCCTTTACGGTGTTGGGAACCGTTCCATCCTCCTTTGCCACGAACCTGCTCGAGAGGCTGGCCGCACGCGGCAACGATGAACCAACCTCAAACGGACACGTCCTTTACGAGCGCGCCCGTGCCTGGCAAAAGAGGCGAGCCTCCGAGGAGGCTCGTCGAGCTGCCGATGTGAAGGTTTGTGCACCTGGCTACCATCAAGGGCCCTTGGCCGGTATCGACGGCGAAGACCGTCGCTCTAGGCGTCAAGCGCACAGCGACGCGATGGCGCTTCGCGATGGGAGCTTCCGACAATCCATGGAGGCGCGGTCGATCGAGACCAGCGAGCTGCCTGTCACGCTCGAAGAGGGCCTCACCCTTCTCGATGACGAGTGGCTTTGCGATATCGCCCAGCTGGTCATGGGCGAGGAGGAGGTGCCCGACCTTCCCCACGGACGACTCGCCCACTGGCTCGCCGAGAGGATGCCCCAGCAGAAGCATGACCTCGAGTTTGCCCTCATGTGGTGCGAGCAGTCGCAGTTCGACCTCATGCGCCATCTGATGCACACCAACCCCTACTCGCTCGACGGCCTCACGCCATCGGGATCGCACGGCCTCTATCCCCTCGAGCCGCAGGTCTTCTTCATCCACGAGGGCGCGTCGCTGCTCGCCTGGATGCCCCCAGAGGTCGCCTCGCTCATGTCCCAGATAGACATCGAGGCTATCGCACACGCCCGCGAGCGCCTGCGGATCGCCGCGGCAAGCGCGTCAGGACTGGCAACGATGTGCGGCATCATCAGCATCTCAAAGGCCCATGAGCTCTACAGCCGCGTGGTGGACGACCCGCTCGAGCGTGGCCAGTATGAGGAAGCCCTTTCCGCACTCTCCACCTGCGCCTCGCGCGATGGCTATGCCCTCTGGCAGCACGAGGGGACCGACTACGTGATCTCCGTCGAGATCTCCGACGAGAGTGCCCTAGCACGCGTGGCACGCGAGAGCTATGCCGAACGCCTCGTCATCCCACGCTCGACCGGCCAAGACGAGGACCCAGCCGTGCTCGCCCTGACCATCGAGGACGAGCGAGAGTTCGCGCAGCGCCTTTCCGAAAAGGAGAACGAGCTGCAACGCCTGCGCCTGTCCCTCCTGCAGGCCAAGGACGACTGCCCACCGCACGAGCTACCCAAGGGCATGCTCGACAACGAGCCCATACAGGCCTTGCTCGAGACAAAACCCCTACGTGACCTGCGAGCCTTTGTGGACCGGCACATTCCCGACCAGGAGGACGACTATGAGTTTGCCGACCTCTTCGCCCGTTCTGTAATCGTCTCGGTCGTGCTTATGAACGAGAACTACAACGACACCATGGACCTCATCCGCCTCTATGCGATGCTGGGATGCGAGGGGACGCCGTTTCCAGACACCCTCGGTCGCCTGGTGACCAACGCCTACAACGCGTTGCCACGCTGGCAGCATAACGGGTGGTCTCTCGAGGAGCTGACAGAGCACCTGAGCGGACGTAAGCGCTTCTTTGCACCTGACGGCAGGGAGCTTCCCGTCTCAGCCGACGAGGCGTGTCCCTGCGGGAGCGGGAAGACCTATGAGTGCTGTTGTGGCAACGTCGCCTAGCACAGCCGGTCCGGCATGGCAACAACCATTCCGCGCTGCGGGCCACTCATGTACCGCTGCCGTAAAAGTCTGCGAACATCGCAGGTAGACCACCGTGAGCTGTGGGCGGGCTATGCTATGTTTTCACCATTGGAAGCATGCCGAATTTGGTCTTGGCCGTAGTGGAAGGGTATGAGTCCGAGGTCTTTCGGCCCAAGCAGAAAGGTGATTACCATGGCTATTTTTTCTCGCATCGCTGACATCCTCAAGGCCAACATCAACGACATGATCGACAAGGCAGAAGATCCCGAGAAGATGGTCAAGCAGCTGATCATCGAGATCGAGCAGGACGTCGACGAGGCCACCCAGGCACTCGGACAGGCTATGGGCTCCCAGAAGATGGCCCAGAAGGAGCTCGCTGACGCCCTCGCCAAGTCCGCCGACTGGAACGACAAGGCCAAGCTGGCCCTCAAGGCCGGCAACGAGGACCTCGCCCGCAAGGCACTCGAGTGCAAGGTCGGCGTCGACTCCCAGATCGAGCCGCTGCAGAAGTCCTATGACGAGATTTCCGCCAACGTCGACAAGATGAAGAACCAGGTGCAGACCCTCAAGATGAAGCTCGACGAGGCTCGCGCCCGCCAGCAGATCCTGATTGCCCGCGCCAAGATGGCCGACGCTGCCACCAACGTCGCGACCTCGATCAACACCTCCAACATCGACTCCGCCTTCGCCAAGCTCGACAAGCTCGAGCGCAAGATCGTCGAGAAGGAGTCCATTGCCGAGGCGTACGGCGATATCAACAGCGCCGAGGTCGACGCGAACGAGCAGTTTGCCGAGATGCAGCACAACGCCGCAATCGACTCTGAGCTCGAGCGCCTCAAGGCCGAGCTCGGGATGTAGGTCTCCTGTCGTGTGACTTTATGCGGGCCCGGCCTCGTGTCGGGCCCGTCCCTGTTGGACCGACCTTTCTTGGAGTGCCATGGATGACTTCTTCATGATGATCGTTTGGATCTGCATCTTTACGATGATCTTCACCCTCGTACGTGCCCTCATGAGCAGGAAAAACTGAGGCTTCGGTAGTTTGTGTGACAAGGGGCTAGCCTAGGCAGCAACGCTCTTCGCTCCCTTCACGCCCTTCTTCCTCGCCTTCACCGGGCGACCCGGG
>CADAQM010000019.1 GCA_902790135.1 uncultured Coriobacteriaceae bacterium
GCGAGTCCGTGGGAGAGCAGGACGTCGCTGACCAACGAGGGGCATTTGCCGTAGCGGGGCCCCCGGCTTGCGAGCCGGGGGCCCCGCCGCGTTTGGGGGGAGGTCGATCTGCACCTCGTATTTTCAACAGACTTATCAACACGCTGCGCGACATCGGTAGACATTTATAAAATGCGGCAAAATAGTAGCAATAGATAGTTCTACCTGCGCTTATGCATAATTCACGCCCTGCAGGACGAGACACAAGGTTGTCTCAGTGTTGGCGCAATGTTGCACAAGAATATATTTAAAAACTAAAAGTAATAAAACAAAACTTGAATACTTGTTATACCTTATCGCTGTGCTGTGCCCGCTTAGTGAGTGGGTACGGTGGTCAATGTGGACTGGTCAGCCCGTGTGGGACCAACTGGAGGACGGCGATGAAGGGGAACAAGATAAAGCATGAGAATTCGGATCCCAAAGGCGAGACAAAGAGGATGCCCTCGAGGGATCTACGCGAACCTGCGGTACTTGCTGGATTATCGACGCCCAGGGCTTTCGTAGACTTCAGCCTTCCTCAGCTGACGGTTGTATGTGCTGAGCCTGGCATGGGCAAGACCTTCTTGGCAAACCGTCTCACAAACAATGCGACCAGAAGCGGCAAACCGTTCTATCGATACGAGTATCAAGACATCGAGAGTGAGCTTGCAAGTAGACGTGTCGAGCGTGCCTGTCGGAACATCATTCGCAGAATCCACCAAACGGGAGAGAAGCCACTCGTGGTGTTCGACGGGGTGCCCGGAGGTGATGAGAGCGATACATATAGGGAGGCGCAGTACATCCAGCGGCTCGCATTGGCGGGCGCTCATGTTCTGATCTGCTTGCGTCCCGAGGCAAGACAGTTGGCAGAAGCGCTGAGGGGCGCCGTCGTGCTCGACGGGATAGAGCTTCTCTATCACGCATACGACGAAGACGACGAGGCAATTGCTTGCACGGGCGGAATACCGATGCTCGTCAATGCGGCTCAGATAGACGTGAATCGCGGTACGGCTCATGCGTCGGAGGGCACGGCATACCTAGAGGCATTGTCCAGACTGATCGCGGACACGCTGAGACCAACCATGCCTGACGAGGAGCTGAGGGCTCGTCTCGCCATGATGATCCTGGGAACTGGCACGCTGGAAGAGCTGCAGATGGTCGCGGGGCGTTGCGACGTCGAGATGCTGCAGTGGCTTGAGCGGGATGTGCCTTTGCTCGGATCAGACGCACATGCGAGGCGGTTCTCATGCTTCGGGATTGCAGATACAAACGTGTTTGAGCGGTGCCTGAGCACGCTGCAACCGTTCTGTGCGGATGAGGCGGGCTTGGTGGTGCGTTGCTGCGGCTTGCTTGCCACGCGCGGCGATGCACGGCGCTCTGCCGTGGGCAGCGCCCTTTGCGCCTCCGAACATGACTACATTTCGGTTTGCCTTACCTGGGGCGTGACGTACGCGGCGATCGGCAGGACAAAGACCGTGCGCGACGCTCTGCGACTCGCCTCTCGACAGGGGGTGAGCCCTGGGTCACGCGGCCTGCTGAGCGCTGCTGCCGTGAGTGCGTTGTCCGGAACGGCTAAGCAGATGGAGAGCGACCTGCGAGAACTGGAGGGGCTGCAGGTCGACTCGTCGTCAGAACAGAGGCTCTATCGGCAAGTCATGCTCCTGAAGGGCGCTCGCGACGTCTTGCGCGCCCCGAGCTCCCTCATGCCGGGGCCTACGACTGGCGTCGACGACGTGCTGGGGATAGCGTGCATCGAGCACGCAAAGGCGGTGCGCATGATGGCTTCTGGCCGCTTTGGCGAGGCATACGCCCTGCTTGCAGAGCAGCTGGCCATACTGGAGCCCAGAAGCGTTCCGGAGGCACAGCTGTGCGACGACGGCATGTTGGCCCTGGCACTGATGGGCGGAGCGCCAGACGCGCGGGAGCGTGGAGCCGCAAGCGCGTCCCATGAGCTCTTCATGGGGCAGGAGTGTGCAAAGCTGCGAAGCTATCACCTTGCCTTGCAGGATGCGGAAGAGGTGCTCATGTCCTCCGCAGTCACTACGACGGCGCTGGAGGAGGCGATCTCACAGGCGGAGCGAGCGGGCGACACCTTTGTCCACGCGTTCTTTCTGGCCGTTTGCGCGGTGGCGGATGTGCGGGCCCATGCGCTGTCGCGCGCTCATGTGCGTGCGACGCGGGCGGCAAACGAAGCGCGTATGCTCGGAGAGGGCTACCTTACCGCAGCAGCCGAGCTGGTGGATGCCCTGTGCCTGAGCCAGCTGGGAGAAAACGACGCCCTAGATGAGTTCTGCAGAGACTCTGGTCGACCTTCTGGCCTGGTCGTGGTTGGTAAGGCGTGCGCGAGGGCCGTGGTCCAGGAGCGCGGGTTTGATCGCAGTTTTGAAATACCGGTTGGTGTGCCCTGTCCCCCTGACATCTTTTGGCTGCTCAACCTGCTTTCATGCGGTTGTGAGCCGCTGTGGGCTTCAGTTTCGGGCCTCATTCCAAATACATGGGTACAATCCCTTGATGCCATAAAACGAAGGCGTACGGCCTCCACAGCGCCTGGTATGAATCGACGAAGCCTCGAGCCGCGCGCCGAGCTGTCGGTAGTGCGCGGTGGGATGGAGGCAGGGAAGAGCGCCTCGGCAGCGCTTTCGGCGGGCAGGCAAGGTGAGCTGCTGCCCATCGAGGGCACGGGCGGAAGGATACGAGTGAAGGTGCTCGGCCAGTTCGCGGTGGAGTGCGACGGGGCCACGCTGCCCGAGAGCGCGCTCGAGCGAAGGCGCGCACGAGACCTGGTGGGACTGCTTGCCCTGGTGCCAGGCCACAGGATTCGACGCTATCAGGCAATAGACGTGCTCTGGCCTTCGGATGACTACTACCGCGGGCCTCGGAGGCTCTACGAGGCGACGGGGGAGGCCCGGGCGCGCCTCAGCGAACGTTGCCAGGGCGCAAACGCGCTCGTGAGCGACAAGGCCCAGGGTGTCATGGGCTTCGACAACGCGCTGGTCAGCTGCGATATCGACGACTTCGAGCGAGAGGTGCGCATGGTCTTGAGCGAGGACGGCGATGACTTCTGGGTACTCGAGCACGCGTGGGCGATGGAGCGGCTCTACGACAACGGCCCGGACGAGAGCCTCCAACTGACAGGGCACCTCATCGAGGGTCGCATCGCCGAGATCAAGGCGCTGTATGTCGACGGGGTCGTGGCAGCCGGCGAGGCGGCGCTGCGCGTGGGCAAGGCAAAGCTTGCCGTCAGGTATGGGCTTGAGGCGCACCGTCGCGGAAGGCTCCGCGAGGATGCGATGATTCTGCTTGTGAGGGCGCTGCGTGCGGCGGGGCGCGGTCACGAGGTGCCAGACTACTACGGCAGCTTCGTCCAGACCATGATCGAGGAGAAGGGCATGCCCCCGTCGCGCGCCTTGCAGCATGTGGTCGAAATGCCCGCGAGGCAGGGGGGCAGGCAGCTCTCGGCGTAGTGTGTCTCTGCGCTTTTGATGGGAGCCTGTTACGGTGCCATCGTGCACATGACCTATTGATAAAGTAATGCGGAATGACTCGGATGGCGTCGTCATCCGCTTTGACCATGATGGGAACAGCAAATGCCAGGTTTCTTTGCCAAGTTGCTCTCTCGCGGAGCAGACAGACAGCTCAATGAACTTCGTGCCATCACGGACAAGGTCGGCAGTCTCGAGCCCACCTTCCAGGCCATGCAGGATAGCGAGCTCAAAGCCCAGACAGCCCTCTTCAAGGAGCGCTATGCCAACGGCGAGCCGCTCGACGACATGCTGCCTGAGGCGTTTGCGGCCGTGCGCGAGGCGTCCAAGCGCTCGCTCGGCATGCGACACTTCGACGTTCAGGTGATTGGCGGTATCGCGCTGCACCGCGGCATGATCGCCGAGATGAAGACCGGCGAGGGCAAAACGCTCGTCTCCACGCTGGCTGGCTACCTCAACGCCATCTCCGGCGACGGCGTACACATCGTCACGGTCAACGACTACCTGGCCAAGCGAGACAGCGAGTGGATGGGGCAGGTCTATCGCTACATGGGCCTCAACGTTGGCCTTCTGCAGAACGGCATGCGCCTCAACATGAAGAAGCCTGCCTATGCGGCCGATGTCACCTATGGCACTAACTCCGAGTTCGGCTTTGACTACCTGCGCGACAACATGGTCACGCGCGCCAACATGCGCGTCCAGCGCGGGCACAACTTCGCCATCGTGGACGAGGTCGACTCCATCCTCATCGACGAGGCGCGTACGCCCCTCATCATCTCTGGTGCCGGCACCAAGTCCGCAAGCACCTACAAGGATTTCGCGCGCGCCGTGCGTGGCCTGGTCCCCGAAGTCGACTTCGAGATGGACGAGGCCAAGCACACGATCGCGACCACCGAGCAGGGCCTGCGCAAGGTGGAGCGCGCCCTCGGGATCGACAACATCTACGGTGACATGTCCGGTCAGCTCGTCAACCACCTGCAGCAGGCGTTGAAGGCCCAGTACATGTTCCATCGCGACCAGCAGTACGTGGTGGTCGACGGCGAGGTCAAGATCGTCGACGAGTTCACGGGGCGCATCATGGAGGGCCGTCGCTACTCCGAGGGCCTGCACCAGGCGATCGAGGCCAAAGAGGGCGTCCTCGTGCGCGAGGAGAACCAGACCCTGGCCACCATCACCCTGCAGAACTACTTCCGCCTCTACGAGAAGCTCTCGGGCATGACGGGCACCGCTATGACCGAGGACTCCGAGTTCCGCGAGATCTACAACCTGCCCGTCCAGGCGATTCCACCCAACAAGCCGGTCATCCGCGAGGACCACGACGACCTGGTCTACCAGTCGATCGAGTACAAGTTCAACGCCGTGGCGGACGACGTTGCGGAGCGCCATGCCGCTGGGCAGCCCTGCCTGGTGGGTACGGTGACCGTCGAGAGCTCCGAGCGCCTCTCGCGTATCCTCGACAAGCGTGGCATTCGCCATCAGGTCCTCAACGCCAAGTATCACGAGCGCGAGGCTCAGATCGTGGCCCAGGCGGGACGCAAGGGCGCCGTCACCATCGCAACCAACATGGCGGGCCGCGGTACCGACATCCTACTGGGCGGCAACCCCGAGTTCTTGGCCGATGACATCCTGCGCGAGGCGGGCATCGACCTAGAGGAGGCGACCGAGGAGCAGCGCGCGGCGGCACTGGCCAAGGCGCGCGAGACCTGCGCGGAGGAGCGCGAGCACGTGCTCGCCGCCGGCGGCCTGTGCGTTATCGGCACCGAGCGCCACGAGAGCCGCCGCATCGACAACCAGCTCCGCGGCCGTTCCGGCCGTCAAGGCGACCCGGGCGAGACCCAGTTCTACCTCTCGCTCGACGACGACCTCATGCGCCTGTTCGGCGGCGACCGCATGGATCGCATCTCGGCCATGATGACTAGGTACGAGCTGCCGCCCGACATGCCCATTCAGGCAAAGATGGTTACCAAAGCCGTCGAGAGCGCGCAGCGCAAGGTCGAGGAAGTCAACTTTGCGATGCGTAAGAACGTCCTCGATTACGACGACGTCATGAACAAGCAGCGCCAGGTCATCTACGAGGAGCGCAACAAGATCCTCGACGGCAAGGACCTGATCGAGCACGTGAGCGAGGTCACCTACGACACGGCCGAGCGCAAGGTCGCGGAGTACTGCTCCGAGGCAATCGATCCCTCCGATTGGGACACCGAGGGCCTCGAGCACTGGATGATGGAGCTGACGGGTCGCGAGGACGTGCCGCACGTGAGCGACGACCTCGAGCATGCGGAGATCGTCGACATCGTGGACGAGTTCATCGGCTCCTGCTATGACGAGAAGTCTGAGCGACTCTCCGACGAGCTGATGCACGAGCTCTCCTCGCAGGTCATGCTGCGCGTCATCGACACGCGCTGGATGTCGTACCTGCAGGAGATGGACTATCTCAAGGCGGGCATCGGCCTGCGCGGCTTCGGCCAGCGCGACCCGCTGGTGGAGTACAAGAGCGAGGCGTACGCGGCCTTCACCGAGCTTGTCAACACCATGTACGAGGACTTCCTGCGCACCATCCTGCGCATCGAGGTGAGCGTTGCGCCCACGGCAAAGCCCGAGGCCGACGCAGACGCAGAGCCCGCCGAGCTGCGTGGCGCAAGCTACTCCGGTCCGCGCGAGGTGGATGGCGACCAGGGCAACGCGCGTCGCGCGCCCCAGCAGGCGGCCGCTGCCGGCAGGACTTCCACACAGCAACCCGGCCAGTCCACCGTGGCAACCTACCGCAAGGCCGACGATCCCGATCCCTACGTCAACGTGGGCAGGAACGAGCCGTGCCCCTGCGGTAGCGGCAAGAAGTTCAAGAACTGCCACGGCAGGAGGTAGTCTGTGGCGGCAAGCGACGTAACGAGTGCCTCTCTGGAGGCGCTCTCGGCACGCCTCGACGAGGTGGAGGGCTACCTTCACATCGACGAGCGTCGTGCGGAGGTCAAGCAGCTTGAGCAGCAGAGCGCGCAGGCCGGCTTCTGGGATGACGCCGAGGCCGCCAGCGCGGTCATGTCGCGTCTGACCAGGGCAAAGGAGGACGTGACCGCCATCGATGGCGCCCGTGCCAAGCTCGAGGACGCAAAGGCGGCCTTCGAGCTGGCCGAGGAGATGGGCGAGGACGAGCTGCTCGAGGAGGCGTCACAGCTCATGGGCGAGCTGACAGCCGACCTGGGCGAGCTCGAGCTTGCCAGCTGGTTTACCGACGACCTCGATCATGGCGACGCGATCGTCACCGTCACCCCTGGCCAGGGAGGCCTGGAGGCGCAGGACTGGTGCGAGATGCTCTTCCGCATGTACCTGCGCTACTGCGACCGCCGCGGTTGGAAGGCGACCATCAACGACGCGCCTGCCGGCGAGGCGATCGGCCTCGACCGTGCCACGTTCACGGTGTCCGGCAAGAATGCCTATGGCATGCTCCGTGCCGAGCAGGGTGTGCATCGCCTGGTGCGCATCTCTCCGACCGATGCCAAGAAGCGCCGTCAGACTACCTTTGCGGGCGTGGAGGTGCTGCCGGTGATTCCGGACAGCATCGAGGTGGAGATCAACTCCGACGACCTGCGCATCGACGTCTTTCACAGCCACGGCCACGGCGGGCAGGGCGTGAACACCACGGACTCCGCCGTGCGCATCACGCACCTCCCCACCGGCATCGTCGTCACCTGCCAGAACGAGCGCAGCCAGCTCCAGAACAAGGCCTTCGCCATGGGCATCCTGCGCTCGAAGCTCTACGAGCTCGAGCTGGAGCGGCGTGCCGCCGAGATGGACGAGCTGCGCGGCCCCAAGCACGACATCGCGTGGGGCAACCAGATCCGTAGCTACGTGCTCTACCCGTACCAGATGGTCAAGGACCTTCGCACGGGCGTGGAGCGCGGCAACGTGGACTCGGTCCTCTCCGACGGTGACCTCGACGAGTTCGTGGTTGCCTACCATCGGTGGGTCGTGGGCGGCGGCGCCTAACAAACATCGAGCATAACGGCCCTTCCGCGTTACTGCGCCTATGGTCTTTTGTGGTACAGCTCGCCCTGCGTGAGCTGTAGGTTTCTCCCTCTGTTACCATAAGAGCGTTTCTGTCAGCGTCGCTACGTGGAAGAAGGAGCTTTCGTGGCAAGCCATTTTCGCAGCACAGAGCGACTTGAGGACGACCTCAATCAGCAGGTTGTCCCTGAGGAGGAGACTGCCGTTACCAGTCCGGTAGGGGCGGTCGATGAGATGGAGGCCGCCATCGACGCGGTTCTGTCTCAGCCCCTTCCCCAGGAGGAGTCCTTCCCCCAGGCGGAAGAGTCCATCACCCAGGAGGAAGAGCCCGTTGCACAGGTTCACCCCATCGTGGATATCCCCGATATCCCCACGGCGGAGGAGCTTGAGGCGCAGGAGGAGGCCAGTGACGAGGGCGCTCGGCAGAGCGCGTACGCATCGCTCGCTGACGCCGCCCCGCGCGTCATCTCGCATGAGGGCACTCCCACCATTTCGCTCCAAAACGTGACACACATCTACCCGTCCCAGCCCAACAAGCCCGCACTCGACGACGTGAGTCTGGACATCTACCCTGGTGAGTTCGTCTTCATCGTGGGCCACTCCGGCTCTGGCAAGTCGACGTTCATCCGCCTGCTCACCCGCGAGTTGCGTGCAAGCAAGGGTAAGGTTCTCGTCGCCGGACAGGACCTCACCAAGATGCGCAACTGGAAGGTGCCTTACCTGCGCCGTCAGATCGGTTGCGTGTTCCAGGACTTCAAACTGCTTCCGGACAAGACCTGTTACGAGAACGTGGCCTTTGCACTGGAGTGCATTGGCAAGCCGCGTTCCGTGATCAAGGTCCAGGTGCCCGAGGTGCTGCGTCTCGTCGGTCTTTCCGACCGCACCGACGCATATCCCGACCAGCTGTCCGGTGGCGAGCAGCAGCGCGTCGCCGTGGCCCGCGCCATGGTCAACCGCCCGCCGCTGCTGGTGTGCGACGAGCCCACCGGTAACCTCGACCCGGCCATCTCGCTGGGCATCATGAAGCTGCTGGATCGCATTAATCGTGCCGGCACCACCGTGGTCATGGCTACCCACGACCGCGAGATGGTCGACTCCATGCGTAAGCGCGTCGTGGCCCTCGAGGCTGGCCACATCGTGCGCGATCAGGAGAGGGGAGGCTACGGTACCTATGTCTAACATCGGCTATTCGATTCGCGAGGCGCTGCGCCACTTCCGCCGCAATTGGTCGACGGTCTTTGGCGCCATCGTCACCATCTTCCTCTCGCTGTTCATCATCGGCGTGTTCGTGCTGGGTTCCTCCATGATCACCAACCTGGTGGGCAACGTGGAGGATCGCGTCACCATCCAGGCGTTCCTGTCCGACGATGCCAAGCAGGAGGACGTCGACGCGGTCATCGCCAAGGTCGAGGCCTGGGACAACGTCGAGTCCGTGCGCTACAAGAGCAAGGACGAGGCGCTCCAGGAGTACAAGGAGACCATGAGCAACCGCAACGCGGCCGACGCCGTGGCGGCCCTTGACGGCGAGAACCCCGTTCCCGCCTCGATGGTCATCAAGCTGGATGACCCTCAGAAGGTCGAGGATACGGCCAACAAGCTCATCGCCGACGCCGACTTCTCGGCCGTTTGTGACGATCCGGATGACGTCAGCGCGTCGGTGCAGTACGGCCGCGAGACCGTCGAGCGCCTCTTTAGCGTGACCAACTACATCCGCATCGCGGCACTGGTGCTGGTCGGCCTGCTCACCTTCGTGTCGTTCGTCTTCATCAACAACACCATTCGCCTCGCCATCTCCGCCCGTAGGCGCGAGATTGCTATCGAGCGTCTGGTGGGTGCCTCCAACAGCTTCATCCGTGGGCCCTTCGTGGCCGAGGGCATTCTCGAGGCCTTGCTGGGCTCCGCCCTCGCCGTGGCCGCCCTGCACTTTGGCATGGCCGAGCTGGTGCCGAGGCTCGAGAGCAGCCTGCAGTTCCTCTCCTTCACGCTGCCGCAGCGCGTCGTGCTGGAGACCTACGCTGGCCTGGTTCTGGGTGGTCTCGTGCTGGGCACCTTTGGCTCGAGCATCGCCATGAGGCGCTACCTGCGCGTCTAGTTGCGCGAGCGGCGCACAAAGCGCACTGCCAGCCCCCTTCCGCATTTGCGGGAGGGGGCTTTTTTCATGCCCGCCCACTCTGGCCGCGGAGCTTGCGGCGCGCAGACGCCCTGTCGGTGCGCTAGGCTATTGACAGGGACGATGAGCTTCTCGCAATGGGGGAGACGACGATGGCACGCAAGAGGCCGCACCATGGCAACACGAGGCGGGGCAACCCGCACGGAACGCGCAAGAAGGCGCAGGCGCTGATCAGTGGCACCATTCGTATCGCGCGGCCCGGTGCGGCGACGGTGGAGACGCCGGAGGGGGCCTTTGCCGTGGCACGCGGGGGCATTCACGAGGCCATGAACGGCGACGAGGTGCAGGTAAGCCTCGTCCACCGTGGCGGCACGGAGCCGATGGCGGTTGTCCGTGCGGTTCTCAAGCGCGCCACGCTGAGCTTTTTGGGCACCTATGCGCCGGCTGGCCCCCTAGGGGCCGTGACGCCGCTTGACGGGCGCATCTCGCACGACTTCTTTGTGCTGCCCGAGGACGGATGTGCCGAACGGCTGGGCGTGTCCAAGGGCGATGTGGTGGAAGCTCGCGTTCTGGAGTATCCGGCGCGCGGCACTGCAGGCGTGGTCACGATCGATCGGCGCGTGGGTGCGGCATCCGAGCTGGACCTGCTGGTGGAGACGGTCATCGCGTCGCATGGTCTGGCGACCGAGTTTGCCCCGTCAGTGCTCGAGCAGGCGGAGGGCTTGTCGTTGGACGTCACGGGAGAGCTTGCGGCGCATCCCAAGCGGCGCGACCTGCGCGAGCTGCTCACCTTTACGATCGATCCGACCGATGCGCGCGACTTCGACGACGCGGTGAGCGCGCGTCGGCTGGATGACGGCGGCTACGAGGTCGGCGTGCACATCGCGGACGTGACGAGCTACCTGCCCTGGGGCTCGCCGATGGATCTCGAGGCTCAGCAGCGCACCTGCTCGGTCTACCTGGTCGATCGCGTGCTGCCAATGCTGCCCGAGCGCCTGTGCAACGACCTCTGCTCGCTCAGGCCCGACGAGGACCGGCTGACCATGACGGTGATGCTCACGCTCGACGCCAAGGGCAAGGTGCTGAAGTCACGTGCCATGGCATCGGCAATCCGCTCGCACGCGCGGCTCGACTACGCCACGGCAGACGCCCTGCTTGCGGGGGAGATTGGCGCCGACGAGCTGCCTTGCGCGGCCAAGGACGCCGCTGGCGTGGCCGAGGCTATCGTGCTTCTCGATGAGGTCGCACGCCTGCGCCGGGAATTCAGGCGCAAGCGCGGGGCGGTCGACTTCGAGACGCGCGAGGCTAAGGTGATCCTCAACGAGAAGGGCAGGCCTACGGGGGTCTCCGTGCGGCAGGTGACGCGTGCCACCAGCCTGATCGAGGAGGCCATGCTCATGGCCAACGAGGCCGTGGCAAAGATGCTGGCCGAGCGCGACATGCCTGCGGCGTATCGCGTGCACGAGCGTCCCGCTCCCGAGAGCCTCTCCGAGACGCTGCCTGTGCTCCACGAACTGCGCCTGCTGGAGGCGGGCGATGCCGAGCGCCTCGTGGCAGGCGACCCGTACGTGGTGCAGGACGTCCTGGCGCGCGCGAAGGGCACGCCAGGGGAGTACCTGGCAAGCTCCTTGCTCCTGCGTGCGCAGAAGCGGGCTATCTATCTGCCGCATAACCTCGGTCACTACGCGCTCGGCGCCTCGGCCTACTGCCACTTCACGTCGCCCATCAGGCGCTATCCGGATGTGACGGTGCATCGTGCGATCAAAGCCCTGCTGTCCGGCAAGGTGGAGTCTGCCGAGCAGCGGCAGATTGGGCTGGCATTGCCGCAGATCTGCCGGACCTGCTCCGAGCGCGAGCGCGTGGCGGACGCGGCCTCACGCGAGTCGCAGAAGATCAAGATGGCAGAGCTCTACGCTGACAAGATCGGCGAGAGCTTCTCGGGCATCGTGGTGGGCTGCGAGCGCTACGGCCTCTTTGTCATGCTCGACGACACCTGCGCCGAGGGGCTCCTGCCCACGCGCGCGCTGGGCGAGGAGTGGTTCACCTACGATGACACGCGCCTGGCCCTGATTGGCGAGGAGAGTGGCCGCACCTATCGGCTCGGCCAGCGCGTGGCCGTCAAGGTGGTGGAGACCAACCCCGCGCGCGGGCAGATCGACTTCGCGCTTGCCGGAAGCCGATGATGGCCTAGCGCCGTCCGCGCCGTCCGCACAAGGCTCTAAAAGCCGGGCCACTCGGGTAGACTGGTGAGCGTAAGCATTTGCAAGGGAGCACCATGAACAATACCAACCTTTCCGACCAGCTGCTTGAGGCTGAGAGCCTGCTCGTGCAGGGCCAGCCCGAGCTCGCGCTGGAGTTTTTGGCTCGTCTCGCCGAGGATGCCGAGGAGTACGTGGACCGCAACTGCCCCACGACCGACGAGCTGCAGTGGTTCAGCTTTCCCACGATCTTCGAGCGGCTGGCGTATCGACGCGTCGAGCAGGACCCGCGCGAGCTGCGCGATGTGGGCGAGCCCCTCGATCGCCTGTATGCCGACCTGGCGCTGGCCTCGGTGCACTGTGGCGACTACGATGGAGCCGCGGCGGCACTGCGCCAGGCCATCCGCTGGAACCCCATGGGCTGCGAGCACAGACTCAATCTCGCTGACCTCTGCCGCATCTCGGGAGACCTGCGCGAGCATCTTGCGCTGTCCTTCTCGGTGTTCGAGCGTGCCAGCGAGGCGGCGCATCTGGTGAGGGCCTACCTCAACTTTGCCGACTACTTCAAGGCGGCGGAGCAGCCCAAGGTTGCGGCCGCAGCGCTGCACGTGGCGCGGCGCATCGATGCGGGCGACTCGTCCGTGCGCGCGGCGCTCGAGCAGGCTGCCGGCACCGATGCCGACCCGGACACCGTGACCGACGAGCAGGCAGCTGAGCTGCTTGAGGAGCAGGGCCTGCCCGAGGGCGCAAACGCCGAGGTGGCCATCTGCCTGCTCATGTGCGCGGGCGACGCCGCCGCCATGGGGGACCGCAACACGGCGACCAACCTCACCATCCGCGCGCGCGACCTGGTGGGCGAGAAGGCTGCCATGGCGCTTCTTGCGCTGATCAACGGCGAGGGCGAGGAGGCCGAGGATGCCTAAGGCGAGCGACGGCAAGGCGCAGGGCAAGCGGGGCAAGAAGACCATCGCCCGCAACCGCTCGGCACGCCACAACTACGAGATTATCGAGACCTTCGAGGCCGGTCTGGTTTTGACGGGCACCGAGGTCAAGAGCCTGCGCGAACGCGCATGCCAGCTCTCCGACGCGTTCTGCATCATCCGCAAGGGCGAGGTGTGGCTGGTCAACGCGCACATCCACCCGTACTCGAACGGCGGCGTGTGGAACGTCGACCCCGACCGCCGCCGCAAGCTGCTTCTGCACCGTCGGCAGATCGACAACCTCGACGGGCGGCTGCGCACCAAGGGCCTGGCCCTGGTACCCTTGGAGATGTACTTCGACGAGCGCAACCGCGTCAAGCTGCAGCTTGGCGTGGGTCACGGCAAGAAGCTCTATGACAAGCGTCATGACATGGCCAAACGCCAGAGCGATCTGGACATCCGGCGCGCGCTCAAGGAGCGCAGCCGCTAGGTGACATAGCATGTGTGGCCAAGGGCTCGCATGGGGATGCGGGCGAGAGAGGAGACAGGCATGGATGCGACGGCTCTGTACAAGTTCCAGTCCGGGCTGTATGTGGTCTCGGCGGCAACCGAGGATGACTATGGTGCGTGCGTGATCAACACGGGCCTGCAGCTCACGAGCGAGCCCCTTCAGGTGCAGGTGGTGGTCAACAAGCAGAACCACACCGAGGGCGTCATCGAGAAGGCCGGCCACTTCGCTCTCTGCCCCATCACGCAGGACGCGGACATGCCCTTCATCGGGCGCTTCGGCTTCCGCACCTCTACGACCTTCGAGAAGTTTGGCGGCATCGAGAAGCGCGAGACCATCCTGGGCGACCCCTATACCCCCGCATGTACGGCTTGCGTACTGGCCTGCGAGGTCGTGCAGACGCTCGACGTGGGCACGCACATGATCTTCGTGGGTGAGGTCAAAGACGCCGAGGTGCTTTCTGACGCCACGCCGATGACCTATGCCTACTATCACAGCACGCTCAAAGGCAAGACGCCGCCCAAGGCAAGCAGCTACATCAAGGAGTAGCTTCGAGAGAAACGGAATGAAAGAGGGGCCCTTCCGCACTCGTCGGAAGGGCTCCTCGGCAATTACATGGTGGAGGTGCGGAGAATCCGCGTCTCGCCTCCGGCGATCCGCATTCGCTCGACGGGCTGGCGCCCGTCTCCCGCGTCGTCTACGGACAGGCCACTGGCCTGTCCGCTTGACGGCTCCGCCCTGCACAGAGTTCGATTCTCCGCTGCGCACAAGAAAGCGGGCCACGGCTGTGATGCGCCGCGACCCGCTGATTCGTCATGGTGGAGGTGCGGAGAATCGAACTCCGGTCCAAAGCCATCCCCTGGCAGGTGTCTCCAAGCTCAGTCCCAAGCTCAGTCGTCACTTGGGATTCGAGCGCGTTGCACGTGGCGACCAGCGCTTCGCACCCTAGCTGGTTCGATCTTGGCCTGCGGCATACCAGCTACGTCCGCAGGAGCATCCCCCTAAAATGACGTCGCCCCGGGAGCGAGGGAAACCCCCGGTTAGACGCGCCGACTTATGTTATGCGGCGAGGGCGTAGTCGCCCACATAAGAGTTGTCGTCAATTCATTTTGACGGTACCCCTGTTTAACGTGGCGAGGAGACCACGGCTTGCTGCCCACCTCAGAACAACCCTGTCGAAACCAGTCAAGAACGGTCGTACAACGATGGGATTGTACCCATCTTCGGGTCGATTTAGTCCTCGACCAGCTCGAACATCTCAGGGCCAACGCCGCAGACTTCGCACACGAAGTCGTCGGGCAGCTCGGGGGTGTCGACGGTGACTTCCCAGCCACAAACGGTGCACACGAACGTGTAGGTCTCCTCAGCCATTACGGCCTCCTCTCCAATCACGCCGCCCCTCGCGGCGAGTTGTATGCAGCTTATCACCTTTTGTGTCGCTGGCAAGGGGCTATGATGTGGGTACCAGAGTTGGCATCGAGCGGAGGAATCATGGCACACGGCGGAAACGCGCTCATCCTCGAGGGTGGCGGATTCAGAGGCATCTTTACTGCGGGCGTGCTCGACGTGCTGCAGGAGCAGGGCATCTATGGGTTCGACAGCGTTTGGGGCGTGTCGGCTGGGGCTATCAATGCCGCCAACTACAAGAGCCGCCAGCTTGGCCGCTCTATGCGCATCATCCTGGCGTTCCGTGACGACAAGCGGTTCATGTCGCTGTGGTCGTGGGCCAAGACCGGCGACATTGCCGGCGCGGACTTCATGTACGACGAGGTGCAGAACCGTCTGGACCCTTTTGACAACGAGACCTTCAACGCCAACCCGTTGCGGATGTACGCGGTGGCAACCGACACGATGTTTGGCACGGCCACCTATCTGCCGTGCGTGACCTTCCCAGACGACGTGATCAAGGTGCGCGCCTCTGCCTCGCTGCCGATGGTGTCCAACCGGGTCGAGATTGACGGACACCTCTATCTGGACGGAGGCACCGCAGACTCGATCCCCTTTGCTGTCGCGCTGGGCCTGGAGGGCTCGCCGCGGGTTGAGGGGCACACTCCTGCAGAGCGTGCCCTAGTGGTGTGCACGCGCGAGCGCGGGTTTATCAAGACCAACAACACCGAGCAGATGTACCTGCGCTCGCATCGCTACTACGGCTATGGCTACTACACCGATGCGCTTGCCTCGCGTGCGGACCGCTACAACGCGTGTCGCCGTCAGCTCTTCGAGCTCGAGGAGCAGGACAGGGTGCTGGTCATCGAGCCGCCTCGGCCTGTCGAGGTGGGAAACACGGGCGCCGAGGGCGGTAAGCTGCTGGAGCTGTATCTGCAGGGTCGGACGGCAGCCGAGCAAAAGCTCGATCAGCTCCGCGAGCTTGCTGGATAGCCTCTCGCAGCGAGTGACACATTCGCTCCGTGGGAGTTAGTGTGTCACTGGCGAGCTGTGGTGTGCATAGCTTGTGACCAGCAAAGTTTTTCTTCCAGTACCCCTCTTGTCGTGCTATTCTTTGAAGGCTTCTTTTGCAGAGCCCCGTAATCTCTGACAAGAAAAAAGCACGCGCCAACCAGTCCAGGGGTTGTCGCACACCGTATGTATCTATGGAGGAGTCAAGTGAAGAAGTCGACTCATTACGCCAAGCCCGGCGAGGTCGAGCGCAAGTGGGTGCTCATCGACGCTGATGGCGTTACCCTCGGTCGCCTTGCCACCAAGGCTGCCATGATCCTTCGTGGCAAGAACAAGCCCCAGTTCACCCCGCACACCGACACCGGTGACTTCGTGGTCATCATCAACGCCGACAAGGTCGTGCTCTCCGGCAACAAGGCGGAGTCCAAGTTCTACTGGCGTTACTCTGGTTGGCTGGGTGGCCTGAAGACCGAGTCCTACAAGGAGGCCATGGCCAAGAAGCCCGAGTGGGTTGTCGAGCACGCCGTCAAGGGCATGCTGCCGCACACCACCCTCGGCCGCAAGCAGGGCATGAAGCTCAAGGTCTACGCTGGCCCCGAGCATCCGCATGCGGCTCAGAACCCCGTCAAGATCGATCTGGAGGCGTAACCGATGGCTGATAACACCGCAGTCTACACGGGTACCGGCCGTCGCAAGGAGGCTGTCGCCCGCGTCCGTCTTGTCCCTGGCACCGGCAAGGTCATCGTCAATGGCCGCGAGGCCGCTGACTACTTTGGTCGTCAGCAGCTCGTGGACAACGCGACCGCTCCCTTCCGCGTGACTGACACCGAGGGCCGTTTCGACGTCCTGGCCAACTGCGCCGGTGGCGGCATCAACGGTCAGTCCGGCGCTCTGCGCCTGGGCATCGCCCGCGCTCTTCTCGACGCTGGCGACTACCGCGCCGACCTCAAGAAGGCTGGCTTCCTCACCCGCGACGCTCGTGCCGTCGAGCGCAAGAAGTACGGCCTCAAGAAGGCCCGCAAGCGCCCGCAGTTCTCGAAGCGCTAAGCTTTACTCCTTTTGCACCATCAAGGCCCGTCGGATTTCCGGCGGGCCTTTTTCGTGGAGCGGCTGGCGCCAAGCAATCGCTGCTCGCCTCTTGGGATGCTTACCCCGGCCACGCTGCTCATATTCTGTTTCTGACCAGAGTGCGTGGGTGCCCATGCCGCCTTCCTGCTAGAATCAGGCAGATTCATAGGAAATAACGCCTAGGGGAGATAGCAATGAAGTACTTTGGAACCGATGGCTTCCGCGGTCGCGCCAACGAGGGCCTCAACGTCGAGCATGCCTATCAGATCGGTCGCTTTGTCGGCTGGTACTATGGCCTGCGCCAGGACCGCAAGGCGCGCATCGTGCTTGGCAAGGATACCCGCCGCTCGAGCTACATGTTTGAGTCCGCGCTGGTCAGCGGTCTTGTCGCCAGCGGTGCCGATGCCTACATGCTGCACGTCATCCCCACTCCGGGTGTGAGCTACGTCACGGCGGACGGCGCCTTCGACTGCGGCATCATGATCACCGCCAGCCACAACCCCTACGGCGACAACGGCATCAAGCTCGTCAACCAGAACGGCGAGAAGATGGACGAGGCGGTGCTCAAGCAGGTTGAGGCCTATATCGACGGCGAGATTGACGTGCCTCTGGCAACCGGCGACAAGATCGGCTGCACGGTCGACTTCATGCAGGGCCGCAACCGCTACATCGCCCACCTCATCGCAAGCGCCAACTTCAGCCTGCAGGGCGTGCGCGTGGGTCTCGACTGCGCCAACGGTGCGGCCTCGAGCGTTGCCAAGCCCGTCTTTGACGCCCTGGGTGCTGACGTCTACGTGTTCAACAACACGCCCAACGGCTTCAACATCAACGTCAACTGCGGCTCCACGCACATCGAGGAGATGCAGAGCTACGTCCTGCGCAACAACCTCGACGTGGGCTTTGCCTATGACGGCGACGCGGACCGTTGCCTGGCCGTTGATGACCGTGGCCACGTGGTCGACGGCGACCTGATTCTGTACGTGTGCGGACGCTACCTCAACAAGCACGGCGGCCTCGCCAAGTCCACGATCGTCCCCACCGTCATGAGCAACTTCGGCTTCTTCAAGGCGCTCGACGAGATTGGCATCAACTACGAGAGCACCGACGTGGGCGACAAGTACGTCTATGCCTGCATGCGCGAGAACGGCTACAGCCTGGGTGGCGAGCAGAGTGGCCACATCATCTTTGGCGACATCGAGAACACGGGCGACGGCATCATGACGAGCCTGCGCATCATGGAGGCGGTGCGCTCGGAGAAGGAGAGCCTCTCCACGCTCGTGCGTCCGGTCAAGCTCTATCCGCAGCTGCTTGTCAACGTGCCGGTCACCGACCGCGATGCGGCCATGGCAGATCCCGCCGTGAAGGCTGCCGAGAAGAAGGCCAACGAGTTCCTCGCCGGCAACGGACGCTGCTTCGTGCGCGCAAGCGGCACCGAGCAGCTCGTGCGCATCCTGGCCGAGGCTCCGACCGACGAGCTCTGCAAGCAGGCGGACGACATTGTCCTGGCTGCCGTGGAGAAGTATCGCGCCGCGGAGTAGGGACACGCGGAGCCTTCGGGTAAACATTGCGCTAATTGAGGCGGCGTGTCGGTGGCAAGAGTCACCGTCGCGCCGCTTTTCCACCTCTCAATGTGCCACCCAACCGGGTGACACATTTACTCTCACGGAGCAAGTGTGTCACGGGCGTTAGACTGGGTACTATGGGACGAGGGATACCGGGGAAGGGGATGCACAATGATTGAGGGCGCGATTTTTGACATGGACGGATTGATGTTCGACACCGAGCCCATCTGGACGAGGACGTGGGCGCCGGTGCTGGCGACCATTGGCATCGAGTATCCCGAGGGCCTGGCCGATGCGGTGCGTGGCACGTCGGGCAAGACTATGGAGGCGGTCATCAACCGCTTTGCCCCAGAAGCCGATGCGGCCTACGTGCGCGAGAAGGCTTACGAGATGGTCCACGAGGAGCTGCAGAAAGGCGCTCCCAAGAAGCCCGGTCTCGATGAGCTGCTCGCCTACCTGAAGGAGCAGGGCATTCCCATGGCTGTCGCCTCGTCCAGCTCGCTTGAGGCAATTACGACGAACCTTGCCAACGGCGGCGTGAGCGAGTACTTCAGCGAGCTCTTCACTGGCGTGGGCATGGCAAACCCCAAGCCCGCACCCGATATCTTCCTCAATACGGCCGCCGCGATGGGCGTGGACCCCGCACACACGCTGGTCTTCGAGGACAGCCTCTCGGGCGTGCGAGCAGGCGTTGCGGGCGGCTTCATTACCGTGATGGTGCCCGATATGCTCGCACCCGACGACTTTGCCCGCGAGAACGCGGCCTGCATCTGCAAGGACCTGTTTGAGGTGCGCGACCTGCTTGCAGCGGGCAAGCTGGGGTAACCGGACGGCCCTGCGCTAGTTGCCGATGCCGTGGTGAGGAGCCGGCGTGCTGCGATCGAGCGGTGCGAAGGTATAGCCCTCGCTCTGGAAGTACTCGATGATGCGGGGAAGCGCCTCGACGGTAGTCTCCTTGTTCGCGCTGTCGTGCATGAGGAACACGATCTTTGTATAGCCGTAGCTGGTGTCGGCCTTAGTCGCCTCCACGAGCTCGTCTGCCGTGTGCTTGGCGCCGTCGCCGCAGCTCGCGTCCCAGTCGTAGTACTGGTAACCCCGGCCGAGAACGTCCGGTGCAAGCGTCGACATGATGCCAGTGCAGTAGTTGGCTGAGACCGTATTGGACGATCCGCCGGGGAAGCGGATGAAGCAGGGAACGTAACCAATCTGATCCTTCACCACCTCGGCGATGGCGTTGAGGTCCTCCCAGTAGGCGTCATACGAGGCGTATACCTGCGCATAGTCGTGCGAGTAGGTGTGCATGCCGATGGTGTGTCCCCGGCGATAGCACTCGCCGATCATGTCCAGGTAGTCCGGGTTGATGGCCGTGACAAAGAAGGCCGCCTTGATCCCGTACTCGTCGAGGATGTCCAGCACGGCCTGCGTGTTCTCGGAAGGACCGTCGTCAAAGGTGAGGTAGACCACCTTGGTGTCGCTCTCGTCGTAGTTCCACTCCGTACGCGCAGGGTCGAGGGCGAACTCGGCATCACGTGGGTCGGGCTGCTCAGTCTCAGGCTCTGGCTCAGCTGATTCCTCGACAGGGGCTTCGTCCTGCATCTTGTCTAAGACGACCACCTCCTGCGGGGCGGGCTTCTCCTTGGGCTTCTCCGTCTTGTGGGGGCGGCAGAAGATGGCCACCGCCAGCAAGCCTGCGAGAAGACACACGCAAAGACTGACGAGAAAGTGGACGAGCTGGTTCTTGCGCGAGGACATAGGTGCTCCTTGGGCAGCGTGTGTGGGACCGCATAATGGCTGTCGTAAGACCATAGCACATGCCCGCCGTCGCAATAGAAGAGGCGCCGGAGTGGCCTTTCGACCGCTCCGGCGCCTCCGCACGTACCTGGCATCAGGATGCTGCCAGGTTGGAAGGGAAGGGGACTAGCTCAAGATCTGCAGCAGCCAGTTAACGTCGGTGGTGGTGCGCATCTTCTCGACGACTTCCTCGTCCTCGAGGGCGCGGGCGACGTTGGCCAGGACCTGCAGGTGCTCTCCGCCGGCGCCGGCGATGCCGAAGACCAGGTAGGCCTTCTCTTCGCCCCAATCGACGCCCTCGGGATACTGGTGCAGGGTGACGCAGGTCTTCTTGACGGAGTCCTTGGCCTCGTTGGTGCCGTGCGGGATGGCGACGCCCGCCGGAGGCGCGGATTGCCTCCTCCTTGGTGACGGACGGGCAACCGATCTTGATGCCCTCGCGATCGATGGCGATGCTGGGCTGGGTCGGAGTCTCGATCTTCTTGACGAGCTCGTCCTGGTCGGTCTCGCCGACGCCGGCTGCAGCGGAGGCAGCCACGAGCGAGTTGTACAGGCCGTCGAGGTTGGGGTCGGACAGGAAGTTGTTGATGACCACGAACTGGGCCTGCGGGGCGCTCTTGCGGGCGCGGTCGGCCAGGTTGGCCTGCACGACGACGATGCGGGCGTCAGCAGGAACCTCGTCCACGGAGGCATGCTCGACGATGAGGTCGGGGCGGTCGAGCTTGATGCGGTTGCGGAAGCGGGTGGCGCCCATGGCGGAGGAGCCCATGCCAGCGTCGCAGGCGAAGATGATCTTGTCGCCGAAGCCAGCCTTGGCGTCTGCGGGGGAGTCGCCAGCCTTCATGCTGGAGACGGCCGCCTGGGCACCGGCGAGGTCGGAGACGTCAGAGGCGCGAACGATGGGCGAGGCGATCAGGAAGGACACGGCAGCGCCGGCAAGCACGCCGAGCAGGATCATGATGGTCTGGCCCTGGGGTGCCATGGCGAGGAAGGCGATGATGGAGCCGGGGGAGGCGGGGCCGACGAGGCCGAGGCCAAAGATGCTGAACAGCAGGATGGAGACGATGTTGCCCACGATGGGGGCGATGATGACCCTGGGGTTCATGAGAACGTAGGGGAAGTAGATCTCATGGATGCCGCCGAGGAAGTGAATGATGACGGCGCCAGGAGCGGACTGCTTGGTCGCCTCGTCCTTGCAGAAGAGGCAGTAGGCGAGGAGGACGCCGAGGCCGGGGCCGGGGTTGGACTCGAGCATGTACATGATGGACTGGCCAGCGGTCTTGGCCTGCTCGGTTGCGATGGGCACGAAGACGCCGTTGCCGATGGCGTTGTTGAGGAACAGCACCTTAGCGGGCTCGATGAAGACGGCCAGCAGGGGCAGCAGGTGAGCATTGACGAGCATCTCGACGCCTGCCTGCAGGACGACCAGGATGCCGCCCATGAAGGGGCCGACTCCCCAGTAACCGGCGATGGCAAGCAGCATGCCGAGGATGCCGAGCGAGAAGTTGTCGACGAGCATCTCGAGGCCAGCGGGCTTCCAGGTGCTAGCGAACTCGTCCCACTTCTTGATGATGAGGCCAGCGAGCGGGCCCATGAGCATGGCGCCCATGAGCATGGTGTACTCGGATCCGATGATGGCGCCCATGACGGCGACCGATCCGATGACGCGACCGCGCTGGCCGGCGATGGCCTGGCCACCCTGGCCAGCGATCAGAACGGGAATCAGGTACTTGAGGATGGGGCCGACCATCTCGGCCAGCGAGGCGTTGGGCAGCCAGCCCGTCTCGATAAAGAGTGCAGTGAGGAAGCCCCACGCGATAAAGGCACCGATGTTGGGCATGACCATGCCGCTGAGGAACTTGCCGAACTTGGCAACCCCCGCTCGAATGTCTGCCATTTCCCTCTCCTTCCAGATGAGGATCTGTCGTTTGAAGTGCAAGGTGTTGAAACGACAATTAGGAGTCTATTACTGTCAAAACAAAAGTTCAAGAAGGAAATGGGGAATTGCACCCATTGGCAAAGATAAGACCTGCAAACGGGCATAAAACACAGGCAAGTGGCGCTATTTAGCTTGCAGCGTTGGACAAAACGGAAATTTTCGCAACAACACTTGACGTTATTGAAACAATAAATACAATGTGGTTAAGGTGTTGGAACGAAAGTACGTACATCGGCACAACAAGGGATGTGCCGCTCGAGAAGGGAACGTCGCATGAAGGCAAAGGCAGTAAGGCTGCACGCTGCTATGGATCTGCGCCTGGAGGAGATCGAGCTGCCCGAGATCGCCGACGACGAGATGCTGGTCGAGGTTATCTCCGACTCCATTTGCATGTCTACCTACAAGATGGCCAAGCTCGGCACCGATCACAAGCGCGTCCACGATGACGCCGCGGAGCATCCGCCCATCACTGGCCATGAGTTCGCGGGCAACATCGTGAAGGTGGGCGCCAAGTACGCCGACCTCTACAAGCCCGGCCAGAAGTTCACCATTCAGCCGGCCATTAACTACAAGGGTTCCATGGACTCTCCTGGCTACTCCTACGAGTTCTGCGGTGGCGACGCAACCTACTGCATCCTGCCCCAGGAGATCTTTGCAACCAACAGCTTCCTCGTGTACGAGGGCGAGGCCTACTATCAGGCGTCGCTGGCCGAGCCTCTGTCCTGCTCCATCGGTGCCCTCAACGCGGCGTATCACACGCAGATGGGCGTCTATATCCATGAGATGGGCATCCGCGAGGGCGGCAACCTTGCCATTACCGCCGGAGCCGGCCCGATGGGCCTTGGTGCGCTCACCTATGCGCTGCATCGCGACCGCAAGCCCGGGCTGCTCGTGGTGACCGACATCAACCAGGAGCGCCTCGACCGCGCCGCAAGCCTCTTCCCGCCTGAGCAGGTCAAGGAGGAGACAGGTGTCGAGCTGCACTTTGTCAACACGGGCAACAAGGAAGACCCCGTGGCCGAGCTGCGCGCCATCACGGGCGGCAAGGGCTACGATGACGTGCTCTGCTACGCCCCGGTGGCTGCGGTCATCGAGCAGTCCAGCGCCATTCTGGGCCGCGACGGCTGCCTCAACTTCTTTGCAGGTCCCACCGACACGCAGTTCAAGGCGCCCATCAACTTCTATGACGTGCACTACAACTCCACGCACGTCATGGGCACCACTGGCGGCAACACGGCCGACATGATCGAGTCGCTCGAGCTGACGGCAGCCGGCCGCATCGACCCGGCCGTCATGGTCACCCATATCGGTGGTCTGGATGCTGCGGCTGAGACCACTTGCAACCTGCCGGGCATCCCCGGTGGCAAGAAGCTCATCTACACGCACATCTCCATGCCGCTCATCGCCCTGGATGACCTGCGGAGTAAGGCCGACGAGGACGAGCGCTATGCAGCCCTGGCCGACATCGTCGAGGCCAACAACGGCCTGTGGTGTCCGGCGGCCGAGCGCTTCCTGCTCGAGAACTGGAACGAGGACTAATCGGCTGCGTGGCGTGCGGCGGGCGTCAAGGCGCCCGCCGCGCTCCTTATGGGGTGGTGATGCTCTCATGCTGTATCATAGTGAAGATACTCAGATGATTGAGAGTGGGGTATGCAGCATGGCGATGGCAGAGCGCAGGGATTCCCTCGTCGAGTTCGTCAACAGTGAGGGAAGCGTTACGTTTGCCCAGATAAAGCGCAGGTTTCCTGACGTGAGCGAGATGACGCTGCGCACCGATCTCAAGGCGCTCGACCAGCAGCATCAGATCATTCGCGTGCACGGTGGAGCCAAGTCCGTGGGCTTTGCCGTGGGCACGGACGACCTTCTGGCCCGCCGTGTGGGCAGGCGCTCGGCCGAGAAGACCGAAATCGCCAAGAAGGCTGCCGCGCTCATCGCCCCAGGGCACACCATCTTCATCGACTCGGGAAGCAGCACCACGGCTCTTGCGGCTACAATCGAGGACATGGAGCTTCTGGTCTTCACCAACTCCCTCACCGTTGCGTCCGAGCTGGCCAGGCTCGAGCACGTGATGGCCTATCTGGTGGGAGGCAGGCTCAACCGCTACTCCATGAGCACCACCGGCGCGCGAGCCATCGAGGAAGTGCGATTAAAGAGTTTTGACCAGGTGTTTTTGGGCGTAACGGGCTACCAGCGCAAGGAGGGGTTCTCGTGCGGATTGGATGACGAGGCGGTCTTCAAACAGACGCTCGTCGAACGCTCGCACGAGCGCATCGTCCTCATGGACTCGAGCAAGGAGGATCGACCCTCGACGTTCAAGATATGCGACCTTCGCGACGTCGACGTCGTGGTGTCTGATGGGGGACTCTCCAGCGAGTTCTCCCGTGCCTGCGAGGACCGTGGTGTGACGCTTCTGTAAGCCAGTACCCGTCAACGTACATGCGCCGTACGTTTCCACCCACGGGAAAACAAGCGCATTAAAAGTACCAGCTAGTTGGCGTAGATTATCGTTAGTGTACGCCTAAGAAGTTCGACCGAAGGAGGAATGCTGATGTCTGAAGAGACCAGCGCTGCCGTCTTTAATGATGGCGCGGCCCTCGTCGTGCGGAGCAACGAGGAGCTGCCGGAGAAGCTCGCCCTCATGCGCGAGGCCCAGAAGGTCTATGCAACCTTTACGCAGGAGCAGGTTGACAAGATCTTCTTCGAGGCGGCCATGGCCGCCAACAAGGCGCGTATCCCACTGGCCAAGATGGCCGTCGAGGAGACGGGCATGGGCTGCGTTGAGGACAAGGTCACCAAGAACCACTACGCCTCCGAGTACATCTACAACGCTTACAAGAACACCAAGACCTGCGGTGTCATCGAAGAGGATGCCGTTGCTGGCATCAAGAAGATCGCCGAGCCCATCGGCATCATCGGCGCGGTCATCCCGACGACCAACCCCACCTCGACCGCCATCTTCAAGTGCCTCATCGCACTCAAGACCCGCAACGCCATCATGATCTCGCCGCACCCGCGCGCCAAGGGCTGCACGGCCGAGGCCGCCCGCATCGTCAACGACGCCGCCGTGGCCGCCGGTGCCCCCGAGCATCTCATCGGTTGGATCGAGGCGCTCTCGCTCGAGAACACCCAGACCCTCATGGCCGACTCCGACATCATCCTGGCCACCGGTGGCCCGGGCATGGTCAAGGCCGCCTACAGCTCCGGCACGCCCGCCCTGGGCGTCGGTGCCGGCAACACCCCGGCCATCATCGACAGCACCGCCGACGTGCGCATGGCTGTCAACTCCATCATCCACTCCAAGACCTTCGACAACGGCATGATCTGCGCTTCCGAGCAGAGCGTGACCGTGCTCGACGACGTTTATGACGAGGCCCGCGCCGAGTTCGAGCGCCGCGGCTGCTACTTCCTCAAGGGCGACGAGCTCGACAAGGTCCGCAAGACCATCATCATCAACGGCCGCCTCAACGCTCGTATCGTTGGCCAGCGCGCTGCTACCATCGCCGAGATGGCCGGCGTCGAGGTGCCCGCCAGCACCAAGATCCTCATCGGCGAGGTCGAGAGCGTCGACATCTCCGAGGAGTTCGCGCATGAGAAGCTCTCCCCGGTTTTGGGCATGTACCATGCCGCGACCTTCGACGAGGCCATCGCCAAGGCCGAGCGCCTCGTGGCCGATGGTGGCTACGGCCACACCAGCTCGCTCTACATCAATACGGCCGAGAAGGAGAAGATGGCCAAGCATGCGGCAGCCATGAAGACCTGCCGTATTCTCGTCAACACCCCCTCCAGCCAGGGCGGCATCGGCGACCTCTACAACTTCCATCTGGCGCCCTCCCTCACGCTGGGCTGCGGCTCCTGGGGCGGCAACTCCGTCTCCGAGAACGTGGGCGTCAAGCACCTCATCAACATCAAGACGGTTGCGGAGAGGCGTGAGAACATGCTGTGGTATCGCGTGCCCGAGAAGGTCTACTTCAAGAAGGACTGCATGCCGGTGGCTCTCGACGAGCTCGGCACCGTCATGGGCAAGAAGCGCGCCTTCATCGTGACTGACACCTTCCTGTACAAGAGTGGCTTCACCAAGCAGATCGAGACCAAGCTCGACGAGATGGGCATCGTCCACGCCTGCTTCTACAACGTCGCTCCCGACCCCACGCTGCAGTGCGCTCAGGAGGGCGTGCAGCAGATCAAGTCCTTCGAGCCGGACACCATCATTGCCGTCGGTGGTGGCTCCGCAATGGACGCGGCCAAGATCATGTGGCTCATGTACGAGCACCCCGAGGCCAAGTTCGAGGACATGGCCATGAACTTCATGGATATCCGCAAGCGCATCTACACCTACCCGACGCTGGGCAACAAGTGCTACTTCGTGGCCATCCCCACCAGCTCCGGCACAGGCTCCGAGTGCACGCCGTTCGCCATCATCACCGACGCCGAGACCGGCATCAAGTGGCCGCTCGCCGACTACCAGCTGCTGCCCAACATGGCCATCGTGGACACCAACAACATGATGACCCAGCCCAAGGGCCTGACCTCCGCTTCCGGCGTCGACGTCTTGACCCACGCCCTCGAGGCCTACGTCTCCATCATGGCGTCCGACTACACCGACCCGATCGCCCTGCACGCCGGCCAGCTGGTCTTCAAGTACCTGGCCCGCGCCTACGACAACCCCGACGACGTCGAGGCCCGCGACCACATGGCCAACGCCTCCTGCCTCGCCGGCATGGCCTTCGCTAACGCCTTCCTGGGCGTCAACCACTCCATGGCGCACAAGCTGGGCGCCTTCCACCACATCCCGCACGGCTGGGCCAACGCCGTCATCCTCACTCGCGTCATGCGCTACAATGCGGCCGAGCGTCCGACCAAGATGGGCACCTTCAGCCAGTACCAGTATCCGCATGCCAAGGCCCGCTACGCCGAGTTCGGCCGTGCCTGCGGCTTCACTGGCGCCAACGACGACGAGGTCTTCGAGAACTTCGTGGCCGGCATCGAGGAACTCAAGGCCCACGTGGGCGTCAAGCCGACCATCAAGGACTTTGGCGTCGACGAGCAGTACTTCCTGGACACGCTTGACGAGATGAGCGAGCAGGCCTTCAACGACCAGTGCACCGGCGCCAACCCGCGCTACCCGCTGATCAGCGAGATCAAGGAACTGTACCTGGACGCCTACTATGACCGTCCTGCATCGAGCTACGAGGACTAAGGCGCGCACATCGCGAGAAAGGACAGGCATCTCATGAGACTTCCCAAGGATAAGAGCGTCATCGTTGAGCGCCACAACAAGATCGTCTACGACTGTGGTGACACGGTGGTCAAGGTCTTCAACGGCGCCAAGCCAGCTGCCGACATCTTTGCCGAGGCGACCAAGATCGCGCGCGCCGAGCAGGCGGGCATCAACGTGCCCGAGCTCGTCGAGGTGAGCAAGTCTGGCGTCAACTGGGCCATCGCCACCAAGAAGGTGGAGGGCACCACGCTGCGCGAGCAGCTCAAGGCCAACCCCGAGCGTGAGGACGAGATCCTCGACCAGCTGATTGGTCTCGAGCTCGACGTTCACGCCCACAAGAGCCCGCTGATGGGTCGCCAGAAGGACAAGCTGACCCGCATGATCAACGCCGCGGCCGACATCATCGGCGAGGCGCAGCGCTACGAGCTGCTCCACGCGCTTGAGGGCATGCCCAACCACTCCAAGCTGTGCCACGGCGACTTCGTGCCGTCCAACATCATCGTTCCCGATGACGGCGGCGCGCCGGTCATTCTGGACTGGGCGCATGCCACCCAGGGCAACGGCGGTGCGGACTGCGCCATCACCTACCTGCACCTGATCATGAACGGCGAGAACGAGTTTGCCGAGAAGTACCTGCGTCGCTACTGCGAGCGTCAGGGCTGCACGGTTGCCTACGTGCAGAGCTGGTGCTCCATCGTGGCAGCCGCCGAGCTCTCGCGCGGTCGCGTCCACGAGCATGACTTCCTGATGACGTGGGTCGACGTCGTCGACTGGGTCTAGGCCTGTAGACAAGCGGTATTGACCGAGGGGCCGGAGGGAGACTTCCGGCCCCTTTCCATGTGGCAGAGGGGCAGGTCGCTGTCACATTCCCAAATGGTCAGCCATCCCGCATTTGCGCATGTCATTTGCCTGTTCTTGTTGTCACGTTGGGCCAAAGCGCTTTCGTTGGCATATGTGGTTCGCTATCCTTTTACCAAACGGATTTCTCCGGAAGGGAGGAAGAGGGGAGCCCGTTAGCGCCTGGACCAGAATAGGCTGGTTGACGAGGATGGCAGTTATCGAAACATTCGGCGGGTGCTGCCACGGCCATGAGGGCGAGTCGTAAGAGGGGGAGCAAAAAGCGGAACTATCTCCGCAACAGAGGCCCCTTTGACGCCCACAATCACACGACAAGAAGACGTGACCACTGCGTCGTATGGCGCGGGTGGCTGGCGGCCAGCATTCGTCTACCTGTTAGAATTGGTGGAAGACGAAGCTTAACCGCTCTACAAGTTTGGAGGACACAGTATGTGTGGTGTTGTCGGTTATACCGGAACCAAGCAGGCGGCCCCTTGGCTGCTGGACGGACTACAGACCCTCGAGTACCGCGGATACGACTCCGCAGGCATTCAGGTGGTATCGCCTTCGGGCAACCTTCATGGCGTGAAGTGCGCCGGTCGTGTGGCAGCGCTGCGAGAGCGCGCCGCAGCCGCCAATCCCGTGGGTACCTGCGGCATCGGACACACCCGCTGGGCCACCCACGGAGCACCTACCGACAAGAACGCCCATCCGCACCTCGATGGCACTGGTCGCATCGCCGTGGTGCACAACGGCATCATCGAGAACTTCCAGGAGCTCAAGCGCGAGCTGATGGCTGCCGGCCATGAGTTCCGCTCCGACACCGACACCGAGGTCATTCCGCATCTCATCCAGGAGGCCCTCGACGGCCCCGCCAAGGGCGACCTTGCCTTGGCCGTGCGCAATGCGGCCGACCGTCTCGAGGGGAGCTGGGCGCTGGGTGTTATCTGCGCGGACTGCCCTGGCACGCTCGTCGTGACGCGCAACGGCTCGCCACTCGTGGTGGCCACCACCGAGGACGGGGCGTATGCCGCTTCTGACGTCATGCCCCTCGCCAGCGTGACCTCGCATGTCATCCAGCTGAACGACTACGACGTCGCGGTCCTCACCGCCGACGGTTCCATCGCCATTCGCGATCGCGACTGGCGTGCGGTGGACAACCCCGGATCATTCGACATCGACTGGGATGCGTCCGCAGCCAAGATGGGCGGCTACTCTGACTTCATGGCCAAGGAGATAAGCGAGCAGCCTGAGGCCATCGAGCGCCTGCTCTCCGGCAGGCTTGGCAAGCACGGCATCGAACTCGACGAGCTGGCGCTCACCCGCGATGAGCTGGCTGCCATTGACAAGATCGTGATCATTGCCTGTGGTACCTCCTATCATGTGGGTCTTGTGGCAAAGGTGGCCATCGAGCGCTGGGCAAAGGTGCCCGTGGATGTCGAGTATGCCAGCGAGTTCAACTACAATGAGGACTATCTGGTCACCGACCACACTATGTGTCTGGTCATTACCCAGTCGGGCGAGACGGCTGACACGCTCTCGGCCGCCCGTCGCATGCGCGGCATGGGCTGCAACGTGTTCGCCATCACCAACGTGCTTGGCTCGACCGCGGCCCGCGAGGCTGACGGCGCCCTGTACATCCAGGCTGGTCCCGAGGTGGCCGTCGCCTCGACCAAGGCCTACACCGCCCAGATGATCGCCTCCTACCTGTTTGCCCTGCGACTCGCGCTGGCCAATGGCAACATGACGCCTGAGGAGGTCGAGAAGCACTATCACGACTTCGAGCAGGTGCCCGACCTCATGCGCGAGGTCCTCTCGCGTCGTTGGCAGGACAAGCAGGCCGCCCGTCGCTTCCGTGACAAGGTGAGTTCGCTGTTCTTGGGACGCAATGTCAGCGCCACGACCGCCTACGAGGGCGCGCTCAAGCTCAAGGAGATCAGCTACCTGCACGCCGAGGCCTATCCCTCTGGCGAGATGAAGCACGGTCCCATCTCGCTGATCGAGTCGGGCTTCCCCGTGGTGGCAGTGGTTCCGGCAGATCACGTCCATGACAAGACGGTCTCCAACATCCAGGAGTGCCTGGCACGCGGTGCCGTGGTCGTAGCCGTGGCCACCGATGGCGACGAGCGCGTAGCAAAGATGTGCCAGGAGGTGCTGTGGGTGCCGCCCTGCCCCGACCAGCTGCTCGTGCCGGCCATCTCCGTCATCCACCTGCAGCTGCTCGCCCGCTACGTGGCGCGCGACCGCGGCTACGACGTGGACAAGCCGCGCAACCTGGCCAAGTCGGTGACGGTAGAGTAGCCATGCCAGCAGCGGACGTAGGCATCAACATCCTCGAGGTCGCGCGCATGGAGCGCGTGCTCAAGAGGCGGCCGTCCTTCGTGCGGCGCGTGTTCACCGATGAGGAACGACTCTTCTGCGAGGGCACCGCTCGTCCTGCTGAGCACTACGCCGCGCGCTTTGCCGCGCGTGGTGCTGTGGTGCGCGCCTTGGGACTCGGGCCGGGTGACGGCGTTGGCCGCCATGACGTGGCGGTTGGCGTGTCGGATGCGGGCAGGCCCGTGGCGGTGCTCTCGGGGCGTGTGGCTGAGGCTGCTGCGGCGCGAGGCGTGGCGGAGATTGCGTTGTCGCTCTCCTTTACGCATGAGGTGGCTACTGCGATGGCCCTGCTCGTCACGGACGAAGTCCGTCCCAAGCCCAAGGAGGAGCGTGACCCGGAGCGCGAGCTGCTTTCATCGTTCAAGCGCGCTCGCTCGGTGCTCGACGAGCTCGATCACCTGCAGGGGGATGTTGCTGCGACGCTGGAGTAGGGTGCAAGCACAGCGGTAAACTTGCTGTGACACACGAGTGGCGCAGGCCGAGCGTATCGGTCTGCGCCACTTTCTTTTGCAGCATGCGGCGTTCGCGAGCTCGCGTCTAGGCTTCAGGCTCTTCAGGCTCCGTGATGAGCCTATAGCTCTTGAGCAGCTCTTGAATCTCCTCAACGGAGTTGTTCATGATGGCGTCAATGATGGATAGGCCAAATTCGAAGGACTTGGAGCTTTGCGGATAGGGCTTGGGGATTGACTCCAGAAAGGCCAGCTTAATACCATGCTCTGCGAACTCCTCGAAGCTGTAAAGCTTGAGACCTCCTATGAGGTTGTGATAGGTGTCGGCACCCATCTGATGGCAGTAGTCATAAACCCTGTCCGCAAACTTGAGACTGGGGTCTTGCTCGTAATCCGATGTGCGTACGATCTTGGTGCCGATCTGAAGGTAGTTACAGACCAGCTGAATCGACTCATAGAGAAAATCGGCGAGGTTCTCGCCCTCAAATGAGAGCATTCTATCCATCAGCTCGAGCCCCGAATCCCGATAGGGAGCACGATGGTAGAAGCTCTCCAGTTGCTTCAATTTCTTGCTTTTCTCCAATGAATCAATTGGCTTGATGTTGTGATCGCAGATATAGCGGTTCTGAGAAGCATGATTAATTTGGATGTTGTAGTACTGTATCTTATTTCCATTAAGGATACGATTTCTATTAATCCAACCCTTGTTAATATAGTTGTAGTTATCGGCAATGGCAAACAGGTCAGCAGAAGCAATAAGCTGCCAGTATCCGATATAGGGAATAAAGTATGGCTGATTAATTGCTGCTATCATAGTGCTTCCTCTCACTTGTGTTTAAACGTACGCTTTTCACCTAAGCAAAAAGCAACCAGCTATTGAGAACCCATCTACCTTACCCACGCATTAGGCCATGATGCTTACGCCTGACTTCATCGTAGTCTGTGAAACGAACAATGAGGCTTTTATCATCCGTGTCGGCAATTTCGATCGTCTCGTTCAGATACTGAAGTGACTGGCACATCTCCTCGCCGCTGCGAGCGTAGAAGACGATTTTCACCATCATCCTGTACTGGTCAATGAAATCGCCAACGCGCTTGACCACTTCCACGCAATAGCAATCGGAATCGAGCTTGTCGAAGCCCTGCATTCGCTTGATCGTCCCAGAATGATCTGCAAACAGATAGTAGACGCAACAGGCACCGACATAGGGACGCTCAATCTGTTGTGGCAGCGTGTCTGCCGTATGCTTTACGCCGAGTGCCGTGTCGAGCATCCAGTCAACGTTGTTGGCCCCAAGGCACTTCTCGAGTATGTCGCCCGCTGCGTCTGCGCTCATGCGATGGGCCATCTCAAGGGCGTAGTAGTTGCCCTCCGCATCCTTAATGCACTGGATCCAAGCCATTCCTTCCTTGCAGCCAATGTCTTTGAGTAGCTCGAGGCACTGTGGATTGATCTTCTCTAGGTACTTGTCCACCCCTCCGACGGCAGAGGTGCCAAAAGAGTAGAGGAAGGTGGGATATCCTGGTTGTCTGAAGACTCTACCGCTATAGACGTAGCGAACCTGTCCTTCTGCGATGAAGTAATAGTTCCAAGTCTCTTCGCCGGTGACATATCTCTCGAGGATGAGTCTCTGGTTTGCGCTTGACTCCCTCGCCTTTCGAAGACCGTCGAGCAGCTCCTCCCTGTTGTTGCAGATGCTCAGGCCCGAGTTGCCCGTTCCGTCGACTGGCTTCACGACTACCGGATAGACGATTTGACTCCAGTCGAACTCATCATCCGAATTCGGGACCGAATATTCTTGGACTACGGGAACGCCCTTTTCAATGCACTTTTCCTTGAAGAGACGCTTGTTGCGCGCGAATTTCCAGGCACCCTCATCGATATAGCAGGGAAGCCCGAGGTCCTGTGCCAGAATGCGTACCCGGTCAAGATTGAACTCGCTGACGCCCGTGAAGACGGCGTCAATGCCCTCCTCGCGGCACTTCTCTTCCAGGAGGTCAATATCTGCAGTGCTGATGTCCCAGCAGGCATCTGCCGCCTGTTTGACAGGCGAGCTTTCTAGCGGCTGATTGTCGGTCACGATGGTGTACCAGCCCCGCCTCTTGGTCTTTTGCACGATTTCCATACTCGAGAGGGGGGCGCCGAGCATCAGTAGTTTCTTCATTTAGATCGTGCTCCACTTCTTGAGATAATAGTCTTGCAGCCTGTCCTTTACATGTTCGATATCCATGTCTAGGCAATTGCGAGGAATTGCCCTCGATGTATTCTGGCCTTTCAACCCGAGAATGAACGAAGCCCACTCTTCAGGCATGCAATCGATGTCGAGGAAGAATGCTCGATCAGACATCTTCAGCTCTTTTGTGATGTTGTCAGAAAAGACGCATGGAAGGCCAGAGCACTGGGCCTCGACTCCTACAACGGGAAGACCCTCATAGCGTGATGGCATGACGAAGACATCCATAGCTTGATAGAGCTGGCTTACGTCATTCCTGACTCCCAGAAAGAGAACCTTGTCGGATATTCCGCACGACGCAGCCTGCTTCTTGAGCGCGTCCTCCTCTTCTCCGCCACCGATGACAAGCAGCACGGACTCAGGCGAGAGCTTGACCAGCTCCCGAAACACGTCAAGCAGAAAGCCCACGTTCTTCTGATAGGTCAGGCGCCCCACGCTTCCAATGACAAAGCGATTGTTCAGCTGAAGTTGGTCTCTAATCTGATCCCGCGCTTCTTGGTTGAATGCAAAAAGCGATGTGTCTATTGCATTTGGTATCACCGTAAATGGCCTATCGCCAAAGAGGAATTCGCCCGCCTCCGTTCCACAGGCCAGATAGTCCGTTGCAACGCCAGGTAGGCGGTGCCTGTAGTACGTCTTCAGGAGGTACTTAAGATCCGGATCAATGCTTGTGTTATGGCTGTGAGCGATGCGAACTGGAATGTCGGCGTGTTTTGCAGCGGTAAGAGGCAGGTAGCTCATGGCGTCGATATGTGAGTGAACGATCCGATACTCTGGATGGTCGTTGAAGAACCTGCGCATATACCGGAAGTATGCGGGATAGTTCTGCGGGTACAGCCTTGGTGCGTGGTAGACCTTTCCGCCAAGCTCTTCGATCTCGTCGTCATAGTCGGCTTTCCACGGCCGATGAGTAAGGAAGTCGAACATGATCCTGTCGCGATCGATGTGCCTAAAGTAGTTCATGAGCATCGTTTCTAAGCCAGCACGATGCATGTTATTGACGCATTGAAGTACACGAATCAACAGTCGCACACCCCCATTCGAAGATTCTTATCGGCTTTTCGGTATAATCCTCGCTCTCGGTGAATAGAAGAATGCCAAACATCAAGAGAGTAATGTCAAACGTTATCTCGACTGTTGACATGAAGAAGTAGCCATACATGATTCCCAGCAGAAACTTTGAACCTGTTGTCGAGCCCTCTCTTACTAGCGTCAATACCAAGAGCTCATAGAGCAAGGCTGAGGGAAAACCGTTTTGCACGACGAGGTCAAAGAAGCCGTTCTGTGCATTGAAGGCGCCAGTGTATCTGAACATGATTTCGGCAGAGCTCCCATACCCAATCCAGGGATGAGCACGGATGACCTTGCCAAGGACCTGATAGATCTGCGATCGGCCAGTGAGTGTCACGTCTCGTCCGAGGACCTCGGTAATGAAGTATTTGACCGGTGGGAGCATGAATACGTTTTCCAAGTAGACGAACAAGGCACAGAGTATCAGTGCCACCAATACAATGGCCCGGCGGCTCAGCACGGACTGTATGCCCTTTGGAGAATAGGCAATCGCAAAGAACACAATCGTGCCCAGTGCGGCCGTGTTGCAATCCATATATCTGCAAAGCAAACAAACTACGGCAAAGAGCAGGGGAATCACTCTGCGCACAAAGAGTCTCTCACCATAGAGCAGGCAGACGATTAGCAAGAAGACCATGTGATTATAGGAGGTTGAGAATTTTCCGCCCAGCAAGAAGGTCTTGCTTATGCCGTCGCCGTAGAATCTTCCGGGCATGATGACCATGAGGATGTCATTGGCAATTAGAAACAGCGGCAGCCAAAACGCAAGAACTTTATAGAGAAACCGAACATGCCCCTTCTCCCTTTGGATTTCGACAAACGGTAGAAGAGAGATATGCAGGAAGTACGACGACAACAGGTGCGGTGACAGGTCTCCGCCGAGGATGGGCGAAACCAGAGTCGAGCTTGCATAGACGAGCGACAGGACATTAACGAGCAGATACTTTTTCTGCAGGATAATATCTAGATTCCATAGCATGTAGGCCGTAAGCAGCAGGGCGGAGAACGAAAGGTTCAACAGGTAAAGCGACCAAGGGATATCGGCAATGTTGATGAGCGCGAAGGTGAACTCGCTGCATAACACGAACAGCAGAATGCGTTTTGCGCTCAGGTAGACTGTCATGAGGGTTTCTCCGCCCCGCGCCACTGAATCATGCACAGGGGCAAGGCCATCCTGGCGCGCATAAACCCTGCAAGAAGTCTGCTTTTGGGATCGGAAAAACGAGTACCGTGCAGGCATTTCCTCAGGCTATCGTCCTTGAGGATTCTTCTGACCCGACGGATCTGGCTGAGGCGGCCATCAGACGGTACGCACTCGTTCATGATACAGATGTACATCAGGCCAACGTAGAAGACGTTGAAGTCCTCCGCCAGAAGAACGTCCAGTCCTGCCTCGCTCAGCTCCTGGTGGGTTAGGGCTCCCAGGCACTGGTACTGCGCGACCAAGTCCTTCCGATATCTTCTGGTAAGACTGCCCTCACGCGTGTCGTAGTTGTACCACACCGCATGTGACACATATACGCAGGAAGCCTGCACGTACAGGCTGTAGAGATACAGGAAGTCCTCGCTGCCCACCTCACGCTCTGAGGTGAATCTCTTTTGGGTCTCTTGCAGGAACTCCCGCCGATAGATGTGTGCACAGGAGCTCAGCACGAAGGTGTGCAGGGTGCTGTCCGAGATTCTCTTACTGCCGAATGCTACGGGCAAAAGCTCTCGAACGATTCCATCGCGGTCGTAGATGCCTTCCGGCACGCATGGGGCGAGCGCTTTGGTCTCACCCCCAGCAACCTTCTTGTATCCGAACTTCAGCAGGTCTGGCTTCTGGTCGCCCAGCTGGGCGAGAAGCATTGCCACCGAGTGGTAGCTGTCTTTGTCAACCCAGTCATCAGAGTCGATGAAGCTGACCCACTCACCAGAAGCTTGCTCCAGCCCTGCATTTCGCGCACTCGAAAGGCCACCGTTCTCCTTGTGGATCACGCTGATGTTTGCGTGGGACGCAGCATACTGGTTGCAGATCCTTCCGCTGTCATCCGTAGACCCATCGTCCACCAATATGAGCTCCATGTCGCCGCATCGATCCGACAGGATGGAATCAAGGCATCTGCCTAGCCAGGCTTCGACGTTATATACAGGCACGATGATGCTGAACAGGGCCATGGGAACGCCTATCCTTCTGCCTCTAGTGAATCGGCATCCTTCGGTGTTTTCTTGTCGGCTTTTACCTTTACAACTCGCTTCTCCAGTCCGACATTGTTGGCTTGGTCCTTTGCGACATACGTCACGATGGCCTTACCGCCTTCATCCGAGATGCTGATGCTTCGCACTCGAATCGATTCCGTTACGTCACCGTCCCTGTCGTCCGTTGCCGTAACGTCCGCGAGAAGTGCGGAGACATCCTCGTCTGGCGTATAGGTTATCTTGGCTGAAGGAAATGTGATGACAGGCGGCGTCGTGTCCGACGTAATCCTAATGATGGCCAGCGTAAACAACAGGACGCAGATACCTGCCAGCAAGAGAAGACATATCAAGCACGATGTGCGGCGATGCCCCGGTCTTTTCCTAGGCTTCTTCATTAGATTTCCCCCACATCTTCTGGGCTTCTTTCGGCATGACGCAAAACATAGAGAAGCGTTATGAGTCCGACAGAGCTGCACAAACCGAGGAACAGACCAATTGCTCCATAGAAAGAAGAGGACCGGCCTGAGGGTCCCAGCGGGATTACGGCTACCTTTGCAGTCTGTATGCCCCTCGCCATGAGGCGCTCGCTCAGCTCCCTTATCGCCGTTTCACGGTAGGCGTTTGCGACATCGCAGACGACATAGGGATCTGACCCGCTTGCCGTAATCGTAATCTCCAACGAATCGTCCTGCTTCTGGACGCTTGTCATATTCAAGAGATCGAAGGTTGTCATCGTCTGAAGCGCCGCGGCATCTCCTTCAAGGTTTACAAGCACTTCCTCGGCAACCTGCTCGCTCCTAAGTACGCCGAGCGACTCCTTTGCCATTTGCTGGCTGACGTCCAGGTCGCTGACGTCGAGTCTTCCGTAATCGCTGTCGGCTGTCCGCGAGTAGACATAGAATGAGGTCTCCGCGGTGAATGTCGGCTTCTTATAAACCTCCTTATAGCAGACTAGCAACAAGCAGCAGAAAACAGACCAGCATATGATTTCTGGAAGATAGGCGCGTAGCATCGCAATAAGCTCATGGATGTTGACGGCAATTCTTTCTCTTTCGTTCATACTTACTCTGCCCGTTCGTACTCGACTCTTTCAACCATGAGTGTTCCATCAACAATGCAACCTCGATGACCGGTCTCACCGATTGGTGCAAGTATCTCAAAACGACTTGTTTTTGTTGAACATGCAACCATATTAGGCTCAACTACATGTGTTCCTATCCACAAACAATCACAAACAGTACCAACTGTCTTAAATATCGTGTTGAAGGACTCAGCATATCGAGGGTTAATGATTGCCATATCAGCGATATAACCCTTTCCTGCATCAAATAAGAAACCGTTATCTGCCCCTTCAATACCACAGTTGTAGAATTTCCAGCCGTTCAGGACGTCCTCTCCGAGGTATTCGACGTGGACACCGTTGTTCCCGCCGGCAAAGCGACCGCCGTAGATCTGGTTTTCGTTGCACCAGCCCCCCGACACACGTATATAGATACAGTCCGTGGCGCAATCGATGTAGTCGAATGTTAGGCTCACGTACTGATTCCACTTCTGGGTATTCTCGGAGTAGAACTCGATGCCACCGCCGTTCTCCGAGATGATTTCCCCAATCTCGATGTGGCAGTTTTGAGCCTCGTTGATCTTGAAAGCAAAGTCATTGCCGGTGTACACGAAGCTGGCGTCCTGGGCGTAGAGGCTCCAGATCTTCTTCTGCGTTATCAAGATCGGTTTACTGATCTTGTAACTGCCGGCTGGGAAATAGACGATCTCGTCCGAGGAAACTGCAGCCTGAATTGCCTCGGTATCATCGGCCTCACCGTCACCAACTGCGCCGAAGGTCTTGACGGAGACAAACTCGTCAGACGCCACCTTTCCAGCATATGCCGAGACGGTCTTCTGGGCAATGGTGGTTGTGTCGACGTTTGACGAGGGCTCCTCAGGCTGCGGTTCGGATGCCTGCTGTCCCTCGTTGGCTGCCTCTACGATGCTGACGGGTCTTCCACAGGCAGGCATGCAAGCGAGGGCGAAGCAGACGGCACAGCCTATGATTGTGTGTCTCATGCTTCTTCATCCTCCGGCTATTCTTCTAGGCCTTCTTGCGACTGGTCTTAAGAATGTCCAGCAAGTAGGTGAAGGTAGAGTTCTTCATGACCAGAGATAGCGCTGCGTAGACAACGACGCCCGTTATCACCTGAAGGGCAAGCTTGAGAGCCATGGGAATCGCCAAGGCGCTCTCTGCCCAAACAATGGCTCCCATGACAAGTGCGAGCGTCAGATTGGTGAGTATGTCAAAAACCTGATCCCGTATGCTGTAAGACAGCAGCTGCTTGTTTGGCCACGCGTTGATGCCCATGGACAAGATGGAAAAGAAGAGCAGGCTCAACGCAAGCTCCATCACGCCAACCCTAACGAAGACGAGGAGCACTATCAGGCCTAGACCCTTCTTGATGATTTCAAGCTTGAGGAAGATGTCACTCCTTCCCATCGCTTTGATTGCGTTCAGGTTTGCCGTATGTATCGGGTATGAAAGGTAGGTAAGGCAGAATATCTGCATATACGGCACGCACGGTAGCCATTTGTCCGTCAGGATCAGACGCACGATCGTGTCTGCACAGGCAGCCATGCCTATCAGAAGTGGACTCATCAGGTAGGTGCTGACCATGATCGACCGGCGCATCATGTCGCGGACCCTGGACTTGTCGTCCTGGTCCTCTGACATGGCGGGCAGCAGCACGCTGTCGATCGACGCATTGATGTTGTTGATGATTAGTGCCGGGAACTTATCCCCCTGGTTATAGTAGGCAAGGTCAGCGCGCGTATAGATTCTGCCAATCAGAAGCTGGCGCAGGCTGTTGTAGCCAGTGTCCAGCAGGGACGAGGCCAGCAGCTTCCACCCATAGGAGAGCAATCCCCCGAGCCGTTGGAAGGAGAAGGCCAGCGTAGGGCGCCAGGGTACGGTAATCCAGAGAACCGCGGTGTCTACAAGCATGTTGAACAGTTGCTGGGCGATCAGTGCCCAGATGCCATAGCTGCGAAGTGCCATGATGATGCCGACAATGGCTGCCCCGATGGTTCCGCAGAGGGTCGAGAAGAAGAACTTCTTGAAGAGCATGTTCCTCGACACGTAGGCCTGCTGCACATTCTTGATGCCGGAGATAACGATTGTCAGGCTGAGGGCCCTGATGTACGGCACCAGACTTGGGTCATGATAAAACTCCGCGATCGATGGCGACGCCACCCACATCAGGCCGTAAAGAACCAGGCAGAAAGCAATGTTGAAGTAGAAGACCGTTGAGAAGTCGAGATTGTCCGCATGCTTCTTTTGTATGAGGGCGTTGCCTAGCCCGCTGTCGACAAAGACCTGCATGATCGTCGTGAAGACCACGATCAGGGCAATCGTGCCGTAAACGTCAGGGTCAAGTATGCGGGCCAGCACAATGGAGACGACGAAGGAGACCACTTGGGCTCCCATGCGCTCCATCAGCCTCCACATGAACCCCGAGGCGACTCTGTTTCTCTTGGAGCTGTTCATCTTTACTTCCGGCAGGACAGTATCAGATCACAGATTTGATCAACGCGGTCCATGGGCAGGTCGGCATAGAGGGGCAACGTGAGCACGCGCTTGCTCACATGCAGGGCAACTGGGGTCTTGAGTACGTCGAACCGCCTGTGGAAGCAATCGAAGGCGCTGGTGATGGGGTAGAAGTACTTGCGTGCGTTGATGTCATGCAGTGCGAGTACGTCCTGGATTTCGTTTCTGCTCGAGCCGTACAGGGACTCTTCGATTACCAGTGGGAAGTACGAGTAGTTGTACTTGACCCCTGGTTGAGGCTGCTTCAACTGAAGGCCTTCGATGCCCTCGAAACGCTCGTAGTATCGCTCGAACCTGAGGCCGCGCTGATGGATCTCCTCGTCGATGTGGCGCAGGTTGCATAGGCCCATCGCCGCGCAGAACTCGTTCATCTTCGCGTTAGCCCCGACGCCATACACCTCTTCATAGCCGTGGATGCCAAAGTTCTTCAGGTCCTGCAACGCCTCTCCCAGCGCGGCGTTATTGTGGCAAACGCAGCCACCCTCAATGGTGTTGTAGACCTTCGTGGAATGGAAGCTGAACATAGACGCATCGCCAAAGCAGCCGATGCCCTTGCCGTTGTAGGTCTCGCCAAATGCATGCGCGGCATCATAGATGACCTTCAGGTCATACTTCCTGGCGATGCGCGCAATCTCCTCGACGTCACAGATGTTGCCGTAGACGTGGACGGGTAGGATGGCGCAGGTCCTGTCGGTGATGAGCCTTTCGATCTTTGCCGGATCAATCGTGAAGGTCATCGGATCGATGTCGCAGAATACCGGTGTGAGCCCATTTCTTACGATGGCGTGCGTCGTTGAGGCGAACGTATATGGGGTGGTGATTACCTCTCCGTTCAGATTCATCGCCTGAAGGGCCAGCTCCAATGCCATGTGGCCATTGACAAAGAGAACGACGTTTTCAGTTCCAAGGTAATCTGCGAGCTGACTCTCTAGGGCCTGGTGCTTTGCTCCCATGTTGGTCAGCCAGCGAGTCTCCCACAGGTCGCGGATCTCATCGATGTATTCATCAAGTGACGGGATGGAGGGGCGAGTAACCAGAATGCTCTCTGCCATGGCTTCCTACCTTCTTTCGCCTCTGTTTTTGAACAAGAGCATGAACATGCCGACCAGATAAAACGCAACCGCCTTGACAGGCCCTCGTTGGCGTATCAGGGACCGGTACTCCGGAGTTCGGATGATTCGATCGAACCTGCGGTTGATGCGGTCGATCTCGAACCTTCGAGGAACGAGCGCCTGATCCACGTACTCGTGAAAGCGGTAGTCGCTGTATTCGTCAAAGGCGGTCAGACCGTCCACAAACCCCTGCTGGGCTCGAAGAGCGAGTTCCGGATCGCTCTTCGCTTGCGACATGAAGCCGCCACTTTCCACCGTATAGGTGGTCATGACACGGTTGATGAAATAGAAGCTTCCCTTGAGAGAAAAGAACAGGTACATGGGAAGGTCTCCCACCTTGTAGAACTTGGCAGGAAAGCCTTCAATCATGAAGCTCGCGTATTCGCGATACAGATCTAGCAACACCATGCAGCTGCTCAAATGGAACATCCAGTAGCCTTCGTTCAAGACGTACCGCATGTACTCCTCGGTGCTTATCACCGAATGGTCAAGATCGATCTCCGGGAGTCGCATCTGCTGGGGTTTGCCGTCTTTATCCACCGTGCTTGTCACGTGAACGCAGGCGGAGCATTCTGGATGCACCTCGAGGGCCTCCACCTGGAGCCTCAGCTTGTCGGGATCGCACCAGTGGTCATCGCCTTCGATCTCTACGACGTACTTTCCTGTGGCGGCTGACAGCATGGCGGATACGAGAGAGCCCACTCCCTTTGAATACTGGTTTTCGGTTTCCAGGACGGGGACTATCAGGTTTGGATACCTTTCGGCATACTCACGGACTATGTCCTGTGTTCCGTCGGTGGATGCGTCATCGTGAACGACGATTTCATACTCGAAGTCGGCAACCTGATTGACGAGGCTGTCTAGACAGCGACTGATATAGTTCCGATGGTTATACGTAATGCAGCAAATCGATACCATTTTTTGCATGTTTACATCCTTCGGACGTGTCTTGCGGCACAAACTCCCATGAAAAGGGCTGCCATGACTTTTGCAATCTCCTTGCTCTTCGTACAAACAGTGGATAGCGCAAAGACATGAAGCAACAGTATGTGCGTTTAGGACTTAAGAGTATCCTATTTTGCAGAATTAATAAGTGTTGAAGCCCTTCAGAGGCTCAAAGACCGACGTGTTGAGATACCGTTAGATAAGAAATATTGTTACTATATAAGTAACATATATTTTGAGATTTGCAAAAGGTGCTTAGAGCTTTTAAATGCAATGGAATTAGTAACAAATAGTCGGGGAATTCGATATGTCTGGTCCGTTGGCTGACCTAGCAAAAGCGAAGAGATCCAGAAGCTCTGGACACCACTGATGTAAGTCCTCAGATACTCGTGCGGTCTCCTTTTGAGCCCACCCCTTGTGGGGTACAAACCACATCCGAGAAGCCCCACTCAGTGCTGCTCTCACAGTGCTAGCATGGGGCCATTGACGACGAGAAACGAAGGAGCGCCCATGCAGCCAGTCTTGAATGTAGAGGACGTCCGTACGCTCGAAGAGCGTCTCACGGGTGTGGGTGTGAGCATATCGGAGCTTATGCACCGCGCGGGTTCGGCCGCCGCAAACGAGGCCGTAGGTATGGGTGACGTCGAGTACGTTACCGTGTTCACCGGCTTTGGCAACAATGGTGGCGACGGTTGGGTTGCCGCCGAGGAGCTGCTGCGCAAGGGCATCCATGTGACGGTGATCACCCCCATCGAGGCCGATGACATCAAGGGCGATCTCGCGCGCATGGTGGCTCAGAGCGCACTGTCCGTGGGCGTCGAGGCGCGTGTGGCCCCGCCACGCAGCGAGGTGGAGGAGCTGCTCGAACACACCGATGTCATCATCGACTGCATGTTCGGCACAGGCTTCCATGGCGCTGCCGGCACGCCTTTCGACATCTGGATCGAGTGCGTCAACGCCAGTGGCGTGCGCGTGCTTGCCGTTGACGTCCCGAGCGGCTTGTCCGCGCAGACGGGTCATGCGGAGGGCCCCGCGGTGGTTGCCGACGAGACCATCACCATGCTGACCCTTAAGCCGGGCCTGCTTTCCGACCAGGGGCGCGACCTGTGCGGAGCCATCGTGGTGGCGCCGCTCGCCGAGCAGACCGAGCAGCTTGCCATAGAGGTCGATCCCGTCGCCTGGCGTGCGGATCTGGGCGACTATCAGGCCGTCATCACCCCGCCCACCAATGCGGTTGACAAGTTCTCGCGTGGGTCGGTGCTGGTTGTCGGCGGCTCGTCGCGCTTCACCGGTGCCCCGATGATGGCGGCGCTGGCCGCCGCGCGTGCGGGTGCGGGCTACGTCACGCTCGCGGTCCCCGAGCCGATCGCCCCGATTATCCAGGGACGCATGATGGAGATTCCCGTGGTGGGGCTTCCCGCCGAGCCCGATGGCTGCTTCTCGACGCGCGCGACCGACGCGGTCGTGCGTCTCGCCGAGAAGCGCTCCGCCACGCTGGTGGGCCCGGGCATGCGCGTCTCGTCCGGCACGGTGGGCGTGGTGTCGGCCCTGCTCAACGCAAACACCAAGCTGGTGGTGGATGCCGACGGCCTCAACTGCATCTCCCGCCTCACCTCTGGACAGGTGGACGAGTTTCCGGAGCTGCTGCGCCGCAACGAGCACATCGTGCTCACGCCGCATCGCGCGGAGCTGGGGCGCCTGGTGGGCCTGGCGGACACGCCGCCCGACTCGCTTACCGCCATGCTCGACGCGGCGCGTCGCATCGCGTGGTCCGACGGCGGCAGCGAGCTGTGCGTGCTCGCCAAGGGCAGCGCAAGCGCCTGCGTGAGCGTCGAGGCGGCCGTACTGCCCAAGCCCGGCCCGTCCTCGCTTGCGACTGCGGGCTCGGGCGACGTGCTGGGCGGCATCGTTGCCGCGCTCATGGCATGCAGCCCCGTGGAGGCAACCGACCTGCCGATGCTTGCCGCCTTTGCCTGCGAGATTCACGGACAGGCGGCGCTGATGGCCGCCGAGCGCTATGGCTCTCGCGGCGTGATGGCCGGCGACCTTCTCGACTACCTTGGCCTGGCCAGGGATGCCCTCGAGGAGCGTTCGATGATGGCGGGGCTGGAGTACGAATAGCAAGACGCGCGCCAAGACGCCTGCGGCGACGGCGCGTTGAGAGGAGCTGGCAATGCCTCTGACAGAGGAACCCAAGGATCGCTGGGCGTGGGTTGAAATCGACCTCAACGCCATCCGCAAGAACACGCGCACCATCAAGGCGCTGCTCAACCGCGGTACCAAGTTGATGTGTGCGGTCAAGGCCGACGGCTACGGCCACGGCGCCGTCGAGTGCACGAAGGCGATGCGCTCCGCGGGAGCGGACCAGTTTGCCGTAGCCACGGTTGCCGAGGGCGTGGAGCTGCGCCAGGCCGGCATCGAGTGGCCCATACTCATGCTCAATCAGGCGCCCGAGGCGGCCATTCCGACCCTGGTCGAGTACGACATCATGCCCAGTGTGTTTACCAGCGAGTTTGCGCTCGCGTATGGCGAATGCTCCGCGGCCTATGACAAGGTCGGCAAGTACCACCTGGCCATCGATACGGGCATGACGCGCATCGGCGTGCTGCCCGAGGAGGCCGTGGACTTCCGTCGCTCCATCGACTTCCACCGCGGTCTGCAGTGCGCAGGCACCTTTACGCACTTTGCGACCGCCGACACCGTGCGTGACTGGGACTTCCGTCTGCAGGCCGACCGCTTCATGGGCACCGTCAAGGCGCTGCGCGATGCGGGCTGCGACGTGGGCTTGGTGCACTGCGACAACACCCCGGGCACCATTCTGCACCCCGAGCTGCACAACGACATGTGCCGCGCGGGCATCGGCCTGTACGGCCTGCAGCCGTCCGAGGCGACGGCTCCGCGCATCTCCCTCGTGCCGGCGATGAGCGTGCGCGCCCGCGTGACGCGTGCCATCTATCCGGCGGTGGGCGAGGGTGTGAGCTACGGCCTCAACTATCGCGTACCCACCCCGCACGTGCAGGTGGCGACCATTCCGCTGGGCTATGCCGACGGACTCTCGCGGACGCTCTCCGGTCGTATGGACGTGCTCGTGCATGGGAAGCGCGCGCGTCAGGTGGGCAACATCTGCATGGACCAGTGCATGTTTGCCGTGGACACCAACCCCGTGCGCTCGTATCGTCGGGCGACGCCGGTGGCCGAGGGAGACCTCGTCACCATCATCGGCGAGGACGGGGATGAGTGCATCACCGCCGACGAGATGGCGCAGCTGCGCGGGACCATCAACTACGAGGTGACCTGCAACTTTGGCATGCGCATGGAGAAGGTGTATGTCTAGGACGAGGCGGCCGCGACCGTCGCTGGCTGACGAGGAGGGGACCATGGCCATCCTGCAGATTCCGGGACACGACCACCAGAAGCCTCGCGAGGTCACGCTCGAGGAGATTCGGGCCGTCATCGGCGACTGTCAGCTGTGCCCGCTGGGGGAGACGCGCACCAACCTGGTGTTTGGTGTCGGCAACCCGCATGCGCGGGTGATGTTCATCGGCGAGGGTCCGGGTCGCAACGAGGACCTGCAGGGCGAGCCCTTCGTCGGTGCGGCCGGGCAGCGCCTCAACAGCCTTCTAGCGCTTGCGGGCCTCACGCGCGAGGACATCTACATCGCCAATGTCATCAAGTGCCGTCCGCCCTCGAACCGCAATCCCAGGCCGGAGGAGATCGAGGCGTGCTCGCCCTTCTTGCGCGAGCAGATCCGCTCCATCTGGCCCGACGTGATCGTATGCCTAGGCAACTTTGCCACGCAGTTCGTACTGCGCACCGAGCGGGGTGTCACCAAGCTGCGCGGACAGCTCTACCAGACTGGCCACTTTGTGGTGTGCCCCACTTTCCATCCTGCCGCGACCATCTACCACCAGGACTGGCTGCCCCTTCTTGAGGCGGACATGCGCATGGTGGGTGCCTGGCTGGCAGCGAATCCCGTCGAGGAGGCCCGATGAGCGAGTTGCGCTTTGTGACAGCATCAACCGAGGAGACCATCGCGCTGGGCGAGCGGCTGGGCAAGGACCTGCGTGCCGGTGACGTGTTGGTGCTGACCGGGGACCTCGGTGCAGGAAAGACCCAGCTCACCAAGGGTATCGCGGCGGGGATGGGCGTTGTCGACGACGTGACGAGCCCCACCTTCAACATCCTCATGGTCTACGAGGGCGAGCAGATGCCGCTCTATCACTTTGACCTGTATCGCCTCGACGATCCCGACCAGCTGGAGGACATCGGCTTCTATGACGCGCTCGAGGGCGATGGCCCCTGCGTGATCGAGTGGGGCGAGCAGTTCTCCGACGAGATCGGTCCCGAGCGGCTTGATGTGTTCCTGACGAGGCTCGACGACCAGGCGGGCGTGGGTGAGGAGCCCTCTCGTGAGGTACGCTTGGTGGCGCATGGTGTGCGTGCCAAGGAGCTGGTTGCGACGCTCGCGTAGTACGTGTCGCCCGGCCGATGCGCTTGAGACGCTCACGCCGTCTCTCCTCCTCTGACGTGCTCGTTTGAGACGTCGCCTTGCCCGCTGCGTATAAACGGTGAGACAAATCACACGTTGCGTGGAGGGCGGGAGAAGAGCGATCGGTTCGACGAGTTGCGCGACACCTACATCAATGGTGCGGACGAGGAGCTCGATCAGGCGGCGTAGTGGCGGGTGCTGACATCGCTTGCGTGCTGGCTAACCTCTTTGTGGCGCGTGTGAAACATTAGCCTGCGAAGTCACGACGCCCTCTCGGAAGACTACACTAGCATGCGTTTTATTCCCCCTGCCGGCCGCGGCGTGCGCGGTTGACGGAAGCACAGGTGATGCCTTATGGCGACGTCTTCGCCACTCATTGTTCTTGCCCTCGATACCTCCACCGATATGCTCTGCTGTGCCGTGGCCGAATGGACCCCGCGGGACGGCGGCGCCGACGTGCGCATTCTTGCGCAGGGTGACCATCTCTGCCGTCGTCAGACCAACGTTGAGCTCACTACCACGGCACTCGACTGCCTGACGCGCGTCAGCCTCACCATGAATGACGTGGACGAGGTGCTGGTTGGACGCGGCCCTGGCTCGTTTACGGGCGTGCGCATCGGTATTGCCACGGCAAAGGGCCTCTCCTGTGGTCTGGGCGTGCCCCTCTATGGGGCCTCGACGCTCGACGCTGCTGCGTGGAACGCGTGGCTAGGCGGCGTGCGCGGGACACTGGGCGTGGCTGCCGACGCCATGCGCGGAGAGGTGTATCCCGGCATCTACCGGCTGGGGGAGACGGGACCTGTGCGCACCTTCGCGGCAGAGACCGTGGTCAAGGCGCAGGCATGCGTGGATGAGTGGTCTGCTCGCACTGACGCGGGCGAGCTGACGCTGACGGGCGATGGCCTCAAGAAGTATCAGGCTCGCTTTGCCGAGGCAGGCCTCGAGCGCGTGGCGCCAGAGGGCCTGTGGCATCCCTCGTCGGAGGGCCTGTTGCGTGCGGCCGCGGCGTCCGAACGCCATGACGTGCGTGACAATGGGGACCCTGCACTGGTGCTGCCGGTCTACACGCGTCTTTCGGACGCGGAGGAGGCCGAGCGCGAGCGCCTGGGCCTGGGCAAGAGCGGCTTTGTCAAGGGTTCTGGTGTGGCGGAAGAGCTTGCGGGCATCCACACGCAGCTGCGCCCCATGTCCGTCAACGACATCGCGCAGGTAGAGGCCCTAGAGGGGTCTGCGTTTGCGGGCGGCGTCCATCGCCCGTGGCTGGCTCCCATGTTTGAGGAGGAGCTCGCCCAGCCGGGACGCACCTGGTGGGTGGCGCATGACCGCGGCGAGATTATCGGCTTTGCTGGTGGCCTTCTCGCTGGTGACCGCCTTGAGGTGCTCGACATTGCCGTTACGGCTGATCGCAGGCACGAGGGCATCGCCAGCCGTCTTCTGGCGCGTCTGGCCTACGATGGGCAGACGCTCGGTGCCTCCGAGATCTCGCTCGAGGTACACGAGGGCAACGCTGCCGCGCGTGGTCTGTATGAGAGCCTGGGCTTTATGCAGGTTGGGTTGCGCCGCGACTACTACGGCCCTGGCAACCATGCCCTGATTCTGACCGCGATGCTGCCGTTGGCCTTCGATCCCGCACGCGTGGGTGACCGCCCGGAGCCTCGTGCGTCGGTCCGCCCATGGCCCATCGTACCGAGCCCGCGTACCGCTGACCAACAGGAGGCCATCGACGCGGCCGGCCCGCTGGTGCTGGCCATCGAGAGCAGCTGCGACGAGACCGCGCTCGCCATCATCGACGGCGACGGAACCATCTGCGCCAATGTGGTGGCGACCCAAATTGACTTCCACGCGCGCTTCGGCGGCGTGGTTCCCGAAATCGCAAGCCGCAAGCACACCGAGGCCATTGTGGGCGTGTTCGAGGAGACGCTCGCTTTGGCGGGCGCCCACTTTGGCGTGGACACACTGACTCCCGCAGATCTTGCCGCCATCGGTGTTACCGCAGGTCCTGGGCTTGTCGGTGCGCTCGTGGTGGGTGTCGCCTTTGCCAAGGGGCTCTGCGCGGCAACTGGCCTGCCGCTGGTGCCCGTGCACCATCTTGAGGGGCATCTGCTGGCAAACCTCTTCGAGACGCCCGATCTCAAGCCGCCCTTTGTCGCGAGCCTTGTTTCCGGTGGCAACACCATGCTGGTGCACGTGCGCGCATGGGGCGATTACGAGATTCTGGGCCAGACCATCGACGACGCGGTGGGCGAGGCCTTCGACAAGGTGGCCAAGGCACTGGGGCTGGGCTACCCTGGTGGCCCTGTGATCAGCAAGCTGGCTGCGCAGGGCAACGCGCGTGCCATCAACTTCCCGCGCGCCATGATGCACAGCGGCGACTACCGCTTCTCGCTTTCGGGCCTCAAGACGGCGGTCATCACCTACATCCAGGGCGAGAACAAGGCGGGTCGTCCGATCAATTTGCCCGACCTCGCAGCGAGCTTCCAGGCTGCCGTTGTGGACGTACAGGTCGCCAAGGCTGCGACGGCGGTCAAGGAGACCGGTGTCTCTGACTTCTGCGTGGGTGGCGGCGTGGCTGCAAACCCGGCGCTTCGTGCTGCATACCAGGAGCGCTTTGCCAAGATGGGCGTGCGCGTGACCGTGCCGCCGATGGTGGTCTGTGGCGACAATGGCGCCATGATTGCGCTGGCGGCGCTGCGTAACCTGCGTGCGGGCGTCACCGCTCCGCTGTCGCTGGATCCGGCGCCCAACGCGCGTCTGGGCGAGTGGAGCTGCTCCGAGGCTCCTGTCATCGGTACTGGCTGGCCGCAGCGCTAGCGCAGGAGGCTCCGCCGCGAAGATGCCACGGGTCCGCTGCCGGAGCCGCAACGGGTCCCGGTTCCGTCCCAGGCGACGGACCGGTCGCAACAGGTCCGCTGCGAGAGCCGCAACGAGACATCGTTCCGTCCCGGGCGACGGACCGGTCGCTGTGACTCCGCCGTCTCCGCTAGCTGTTGCCGACGTGTATCAAACACGCTGCTCTCGTTGCTAAATCAAATGCAAATGCCTACCGTATCCAATAATGCGGCGGAACTTTCTCGCGTCTGCGCGGCGTGGCTGCGCACCTGCAAGGGGGAGGGGGATGGGCCCCCTCCGGTTGCGTCGCACGGAAGGGGATTTGGCAAAACAAGAGAAAAGAGGACGCCATGACTATCCGCTTTGCCAACACCGCATCATCTAGCACGCTCTCCAAGCTCTCCCGTCGTGACTTCCTCAAGCTCTCTGGGCTTGCCAGCCTCTCGCTCGGCCTGACCGCCTGCGGTCCCGCTGCCGAGGACGACCCCGACGCCGCCGTCGAGGAGGCCATTGGCTCCTCCAACGTCGCCTTTGCGCCTGGCAGCACCCTGCGCATCGGCATGGAGGCCGCCTACGCTCCCTACAACTGGCAGGCAACCGAGGAGTCCGAGTTCACCATCCCCATCGAGAACGTCTCCGGCGCCTTCGCCGACGGCTACGACGTGCAGATCGCCAAGAAGATCGCAGAGGGTCTCGAGATGGATCCGGTTGCCGTCAAGCTCGAGTGGGACGGCCTCATCGAGGCACTGGGCCAGGGTCAGATTGACGTCATCATCGCCGGCATGACCGCCACCCCCGAGCGCCAGGAGTCCATCGACTTCACCGACCCCTATTACGTGGGCACCTACGGCCTCATGGTCAAGGCTGGCTCCGAGTACGAGAACGCCACCTCCATCCAGGACTTCGCCGGCGCGGCCGTCCTCGGTCAGAAGGACACCCTGCTTGACACCGTCATAGACGAGATCGAGGGCGTCAACCACCTGAGTCCCGTGCCCACCGTGCCCGACCAGATCTCCAACCTGCTGGCCGGCTCCTGCGACGCCATCACCTTCGACGTGGGCAACATCGCTTCCATGACCGAGGCTCATCCCGAGCTCGTCGGCATCATCTTCGACGAGGGCAAGGGCTTCTCCGAGGAGGTTCCCGTCAACATCGGCATCTCCAAGGGCCAGGACGACATCGTCGCAAAGATGAACGACATCCTCGCCACCATCTCCGAGGATGACCGCCAGGCCATCTGGGCAGCTGCCGTCGAGCGTCAGCCGGAGTAACGGTAAACCAGTGCTTGCAAACAGAGGGGTGTCCCTGCTTGGAGGCGCCCCTCATCACGCTGTCGGGGAGGGGATTCTCACTTGTCACGCCTGTCAAAGCTCAAGTCTTTCATCACCGACGACCATCGCTACGTTTTTCTGGGCACGTCCTTCATAGCGGCCATAGGCATCTGGTTCTCCATGCAGAAGCGCCCCGCTATGAGCTTCCTGCGCGGAGCGTATGCCTTCGAGGTCTTCCTGTATTGGTTCCTCATGGCGTGGCTCGCCGTGTCGGCCATTGCCCTGGCGTGGAAGCTCACCCACTGGAAGGGGGACGCCTACCAGCGCACGGCGCCCTTCACCAAGCCGCTGGCAAAGACCGTCGAGCGGTGGGCGTCGTATGGCGTGGTTGCAGCGACGCTCATCCTGTTTGTGGACCGTGCGGTGATGGGATTTCTCTCCATCGTCAGCGTGAGCCTCGCTCAGGACAAGAACCCCGCCGACTTCATGAGCTCGATCGTCTACATGCTGGACAAGAGCTACGGAATCATCGCCACGGGCATCATGACCACGGTGGGTCTCTCGGTCTTCGGTACGCTGATCGCCTTCGTGCTGGCCATCCTGCTCGTGTTCCTGCGCATCCAGGAGATCGACCGCTCCGACAACGATGCCGTGCGCTTCTTCAAGACGCTAGGTTGCGAGTTTGCCAAGCTCTACTCCACGGTGGTGCGAGGCACGCCGATGATGGTCCAGGGCATGCTCATCTACTTCGCAGGCTTCGGCCTGCTCAGGAACACCGGCATGACGGTGGGGGAGATCGGCCGCATCTGGTCGACCTTCGTGGCGGGCCTCGTGACCATCTCGCTCAACTCGACCGCCTACATGATGGAGGTCCTGCGCGGCGGCATCGAGGCGGTTGACCCGGGCCAGAACGAGGCCGCCCGCTCCCTCGGCCTCAGCCAGTGGCAGGCCATGATCAAGGTCGTGTTCCCGCAGGGCATCAAGAACGCCATCCCTGCGCTTTCCAACGAGCTGGTCGTCAACATCAAGGACTCCTCGGTGCTTTCCGTCATCGGCGTGTTTGACCTGATGTTTGCCACCAAGACGGTGGTCGGCATCTACTTCAAGCAGGTTGAGCTGTACGTTGTGGCCGCGTTCTGCTACCTGTGCCTGACGATGGTGGCCAGTTGGCTTCTCGGCAAGTTCGCCAAGCACCTGTCCGTCGAGCCCGCGCCGCTGACGAGCGTATCCGACATGAACACGACGGTGGGTACCGTGGCCGGAACCGGCAGCTCCGAGTACTCGCTCGACGCCAAGAAGAATGCGAGGTAGGGACATGGCAGACACCACAAGCCCGCTCATCCGCGTCGAGAACCTGCGCAAGTCATTTGGCAGTCACCTCGTGCTCAAGGACATCGACTTTGCCGTCAACCCCGGCGAGGTCGTGACCATCATTGGCGCGTCAGGCAGCGGCAAGTCAACGCTGCTGCGCTGCATGAACCTGCTCGAGACGCCCGATTCCGGTCACATCTGGTTCCACGGAGAGGACCTGGCGGCCGACCGCGTCAACATCAACCGCCTGCGCGAGAAGATCGGCATGGTCTTCCAGAGCTTCAACCTGTTCAACAACAAGAACGTGCTGGATAACTGCACGCTCGCACCCATCACCCTCAAGAAGATGGGCAAGGCAGAGGCGGAGGAGGTTGCGCGCAAGAACCTGGAGGCCGTGGGGCTCTCCGACTTCATTAACGCGCCGGCGACCTCTCTGTCTGGTGGCCAGAAGCAGCGCGTGGCCATCGCTCGCGCCCTCTGCATGAAGCCCGACCTGATGCTCTTCGACGAGCCCACCTCAGCGCTCGACCCCGAGATTGTCGGCGAGGTCCTGAACGTCATGCGCGACCTCGCGGCCGAGGGCATGACGATGGTCGTGGTCACGCACGAGATGGCATTTGCCAAGAACGTCTCCGACAAGGTCGTGTTCATGGACCAGGGCGTCATCGCCGAGCAGGGCGACCCGCAGCAGATGTTCACCAACCCCAAGCTGCCGCGCACGCGCGAGTTTCTCGCGCGCTACCTGGAGGACTAGCCGTTTTTCGCAATGGCCCATCAACGAGATGGGCTTCCGACACCCGCACTCTCGCCGCCTCCGCGCACGTATGCCGCGGAGGCGGATTTCTTCTCGGCGCTTTGGATACTCGCGCTAGACTTGACGCGAGAAACCGACGGTAGGGGGTCTTACATGCGTCCGGACTATGTCATAACCTCAGCTAATGTATTCACCGCCGAGCCAGGTTGCGATGAGGCTCGTCCTTTGGCGATTGCGGTCAGAGACGGCCGTGTGGCCGCGGTAGCTCCGCGCGAGGTGGCCGATGAGCTGGCCCAGGGTGCACCGATAGCGGATTGGGGAGAGGCCTTTGTATGCCCGGGCTTCCACGACGCGCACCAGCATGTGTTCCATGCGGCGCTCTTCCCGAGTGCGTTGGCTACCGAATACGCAGGCACCTCTGAGGCTGATTGCGTGGCGCATCTGGTGGAGTGGGCCGCAACCCGTCCCGATGACGGTTCGTGGCTGGTGACGCACGGATGGCGCGAGGCGCTGTGGAACCCGCCCATCGTTCCCACCCGAGCCTCGCTCGACGCGGCCTTCCCCAACCGCCCCGTGGCCATGTACTCGGGCGATGCGCATACGCTCTGGACCAACACCGCAGGTCTGCGCGCGCTTGGCATTACCGACGAGACCGAGCCACCGGCAGGCGGCAGCTTCGACCGCGACGAGTGTGGCCATCTGACGGGCGTCATCCGCGAGGCGGCGGGCATGGTGTACGTCGCGCGGGTTCTTTCGTCCTTTACGACCGAGCAGCTCTGCGGCATCTATCGTGACTACTTCGCACGGCTGCGCGGCATGGGCATCACATCGGTCTGCGACATGGCCCTCTCGTTGATTCCGGGGGCTGACGGGATAAACCCGCAGGTATACGAGGCGCTTGAGGCCTCTGGCGACCTTGCGGTGCGGGCGCATCTGTTCCCGTGCCTCTCCGATGACCAGTCGAACCTGGAGGAGCTGCAGGCGCGCTACACGGGCGAGTGTTTGCGGGCGCCGGGCTTCAAGCAGTTCTTTGACGGTGTGAGTAGCCAGCATACGGCGTGGTGTGCCGAGGAGTACGAGAACGCGCGCTTTGCTGGCGATGCGGGACGGCCGACCGTTGCCCCCGAGCGCATGCGCGAACTGGTGCTTGCGGCTGCCGCGCGCGGCCATTCGGTGCGCATTCATACCATCGGCGATGCCGCGGTGCATGCGGCGATTGACATCTTTGATGAGGCGTATCGACGCTATGGCGCTCCCGCGCAGGGACGCAACACCATGGAGCACATCGAGGACATCCAGCCTGCCGATATTGTGCGGCTTCGCGAGGCTCATGTGGTGGCTTCGGTGCAGCCGCCGCACGTGACGATCGACCTCGCGCAGCCTGCGCGCGATCTGGGGGAGTGGCGCGCGCGGCGCATGTGGCCCTTTGCGGGGATGCTGGATGCGGGCGTGGAGCTTGCGTTGGGCACCGACGCCCCCGTCGTGCCGCCTACTAGCATGGATGTGCTCTATACGGCGGTCACGCGGCGGACGCCAGTGAGCCACGAACCCGAGGGCGGCTGGTATCCGGAGCATCGCATCACGCGTGCCCAGGCGCTGCGCGCCTACAGCCTGGGTGGAGCCGTTGCCGTGGGACGCGAGCGCGAGCTGGGGTCGCTCGAGCCTGGCAAGCTTGCGGATCTGGCGGTGTGGGACAACAACCTGTTGGCCTGCCGCGACGACGAGCTGCAGAGCACCCGTTGCCTCGCCACCCGCCTCGGCGCGTGACAGGGGGACAGGTCGCTGTCACATCACGATGCTGCTACTACAGCTCCTCGAGCTCGCGCAGCCAGAGCGCGCTCACAGCGTCGCTGGGCATGCGCAGGTCGCCGCGCGGGCTGACAGCAACCGAGCCCACCTTGGGTCCGTCGGGCAGACAGCTGCGCTTGAACTGCTGGTTGAAGAAGCGTCGGTAGAACACCTTGAGCCATGCGAGGATGGTCGCAGCGTCGTAGGTGTCGCCCAGCGCGTAGCATGCCAGGCGATAGACCTTGCGCGGGGTGGAGCCGCGGCGCAGCACCTGATATAGGAAGAAGTCGTGCAGCTCATAGGGTCCCACGAGGTCCTCGGTCTGCTGGGCGATGGTACCGTCCTCGTTCGCGGGCAGGAGCTCAGGCGAGACCGGGGTGTCGAGCACGTCGTAGAGGATGTCTGCCTCAGCCTCGTTTCCGCAGGTATCGGCCACATAGCGTACCAGATGGCGCACGAGCGTCTTGGGCACGCCGCCGTTGACGCCATACATGCTCATGTGGTCGCCGTTGTAGGTGGCCCAACCCAGCGCCAGCTCGGAGAGGTCGCCGGTACCGATCACCAAACCACCCTCCTGATTGGCGATGTCCATGATGATTTGCGTGCGCTCGCGCGCCTGGCTGTTCTCGTAGGTGACGTCGTGGATGGACTCGTCGTGCCCGATGTCAGCAAAGTGCTGGCGCACTGCCGCTGCGATGGAGACCTCGCGCAGCTGGACACCCAACGCATCTGCCAGCGTGGTCGCGTTACCGTGGGTTCGCTCGGTGGTGCCGAAGCCCGGCATGGTCACCGCGATGATGCCCTGGCGGTCGAGTCCGAGCAAGTCAAAGGCGCGCACGGTCACGAGCAAGGCCAGCGTCGAGTCGAGACCGCCGGAGATGCCAATCACCGCACAAGAGCTGCGGGTGTGGTCGAGACGCTTGGCGAGGCCGAAGGCCTGGATCGAGAAGACGTCCTCGCAGCGTGCGTCGCGCTCGGCGCCATCGGACGGCACGAAGGGATGAGGGTCAACATGGCGCGTGAGCTGCGTCTTCGTGCGTCCGAGCGTGAACTCGGCGTCGTAGTAGTCGGGTCCGCCCGCCATGCCGGGGGCAGCCACCTGGAAGGTGGACATGCGCATGCGCTCCTGCACGATGCCGGACACGTCAATCTCGCTCACGGCGTTGCCTGCGCCAAAGGGCTCGGACTCGGCGAGCAGCCTGCCGTCTTCTGCAATCATGTTGTGGCCCGCAAAGACCACGTCGGTCGTGGACTCGCCCCAGCCGGCGCTGGTGTACACGTAGCCGCAGACCAGTCGTGCACTCTGCCCCACTACCAACTGGCGACGGTAGGCTGCCTTACCCACGATGGCATTGGAGGCAGAGAGGTTGACAATGACCGTCGCGCCAGCCAGGGCATGGGCGATGGATGGCGGGTTGGGCGCCCACAGGTCCTCGCAGATCTCGGCGGCGACTATCAGCTCGGGCATGCTCTTGCAATGCAGCAAGATGTTGGTGCCAAAGGGGACTGGCTCCTCCTGCGAGACGTCGATAAGGCCAAAGTCGTCGGGGGTCGCGGGCGTAAAGTGGCGCAGCTCGTAGAACTCGTTGTAGTTGGGTACGTGAACCTTGGGGATGAGCGCCAGGATTTCGCCCGCGCATAGGGCGGCGGCGCAGTTGTAGAGCTTGCCGTTCAAGCGCCAAGGCACGCCCACAAAGATGAGGGCGTCGAGTTCAGCCGTCTGGTCGGCGATGCTGAAGAGTCCCCGTTGGGCCGCGTCGAGCAGCGCGTCCTGCCAGAACAGGTCCTCGCAGGTATAGCCCGTGATGCAAAGCTCGGGAAGGACGATGACCTTTGCCCCGTCGCTGCAGGCGTCCTCGCACTCCGACACGATCTGCGTGACGTTGTAGCTCACGTCGGCGACGCGAATCTTGGGGGTCTTGGCAGCAACTTTTACGAATCCATCGCGCATGGCGGCTCCTAGCCTTGGGTGTACCTAGCTACCCATGGTAAAGGAAACCGACCATTGAGGACGGTTCCTTTTGGTCTGTTGCGGGACGACACGTCCCCTTGTCACATCTGATACCAGAAAATCTAAGTGCGTCTTTGAAGATTTCTCTAATCTCGCGTTATTGTGCGCCATTGTGGGTATAGTTCCAAACGTTGGCTAAGCGGCTCATCACACGCCGCACGTTAGGCGCCGCATGGCGCATATAAAGGAGGTTTCGAGCATGACTCTTAAGCCACTGGGCGATCGCGTTCTCGTCAAGCCCGCTCCCAAGGAGGAGAAGACTTCTACCGGCCTGTACATTTCCTCTGGTGCACAGGAGAAGCCGCAGAAGGGCGAGGTCATCGCCGTCGGCGCTGGCAAGCTCAACGACAAGGGCGAGCGCATTGCCATCGATGTCCAGGTGGGCGACCAGGTCTACTATGGCAAGTTCGGCGGCAACGAGGTCAAGGTCGACGGTGAGGACTACCTGCTCCTCCGCGCCGATGACATCTACGCCATCATCATCGACTAGCAGTCGTACGTCCCGTTCGTACGCTTTTTGGAGGTAATCACTTATGGCTAAGGACATCATCTTCGGTACCGACGCTCGCGCGCGTCTCGCCAAGGGCGTCAACACGCTGGCTGACGCCGTAACCACCACGCTTGGCCCCAAGGGCCGCTATGTGGCCCTGCAGCGCTCCTACGGCGCCCCCACCATC